>JBKHGE010000001.1:0-201568 GCA_046539845.1 Desulfonatronovibrionaceae bacterium
CTACAAAACAGGGGACAAAAGAGCAGAGGAACGGACAGCCAGACGGAAGGGAAAGGATCTGGACGTATAGTCGCTTACTTCCGCCCGGCGGGATCCGGAAAAATCACGGGCAAGCATCTCCTCCACCTCCGCGATAAAATCCGCGGAATAGTTTAAGAGCATGAGTTCAAAATTGAGGTGAAAAGAACGGTTGTCCAGGTTGGCCGTACCCACGGCCGCACATGCGGAATCCACCAAAAAAACCTTCTGATGCAAAAAGCCCCGGTCATAACGAAAGATTTTGATACCTGCGGCCAGTATCTCCTGATAATAGGCAAAAGAGGCCAAATACAGGATAAGGTGATCCGCCTGCTGCGGAATAAGGATGCTTACGTCCACCCCGCGCAGGGCGGCCAGCTTGAGGGCGCCGACCACCCGGGGATCAGGCACAAAATACGGACTGGCTATCCAGATCCGCTCCTTGGCGTCGTTTATCACCTGGGTGAACATCAGACCGCAGGTCTCCAGGGGATCGGCCGGGCCGGAAGCAACCAGCAGATGTTTTTCATCGCCCGGGTAAGTAACGCTAAAATTCCAGTTCAAATCAGGGATCTCACCCTTCGTCCAGAACCAGTCCTCCAGAAAGGCAAACTGTATCGCGTTTACCACCGGGCCCTGGACTTTGACATGGGTATCCCGCCAAGCCCCGAACCTGCTGTGCCTGGAAACATACTCGTCCCCCACGTTATGCCCCCCGACAAAGGCCACCTCGCCATCCGCAATAACGATCTTGCGGTGATTGCGGAAATTGAGTTGAAAGCGATTGGCCCGACCCTTGGTGGTATGAAAAGCGCTCACCTCAATCCCGGCATTGCGCAATTGGGCGAGATACCCACGGGAAAGGCTGTGACTGCCGATCTCGTCGTACAGGAAATATATGCGCACCCCCTGTTTGGCCCTGGCAAGCAAAAGGTCTTTGAGTTGCCCGCCCAACTCATCGTCCCGAACGATAAAAAACTGAATCAAAAGATATTCTTTTGCGTTGTTGATTGCGGAAAAAATAGCGGCAAAGGTATTTTTGCCGTCTATCAGCAACTCGCTTTTGTTACCCCCCAAAAGCGGCAGATCGGCCATATTCGACAGGGCTTTCTGGGATTGATGCCCATCGGTACACACCATTCCACTGGCCCTGGCCATCTTGCGCAGAGAATCCACTCTGCGGCGTACCTCCAGATCCTTGCTGGTCCGCAAAAGCACATACCCGTTGAACCTACTCCGGCCGAAGATTGCATACAAGGGCAAAACCACCCAGGGAAAAGTCACCAGGGAGACCGCCCAAGCGATCGCGCCCTGGGAGGTCCTGGCCTTCATAATCGCATGGATAGCGGCCACAATGGCCAAACCCTCCACAAACGGGAAGAGAAAAGCAAAAAAAGCAAGAACGTCACTGCCAAGCATCTTGTGTTCATCCTGATTTTAAAACCGCAAAATCACTCTCACAAATCCTCGTCCGGTTCGTAGTAGCCACGCGGAGTAACCAGCCACTTGCGGAAGAGCTTGGTGTCTGAGTTGCCGACTATGACACAGGAACGCATATTGACCTCATGAATGGGGAAGTCGTGCAGGGTGCTAAGAATCATCCCCTCCGAGGGCAGAGACACGTCAGTCCCCACCGCCACCGGAGAATCCGGGTCCCTATACTCAAGAAATATCTCCCTGGCCCGGGAGAGCTGCCAGATCCTCTTTTTGCTTTTGGGGTTGTACAAAGCGCAGACCAGATCCGCCGCTGCAACCGCCTTAAGCCGGATCTCTATCCGTTCCCAGGGAACCAGGATGTCGCTCAGGCTGATGACCGCATGATCGATCATAAGCGGGGCGCCAACCTTGGCAGCCAGGGCCTGACTGGCGCTTACCCCGGGGATCACATCCACATCCAGGGCCACCCCCTCTTTTTCCAGCATCTCCAAAGCCAACCCAGCCATGCCGTATATGCCGGCATCCCCGGAAGAGACCAAGGAGACCACTTCCCCCTGCGTGGCCAGACGGACCGCCTCGGCGCACCTCTCGCGCTCCCGGGTCATCCCGGAGGAAACAATCTTCTTGTCCGTAACCAGCTCCCGGACATGCTCAATATAACGGGGATATCCGACAACAGTTGAGCTGCGCTGAATCGCCCTTTCCGCTCTCTTGGTCCTGTCCAAGGGGTTTCCCGGACCTACTCCGACCACATAAAGCTTTCCCTTGCAATCGCTATACTTGCCTGCGGCCATAATTCCCTCGCATATATAAGCTCCGCTTGGTGCCCGGCCAATACAGCGGCTGGCTCGGACACCCCGGGCAGACCCACCTTATCTTGCACCAATGGTCTGTTTATAAACAAATTTTGTTTTTTTTTGATCTCCGAATCCGGAACAATGTGCAGGCAGACCCCGAGCATCTCCGCCGCCCCGCGGATCCCGGGTTCATCCTGCTTGCATCCGGCGGTGGCCAGTACCCTCATCCTCCCGGGGTCCACTCCGGCCTTTTTTAGACTCCGCAGGACACAATCCTTAAGGTGACCGGCAGCTGTTCCTCTGCGGCAACCCACTCCGACCACTATATCCTTGAGCGTTTCAGTCGCGGTGCTGACCACAGGGACCGCCCCTAGCCTGCCGGCCGCATAAAAAGCCAACTCATTGGCCCCACCCTCATGCCCGGAAAGCAGACTGACCACAAACCGGCCGGCCGGATCCACCTGGACCACGGCCGGATCAAGGTGCTTGTCCCGCGGCAAACCGGAAAGGGCCCGGACAGCCGCCCCGGCCGGAGTAAAAAAAATCAAGCGCGGATAACCGGCAAAAAGCCACTCCGTTACTTTTACCAGGGAGGCAAAGGGGGTCTCTCCGGGGAGCAGGGCACAGTTTTCGTGCCCGAACACATCCGAGGGCAGTGCATTTGCCAGGCACCTGGCCAGAAAAAGGCCCCGCTCGGACAGGGCAATCAATGCGGCCTTCATCTCTTCTCCAAAACGAGCAAGGCGTTCCCGCCAGGGCAGGTCTCCAGAACACCACGGTCTTCAATCCGCAGAATCGATTCTCCCGGAAGACCCAGATCAGAGCAGCAATAAAATATATACTCCCGGTGGAGTCGATCCCATATCCCGGTCAACCGCTTTACGTCCCTGCCGGCCAGGACCACTGCAGTTTCGTGCCCCAGAATTTCCTCCGGATCCGGAGGGTTGCGGCCATGGGCGCTCAGCACGCTGACCCCGATCCAGTCCAGACCCAGACGGGCGAGGGCCAGCTGAACCGAGCTTACACCCGGTATTACCCGGCATTGGTCCCGACCGAATTTTCCCTTCAGACGTCCGGCCAGACTGAAACACCCCGGATCCCCGCTGACCAATACCCCGATCCGGCCCCGTTTCAGGGCCTGGGCCACTTCCCTGAGCACTTGGTCTATATCCCCGCCGATCTCCCGCTTTTCCCCGCTAAATTCAGGAAACAGATCCAAAAGCCTCGCCGCTCCGAAAAGGATCCGACAATCTCTAGCCGCCAGCCGGGCAGCCGGGATTATATAATCCGCATGCCCCGGGCCGCAGCCGATCACTGCTAAATTTTGTCCTGTTTCCCTGTTTTTTCCCATAATTTCCGCTCCCGGAGCTGACCAGGAAATGGCCCCAAAACTCTCATTCGGCCCGGCCGAGCTCTTTTCCCTGCAAATCAATAAGCCGGACCGAGCAGATCTGCCCTCCGCCCCTGGCTTGCACCGCCTCCAGGACATCCCGGGCCAGAGCGCAGCAGACAATCCACCTCTCTTCTTCCTGCATCCGGTCCAGGATCTCCTGTACGGTCCTCGCCTGGGCCCAAAAAGAAAGGCCGAGTTTTGCCATTTTTTTCTGGGCCACAGACAGGGCTGGCTTTGATCTTTGACTGTGGGTGTCAAACTCCCCGCGGCAAAGCTTCAAAAGCTTGCCCGGATGACCGCACACGTCCGCCTGCAATACGACCTCCCGGGCCAGACAGTCCAGGGCCGCCCCCCACTCGTTCCCCACCTCCAGCACCTGCTGCGGGGCATAGCCTTGGGCCCGGGCAAAACGCCGGCCCATGTTTCCGGGGACCAGAACGATCCGCTCCAGACCAGCTGCGTCCGCCTGGCGCAGACTCAGGCGTACGGTCTCCCGGAGGGCGGACAGGGAAAACGGCCTGACCCGACCGGTAGTGCCCAGAATGGAGATCCCGGCCACAATTCCTAGCCTGGGATTAAAGGTCTTGGCCGCGATCTCTCTCCCGCGGGGAACAATCACCCGCACGCGCACCGGACGGGCATAACTTCGAGCCACTTCTCTTTTTATCATCTCCAGGGGCACTGGATTGATAGCCGGCCCGCCGGGCAAGGCCGCCAGACCCGGACGGGTGACAACCCCCACTCCTGGCCCGGCCTCGACTCGAAAAACGCCGGACGGACTGACACCGGCCCCAATGCGCAGGCCATGGGTGGCGTCCGGATCGTCTCCCCCGTCCTTGAACACATAAGCCCGGAACTCCCCGTTCCTTAATGCCGGGTTATGCACGGTGAACCATACCCTCTCTCCCCCCGGCAAGACTACATCCACCTCAGAGACATCCCTCTCCCCCCGCATTAGAAGACAGGCCGCTCTGGCGGCGGCAGCCGCGCATGTCCCGGTGGAGAGTCCGCTCTTCAGTCCTTTTGCCATTCTCTCCGCCGTACATGGATTACCACACAGGCCAGATACCCGGGCAAACAACCGCTGTATTCCCGCAGGTCACGGCACACGAACTCCTTTTTTTGTTCCGCATAGCAGACAAGCGCAGAATCGGCCAAAAGGCCCTCCTCCTCCAAAAGACGCCTTATGTGCTGCATGTTCTGTCCCGCCTTGTACAGGACCAGGGTCTCACATTCCTGGAGGGCCCTTTTTATCTGCTCGGTCTCGGTTCCGGTCATGAGCAGCAGTCGATCCTCCTGCACGGCCAGGGCCTTTTTCAGGCGGGCGGATACCGCCTGGAAAGCGGCTATGCCCGGGACTACATGCACTTTTCCCCTGCTCATAAGGGTTTGCACCTCGGCCAGGAAATAGCAGCTGGTGCTGAAAAGCAGGGGATCGCCCAAGGTAATCTGGGCCACAACGCAGCCTTTTTCCGCCCGAAGCGCAGCCTCCTCGGCCATCTGTCGCCAAAAGGCACTGGTTGCCTTTTGATCCCGGCGCATGGGGTAGACCGCCTCTATAAGCTCCTGTCCATTGATCCAGGGACGGATGGTTTCCAGGGCCATGCTCTTTTCTGACTTGGAAGAACGCGGACAGATAATAACGTCCGCGCCACGGATGACCTGAACCGCCCGTAGGGTAAGCAGATCCGGGGCCCCGGGACCGATACCCACTGCGTACACATGACCCCTGATTGGATCTGCTCCGCTTGCAGCCGCATCCGGCATCACCTCTCCTCCAAACGGCACAAGGCGTTGAAGGCGGCTGCGGCCGCAGGCGACCCCCCCCTGGGGCCGACATTGGCTATACACTCCAGACCGCTTTTGAGCAGGGACTCCTTGGCCTGGGCCGCACCCACGAATCCCACCGGCAGGCCGATAACCAAGGCCGGAGAGATCTTTTTTTCCGCCCATAACTCTAGAAGCGCCCACAAAGAAGTCGGGGAATTGCCCACCACCACAATCGAATCCCGCAGCCTGTCTCCGGCTCTGTCCACAGCGGTCGCTGCTCGGGTACTGCTCGGGGGCACGGCCGCATCCCCCAGCAGATCCAGAAGACAAATCGTGTTTTTTGCCCCGGTCATGGCCGCCTCAAGCATGCGCACATCGCAAAAAACCGGCGTTTTGGCAGCCAGGGCCTCTTTTCCTTGAGTAAGTGCCCGGGAAGAAAAACGCAGATTCCGGGCAAAAGAAAAATCTGCGGTGGCGTGGACCACGCGGGCGGCAATCTCTTTTTCCCCGCTTTTGCGAGCAGGGATATGCTCTCGAATAAACTCCAGGCTGTTTTTCTCGATCCTCCGGCCGGAGCGGATTATCTCCCCGCCTGCAGCCTCCCACAGGCGCTCAAACACTAACTCGTCCATCAAGGGGTCGTCTTCCAAAGACGGGAGCATCTCCAAACTCACCTGAGGATAGGTGCGGCGCAGGCCTTGCAACTGCTCCGGTATGTCCTGGACCACGTGGTTGCCGTTGAACAAAAAATAAGGAAAGACCATGATCCGGGTATAGCCTCGAGAAACGAGTTCTTCTGCCTTTTCCTCCAGGCCGGGCCGGCCCAGGGAAAAAAAGGCCGGTTCCACTGCTGCCGCACAGAGCCTGGTCCTCAGGCGGGCCACCATCCTTTCGAACGCTTCGGACACTTCCGATCTCCTGCTGCCGTGTCCCAAAACAACTATTGCTGTATCCATCATTTATTTACCCTATATAGGTGAGTATATGCCGAACGGTTTCCTCGCTGTGCCCGAAATAGACATGGACATAGCTGGCCAGGACATTGTCCTGGATGAACCCGGCCGCATCCACCTCTTCCCCTCGGCTGTTTTCGGTTCGGTAGATATTGGCGGCCTCCGGCCGTTTTGTAGCCAGTTCCGAATAATGGAATTCATGCCCCCGCAGCCGTCGGCCGGTTTTTCCCAGTAGACAATCCCGAAGCAACTCCAGCTGGACATAGCCCAGGGCCCTGCGTTTGGGAAGCATGCGGAAGTCCAGGGAAAGTACGCCGCACATGGCAAACTCTTCTCCCTGGGCATCCCTCAGGGCCGCACCCAGATAAATCATCCCCCCGCATTCGGCATAGATATGCCCCCCGCGGCCAGCGAATTTTGCTATCGCATTTTTCATCACCCGGTTGCCGGCCAGGGCCGGGGCAAAGATCTCTGGGTATCCCCCGCCCAGGTAAATGGCCTTTAGACTATCGGGCAGACTGCGGTCCTGCAGAGGGGAGAAATACACCAGTTCCGCCCCGCACTCCCGAAGCTTATCCAGATTGGCCTGATAATAAAAATTAAACGCCTTGTCCCGGGCCACCCCGATTCGCGGCCCCCGACGAAGCGTGGTCGGACCGGTCCGGACCGCCTCTGGCATTTGCCCCATATCCAGAGCGAGAATCCGGTCTACATCCAGATACTTTTCTCCGGTCCGGGCAAAAGCGCTGAATTTCTTGCCGGGCCCTTGTTCCTCTTCCGGGACAAGACCCAGGTGTCGAGACTCGATCCGGGGCACCCCCTGCCTGGGGACGGCCCCTACCAAAGGGGGAAGCCCATGGCTTTCCAGACTGGCCTCCAGGATCTTGCGGTGTCTGTCTGAACCGCATCCGTTGGCCACAACCCCCTTAATCTGTTCCCCGAACCGGGAAAGACCACAAAACCCCCAAACTAATGCGGCAAAACTTTCTGACATGCCGCAACAGGGGGCGACCAAAATAACCGTCGAGCCCAAAAGCGAGGCCAGCTCTGCCGCCGATCCCCTTGTACCATTCTTTCCTCCGCCGTCATAATAGCCCATGACCCCTTCAATCAGGGACACCCCTCGGCTGGCGTTTAGCAACTCGCTCACATGAGGGGCTGGACTCATCCAGGTATCCAGATTATAACAAGGTGTAGCGCATATCGAGCCTAGGTGCATGGGATCCAGAAAATCCGGCCCTGCCTTGAACGGAGTTACATCCTGGCCGCGTTCCTTAAGGACCGCGGCCAGGGCCAAAAACACCGAGGTCTTTCCCGCCCCGCTGCCGGTTGCCGATACCAGTATGCTCATTTCCTTAAATTCCACTTTGTAACAAGACTTAAGCCACACTAAGATCCCTTGACATACAGCCTGGAACCGGTTTGGTCAAAACCCCCTCTTGCCGTTTTCAGGATGGTAACACAGGATGAATACCGAACCTCAAAAGATATTCACCGGGGCCGGCAAAAAATCCCGGTATTTTTTCAACTCTAGGTTGCGTATCCGGGACAAACATGGCATTATAAATGAAAATGATTTGCGGGGAATCGTATTGAACTTTTTTATAAATATGACTATTTGGACTCTTGTCTGAGTCGCAAATATATCCCGATCCGCATCTTACCGGCATATAACCAACAACTTCCTTAAGGAGGAGTTTTATGGCTGAAGCAGCTGTCAAACTTGGAGCAGAGCCGAAAACCACCTTCATGGACAAGGTAAGAGATCTTTTGCCCGAAGAGGGGCATTTGAATCTCTGCCTTACATGCGGGGCCTGCTCTGCCGGATGTCCTGCCTCCGGCATTGAGGACATGGATCCCAGAAAATTCCTGCGCATGGCCGCCCTGGGGCTGGACGAAGAAGTCACCTCCACCGGCTGGGTCTGGTGTTGTACCCAATGCAGGAGGTGTATCTATGCCTGTCCCATGAGCATTGACATCCCCAAGCTGGTTTACCAGGCCCGCGCTGAATGGCCGCGGGAGGAAAGGCCAAAGGGTATACTCGGCTCCTGCGACATGGCCCTGAAGACCGAAGGCAACAGCGCCATGGGCGCATCCTCTGAGGACTTCAAGTTCGTTGTCGAAGACGTCCTGGAAGAGATCAAGGAAGAGCAGCCGAACATGGACAAGCTGGTGGCCCCGATAGACAAGAAAGGGGCCAAGTACTTTTTGAACCAGAACTCCCGCGAACCGGTCACCGAAGCGGAAGAAATGGTCCCGCTGTGGAAGATTTTGAACACGGTCGGAGCGGACTGGACTTACGGCACTCTTGGTTGGGGAGGGGAGAACTACTGCATGTTCCTTTCCGACACCGAAGGCTGGGAGAAAATAGTCCGCAACAAGGTCAAGGCCGCAGAAGACCTGGGGGTGGAAGTCTTTCTCAATACCGAGTGAGGGCACGAATTTTATGCGCTCCTGGAAGGATTGCGCAAGTTCAAGATCGAGCCCAAGTTCAGACTGGAAAGCATCATCACCCATTACGCCCGCTGGATCCGGGAAGGCCGCCTGCCGGTGGACCCGTCCTGGAACAAAGATATAGGGGCCAAATTCACGGTTCAGGATCCCTGCCAACTGGTCCGCAAAGGCCTGGGGGATCCCGTGGCCGAGGACCTCAGGTTCGTGGTCAAATCCGTGGTCGGTGAAGAGAACTTCGTGGATATGTACCCGAACAAATCCAACAATTTCTGCTGCGGCGGGGGCGGAGGGTTCCTCCAGGCCACCGGATATGAAGAACAGCGCAGAAAATTCGGGAAGATAAAGTTCGACCAGATCAAGGAAACCGGGGCCAATTACTGCATAACCCCGTGTCATAATTGCCACTCTCAGGTTCTTGATCTAAACGAGTACTACAACGGTGGATACTACACAGTCCATCTGTGGAGCCTTATCTGCCTCTCCCTGGGCATTCTGGGCGAACACGAACGCGAATACCTGGGCCCGGAGCTGCAGGAAGTGGCTGTTTACGGCGCCTAGACACGAACTCAAAATTGGGAAAAAAACCCGGCTGCACTGCAGCCGGGTTTTTTTGATTCTTGCCTCTTGTGTATGGACTTAAAAAACTTATGGGCCTATTATAGTCCCCAAAAATACAAGGAGGTGGACATGGAGCTTACTGACGTGGCTTGGACTGAAAAATGGGAGGAGCTGGAAAAGGCGCTACACGAGAACTCCGGGCTCAATGCCTGCGTATACAATAATCAAGGGGCGCGTATCACCAAATATACGGCCTGGGGGAACAAAATCTGCCCCATTGTCAAGGGCCACCCGCAGGGAGTGGCCAATATCTGTGCGGTAGCCAATCAGAATATGACCAGCCGAGCCCGTGAGGCCGGGGAACCAATAGTGGGCGAATGTGATGCCGGGTTTGTCAAATTCGCAGTCCCGATCATAAAAGACAAACAATTCCTGGGGACGGTTGGCGGCTGCGGCCACCTCTACCCCCAAGGAGAAGTGGAGACCTTTTACATCCACAAATCCATCGGCCATGCCCTTGAGGAACTGGACCGGTTGGCCGCAGAAATACCCCGGACCAGCCCGGAGGAAGTCCAAAAGCAGATCAGGTTCGTCCAAGGGCAGCTCGCCCGGATATTGGAATAGGCTGCCGTATGTGCTGGCTAATCTGGGCGATAGTTGCCGCCCTCTTTCTGCTGACCGCGGCCAGCTATGTCCTTTACTGGTACGAAAACGGCAACCAAGCGGACTCGACCCGGACCTCCCTTTTCCAAGTCCTTTCCGCCGGCCTGGACTCGGTCCTGGGTGTGGCTTTTCTGGCCGCGGTATATCCACTGGGCCGGCTGAAGAGGATTAAGCGTGCGAGCGTCCCAGACAGAAACGGGCCGGTAATAGTCTGTGTGCACGGACTGTTCCACAACCCGAGCGCTTGGATCATCTTCCGCATCCGCCTGCGCCGGGCCGGGTTTGGTAACTGCTACTGCCCGGCGTACAAAAGCTTTACCAACGATATCTCCGGGGCCCTGCAGGAGTTGGAGGAACAACTCGCTGCGATCCGGGGAAAGCACCCCGAGCAGGAACTCATCCTTGTCGGGCACAGCCTGGGCGGGCTTTTGGCCTTTTTTTCCGTCCCCAACAACCGGAGCAGACTGATAATTACCATGGGCACGCCGTTTAAGGGAAGCAAACTGGCCGTATTCGGCATATCCCGCCTGGCCAAGTCCCTGCGGCCGCAGAGCCGAGAGCTTCAAGCCTTTCTTTCAAAAGCAGAAAACACTGCTCATCCACCGGGGCTGGCCCTGTACACGACAACGGATAACATGGTCCTGCCCGGAAAATCGCTACTGGCCGCGCCCGAGGGATGGAGACTGGTCCAAACCCGTCGGGCCATGTCCCACGTAGGCATGCTCTGGAGCGGGGAAGTAGCCGGGCGGGCCATAGAGGAGATCCAAAAAACGGTTGAAAAAAACGGGACCGGGTGAGCATTCCGCCCGCCCGGTCCCGTTTTTTTCGGCCCGATCCAAACTATTTTTCGTGCTTATGCTCGTGAGGAATCACCTCTCCAGTCTCCGGGTCGTGTTCGTGATCGTGCTCATGGGGGTGAGAGTGGACCACATCCCCATGGCTGTGCTCGTGATCGTGAACATACTGTGCATACTTTGAATCGGGATTGTGTCCGCACCCGCAATCATTACACATAACCTAACACCTCCGTTTAAGATTTACCGTGCATAATATTATGAACTTTTTATACCCCGGCGTCAAGCGGCTTGTGAAATACAGACTGCCCCTGCAGGCTATTTTATGGCATCACTTACGGCAGCACTCATGGAGGCCGGGAAAGAGACTATGAGCACCCGCTTGGCTGCCAGGACAAAATCGGTTGTCCAGGGGCATTGCTGGATCAAGGTCATAAGCCCGCCGACAACAAGCAAAGAGAAGCCATAGGTACCCACTACCCTGAGAATATAGCTATGGACATGGCCTTTAAAGGCCGAGCGATAAAAATTGAAATAGGTAAAAAAAGCGATAAAAAGGATGGACAGAGAGCTTAAGGCCAAAACATTGGCCAAAGGCAGGTTTTCTCCAAGATTCCAGGTCTCCTCGGTAAAGGCCACGGGCACAGCCAGAATGGAGGCCCCGACAATGACCTGCATCATGTCCCGGGGCCGGAACTCGACCATAAGCGGTTTGACCGCATAATCCAGTACCCGGCCTGCGCTGTCCACAATAGGGATCACCCGGTGCAGATACCCGCCGATCCTTCTTATGCTTGTCTTTGACTTGTTTTCCACTTTTCCCTCTTGCTTTGTTGCGCCTGGTCAGTCTGAATCCAAAACCACCCTGTTTTTGCCGGCTTTCTTGGCCTTGAGCAGGGCCTGGTCCGCCCGATCGATCAAGGTATCCACCGTGCATTGCTCCGGACCTTTCTCCGCCACCCCAATACTGACCGTGACCCACTCCCCGGGAGAAAGCCCGCCCAGGCAAGTCCCGGCAATGGTCTGTCTTAGACGCTCGGCCACGCCTGCGGCCTGTTTGCAGTCTGCACCCGGGAGCAGGGCCACAAACTCCTCCCCGCCATATCGGGCCAGGGTATCGAATTCACGCAGGGTGGAGCGGCAGGCATCAGCCAAGTCCTTAAGTACCACATCCCCGACACTGTGTCCGTAACGATCATTTACAGACTTGAAGTCGTCTATATCCAGGACCAATGCGGAGATGGGCAGGTTGAACCTTTCGGAACGCCGCAGTTCCTTTTCGGCCACATCATAAAAACTGCGGCGATTGTAAACCTGGGTCAGATAGTCGGTCTTGGCCAAGTACGTGGCCCGGCCCAATGCCTCCTCCAGCTGCTGCGATTTCCTTTCCAGCTCCGCTCTGGCGCTCTTGAGCTTCCGGATATTCTCTATAGAGATAAGGGCCTGGGTCAAAAGCGGGCCTAGTCGGAAAAGCAGGCTGGCGTGCATGTAGTCAATAAGCCCATGCTCCCGGCTGACGCAGACCAGTGCGGCTCTGAAGCGGCCATAGCGGAAAGGAGCGTGTGCCGCGGTGGCGTACTTATCCCTAAGTTCGAACTTGTCCTCCCATTCCGCGGGCTGATTCAGGTCATGGACAATTATCGGCCGCCCCCGGGTAAACAAACGCTCGAACATGGCCGAAGGCCGCCAAATGGTCCCCTGAAACTCCGGAAGTGTGGAGGAAAAAACCTCAAAACAGCCGCTGTCTGAAAAAAGCAGGACAAAGGAACCGTCCAGGGACTCGGATTCGTTCAGGGCAAGGAGTATGTTCAAAAGCCCGGATTCTGCAGTCTCCGCGGTGGTCAGGCCCCGCAGGCCCTGCAGGAGGAGCTCGGTATGTCTGCGGGATTGTCTTTCCCGGCTGCGCATCCTTTCCCGGTCCAGAGCGATTTCATACAATTCCTCGTTTGCCAGGCTGGCCACCTGCTCTTCGATATAAGAAGTCATTGCATGCCTCCTGCGGCCTAAATGGCCGACGGCCGGTTGCTGAAAAGGATCACCGAGACCATAAGGTTGCCGTGATAATTGGCCCCCTTGGTCAAAGAGCCCTGCTCCCCAAAGGTAAATATGGTCAGATAGGGCACATCCCCGAGCAGAGCATTCAGCTGGCGCTTGACTTCGTTTAGGTCCTTGCGCACCGCCAGCATGGACCCGGCGCAAAAGTCAATCAGCGCCCCCTGAATCTGCTCCGGCTGGTAGTCGTTGTTGGCCAGGACGCTCTCCACCACCCGGGTGGGGCGGCTGACAAGGCTCTTGCGGCTCCCGCTCATGAGGGTGATCCGGTCGTTGTCCTTTATATCTGTAAACAAGGATATGCTGTGGTCCGGGAATACCTTTTCCGGATGGGACAAAAGTTAGAGGGGCACCTTGCCTAGTTGGTGTTTAAACCGGGCCAAAGGGTACCAGCTCGTCAACCCAAGTACGTCTCCGCCCCGGGGAAGCACCGAAGAAATAGCCCCCTCGGTCCAGTCATTATACACCAATGCCGCCGGGCGGCCGTCAATCTCCTTGAGAATGCGGCCCTCGGTTTCCGTGGCCACTCCGAAATGGGAAGTGGGGGAATAACCGCTGTGAAAGGAAAAACCCGGCTCCTGGGAAGGGAAAAAGGAGGTGACGGCCACCCCTTCTGTGGAGGCGGATCCGTTTCCTATTACCGACCAGTTACCGGCAACCGCATCATCAGCAGCACTACCGCCCAGAACAGGGATATTCGGACCCAGGACCGATTCAATGCCGGCCAGGATCTTTTCTTCCCGGCCGGGAGTGGAAGATATCCAGACAAAAAGCGGGGACTCCCCGGGTCGACCGGCGTTGCTCAGGCTTTCCCGCACGGCTTTGGCTGCGGCCTGCTCCGGATCATTTCCAAACTCGCATATACTTGTCCCAAAATCCCCGTCCGGGTCATGGAGGGCTAACACCCCTAGAATTCCCGGAGTGCCGCTCACAAAACCGGAATTAACCAGCACTCCCTGACAAGTGCTCCCGCCGTGCACGGCCGCGTTCGGAGCGAACTCGGCCATGGACCGGGCCAGATGGGTCGGGTCAAGGGCTTCTGTGTAATAGGCAAACACCATGTCCGGAGTCCCGGGCATTTCCGCGCTCAACTGGGAAAAAACTTCTTTTGCCGCCTCCCGGGCATCGGTTTCCCGGGTCCAAAAAACAGATATACGCATAAGCAAACTCCTGCAGACATGTCCCGGGCCCTGCGCCCGCATGTAAAATGTATTCAACCCGCAAAAGTATATTAACCCAAATCCCGGCTTGCGGCAAACCCGTTCGGAATCGCACACCTTTGGGCTCCACTTGACAAGCCGGACACAGACAAATACCTGCCGGGCAATGAACAGCAAACACGCCCCGGCACCGCCCCCGGATTTTGATCTCCAAAGCTACCACTTTGAACTCCCGCAGGAAAATATCGCCCAGACGCCTGCAGCAGCCAGATCTTCCTCCCGGCTACTGGTCCTGGACAGGGCTTCGGGCGCTATCACCCACTCCTCTTTTTCCCGGCTCGATTCCTTTCTGCCTAAGGAGTGCTTGATCGTGGCCAATAACACCCGTGTTCTGCCGGCCAGGCTGGAAGGCAAAAAGTCCTCCGGCGGAAAGGTGGAGTTTCTGCTTTTGACTCCGCTACCGCTCCTCAAAACAAAAACCCACGGCAACGGCCAAAGGAGCTGCACCGCCCTGGGATTGCTCCGGGCTTCCCGGGCTCCGTCGGTAGGGGATAGGATCGACCTGGAAGGCGAAATCTCCCTTGCCGTCTTGGAAAAACACCAGTTCGGACAGTATTTGGTCCGCCTGGAGTGGTCCGGGGAGCTGGAAAAAATCTTTTTCAGCCGCGGGCATATGCCCCTGCCGCCCTACATCCGCCGCCCCGACGGGCCCGAGGACCGGCAAAGATATCAGACCGCTTTCTGCAGCAGGCAGAAGACCGGGTCCGTGGCCGCGCCAACCGCAGGCTTGCACTTTACCCCGGAAATCAGACAAAGACTTCTGACCTCGGGGAGGAAATGGGCGGAAATAACTTTGTACGTCGGGTACGGTACTTTCAGCCCCATCCGCTGCCGGGATATCCGCAGGCACCAAATGCACAGCGAATACGCGGAAATCCCGGCCCGGACCGCGAAGATGATCAACCGGGCCAAAGCCCGGGGCGAAAGCGTGCTCTGCGTGGGCACAACCACTGTTCGGGCCCTGGAAGGCGCATTCCAACTAACCGGGGACATCCGACCGTACACCGGATGGACGGATATTTTTATTACCCCGGAATCCCAGTTCTTTGTCACCGACCACATGCTGACCAATTTTCACCTCCCCCAGTCCTCACTTATTGTCATGGTCTCCGCCCTGGCCGGAAGAGAGCGCATCCTGGCCGCATACAAAGAGGCCGTGCAAAAGAACTACCGCTTCTTCTCCTACGGGGACTCCATGCTCATCCTGTAGACCGAGCGGCCCTGGCGCCAGACCAAGAAATACCCCCCTGAAAAGTATGAAAATCCTCCCGGATGCACCCCGGGGACAAAACCTCTTTTATCCGTCAGGGTTTTATGTTAAGTGAAGTTTCCTTTTTTATCCATTCAGAATGGGTGCTTGCGTCTTCACGGGATGCAAAAAAGGACCATCACCAGCAAATACACGCGGCCTGCGGCCAGGAGGTAACATGTCCAGAGTGGTCTTTAAGGAAGACAGGTGCAAGGGGTGTCTGCTGTGCACCCTGGTCTGCCCGGTGGGAATAATTGTTCCGGCCGAGCGTTTCAACAAGCAGGGCTACAAGGTAGTGGAAGTCCCGGCGGAGCAGATGGAAGAATGCAAAGGGTGTGCATTCTGCGCCCAAATATGCCCGGACACGGCCATAGAGGTGTTCAAGTCCGCTCAGGAAAAGGAGACCGCAGATGTCAGCTAAGTCCAAAATATTCGTCAAGGGCAACGAGGCTATTTCCAGGGGGGCATTGGATGCCGGATGCCGCTGCTATTTCGGTTATCCGATCACTCCGCAGAATGACATCCCGGAATTCATGTCCAAGGCCTTGCCCGAAGCCGGCGGACAATTCGTTCAGGCGGAAAGCGAAATAGCAGCGGCAAATATGCTTATGGGCGCGGCTGCCTGCGGCGTCCGGGCCATGACTTCCTCTTCTAGCCCGGGCATCTCTTTGAAACAGGAGACCATATCTTATATGGCCGGGAGCGAACTCCCGGCTGTGGTGGTCAATATGAACCGCGGCGGCCCCGGGCTCGGGGACATCGGACCGGCCCAGGGGGACTACTTCCAGGCCACCCGAGGCGGTGGGCACGGAGACTACCGACTGCTGGTTTTGGCCCCGGGGACCGCTCAAGAAGCCTATGATCTGACCCGGCGGGCCTTTGACCTCGCGTTCGCCTACCGCAACCCGGTAATGGTCCTGGGAGACGCTATACTGGGGCAGATGAAAGAACCCATCACTCTGGGCCAGAAACAGGACGTCTCCCCCGGGGAAGCTGTGGACTGGCGGCTGAACGGGGCAACGGACAGAAAACCGCGCATACTCAAATCCCTCTTTTTGGCCGAGGGTTCTTTGGCCGCCCATAACCGGCACCTGGGGGCAAAATACAAAGAGATGGACCGGGAGTGCAGCTGGGAGGAATTCATGACCGAGGATGCCCGGCTGATCATAGTCGCCTACGGGTCCATCGGCCGCATCGCCAAATCCAGCATAAGAAAGCTGCGCGCTTTCGGCCATAAAGTGGGACTAGTCCGGCCCATTACTGTATACCCCTTCCCGGCTCTGGCCCTGCGGGATCTGGCGGAAAAAGGGAAGAATTTTCTGACCATAGAGCACAATATGGGACAAATGGTCGAGGATGTCCGTCTGTCTGTATGCGGCTTGGCTGAAAGCGCATTCTACGGGCACCTCCCTGGAAACCTACCCACTCCGAACGATTTCGAACAACCCATTCTGGACGCCCTGGAGAAATAATCATGCAGGAAAAACAAGCATACACACGCCCTGAGCTTCTGGCCGATATCCCCACCCATTATTGTCCCGGCTGCCATCACGGCACGGCCCACAAAATCGTGGCCGAATGCCTGCAGGAACTTGAGGTCGGGGAGGACACCATCTGCGTGGGCTCAATCGGATGCTCGGTATTCATCTACAACTATATCCTGGCGGATACAATCGAGGCCCCGCACGGTCGGGCCCCGGCCGTGGCCACCGGGGTGAAAAGGTCCCGCCCGGACAAGTTCGTGTTCACCTACCAGGGTGACGGAGATCTGGCCTCAATCGGTTTGGCGGAAATAATGCACTGCGCCAACCGGGGGGAAAAGGTCTCGGTCATATTCGTCAACAATACCGTATACGGGATGACCGGAGGACAAATGGCTCCAACCACCATGCTCGGCCAGAAGACCACCACCTGTCCGGCTGGTAGGTGTGGGGAAAGCGAAGGTGAACCGTTCAAAATGGCCGAAATTATAGCCGGACTCGGGGGTACCGCCTATTCCGCCCGGGTGGCCCTGGATAACATAAAAAACTATAACCGGGCCAAAAAGGCCGTGCGCAAGGCCTTTTCCGTGCAAAAAGAAGGGCGGGGATTCGGTTTTGTAGAATTTTTGGCCGCCTGTCCCACCAATTGGAAGATGTCCCCGGTCCAGGCGGTGGAAAGGGTGAGCAAGGAACTGATCCCCTGCTTCCCGCTCGGGGAATTCAAGGACTGCACCGCGGAGGACAGATAGATGTACAAGGACACCATCATAGCCGGATTCGGTGGACAAGGGGTCATGATGATCGGCAATCTCCTGGCCTATGCAGCCATGGGCCAGGGCCTGCACGTGACCTATATCCCGGTGTACGGCCCGGAGATGCGCGGCGGGACCGCCAACTGCACAGTGGTTATTTCTGATGAAGAGATCGGTTCGCCCATCATCCATAACCCGGAAAGCCTTATCGCCATGAATCGCCCCTCACTGGATAAATTTCAGTCCCGGGTCAAGGAGGGGGGGCAAGTGGTCATAAACTCCTCGCTTGTAGACGCCGCCCTAGCCGAGACGAACAGGCTCATGTGCTTTGCCGTGCCGGCCAACGACATCGCCAACAGAATCGGCAACACCAGGATGGCCAATATGGTCGCTTTGGGTGGCTTTCTGGAGGCCACCGGTTGCGTTGATTTGAGCACTGCGCAAAACAGTCTGGAAAACGTCATCCCCGCACATTACAGCCATTTGATACCCAAAAACTCGGAGGCGTTGGCCGCCGGGTCCGAACATGTCCGGCAAAACGGCCGGATCTGATCCCTCTAAGCCATGGACTGCTGCATTTACGGAATAACCGGATATCCTCTGGGCCACAGCCTGAGCCCGGCCCTGCACAACCATTGGTTCGCGGAATGTGGGTCCCAGAATAAGGTGTACTGCACCTGGCCAGTGAAAAACGAAGACCTGGACTATTTCATACGTTCGGTCCGCCTGCTCTCAATCTCCGGGGCCAGTGTAACCATCCCGCACAAAGAGGCGGTCATACCCTTCCTGGATGAGATCTCCCCGACAGCCAGACAGATCGGGGCGGTAAACACCCTTTACTGGCGAAAAGGTCGGCTGGCCGGGGATAACACGGATGTGACCGGATTCACCCTTCCCCTCCTCAGCCTGAAAAAAGACCTCCACAGCGCCCTGGTCCTTGGTGCCGGAGGCGCCTCCAGGGCAGTGGTTCACGGCCTAAAGAAACTGGGCATAAAGACAGTGCTGAGCAACAAGACCGCAAGCAAGGCCGAGGCCTTAGCCCGGGAGATGAAAGCGGAAACAGTGGCCTGGGGAAAAAGGCACTCGGTGCGGACGGATCTTCTGGTCAATACCACTCCCCTGGGCATGTACGGAGAAAACAGGGACAGATCACCCTGGGAGGCGGACATGACCGGGGTGCAGGCGGTATACGACATCATCTACAATCCAGTAGATACCCCGCTGACAAAACAGGCAACGCAAGAAGGCAAGACAATCATCCCCGGACTGGAGATGTTTGTTGCCCAGGCAGCGGAACAATTTCGCATCTGGACCGGTCTGGAGATGGACCGCGAACCGGCGCTGGCCTTTCTGGGACGTATCCTGGGGAAAAGCCGGGCCGGTTAGAGACAATCAATCCACATAAATCTTCAGACTGTCCCCGGGATAAATGGACCTGTTCCCGGACAATCCATTCCACTCCTGCAGATCCTTGGTGCGAACCCCAAAGCGTTTGGCAATATCCCACAGGGTATCCCCGTTGCGCACCTTATACTGGACCACCTGGCGATAGACTTCCTGCGCCTGTGTAGAGGAAGCCTGGGCTCTATCCCGGCCCAGGTCCGGGATATAAATCCGGTCCCCGGGCCGAATGGACCGCGGATTGCTGATACCGTTCGCCCGGTACAGGGTCTGCAGCCCGACATCAAATTCCCTGGCCAGGCCCGACAGGGTGTCCCCTTTTTGTATCGTATAATTGGCCCGCTTGCGGGCACTTTTTTTGGCTACCGCCCCGGAGCGGGCCGAGGACGCGCTATGCGGGACCATAAGTGAGTCTCCGGGCCGGAGCATATTACTGTTTTTGCTGTTAATCTGCTTTAAAACGGAAATGGGTACATTGAAGAGCCTGGAAATCTTCCACCATGAATCTCCGTTGCGCACCCGGTAGCGGGAATAACCGGAATAAGGAGTGGAGTCCGGGTCGTCCAAAAAGGCCTTGGCGGTCCCCAGTTTTTCCTGCGGCACATACACGGTGCATTTCTGGCGCGGGGGACTCACTTGGCGCCTGAAGGCCGGGTTCAGCTCCCTGAACCGCTGCCAGGACATATCCATACTCGTACTCAAACCCAAAAGATCGGTCCCCCCCTCCACCTGTAGCTCCGCCAGATCCGCTTCCCTGTTCCAGTCCAGGGGCTCGAAATCCAGATCCTCAAGGTTCTTGACGATCTTAAGGATGGCCATGAGCTTGGGCACATACAGACGGGTCTCGCGACGCAAATAGTGCCGGCTTCTTGTAAGATCAAAATAGTTGTCATACCCGCTTTTGCGCAGGGCGCTGGCCACCCGTCCCTCTCCAGCATTATACGCGGCCAGGGCCAAATACCAATCCCCGAAGTCGTCATAGAGCTTGTTCAAATAACTGGCAGCGGCCCGCGAGGCCTTGTACGGATCGCGTCTCTCGTCAATCCACCAATTGACATCCAGGCCGTAGCGCCTGCCGGTGCCGGGTATGAACTGCCACATCCCGGCCGCGCCGGCGTGGGAATAAGCCAAGGAATTGAATCCGCTCTCAGCAAACGGGAGAAAGATGAGTTCGTGAGGCAGCCCCTCCTCAGAGAAGACCTGCTTTATGAACGGGAGATAGGGCTCGGACCTTTTCAGCCACCGGGCGAAGGCTTTTCTATGCCTGTTCGTATAGTACTTGAAATACTGCTGCATCTCCTTGGTTTCCCGGACGTCGAGCTGAAAATGTAGCCCCACGTCGGATTCCAGGGCCTTTTCCTCGGCCTCGGACAAAGGGATGTCCTCCGAGTCCTCAGGGGGTTCCTCTATGGTTACCTCTTTTTTCTGCCCGCCCACGTCGCTGCTGTAGTCGTCCAGAAGGACTGAGTCGATTGCGGACGCTTTCTCGCCGGGCAGGGAAAAGCCCTTCCCGGACGAATCCCCCCCTGCAGCCGAGGCATTGGCTTCGACACGATACTCAGTCGTATCATCCGGATTTTTTGGTCCTTTTTGCCCCCCGGAAGTACAGGAAAAAAGAAAAAAGGGCAAAAGCAGTACAATCAAAATACGCATCATAGATGACTCCCCAAAAACTCTTCGCGTTCGTAGATGGCTAGCTGAAACCTTCCGGTTTGGCAATCTCAATTTACCCTTCCGGGAAAAAGAAAAGCCGATCAGAGTGGAGTCGGTTTCAAAGCGCAGCCATTTACTCCGGACTGGGGTTCGGATAATATTATTAAAAGCAGCGGTAAAGACAAAAAAATGCCGGGTGCGGTGCGGATCAGGAAGGGTCGCTTGGGGGAAAAGGCAGATAAAAGCCTTGAATGGACCGCCCCCCTTGGCTGGTGACAGCATAATTGTTTAAAGCAGCAACCGAAAATCTCTAACAAAACACCTATGTCCAAATTCATTTCCGGCCGCAAGCCGGTATCCGAAGCCATTGCCGCCCGAAACTCCATTGACCTTTTACTGCTCCGCAAAGGCGCATCCCGCCCGCTCCAGGAGATAGCGGACCAGGCCCGGGAGGCTGGAATAGCCTGTAAATACGTCTCCAGGGAGGAATTGGATAGACAGTGTCCGGGTAACAACCAGGGGATCGCCGCCCGAATGACCTCTGCCCGGATTACGGATCTGGAGGGACTCATCTCCGGGACGCAGCACACGGCCATGCCCTTGCTTCTGGCCCTGGATCAGCTCCAAGACCCGGGGAATGTGGGCACTCTATCCCGGACCCTTCTGGCTCTGGGCGGTGCCGGGATCATTTTGACCAAAAACAACTCCGCGGCCCTGGGTGCCGGGGCGCTCAAGGCCTCGGCTGGCGCGCTCGGCAGGCTGCCGCTGGCACGGGTAACCAATTTGGCCCGCACCCTGGACGGGCTGAAAGAAAAAGGCTTTTGGATATACGGGGCTGGGGCGGGAGAAAAAGGCACAAATGCTTTTCATTTTGCTCCCGCGTTCCCGGCCGTGCTGGTCTTGGGGAACGAGGAAAAAGGGATCCGGCCCAATGTAAACAAAAGATGCGACACAAACCTGCACGTCCCTATGCCCGGGGGCTTCGAGTCCATAAACGTGGCCCAGGCCGGGGCCATAATTATAGCCGAATTTCTGCGCCAAGCCGGGGCCAAATGAGCAGCCACTGTTCTCTCTACCCAATATAATTGGGGATGTTTTTAAACACCTTTTCTGTAAACGTGACCATCTTGTTCATGATCCAGGGGAAGGCAAAGAGCAGGACCAAAAAGATGGAAATAATCTTAGGGACCATAGTCAGGGTCATTTCCTGGATCTGGGTGGCTGTCTGCAGGATGCTCACGGTAACTCCGACAATGAGTCCCACACCCAGCATAGGCAGGGCGACCATTAAGGTGGTCTCGATGGCCTCTCTGGCGAATCCAACTACAAATTCCGGGGTCATATCATTTCCTTTTGTTTACTTTTGATCCGCTTTTGGCCGAAGCCGCCAGTTTATCAGGCGAAGCTGTCCACCAGGGAGCGAACCAGGAGGTTCCAGCCGTCAACCAGGACAAAGAGCAATATCTTGAACGGCAAAGAGATCATGACCGGGGGGAGCATCATCATGCCCATGGACAAAAGGATACTGGCCACGACCATGTCCAGGATCAGAAACGGCACATAAATCAAAAACCCAATCTGAAAACCGGTCTTGAGCTCGCTTATGGTGTATGCGGGCAAAAGGAGCATAGTCGGGACATCGGATCTGTTTTTGGGCTTCTCCATCCCGGATATGGCAAAAAAGGCGCTCAGGTCCTTCTCTCTGGTGTGCTTGAACAAAAAGTTGCGAATAGGGGCCTCGGCATTGGTCAAGGCCTCCTTATACCCGATCTCTTCCCGTAGATACGGCTGCAGCGCGGTGTCATTTATCTGTTTGCCCACGGGCATCATTATGGCCACGGTCATAAAAATGGCCAGGGCGGCCAGTATCTGGTTCGGAGGCATCTGCCGGGTGCCCACGGCCTGACGTAGAAAAGAAAAAACCACGATAATTCTGGTAAACGAGGTCGCGGTCAGGACAATGGCCGGGGCCACGGAGAGCACGGTGAGCAAAAACAGGATCTCCAGAAGAACGGAGACGTTCTCCGGGTCCGGTTGCTCTGCTGCCAGGGACAGGGAAAGAGAGGGCAGGGCAGGGTCGGCTGCAAAGGCGGCCGGCGGGGCAGCCAATAGCAGAAGACTAAGAATCGTCAGCAGGCTCGGAAGCCTTGTCCTCCAGAATCCGGGCGAATTCTTGCTCATCTTCATGGTCCGCATGTATCTTGGTCAAAAGGTTTATCCGGGATTCACTGATCCCCAGTACCAGATACTCATTCAAAAAGCGGACCACCACGATACTCTTCCTGGTCCCCAGACTCAGGTTGGCCACATGGGTCAGTACTCCGGACTGGCCAAAAGACAGTCCGGCCTTGTGTCCATAGCGGCGAAGAAGGAAAAAAATCAGAAAGATGCCGGCAAGGATCAGAAAAAGAGCACTTGCGGTCTTCATTCCAGCAAGGCCGATGCTCATGGACGAGGAAGCCATATCCGTCGCGTTAGCCAAGTTTTTTAATCCTCTCTATGGGGCTTATTATATCGGTCAGCCGAACACCGAATTTTTCATTTATAACCACGGCCTCGCCCCGGGCCACCAGCTTGCCGTTGACCAGGATCTCCAGGGGCTCACCAGCCAGTTTGTTCAGCTCGATCACCGAACCCTGACCCAGCTGCAAAAGCTCGTTGATAAGCAGCTGGGTGCCTCCAAGCTGGGCCGTGACATTGAGCGGTATGTCCAGGATAAAGTCCAGATCCCTTTTGGTGCCCCCGCCTTTCTGGGCCTTGGCATCCTCTGTCAAATCATTGAACTGGACGTCTCTACTCTGGGCGGATAATTTCTCCTGTTTCTTCTCGTCCTTGGCCGACTTTTCCTCCTCGTCGGCCAGGGCCCGGGCCCATTCTTCAGCCAGGCCTTCGTCGTCCAAACCCTTATCCGCGCCCTGGTTCCCGGAATCGTCTCCATTTTGCTGTTCTTCTTCCTGATCGAGATCCCCGGTTTCGCCCAGGGCTGCTGCCCATTCCTCGGCCAGCTTATCCTGATCCGTCTTTTCCCCGTTCTGTCCGGCTGCCTGTTCTTCTTCCTGCGGCTTGTTCTCTTCAGCCATATTCAACCTCAGTAATTGGTTTCCCTATCCTTTAATACCTGAAAGGCCTTGTTGCCTTTGGCCTGCCCCGGGTAGCCATAAAACTTTGGAACCCCCTCCACATAGGCCTCTATGGGATCTTCCTCATCAGTATCCAACATAAGTATGTCCCCTTTTTCCAGGTTCAGAAGCTGCCGTCCGGTGATCTGGGCTTGACCAAAGGTCACATTCACTTCCACCGGGACCTCCATAAGCCTCTCCTTGAACCTGGAGATCCAGGCATGATCCACCTCCAGGCGCTCGGACTGGAAGGCGGCATAGAGCTTGGAACGTATCGGTTCGATTGTGGCATAGGGCAGGCACAGCACCAGTGACCCGATGGCATTTTCCAACTCGACCTCAAAAGTGACCACAACAACAACATCGCTGGGGGGGACAATTGAGGCGAACTGGGGATTTATCTCCGTGCGGACCATCTCGATCCCTACCTCGTGCACCGGCCTCCAGGCCTCTTCCATATTGGTCAAAAGGATCTTGACCACTCGGGTGATTATGGTCTGTTCGATGGGGGTAAAGTCCCGGCCCTCAATCTTCGGCTGCGAACCCGGACCGCCGAAAAAATTCTCCACCAGGGAGAATACCAGCCTGGTGTCCACAATCATAAGGGCATTCCCGCGCAGGGGATCAATCTTGAAGATATTTATGCTGGTCGGGACCGGTAAAGAACGCATAAAATCCCCAAACTTGGACATGTCTATGGAGACCGTGCTCACGTCCACTCGCTTGCGCAGAGTATTGGCCAGGGCGTTGGTGGCCAAACGGGAAAAACGGTCGTTTATTATCTCCAGAACCGGCATCCGGCCACGGATGATCCGATCCTGATTGGACAGGTCAAAGGAAACGATTCCGGAATCGTCCTCAGGGACATCGGTCTCGGTCTCCACCTCCCCGCCGGTCAGCCCCCTGAGCAGAGCATCTACTTCGTCTTGATTCAGTATCTTGTTCATGGCTCTTACTGGACAACAAATTCAGTAAAATAAACCTTGACCACCGGTGAATTGTCAACAATCTGGTTCAAGCGGCTGACAATCTGTTTTTTCAGCTGCAATTTCTCTTCCATGGAGTCCACCTCAGAATAGCTCTTGCTGGACAAAAGCAAAAGCAGGGAATCCTTTACCCGAGGCATGGCGTCCTCGAGCTCCTTGGCCGCCTCCTTGTTCACCACTTCCACGTCCATAGAGACCTTAAGATACCTGCGTCCCAGGGGATCTGCCAGGTTGACCACGAATGAGGGCAGGGTCACGGTCTCTGGCTTTTCTTCTTTTTTGCCTTCGGACTCCTCCTGGGTGGCATTGCCATTATTTTGACGACTGTCCATATAATAGGTGTAGCCGAAATATCCTCCGACTCCCAGGACAATGATAACCACTGCCAGCAATATCCATTTCAATTTGCCTTTTTTCTTTTTCTGTTCCTGTTCTTCCTGGCCTTCTTCCTGCTTTTTGTCCTTCTTGGCCATTTCTAATCTCCGGCTTAATATATTCGCGGGCAGGGTCTACATATAGGAATGTGGCGCATTCTTGAAAAGGACTTCCACCCGCCTGTTCTTGGCCCGTCCCTCCGGGGTGTCATTGCTCGCTATCGGGAAATTGGGGCCGTACGCGGATACGGAGAATCTCTCCGGATCCAGATTCATGTCCTGCAGGAAAAAATCCAGGACAGACATGGCCCTTTCCCCGGATATATACAAATTACCTCTTTCGGTCGAGGGGATATCGTCAGTATACCCGGATACATTGACCGGTGCCGGCCAGATGCGGGTCAGCTCTCCCACCTGCTCCAGGATCTGCTTGGCCGCAGGGTTAAGCTCAGTCTCCCCCAAAGGAAAAAGAAGTTTGTCCGTGAGCACCAGGGCCACGCCCTCAGGCCGGACCAAAATCTCCAGATTCTCCTCCAGGGTGCTTTTGTTTATCTCCCGGGGCAGAGCCGTGTCTGGGAAAAGCAGGTCCTTTATTAGCTTTTTTTTCTCCAGGATTTCCCAGGGCTTCTCTATATTCTCCTTAACCAGCTGCAACCGCTTGTCCACGCGTCCGGAAGACTTTGTGGACATAAAGGCTATCCTGTCCCGGAACACAGTGGATATCTGCTCGATGATGCTCTGGTCCATGCTGGACATGCTCAACAGGAGCACGAAAAAGGTCAGAAGAAGAGTCATCATATCCGAGAAGGTGATCAACCATGCTGCCTCCTTTGGCGCGGACTCTTTCTTCTTTTTTCTGGCCACGTCTGATTACTCCGGTACAGCGTCTCCGTTCAGATCAAAGGTAAACCCCTTGTATTCGAACCCGTCCTCCTGACTTTCGCCCTTTGTTTCAGCCGCAATGCGGGCCTGCCAGTCTGAGTGGCGCTTGTTCAAAACAATCTCCACCCGACGGTTTTTTTCCCGACCCCGGGCTGTGGAACCGTCATGGCGGTCCCTGTACGGGCCGAACGCCTCCAGCCGGACCCGTTCTGCATCCAGGCCGGAGTCGAGCAGATATTTGTAAACATTCAATGAACGCTGCAGGGACAGACCCCACAAGGCCTCCCGGTCCCGCTTCCGGCCGTCCAGTAAGGTGTCCCCGTATTCGCTGCGCATGCTCGAGGCATGTCCGGTCAAAAGCAGGGGATAGTCTGCTCTCTTTAAAACCGGGACAATCCGGTCCAAAAGCCTTTTTCCGGACTCGGTGATCCGGCTCTCCCCGGGATTAAACAATATGTCCCCGCCTATGCTTATTATCTGCATAAACCTGTTGGAAAGCAGGTCCACGTCTTGGAGCTTGTCCTCCCACATAAGCTTTTGCAGGGGCTGAAGGTCCTCGGCCTCGGACATGGGCCCGGGTTCATGCACTTCCCTACTCTCGGTCAAACGCAAGACATCCATGCTTTTCGTCCCTATCCCGAAAGTCCCGGAAAGGGAGGTCCAGGCCAAGCGTACCTTGCGGACATCTTCCAGGGAGGCCATGCTCAAAAGGAGGACGAAAAAAGTCAAAAGAAGGGTCATCATATCCGAAAAGGTGATCAGCCAGGCTGCACCTCCGCCGGATTTGCCTTTCTTTTTCTTCCGGCCGGCCAAGGTCTAATCCTCTTCCTGCCGGGACTTGGGCGGCAGATAGCTGTTCAGCTTTTCCGCTATTATCCGGGGATTTTCCCCCTTGGAAATGGATAAAATCCCCTCCAGAATCATTTCCCTACCCAGAACCTCTTCCTTGCTCCTGGTCTTTAGCTTCCCGGACATGGGGTTGAAGACCAGATTGGCCAAGACCGCGCCGTAGAATGTGGTCAAAAGGGCCACGGCCATGGCCGGACCGATCGTGCTGGGATCATTCATGGTCTGCAGCATCTGTACCAATCCGATAACCGTCCCGATCATGCCGACGGCCGGGGCAAAGCCGCCCATAGTGGACAGGATCTCTGCTCCCTTTTCATGCCTTTCTTCCAGATAGGAAATCTCGGTCTCCAATATTTCCTGGATGGTCTGCGGTTCCAGACCGTCCACAGTCAGCTGCAGGCCTTTACGCAGAAACCGGTCATCGACCTCCTTTAAAAGGGGTTCCAGGGATAAGATGCCCTCTCGCCTGGCCCGGTTGGCGTAATCCAGAAACTGCTCAATGATGGTCGCTGGATCTTTGGATTGGGTCAAAAAGGTATTCTTAATCACCCCGATGACCCCGATCACGTGTCCCAGGGGGTAGTTGACCAGAGTAGCGCCCATTGTCCCCCCGAAGACAATCAGCATTGCCGGGAGGTTGATGAATGCCAGTGGGCTCCCGCCCACAACGATCGCAGCGGCCACAAGGCCAAAAGCCAAGACAGTCCCGATAATAGTCGCTAGATCCATATGTGCCCGCCCACCCCGGTCAGTCGATCAGTCCGGGAATTGGTTGGTGAGATGTGTGTCCACACTTCGGATGCAGAAAACTCTTTTTCTCCATATTGCTTTTTCGGACGAATGCCTCGAATACTTAAATTACTTATACTCTCTGGGCCCGAAAAGGCGGGTGCCCACCCGGATCAGAGTGGCGCCCTCCTCAATGGCCTGGGGAAAATCCGCGGTCATGCCCATGGACAGGTGCGGCAGCCTCCGGCCCAATTCCCTTTCCATCTTTTCTTTAAGCTGCCTCAGCCGGGCAAAATAGGGCCGGGATTTCTCCCCGTCTTCAAAAAACGGCGGCAGGACCATGAGTCCCTTGAGGTCCAAGCCGGACATCTCTTCGATAGCGGTGCAGAGCCTGCCGCTTTCCTCCGGCCGGACCCCGGATTTTTGTTTTTCCTCTCCCAGATTCACCTGGACCAAAACCGGCTGAACACCGCCAGTTTCCTGGAGGATATCGTTTAGCCTGCGGGCCAGTTTGGCGGAGTGCACGGTCTGCACCATGGCAAAGCGTCCAGCCACCTGCCTGGCCTTGTTGCTCTGCAGATGGCCTATAAAATGCCAATCTATGCCCAGGCCGGACAATTCATCCATCTTGGCTGCCGCCTCCTGGACATAGTTTTCTCCAAAAATCCTTTGCCCGTAGTTATAGAGTTCAGCCACCCTGTCCGGGCCGTGGGTTTTGGAGACCGCCACCAGGGTAATATCCTGCACTGAACGCCCCGCTCTGCGCGCGGCATCCGCCATCTCCTCCTGAAACTTTTTAAGATTTTCTTTCAAACCGGACCCGTCCATGACTGCTCCTTGGATTTATATTCCTGGCTTACACGCCCCTGAGCGGATCATATTTCTAACCGATTCTGCCGGCGCCAACAAAGGCCAGGCTGTACGTGGCTGGGACATCGCAGGACTCAATCCCCGAGACCGAGGGACTGCAGAAGAGAGCGGTTCTCGGTCCATTTCGGTTTCACCTTGACCCACAGCCCCAGATAGACCTTCTTCCCCAAAAGTTCCTCCGCCTCTTCTCTGGCCAGGGTCCCGATATGTTTAAGGGCCGCACCTTTGTGCCCGATGACAATCGGTTTGTGCCCGGACTTGGCAACCAGGATAATGGCCTCGACCCGAACCAGGTCATCATCCTCGTCCCAGGACTCGATCTGCACGGCAACATTATACGGCAGCTCTTTGTCCAAATTCAAGAACAGTTTTTCCCGGATGATTTCAGAAACCATGAACTTGACCGGGAGGGTGGACAACTGGTCATCGGGGTACATGGCTGCTCCGGAGGGGAGGAGTCCGCGCATGCGCCCCAGTACCTCTTCCGTGCCCTCCCCGCGCATGGCGCTGATCGGAAATATCTCCGCCTCGTTCCACTCTTTTTGCACCCGGTGCATTATCGGCAAAAGATCCTTTTTGTCCCCCACGAGATCGCATTTGTTCAGAGCTATAACCCGCGGCGATCCGACGCTCGCCAGGCTTGCGGACAAGAGCTTCAGATCCGCCTCCAGCTTGCGGGGTTTATGCACATACATCTGCGCATCCAGAAATAAGAGCACCGCGTCTGCCGCCATGAGCCCGCTTCTGGCCGAACGCAGCATGAACTCGTTCATCCGGCCCTTGTGGGCATGTATGCCGGGCGTGTCCAAAAATACGGCCTGCATATCCTCCCGGGTTAGAATTCCGGTGACCCGATTGCGTGTGGTCTGGGGCTTGGGGCTGACAATGGCTATCTTCCCGCCGATCACCTGATTCAAAAAAGTGGATTTTCCGGCGTTGGGCGGCCCTATAAGGGCAATCACCCCAAAACAAAAATCCGGTTCATTGTGCTTCATCCTTTTTCCTCTTTACATTCTTGGTTCGCCTGCAGTTTACTATGCAAAGACCCTTCGAGGACAAAAAACTGCTCTGTCTTCACCACCCGCGCCTTTTGCAGGCTGAAACCCTTAAAAACGCTCTGCAGGAAGAAAAGCGGGCTTATGTATTCTTCGCTCCAGTCAAAATCAAGGACAAGTTCGGAGCCGTTCAATTCATATCCCCGAACCAGAGGGCGCAGGTCCACATTCCTTATCTTTTTCTTGCCCTGTTTTTGGACCCGGAAGCAGGGGCTACTTACAAACACCTGCCAGTCTTCCTCCAAGGCCCGGGTCAGAAAAGGATAGAACTCTATTTTGTATCTCTCCCCCAGGGGCTGGGATTGGCGTTTGCCAATGGTCAGGGCTTCCATGTGATACATCTTTAATCCGGAGGGCAGATTTTCGTTCACTGCCGGCAGGATCTCTTTCTCCTCCAGTCCGCGGCGAAAAAACACATTCACCCACTCGGACAGGCTCTCCACACCCACAGGAACGGCCCGGCCAAAGGAAAACAAAGGGAGTGGATGAAACCCTTGGGAAAAAGTCACCGGCAGACTGGCCCGCCGCATGGCCCGGTCCAGCACTTTTTGCATCTCTAGTTGACTCAGCCAGCGGCACTCCCTGGTTTTTGAATACCAGATCCGCACATGCGCCCCCTTGCAGGAGGGATCGGCTTCCTGCTCCGGTCCGGCACCGGACATATCTTCTTCCGGGATCTGCGGGGCAAAAACCGGTTCTATACGCATATGTTCGGCCTGGCCGGACAAGAGGGAACTCCGGTCCCGCAGGTTGCACACCCCGCATCCAGAGCACCCGGAGTCTCGGCAATCCGGAGTCACGACCTCCTGATATGCCCGCCGCCTTTCCGCGAGCAGAAAGGACTTGGATACTCCGGAGAGCAGGTGATCCCAGGGCAACTCCTCTTCCGGCTCCCGGGGCCGGAGATAGTCCATCACCCGGAGGCCGCATTCGGAAAACAGAGCAAGCCAGTCCTTAAACCGGAGACAATCACTCCAGCTGGAGAAAAAAAGACCCCGCTGAAACGCCTCTTGCAGCACCAAAGCCAGTTCCCGTCCCCCCCGGGAAAATACCCCCTCCAGAGTGCTCATTTCCGGATCCTGCCATTTCAGGCTGAGCCATTTAAAGGGTTTGGTTATCTCCTGTAGGTAGGCCAGCCGTTCCTTGGCCTCCTCCGGGCCTAACTGCCCCTCCCACTGAAACGGGGTATGGGTCTTGGGGACAAAAGGAGAGATGGACGCGGTTATGTGCACCCGCCCGGACCGGCTTCCGGCTGATTCGCGTACCCTGCGGCAGGTCTCCAGGATACCGTCCAGGTCTTCTTTCTGTTCCGTGGGCAGGCCGAGCATGAAATAGAGCTTAATGGAGTTCCAGCCCAGTGCAAAGAGCTTTGCGGTGTGCGTTAACAACTCCTCTTCCTCGATTCCCTTGTTAATGACTTTCCGCAGCCTGACAGTGCCTGCTTCAGGGGCTATCGTAGCCCCGGTGTGTCTAATGCTGGCCATAAGCCGCATAAGGTCCTCGTTTACCGATCCGGCCCGAAGCGAAGGCAAAGCCAGAGAAACCTGCTCCCGGGTGCAGCGCTCGTACACGGCGTGAAAAAGATGGTTAAGTCGCGAGTAATCCCCGGTACTCAGGGATAAAAAGGAGAGTTCCTCAAAGCCGGTTCGGTTCAAACCGGCCTCCACCAAGGCAAGGAGCTTATCCTGACTCCGCTCCCGCACCGGCCTGTAGGTCATGCCCGCGTGACAGAACCGGCACCCGCGGGTACATCCACGGGCTACCTCCACGCTCAAGCGATCGTGGACCGGCCGGCCGAAAGGCACGACTTGCTCTTCAGGGAAAGGGCAGTCGTTCAGATCAGGGACAACCGCCTTCTCTACCCGGGTGTATCCCGGATACAGCGCTCGCAATGATCCCGACGCATCCGGGGCGAAAAAAGACGGGACATAAACGCCCGGTAGGCTGCTGAGCCTGGCCAGGACATCCCACTTCGACGCCCCCTCTTCCTTGGCCCGGCACAGTACATGTGCCGTCTCGGGCAGGGTCTGTTCGCCGTCACCCAGGACCATAAAATCAAAGAACTCGGCCACTGGCTCGGCATTAAATACCGCTCCGCCGCCGGCCGCGACCAGGGGAAAAGTATGCTCCCGGTGCGCCGCCTCCAGCGGGATCCCGGCCAAATCCAGCATGTATAAGACATTGGTGTAGCAGAGCTCATGGGTCAGGCTGAAAGCGACCAGATCCAAAGCGGTCAAAGGGGTGTCCGATTCCAGGGAAGCCAAAGGAGCGCGGCTTAGCCGCATAACCGAGGCCGCCTCTGTAGACGGGGCAAAAACCCGCTCCGCCCAGAACTCCTTCTCCCTATTCAAAAGATTGTACAGTATCTTCTGGCCGCAATAGGACATCCCGATCTCGTAGACGTCCGGAAAGGCCAGGGCAATGCGCAGGCAGACTTCGGCCGGGTCCTTGTGCACCGCATTCACTTCGTTGCCCAGATAATGACTGGGCCGGGGGAAACTGGGGATAAGCTCTTTCATCTTCTTCTTGTATATAGATTGTTTGCCCCAAGGGTTTTTAGCTGCAGGCCGGGAAAAATAAACGGGCAGGCCCTCGGACCTGCCCGTCTGCCAGTCTTTCTCAAGACATCGCCTCTTTGTGCAACTATCCGGCTTTGCACCTATTTCAAGAACTTGCTCATATCGGAAATATTACCCCCGCCAGCCAGGTTCTCCAAATTTTTCAGGTCCCCGGCCGATGAAATGGTCAGATTGCTCGAGGCCTCGGTATATTTGTCCAGCAATTCCTGGGGCACACTCTGATATTCGTACAGGATATGCCTGCCCTCGATCTCTCCGCCGATTTCGTTGTCAAACGGATATCCGAAAGGCAAAAGGGCCATCTGGACCCCCCCCTGCTGAGTGGGGAGCATCTGCAGGTTGGCGGGATCCTTTATCTTGTCGCTCTCCGCGTCCCATTTGCCCAGAGCCATATCCCCGTTTACCAATTTGAACAGCTTAATATCCCAACTCATTGTTATTCCTCCTTGAACAAATTATCCTAAAACTATCCTTGAAACTATTGAACTTAATTCCTGGATTTTATACTGTCAAGAACAGCCTAGGACGGGCTTAACCCGCAAACCGGAGCTGCCTATGAATCCACTGGATATTTTTTTCATCGCTGTAGTGGCCTTTTTCTTTTTCCGGGGCCTGTTTAGGGGTTTGGTTCAGGAAATTTCCTCTATCGTTGGACTGATCCTGGGTTTTTTCCTGGCCAACACCTATTACGAACGACTTGTCCCCTCGCTGGAAAAGCTGATCAATAATCCGGATTACGCGGCCATCGCCAGCTACCTATTGATCTTTTTCGGGACCATGTTCGGGGTCCTCTTGGTGAGCGTGGCCCTGCGCAGCCTTCTCAGGTTGGCCATGCTGGGATGGCTGGACAGAGTTGGCGGGGGGGGACTGGGTTTGCTGAAGGCGACGTTGATCTGCAGTATTACCCTGCTCATTTTGACCACCTTTATGCCCTCGGATACCGGCTTTATCCGTCAATCCCGTCTGGCCCCGTATATAAATCAGATGAACAAGAGTATAGTCCGGCTTATGCCTTCCGATCTCAAAGAGCGTTTCCGGGACAAGCTCTCTGAATTCGACTCTTTTTGGGACAAGGACTGGATTAAAAAGAGAAAACCACAAGGATAATTCGAATTGACCCCATCGCTGAACAATTTACTGGCAGTAATCGACAAACTGACCGGCCCGGAGGGATGCCCCTGGGACCGGGCCCAGACCCCGCAGACCCTTTGCGACTATCTTGTCGAGGAAGTCTATGAGCTGATCGCGTCCATCCGGGCTGAAGACGCGGCCGGAGTAGAGGAAGAGATGGGGGACGTCTTTTTCCTCCTCTTTTTTATCTCCCGACTGTACTGGGGAAAAATCAGCCTGGACCGGGTCTGGGACAAGGCCGCGGCCAAGATGGTCGGCAGGCATCCGCACGTGTTCGCGGAGGCCCGGATCAAAGACCAGGAAGAGTTGATCGCCACCTGGGAGCGGATCAAAAAAAATGAGCAGGGGAAAGACGGGTCCTCGGGCCCTTTCGACTCTCTGCCAGCAGACCTGCCTCCCCTGCTTAAAGCGTACAGGATTAACTCCAAGGCCGCCAGGACTGGATTCACCTGGACCGACACCCATGGAGTCGAAGACAAGCTGCGCGAGGAATGGCAGGAGTGGAAAGATGCCCTGGCCCGCGGGGACCAATGCGAGATGGAGGAGGAATTCGGGGACTACCTGTTTGCTCTGACCGAATACGCCAGGCGGCAAAAAATTAAGCCCAATACCGCTCTGGACAAGGCCAATCACAAATTTTTAAGGCGCTTCAGAGAAATGGAAGGGCTGGCCGGGGGAGAAATGTCTGGACTGAGCATGGAAGAAAAAGAGGAGCTCTGGCGCCGGACCGGATAGAAGCAAACTTTTTATCCACCCCCGGGATCGACCTCCAGACAGGTCAGAATCCGGGCCAACACCTCTTGAACATCCTTGTCTCCAGTATCAATGACGTAGGCGTCAGAAGCGGGCTTCAGCGGGGCTGCCTTTCGATTGCGGTCCTGCTCGTCCCGTTTTTGTATGGATTCTAGAAGCCCTTCAAAATCAACCGGTCGTCCCATCTCCGCCAACTGGACCTGTCTGCGCTTTGCCCGAACCCGGGGCGAGGCATGAAGAAAGAATTTGGCAGATGCCTTGGGGAAAACAACCGTACCCATATCCCGGCCTTCGGCAACCAGGGAGGCCCTTTCCCCCAGCCTTTGCTGCGCGCCTTTCAAAAAATCGCGGACCACAGGCAGCCGGGCCATATCCGAAGCCCGCATCCCGATTTCCTCGGTCCGAATCCGGTCATCCAAAGGCACGCCGTTTAGGAGCATGAGTGTATCCCTGCCCGAACCGCACAGGCTAAACTCCATTTTGTCCAAAATAGCCGCCAAACGCTCCGGGCGGCGCTCCCAGTCCACTGCAGCGGCGAACCAAGCCACCCCCCGGTACATGGCCCCGGTGTCCATATAGGCGATCTTCAGGTGTCCGGCTGTCTTGCGGGCCAGAGTGGTCTTGCCCACCCCAGCCGGACCGTCAATGGTTATTATTCGCGTTTTCATGCACGATCTCTTTCAGGGCGGAAACAAAGGCCCTGTTCTCCCGTTTGTTGCCCACGCTCACCCGAAGCGAATCATCCAAACCGTAACTTCCCAGCGGCCGGACAATAATCCCGCGTTCAAGGAGTCCAGAAAACACCGCTTTCGCACTTGCCGGAGGGGCAAACATCAAAAAATTGGCCTGGGAGGGCCACACACGGCAGCCCAGGTCCTGGAGCTCGCGGGTCAGATGCTTTCTGCCGGTCAAAACCGCATCCCGGGTGGCGGCGTAAAAATCCTCGTCTCTTAAGGCGGCAACACCTGCTTTTTCCGCCAGGATATTCACGCTGAAGGGGAGCCTGATTCGGCGCAGATATTTGGCCAGCTCCGCAGACATCACCCCGTAGCCCAACCTGAGACCGGCCAGACCGAACAGTTTGGAAAAGGTCCGGGTGACCACCACATTCTCTAGCTCCTGGATGCGCCCGGCCAGACACACCCTGTCCTGATCGCGGACAAAGTCCGCATATGCCTCGTCCAGGATAAGTACTGCCCGCGGGGGCAAGCGTTTGGCGAATTCTATTATCTCCCGGGCCCTGGCGCAGTAACCGGAAGGATTGTCCGGGTTGGTGACAAAGACGATCTTTGTATTTTCATCAGTCAAAGCGAGCAGGCCTTGCCAGTCAAAACTCATGTCCGGATTCAGCCCGGCCTGACGGAATTCCACCCCGGCCAGGCATGATTGCAGGGAATAAATGCTGAAGCAGGGTGAGAATGCACAGACATTGTCTCTGCCCGGCCGGGCCAGCACCCGGACCAAGAGATCGATTATCTCGTCCGACCCATTTCCCGGGACTATGCACTCCTTGTCCACACCCAGCCAGGAAGCGATCTCTGAACACAGGGCAGGACTACCGGAGCGGGGATAGCGAAAAGCAAATCCGGCGTTTTTCTCAATGGCCCGGACTGCCAGTGGAGAGGTGCCTAGGGGATTCTCATTGCTGGCCATCTTGATGATATTGGTCAGCCCGTATCTCTCTTTTATTTCTGATATGGACAACCCGGGTGAATAGGGCTCAAATTCCTTTATCTGGGGGACGACTTCAAAACCGGCCACTATGCTTGGCTCCTTTAAAAGGCCTTGCGGCCTGTTTGTCCGAGAGGCTCGGACCCTTAAACATTGCTTCTAGGCCTAAATAGTCAGTTAAGCATGCACACCTTGTCCAACACATCCTGAGCAAAAAACTGTTTTTTCTTGCTTGAAAAACCACCATCCGGCCGCTATAGCCCTGATCTCCGAGCCTCAAAACCAAAGGCAGCCCCGATTCGGGGCTGCCTTTGGTTTTGCAAATACCGGATACGTCTTTTCTAAGGTATGGAGTATATAATCGAAACCGCTGTTTATCTCTAACTTCGAGTCCCCTTGCTTACGGGTTTTGGCCGTATAGTTCAGGACTACATGATTGTGGGGCGGATAAAGATCAAAAGCTCGTCTTTTCTGTCCTGTTTATACTCGCTCTTAAACAGCCAACCCAAAAGGGGCACATCCCCGATGCCGGGCACCTTGCTTTCGTCCTCGTTTCTCTCAATCTTTCTGACCCCGCCGAGGACCAGGGTCTCGCCATCGTCTACGATCAGCTTGGTCTGGGCGGACTTGGTCTCGATGTCTCCGTCTCCGGCCGGGCTATCGTCGCTCACCTCCAGCTCCAAAATGAGCTTGTCGTCCGGGGTGATCTGAGGGGTCACCTTAAGGGACAAGACCGCCTCCACATACTCCACGGTTGTTCCCCCGCTCTCGGACTCGGTATCCGCCCTGATCTGCGTGCCCTGCACAATCTCGGCCTCTTCATTATTTAGGGTCATTACCCGGGGGGAGGATACGGTCCGGGAAACCCCCTGAGATTCTCCAAGCTGCAGTTCGGCATCCAGGGTGAAAAGATCCAGCCCGGCGATCTTGGCTATTGATCCGGCCACGTCCAGCCCGCCCACAGTAGGGGTATTCACCCCGGAAGTATCCACGGCCATGCCCTTTTGATACTGGCCCTCAGTGTATGCCGAAGGATAGCTGGGGTCTCCGGTACTCGGATTAATGCTCGGGCCCTGATTGCCGCCCTGATAGGACTGAGTGGGATAAAGGGCGCCCCAGTTGACTCCCAGACTCCTGCTGAATTCGTCAGTGGCGTATACGATCCTGGCCTCGATCAGGACCTGCCTCTCAGGCTGGTCCAATTTTTGGACCACGGATTTTATCTTTTCCAGATTGGAGCGGACATCGGAGACGATCAGCATGTTAGACCGGGGGTCATGGCTTATTTTACCCCGTTCGGACAAAAACTCCTGGACCTGGGGCTGCATCTCCTTGGCCTTGGCGTAGTTGATCTGGACATATTCGGTTTTTAGCTCCTCGTGCTCCTCCATACTCTTTTTGGCCTGCATCTCGGCCTCCCGGGAACGTCTCATCTGGGCCAATTCCTGCTCCCTTTTATCCACAGAGGTGATGCGTAGAATATTACCCTTTTGAATTTTGACCAGACCGCGCTGCAAGAGGACCAGATCCAGGGCCTGCTCCCAGGGTACTTCCACCAGGCGCAGGGATATACTGCCCTGCACGCTGTCATCTATTATCAGGTTGTAATCCTTTACCGAGGCGATAAGGCGCAGAACATGCTCCACATCCGCGTCCTGCAGGTCCAAAGATATCTTCTGCCCGGAATATTCCTCCTTCATACCCGGGAAAAGCGTATCATCCTGTTCAGCTCCCTCCTCAACTCCAGCCAGTTCCGAAGGAGTGGCGTTGACCGCAGCCGCGGCTGCAGTCGCGTTCTCGGTCTTCTCTGCCGCGGCCTTTTTTTGTCCGTTCTCGCTCATAAACACGAACTCAAGCTCGTTTTCCCCTTTGGAGGCCACTTGCATGGGCACTTTTTCTTCCACGGAGATTACCATGCGGGCGGAGCGGTCCCTGTTCTGGACATGTGCGGACTTTAGCTGGGATCCGAATTTCTCCAGCCGGTACATCTTGGCCACAGAGGAAGAGGCCTTTGCTCCGGCAAAATCCAGTACAATGCGGTCTTTTGGGCTTTTGACCGGCTCACATTCCAGGCCCCCGCTACCGCTGAGCTTAATATGCATAAATCCGTTTTCATCAGCAAAAAAATCAATCCCGGTTATCTCCGAATCCGCTTTTTGTCCTGCAAACGAATCCTGGATCTCTGTCTCCGGCCCTGGATCTTTGGCCTCATCCGCAGATTTGCCGCTTTTGGCTAGCATAAGCTGCATGCGACCACCTCCCGGCCTGGAAAGCAAAAACTGTGTCTCGGACTCCAGGACCACCTCCATCTGGCTGACCTTGTCTTTTCCCTCGGGCTTGAGCCGTATTTCCCGGATCAGTTTTGACGTGTCGACATCAGGGAGCTCAAAACGTTCCACTCCCGGGGAGAAATCCAAAACCAGGACATTGTCGCTCATCTCCGGGGATACAGTGACCTCACTTTTTGCGGGAAAGACAAGGATGTCTCTTTTTTCTTTGACCAGGAGCTCGGATCCGGGCGTACTTTCAGGCTGCTCACCGGGCAGGGAAGCGTTCTGTTCAGTTTTGTTTTGCAAACCAGCGTCCGGATCTGTCTCCTGCCCGCCGCGGGCAGCACATCCAGCCGCAAACAATGCACAAACAAGGGCCGGGACCAAAATCGTCTGTTGCATCCACTTAATCATTTTCTTCCTCATCAGTCCGCACCTTAAGTGTAGTATCCTTGTTCTCGGTTTCACCAAGAAAATTTTCAATCTCTTCCCTGATCACCACCCTGTCCGAGCCGATACGCATAACTATACCCGAATTCTGACCCACACGGTCTCCCTTGCGGAGCATATACCCCTTGCCGTCCGGAAGTTCGACCAGGGCCTTGGCCTTCTCCGGATTCTGCGGATACCACAAAACCCCCATCAACTTGAGCTGAGAGACCTCCACCCTTTCCAGGGGGGTCAGCGACCTTAGACGGGATTCATCCTCTTCGGGCTCCTCGGAGCTTTTGAACATAAAGGGCCGGAAGGGGTCCTTGTCCCGGCTTACTGTATAATGGGACTGGGGCGGGGAGAACCAATCCAAATCAATGGCCGGGGGCTCACCGCTGTCACCGCTTGCGTTCTGTGCCCGGGCCTGCAACGGGGAAGACCAGATAAGCAGCCCGGCAAGCAAACACACACAGAAAAATTGAATTATTGACTTTTTCATCCTGCTTTACTTTTTCTTGTCCTCTTCCATTTCCTCCGGAGTGAGTGAACGATAGACCAAAAGCCTTGCGTCCGCGGAGAGGATAATTTTTTCAGCATCTTTTTCCCCTTGGGGAGAGAAGCGGACGCTTTCCAAGTCCACCAGTCGGTCCAGCCTGGACAGGCGGTCAAAATAGCGCATCAGATTATAAAAAGTCCCCTCCAGCTGCAGCTGTACACTGCGCTGGGCATAAAAATCCTTTTTGTTTCCCCCCCCGGGTTTGAACAGGATAAATTCCACTCCCTGGTCGTTGCCTAGCTTTTCAAAAGAGGCCAAAAGGCGCTCTAGGGCCTGAGCGTCCTGGGGCAAAAGGCGCTTGGCGTAGGCGAACTCCTGTCGCTTGGCCTTGAGTTCTTTTTCCCTTTCTTCCAGATTATCCGCTATCTTCCTGTTTTCCCGGATATCCTTTTTCAGTTTGCGGATATCCTTTTCCAGACCAGCGGCCTTGTCCATCTTCGGGCTCAGCAGAAAATACCATCCGCCTCCCAGGACCAGGCCCAAAGAAACGAACAGAATAAGGAGCCTGTGCAGGGGGGTAAGCTGTTCCAGCTGTTCAAAAAGAGATCTCTTGGCCATCAGCTGTCCTCTTTTTCCTCTTCTGTTGGAGCCGCAGCCTCAATCCTGAACTGAAAACTGATAAAGTCATGCCCCTGGATACTTTCCCGGGAGGTCTCCTGAGTCACTACCTGCCGGATGTGGCTCGCCTGTCGAAGCACTTTCACATAATCCGCAAAGGATTGGTTATCCAAAGCCACTCCGCTAATTGAAATCCGCCCGTTATTGTCCAGTGCAAAGGATTCAAACCAGATCCTGGAAGCAGGCAGGGCCTCTACGATCTGGTTGACGTACACCACCGGGAGCCCCTGCCTCTTCCGGATGTCGCGGATAACTGCTATCTTGTCCTGCAGGGCGTCCACCTCTTTTTGCAGGTCCTTTACTTTGCTTACCCTTATCTCCAGCCTCTTGTACTCGTTTTTCAAAGAGGTCTTTTTGTTCTCCAGCTCGGAAACATTCCCGGCCAACCAGAAATTGGCTCCCAGGACCGCAACCAAAGCAAGGATCGCCAAAACGGCAATCGCGGTCATCTGCTTTGCGCTGTTGGAGACCCTGGATCTGCTTTGCTGAGGTAATAAATTGATCTTGATCATTTTCTACTCATTAATATGGCCGTCCGCGCAGGAATGCAGGGCAAACATTTATATCACCCCGCGCAGCCCCAGGCCGGTGGCAACAGCAAACTGGGGAGCCACGGATTTGATATACTTGAAGTCAAACCTGTTGGAGTCCACAGCTATCTGTCGCCAGGGGTCGAACCTCTCCACTTCCAGTTCCAGACCCGCGGCCATCGCTTTCCTTAGACCCGGAAGCAGGCTGCCGCCTCCGGAAAGCATCAGCTTCTTGGCCGGCTCCGCCTCGGGCATAGAGTTCAGGTAAAAGCCGACCAGCCTCTTGACCTCGGAACTCCATCCCTCAAACAGAGACTGGAGCTTGTCCTGTACAGCGGATTTCTGGTCCTCAGTCAAGCCGTCCGGACCCTCCAGCTTTATCTTTTCTGCTTCACTCCTGTTCAGGTTCAGGGCCCCGGCCAGTGCATCGGTCACATGCCGACCGCCCACGTTCATCTCCCGGAAAAACAGGGGCTGGTTCTGCCAGTAGACGCAAAAAACACTCTGCTGCCCCCCAATATCCCATAGATACACCGGGGCATCAGTGTAATCCGGATAGTTGTACTCAAAGCAGTTGCTCAGGGCAAAGGCATCGACATCAACAACATTCAAAGACAAACCAGCCTTTTCCAGGACCCCGATCAAATCCTGGACTACCTTTTTTTTGCTGGCCACGAGCATGACATCGAGATTCTTGCCTTCCGGCTCCTCCTTCATGACCTGGTAATCCAGATACACGTCGTTGATATCAAAGGGGATGTACTGCTTGGCCTGTTCCTGAACGTTCGCGGCCATATCCTTTTGCGAGGCCCGGTCAAACAGAACGCGCTTGACAATGACCGCATGCCCGGCCATGGAGGAGACCACTACCCTGTCCTTTAAATCCAGCGCCTCCCACAGGGAACGTATCCGACCGCCCATGGCCGCGGGTTTCTCCAACTCCTTGGGCTGCCAGGCCATGCGTCCCACGGATTCCAGCGAAACCCTTCTCCGCTTTACCGCGAGCTTGGCCACCTTGCCCCAGGAGCTGCCTATGTCCACTCCGCACTTGGGGCTTTGCTGTTTGCGTAAAGTTATCAGTGTCACTGCTTTTTATGGCCTAATGGTTAAAACAGGCATCCTGGCGCTTTTGACCACTTTCTCCGCCACCGAACCGAAAAGGACCCGGTCGATGCCTTTCCTCCCGTGTGTACCCATTATTATCATATCCATTTCCTTGTTTTCCGCATAATCCAGGATCTCTTCCGCAGCATAACCGCTCACCACGTCCCCATCAACCTGAACCCCTTCGAAATTCTCCTGGACAAAGGACTCCATGCTTTTTTCCGCTCCGGTGACAATTTCTCCGACAAAATTCTCTATGGATGCGGGCGGGACGTGAAAGCCCACATACTGGGACAGGCTTGGGGCCACATAAAGGACCTTGACACTCGCCTGCAGCGACTTAGCTAAGTATTGAGTGTAAGCAGCCACTTTGGTGCTCATCTCTGAAAAATCCACAGCGCACAGGATGTGTTTTATGTCCTTCATGACATCCTCCTTTTAAGATAATTAGTATATTAAGCCTCATGCCAAACTAATGTCAAATAAACAAGGGATTTTATAAAAAAATTATTTTTTCTTTAATCTGGACAATAAAAGGAGGTCAAAATGCCTATTTACGAATACCAGTGTACGCAGTGCGGACACGAATTCGAAGAACTGATCCAACCCGGGGACAACCAACCGCAATGCCCGTGTTGCGGGGCTGAAAAAACTGTCAAAAAAATGTCGACCTGCGCTCTGAAAAACAAAGGAAGCAGAGAATCCCCTGCCTGCGCCCCGAGTTCCGGCTTTTCCTGAGCAGGATGATTTGCGGCCCTGGAGGGGCCGCAAATCATTCCCTGGCGGTCAAAAATCAGCCGCGTCAAAGCGGTCGAATTTCATAATCAGGGTGGCCCTACCCTGAGTGGCTGAGCGCAGCTCAGTGGTAAACCCGAACATATTCTTGAGCGGGGTAAAGGCCTGGATGACCTTTTCTCCGCTCACGCGCTCGAACATATTGTCCACCCGCGCGCCCTTGCTGCCTAAAAGCCCCATGCATTCGCCTACAAATTCCTCCGGGGAGTGGATCTCCACCCACATAATGGGCTCCAAAAGCACTGGACCGGCCTCTTTTAGGGCCGCTTTCAACGCAGTGATGGCTGCCATGCGGTAACCCACCTCTGATCCGCCCTCGCTCACCGCAATCAACTCCTGGACAGCGACCGCCAGATCGTGAACTGGATAGCCCTTGAGCACCCCGGCCTGCAGGCCGTCCTGTATACCGCTGAAAACAGAGTCTTGTATTTTGCGGCTGAATCCCTCGGTATCGCAGGCAAAGTAAATATTGACTCCGGAAGATCTGGGCCTTGGTTCCACCTGCAGGCGGACCGCCCCAGCATGGAATTTTTCTCCCAGTTCGCGGGCAAAGGATCTCTCCGCGGCAGCCGTTTCCCGGATGGTCTCCTGATATACAACCTGGGGATTACCGGACCGGAAATTAACCTCAAAATCGCGGCGGATGCGGTTGGTCACCACCTCCAGATGCAACTCCCCCATCCCGGAGAGGATAATTTGTTCGGTATCTTTGTTTCTTTCCACGCTCAGGGTAGGGTCTTCCTGGATCAGTCGATCCAAGGCCTCCAGGAGCTTGTCCTCCTGCTCACTGTTCTGCGGCTCCAAAGCCTGGGATATGACCGGCTTATACCGGCTTATCCGCTCCAGGATAATCTGGTCTTGGTATGAACACAGGGTATCCCCGGTACTGGTATCTTTCAGACCGGCAACAGCAACTATCTGACCGGCAACAGCCAGATCGGTCTTTTCCTTGCGCTCGGCATGCAGAAAAAATAATCTGGATACCCGCTGTTTTAACCCTTGGGTGGCATTGTAAATTTCCTGTCCCGGTTCGATCTCTCCGGCATAGATTCGAAGCAAAACCATTTTCCGTCCGGTCTCCATGGTTATCTTGAAGGCCAGGCAGACCAGCGGATCCTTTCGGGAATGCCCCACTTCTTTTTTTGTCTTGGTCTCGGGGTCGATACCGGATATTTGGGGGACATCAGAGGGGGAGGGCAAATAAGCGCAGATTGCGTCCATAACCGGCTGCACTCCGGTATTTTTCAAGGCGGAGCAGGCCAGAACTGGCACGCACTCCAACCGGAGGCAGGCCTTCCTAAACTCGGATCTGATCATCTCCGGGCCGATCTCCTTGCCTTCGAGATATGACTCCATCAACTCGTCACTGAAGTCGGCCAAGCCTTCTATGACAATATTTCTCCATTGCAGGACCAACTCCTCTTCCTGACTCTCCAGCCCCTGGACTTCATAGCGTGCCCCGTATTCCGCCTGATCATAGATGTATTTTTTGCCTTCCAAAACGTCAGCAACCGCGTAAAAATCCTCCCCCTGGCCCAGGGGGACCTGCACCGGCAGGGGCACTATACTCAACTTTTCCCGCATGGACCTAATAGCCCCCTCAAAATCGGCTCCCACCCGGTCCATTTTATTCACAATTGCGATCTTGGGGATATGGTACTTGACCGACTGTTTCCATACCGTCTCGCTCTGAGGCTCAACCCCACCCACGGCACAAAACACACCCACGGCCCCGTCCAGGACACGCAGGGCCCGGTCCACCTCAATGGTAAAATCCACGTGTCCCGGGGTGTCGATAATATTTACGGTGTGTCCCCTCCAATCACAGGTGGTACAGGCCGAGCCGATGGTAATCCCCCTTTCCTGCTCGTCCGGGAGATAGTCCATGGTGGCTGTGCCTTCATGCACCTCACCCAGCCTGTGGATCCGCCGCGAATAGTAGAGCATCCTTTCGGTAAGCGTGGTCTTTCCGGCATCGATATGAGCTATGACCCCTATATTGCGGATCTTTTGCAGATAATCTGCCTTTAAAGAGGATCGATCCATTGGTTCTCCTTGTCCGCTGTATTACGGGTCAACCGCGCCGCGGCCGGCTGCAGAAAGTCAAGAATCTCCGGCCAGAGCCAGGTTCTTTCCATCCCCGGCCCCAGTCCCAGCCAGGCCCGGACGCAATCGCGAAGCACTTTAGCCGGGGCGTAGACCACGTCATGGTCCAGCCGGGTAAACTCGCTTTTGGAGGAAACTTTTGCACCTTCCATGCCGTTCGGAGAATAGACAAAAAATTCTATATCCGGATGCAGGTCAGTAAGGACCCGGCAGTCAATTGCAGAACCCGGCTCCTGCCATATTCCGGCCCGCATATTTCTGGGTTCGGTCCAGACTTTACAGTTCGGAATGCCGGCTGCCTGCCGGTCCGCGACCCGGCCCAATTCCACCCGGACTTTTGAAAAAGATGCCTCTCCCGGGGCCGGAAGTTCGCTGTCTGCAGGCAAAAAATATACCTCCTCCACTCCGCAGAGTTCCAGTGCAGCCAGAATCCAGGGGCTGGTTTGCTCACCGTCCTGGACCAGGGCCCGTATCTCCCTGACTCCGCAGCAGACAGCCGGGACCGCGGCCGCCAGTAGCCTAGGATAGGAAACATACCCTTGACCGATGAGCAAATCAAGGCTGGGAACAGGGCGTCTCAGGCGGAATAAGCCTTGACCGCTCTCCGGATTCAGGGTGCTTTTGCCCTGGATGCGGCCGCTAGGGGCATAGAAGTAATACAATCCGGCTAGTGCCTGCTTTATCAGGGCCCGGCCGTATTCGCCCACCGCTTCATAGGCCCGGCCCATGAGTTCATCGCTGGCCGGTGTCAATTGTGATCTGCCCATAGCCTCTGCCCCCGCCTTTTAGTTTAAAAATAGCCCTGTGCTTGCCGGTCCAGACCCCGGTAGTTTATGGCCTCGGAGAGGTGGGCGGCTTGGATGTCCTTTTCCCCGGCCAGATCAGCAATAGTCCTGGATATGCGCATGATCCGGGTATGGGCCCGGGCGGAAAGCCCCAGGCTTTTGACCGCCTTTTCCAAAAAAGCGTGTTCCCTGTCCCCTATCCGGCAGAATTCGGAAAGCCACTTCCCGGAGAGTTCACTATTGGTCATAAGCGGGAGGTCCTTATAGCGTTCGGTCTGGATACTGCGGGCCTGGTTCACACTGTCCCTGATCTCTTTAGAACTTTTGGCCCCCATCTCCTGGCGCAGGTCCTTGTACGGCACAGCAGGCACTTCAATATGCAGATCTATCCGGTCCAGAAGGGGGCCGGACAGCCGGGCCCGGTAGCGCTGGATCTGGGTGGGCGTACAGGTGCAGGGATGGGTCTCGCTCCCCAAATAGCCGCAGGGACAGGGGTTCATGGCCGCCACCAGGACAAAAGAAGCCGGATAGGAAAGAGAAGTTGCGGCCCGGGATATGGTCACCGTCCCGTCTTCAAGCGGCTGACGCAGGACTTCCAGGACGTGCTTTTTAAATTCCGGCAGCTCGTCCAGAAAAAGCACACCCCGGTGGGCCAGAGATACTTCTCCGGGCCTGGGGTAGTGTCCGCCGCCGATGAGCCCGGCATCTGAGATGGTGTGATGCGGGGAGCGGAACGGCCGGGCCACTAGCATGGGTGTGCTCGGGGCAAGCATACCAGAGACGCTGTATATCTTGGTCACCTCCAGGGCCTCATCAAAATTGAGCGGTGGCAGAACAGTAGGCATGCGTTTGGCAAGCATGGTCTTGCCGCTTCCCGGCGGACCAAGAAAAAGCAAATTGTGATTCCCGGCTGAGGCAATTTCAACTGCCCGCTTAGCGTGGTCTTGCCCCTTTACTTCGCTGAAGTCCTCAAAGAAATCTTCCCGTGAATCCCAGAGGGCGTTTAGATCAAGGTCAACCGGCGGGATACGGACCTCGCCCTTGAAAAACCGGATGGCCTGGGCCAGATTGGAGAGACTGATGATTGCCGGGCCGCGGACAACCGCTGCCTCGGTGCTATTTTCCTCGGGCAGGGCCAGACTTAAATTCCCATTGTCTCTGGCGCATACGGCCATGGGCAGGGCGCCGTTGACCGGTTTCAACTTCCCGGTCAAAGACAACTCCCCGGCGACAATAAAACCGGATAGGGCCGCGGGGTCGAACTCTTTGCAGGCAGCCAAAAGCCCCAGGGCCAGGGGCAGGTCGTAGGCGCTTCCCTCCTTGCGCACGTCCGCCGGGGCCAAATTAATGGTGATCCGGGCCGGGGGCAGTTTGAAACCGTTGTTTTTGAGTGCGGAAAACACACGTTCCTTGCTCTCCCGGACCGCTCCCTCAGGCAGACCGACCATGGTAAAGGCCGGCATGCCAGAACGGGCAAAATCGACCTCGATGTCCACACGGAATGCGTCTATACCCAGCAATGCGGCGGTGCTTACCCGGGAAACCATATCCTCTTACTGCACTGTGTCTCCGATCCGGGACCATCGTATATCATCAAATCCACGCCAGGACCAGTAGATCACCCACGAACGCCCCAGGATCTTGTTTCTGTCCACACATCCCCAGAACCGGGAATCATATGATTCGTCCCGATTGTCCCCCATAACGAAATATTTGCCCTCCGGGACCGTGACCGGATCCATATTGTCCCTATGGGGGAGGATATGCGGGTCGGTATGCTGCACATACGGCTCATTTAACTTCTTGCCGTTCCTATATACCTGTTTTTCCTTTATTTCAATAGTATCCCCGGGGAGGCCAATTATTCGCTTGATAAAGTCCTTAGACGGATCTTCTGGGAACTCAAAGACGACTATGTCCTGAAACTCAGGCTCTCCGAACCTGACTATAAACATGTCCGTAAACGGGATCCTGAGCCCGTAGCTGAACTTGTTCACCAGCAGGTGATCGCCGATCTTCAGGGTGGAAAGCATGGATCCGGACGGGATCTTGAAGGCCTGAACCACAAAGGAACGAATAAAAAAGGCCAGGACCAGGGCGATGATCAGGGCCTCACCGTAATCCTTGAGCACCTTGTGCCAGCGTGGGTTCATCTATGTTTATCCTTGGCTAGAGGTTTGGCTCGTTTATTGGCAGATAAAGACCCCGGCTCCGGAGGCAAAAAGCTGTGGCTCCCTATCCCGGCCGGTAGCCCGGGGTACGTTTTATCCTGACTGTCCGCCTTTGCTTCGTGATCTGTTAGACACGCCCGAAAAAAATCCCTAATTCACTTGTCGTCGGTCTGCAAGGCAGCAAAAAACGCTTCCTGGGGGATATCAACACTGCCCATCTTTTTCATCCTCTTTTTCCCTTTTTTCTGCCTTTCCAAAAGCTTTCTCTTTCTGGTTATGTCCCCGCCGTAACATTTGGCGGTGACATTCTTGCGCAAAGGAGGGACCCGCTCCCGAGCGACAATCTTCTGTCCGATCGAGGCCTGGATTACCACCTCGAACAACTGCCTGGGAATCAGATTTCTCAGCTTCTGGGCCAAACTCCGGCCCTTAAAATAAGCCTTATCCCTGTGCACAATCGCGGACATGGCATCGACCTGCTCGCCGTTTATCAGGATGTCCAGTTTCACCAGATCCGACTCTCTGAACTCCAAAATCTCGTAGTCCAGAGAGGCAAAGCCCTTGGTCACGGATTTCAGCCGATCGAAAAAGTCGAACACTATCTCGGCGAACGGCAGCTCATAGGTTATGATCACCCGGGTGGAGGTCAGATACTGCATATCCTTTTGGATGCCACGCTTTTCTTCACACAGACTGAGCACGTTGCCCACAAACTCGTTCGGCACGTGGATCTCCAGACGTACATAAGGTTCATACACTGCCTGGATCTCCCCGGGCTCGGGCAGCATGGACGGATTATCTATCTCCAGGGTGTTGTTTTCCGTGGTGAGCACCTGATAAACCACGGTCGGGGCGGTGGCGACCAGATCCACCTGGAACTCCCGCTCCAGCCGTTCCTGGATGATCTCCATATGCAAGAGCCCCAGAAACCCGCACCTAAAACCAAAGCCCAAGGCCTGAGAGCTCTCAGCCTCAAAATACAAAGCCGAATCATTGAGCTGGAGTTTCTCCAATGCCCCGCGCAAGGAGTCGAATTCAGCAGACTCAATGGGATACAGGCCACAGAAAACCATGGGCTTGGCCTTCTTGAAGTCCGGATAGGGATTGGGGGTAGGTTGGGCCGGATGGGTGATGGTGTCCCCGACCCGGGCGTCCTTTATTTCCTTCAGACCGGCGCAAAGGAAGCCCACCTCGCCCGCCTGCAGGACCCGGACGTCTTTGGGCTCCGGCGCGAAAACCCCGAGCTTGGTGACTTCATATTTTTTTTTGTTCGAACACATCATGATCGGCTGACCCATCTCCAGGCTGCCATCCAGGATACGGAAAAGGACTACCACGCCCATATAAGGATCATACCAGGAGTCGAAAATAAGGGCCTTGAGCGGATCTTCGTCCCTGCCGCGGGGCGGAGGGATAAAACGGATCAGCTTCTCCATGAGTTCGGCAACGCCTTTCCCGGTCTTGGCGCTGACCAAAGTGATGTCCGAGCAATCCAGACCTACCACCTCCTCTATCTCCTGGGCAATCTTCTCCGGTTCCGCGCTGGGCAGATCGATTTTGTTCAGTACCGGAAGGACCTCCAGATCATTGTCCAGAGCCAGGAACACGTTGGCCAGGGTCTGGGCCTCCACTCCCTGAGTGGCATCAATCACCAAAAGCGCCCCGTCACAGGCGGCCAGACTCCGGGACACCTCATAAGAAAAATCCACATGCCCCGGCGTGTCTATCAGATTCAACAGGTATTCAGTCCCGTCCGCAGTCACATATGGCATGCGCACGGTCTGGGCCTTTATGGTAATACCCCTTTCCCTTTCCAGATCCATGCGGTCCAGATACTGGTCCTTTTTATCCCTGTCCTCGATAATCCCGGCCAGCTCCATTATCCGATCCGCAAGGGTTGACTTGCCGTGATCAATATGGGCTATTATACTGAAATTGCGAATTTTATACTTTCCGGGCATATATTTATCTGGCCAATTCCTTGATTTTATCCACGACTACAGGGATAGCGGCCTCAGCCTCCGGGCTGAGACTTTCATCCATCTGTTCCGGGATATACGCGGCCTGTATCGCGATAATCCTGACTTCGGAGCGGCTGGTCTCCTTGAGTTCTTTTAAGAGATTACTCGTCGGGAATTGGTGCATGGAAAAATCCCCGATGCGTTTGGTGTCCACTTGATCAACATCGATTTCAAAGACCTCGCCCGGCTTGCGGTCGATTTTGCTGGTGGCATCCACGATTATGAGCAGTTCCGGCTGCTTCTCGCTTAGCAAGAGATCGAACAAAAGTGCCCGGATAGATGTGCCCGCGTCCAGTGCGGCAACATCGGACGGCAGATCCGGATCCTTGTTCAGGGTCTCCACGACGCGAGGGCCGAGGGCATCGTCCCCGAACAGGATATTGCCGCATCCGAACACCACCACCCTGGAAGCAAACATTCTGGACCAGTCCATAGTCTATAACCCGCGTTTGTCTCTGATTAAAATTAATAGGGCCGCCACCTACAGGTGACGGCCCCTTGTAAACCATTTGCAACCAGCTGTCTAATCTAACTTCTCAGGGTATCCACTTTCGATCCCTTGGAATCAAAGACGTTTACTTCAACATTTACACCGCCGTCCAGGCGGTGTGTAGCACAGCTCATTCACGGGTCATAGGCGCGAATAGCCATCTCAATGCGGTTGAGCATGCCCTGATCGTAACTGCCGTCCTTGATCAGTGCCTTGGCCGCCTGTTTGACCGACAGGTTCATGGGCGCGTTGTTGTGCGTGGTACCCACAATCAAATTAGCCATGGTCACCTGCCCCTTGTCGTCGGTCTTGTAGTGGTGCAGCAGGGTCCCGCGCGGGGCCTCGACACACCCGACACCCTCGCCCGCCTTGGGTTCGATATTGGGATCCCGGATTTCCCGGTTGGTGATTTCCGGATCGTTCAGGAGCTCTTCCGCCCTTTCACAACACTGGACCAGCTCTATCAGGCGCGCCCAATGGTAAAGAAGGGTCAAATGCGAAGGCCGGCCGAATTCCTTGCGGAAGATATCCAGTTCTTCCTGGGCCAAGGGTGTGGCCATCTTGTCGCAGACATTGATCCGGGCCAGGCAATTGGAGCGATACACCCCGACCGGATCGTTCTCGTCCAGCTTCAGATCTCCCCATTTCTTGGCATAGGGGAACTTGAGATAACTCCACGGCTCGACATGCTCGCCTATGTAATTGGTGTATTCAGAGTACTTGAACTGATCAAAGTCCCCCTTCTGGTCCATAAGCCTGAGTTCGCCATCGTAGAGCTCCAAGGCGCCGTCTTCCGGCCGGACCGTTCCTATGTATCCGGAGGGGAAAACCCCCAGGATCTTGACCGCATCCAGGTACTTGGGGAAAACCTCTTCCCGGGCGAACTTGATGGTGAACACACAGAAGTCCTTGAGTTCCTGTATCCCCTCCAAAAGCTCCTTGCGCTCATCCTCGTTCATGGGCTTGGAAAACCCGCCCGGAACAGCGGCAATCGGGTGGATCACCTTTCCGGCGAATTTTTCCAGCATCATCTGCGCCTTATAGCGCATGTGCACAACCTTCTTGGCCAGGTCCGGGTTGGCCCCGACAATCCCGACCACGTTGCGCACGGAATAGTCCTCGTCCGGCCCGATCACAAAGTCCGGGGCGGCCAGGAAATAGAAATGCAATATCTTATCCGGGATATAGGACAGCATCTGACAGAGTTCGCGCAACTTCTTGCCGGTCGGGGGGAGATTTACCCCCAGGCATTCGTCCGCGGCCTTGTTCGAGGCCAAATGATGCTGCCAGGGGCAGATACCGCAGATGCGGTTCACAATCCGCGGGACTTCCTCCACCGGCCGACCGACAACGAATTTCTCAAAACCCCGCAGGGAGAGCACATGCAGTTTGGCATCCTCCACATTCCCGGAATCGTTCAGGTGGATGGATACACTGGCATGCCCCTCGATGCGGGATACCGGTGCAATATTTAGCGTCTTACCCATTATTTTCCTCCTAACCTAGCTTTTTCAGCATGCCGTGTGCTCCGCAGAAACGAGCGAGATACCCGCGGCGATCGGGCATTCCCATCGGATCAAATCCAACCGAGGCCAAGGCGCCCATGTAGTCAACCAGGGGTTTGGCATCCTTGCGGATCGGACCGTAGCAGCCCCGGCACGGCATACGGGCCTGCAGGCAACGGGGGGGCTTGCCCTTTCCGCCGCACCCGGCCCTGGTTACCGGTCCAAGGCAGAGGAATCCCTGCTCCAGCAGGCAGCGCATCTCGTTTAACGGCTTATCCGGATCATACTCCGGGGCCTCCAGCAGACGCTTTATATCCCCGGCGCCCTTTTTGCTTTCCCTGGCAGTTGGACACTCATCGCATACCGAACGCTCGGGCATGGCGAACTCGGTCTTGCCCTCCAAAAGGGCCAGGACCGCGGCCGCTATCCAGTCCGGATGCGGCGGGCATCCCGGGACATAGATATCCACATCCACTATTTCGTCCAGTGCATAGCACTTATCCAGGAGGGGAGGGACCTCGTTCGGGGTGTCTCCGGCATCTGTAGTGGGAGAGTCCTTGTACACAAACTGAGTAAGCTCCTCGTTTCCGTACATATTGATAAGCGCCGGAATACCTCCGTTTGTGGCGCAGGTCCCCAGGGCGATAAGGAGCTGGCACTTCTTGCGCATTTCCTTGAGGACTTCCACGTGCTCTTCGTTGCGCACGCTGCCGGAAACAATCCCTACGACTGCTTCCGGAATACTCAGCTCTTTATCCTCGCCGGTCTGACCGAAGTACTTGTGGTCCATTATTACCGGTATATGTACGAAATCCAGGTTGTTAACCAATAAATCTACTAGTATGTCGCCAATATTGAGAATGGCTATCTCACACCCGGAACAGGCGTTCAGCCACTCCTCGGCAACAGTCACTTTGCTCATATTCACCTCCGTATACTAACAGCCGTAAGGTTGCTAGGCGTTCACTGCTTGGTCGCACTTGGGACGCATCGGATTTGGTCCCAGGGACTTGATCTTCTCCGTAAACTCAGTGACCACCTCCTGAAAGCGCGGAGCTTCCGCCGAGGAGACCCACTCGATCCGGAATCTTTCCGGGTCAATGCCCATGTCTTCCAGAACGAGCTGTATGGCCTGGGCCCTAGCCTGTGCTTTGTAATTACCATCCAGGTAATGACATTCGCCCAGGTGTCAGCCCATGACCATTACGCCATCCGCCCCTTTTTCCAGGGCCTCAACCACCAGATTGGGATGGACCATACCTGAGCACATGACCCTTATAGCACGCATATTCGGAGGATATTGCAGTCGGGAGACCCCGGCTAGGTCGGCTCCTGCATATGCGCACCAGTTGCACAGGAATCCGACAATTACAGGTTCATAATTTTCAGCCATGGGAACAACTCCTTATGGTTTTTTGTTCTATGCGCACTCCAGGGCCGCATGCAACTGAGCCCTGAGTTGTTCGTTGGTAAAACCATGCACATAAACGCCCTTCTTGGGACAGGTGGCCTCGCAGATCCCGCAGCCCTTGCACAGGGTCTTGCTGGTCTCGATCTTCTTGTACTTCTGGCCTTCCTTTTCATACTCCACCAGTTCTATCGCCCCATAGGGACAAGTGTCCACGCAGATGGCGCAACCGTCGCAGTTCTCGGTAACGTAGGACTTGATGGAATCCAGGGGCATCTCGGCCTGGGAAAGGATGGTCGAGGCCCTGGAAACAGCCGCCTGGGCCTGGGACACAGCCTCGTCAATAGGCTTTGGATAGTGGCAGAGTCCGGCCAGGAACATGCCGTCCACGCTCAGATCAACCGGCCGCAGCTTGGCATGGGCCTCCTGCAGGAAGCCTTCGTTATTCAGGCCGCACTTATACAAACTGACCAGTTCTTTGTTTTCGTGGGGTACGATGGCCGAGGCCAGCACCAGATAGTCGGGACGGACCTCCACATCCCGTCCCAGGATGTGATCATAGGCCTTGACCACCAAGTCATTTCCGTCCTTGCTCACCTGGGGCTTGTTTTCCAGATCGTAACGGATAAAAACCACTCCCAGCTCGCGGGCTTTCTGGTAGAGTTCCTCGCGGGCGCCGTAGGTCCGGATATCCCTGTAGAAGACATACACCGGCATTTCCGGATTGATCTCCTTGAGTTCGATCGCCGACTCCATGGTATGCGTGCAACATACGCGGCTACAATAGGGACGGTCCGGCTCCCGGGAGCCCACGCACTGAATGAACGCGGCCGCCTTGGCCTTTTCCACGGCTGTCTTGTGCTCGCGCAGTTCAGCGTCAAAGTCGAGATGAGTAAACACACGGTCGTCCTCGGCATAGAGATACTCATTCGGCTTGTATTCCTTGGCCCCGGTGCAGATCACCCCTATTCCGTACTTGACCGCCCGGGTCTCCCCGTTGACCTCGATCTCACTGGTGAAATCACCCAGGGCGCCGGTGGCGTTCTTTATTGTCGCGTTTTTGTAGACCTTTATATTCGGATGCTCTTCAGTCTTGGAGACCAGCTCCTGGACAAAGGGTTTTATCTCCTCGCCCTTCCAGGTCTTGTTCAGATTCCAGGCGTTGCCGCCCAGCTTGTCCGACTTCTCCAAAAGCACGGTCTCATAGCCCTGATCCGCAAGGCCGAGCGCAGACTTCATCCCGGACACTCCGCCACCTACAACCAAAGCGGTCTGGTTGACCTTGACCGACAGATGCTCCAGGGGCTGGAGCATGGAAGCCTTGGCCACAGCCATGCGGATCTGGTCCTTGGCTTTCTTTGTGGCCCTCTCCGGCTCCTTGGAATGCACCCAGCTGTTTTGATTACGGATATTGGCCATTTCAAAGAGGTACTCGTTCAGACCGGCATTTTTCAGAGTCTCCCGGAAAAGGGGCTCGTGGGTCCTGGGAGTGCAGGCGGCCACAACCACCCGGTTCAGGTTATGTTCTTTGATCTTTTCCGCAATAAGCACCTGGGTATCCTGGGAACAGGTAAACAGGTTGTTCTCGGTAAAGACCACGTTGGGCAGGGAATTGGCATATTCAGTGACCTGCTGGACATCCACCGTGCCGGCAATGTTTATACCGCAGGAGCACACGAACACGCCCACCCGGGGCTCGTCCTGGGTGACGTCTTTTTCCTCGGGAAAGGTCTTTTCCTGGGTCAGGGTGCCGCGCTCCCGGTTCAGTGCTATTGAGGCCGCCGCTGCCGCGGAAGACGCCTCGGTTACAGACTGGGGGATATCCTTGGGGGCCTGAAAGCAGCCGCTGGCATAGATGCCCGGGACGTTAGTGGAGACCGGATCAAAGCTGGAAGCTTGGGCAAAATTGTATTTATCCAGTTTAATGCCCATGTCCTTGGCCAGCTCCACCGCATCGGTATCAGTCTGCAGGCCGACCGAGAGCACGAACATATCGAACTCTTCCTTGATCCGCTCCTGCTTCTGGTCATCAAAATATTCCAGGATCACTCCACCGTCCGGGTTGGGATACACGGTGTGAATCCGGCTCTGAATAAAACGGGTGCCGTCTTTTTGGGCCTTTTCGTAGTAAGCCTCGAACTCTTTGCCGTGGGTGCGCATGTCCATATAAAATATGGCGGTCTCTACTCCGCCGGAGACATGCTCATTGGTGACCATGGCCTGCTTTATGGCGTACATGCAGCACACCGAGGAACAGTACCCGTTGTCGCAACGGTTGATATTCCTGGAACCCACGCACTGCAGCCAGGCGATCTTTTTGGGCTCCTTGCCGTCCGAGGGGCGTTGCAGGTGGCCCATGCACGGGCCGCCGGCCGAAAGGAGTCTTTCATACTCCAGACTGGTGACCACGTCTTTGAATTTGGAGTAGGCGTAGTGATCAAAAATAGAAGGATCAAAGGCCTTGAAGCCCGGGGACATGACCACGGAACCGACCTGTACTTCGTGAATCTTATCCTTGTGTTCAGCGTCAAAATCAATGGCGCTCGCCGGGCAGTATTTCTCGCAGGCCCGGCATTTCCCCTTCTGGACAAAGATGCAAGTGTCCGGGTCAATGGCGTATTTAAGGGGCACGGTCTGGCCGTACTTGATGTAGGCCGCCTTGCGTTTGTTTAGTCCCTCGTTGAACTCATCCGGGACCTTCTTCGGGCAACGCTCCGCGCATTCCCCGCAGGCGATACACTTGTCCATGTCCACATAGCGGGGCTTTTCCCGAACAGTTACGGTAAAATTCCCCTCTTCACCCTCAATCTTCTCCACCTCGCTCAAGGTCAGAAGCTGAATGTTCAAGTGCCGACCGCACTCGACCAACTTGGGCGAGATAATTCACATAGCACAGTCATTGGTGGGGAAGGTCTTGTCCAGCTGGGCCATGGCACCGCCAATCCCAGCCGTCTTCTCCACCAGATAAACGAAATAGCCTGCGTCAGCCATGTCCAGAGCGGACTGGATGCCGGCTATACCTCCACCGACAACCATGACTGCGCCAACTTTTTCTTTAGACATGCTAAACCCCCTTTGCCAGTTGTTGTTTGTTAGCTTGCTCGGGCCGGAACCTACCCCGGATCCGGCGCTCGGTGTAAGCGTGCTATCCCATCCGCATCTTAAGGATTGGATTCCTTAATATTTTACCGGCGAAAATATTTAGGTAGTAAATAGCGCATGATTTTAAAAAATGCTAGTCTTTCTTGGAACAAAACAAAAAAAAACAATCACAAGTTACAAAAAAACGTAACACCGAAGCTGGATTCGGTCTAGCTTGCAGCCTTGTTTCCGCTGGAAATTTAAATGCCAACTAGCATAGATCAAGGCCGTTTAAGACCATCTCCCGGCAAAGTTCTGGGCGGCAGTCGGTTGCCTCCGGTGCCGATTTGGGCTAAGTCAAGGCCATACATTAATTTCCCGCAAACGGATCAGGACCCCATGCCAGAAAAGATCTCTTTTCCCCCTCCAAAGGCAATACCGGCGCTAAAGGCGGCTATTATATTTTTGGCCCTGCTTTTGACTATAGTTTTAACCGGCTGCGGCAAAAGCAGACTGCCTGGTCCGTCTCAAAAGCCATCTGAAGCAAAAGACGGCACCTACCGGGAATACACAATCGGATCCAAGCGATACCGGCCCATGAGTTCTTCCACTGGATACACGGAAAAAGGCATAGCCTCCTGGTACGGGAAAAAGTTTCACGGCAAAACCACTGCCAACGGGGAATCCTACGACATGTACGCCATGACCGCGGCGCACAAGGTCCTGCCCATGAACACCAGGGTGCGGGTGACCAATGTGGAAAACAGCAAAAGTATTGTAGTCCGCATCAATGACCGCGGCCCGTTTGTCAAGGATCGGGTGATAGACCTCTCCTATGCCGCAGCCCAAAAGTTAGAAGTGGTCGGACCGGGTACGGCCCGGGTCAGACTGGAGGCCCTGGGGAAATGTCCCCGGGACATAGCCGGTGAATTCTATGTGCAGGTGGGATCGTTTACCGTGAAACCCAATGCCCAGTACCTGGAGGAAAAACTCAAGGAACGCGGATACAGCGCTAGCCGCATCGTGCGCGCGGAGTTGAACAACCGCACCTTCTGGAGGGTGCAGGCCGGGAAGTTCAGCTCCCTGTCCCGAGCTCGGCAAGCGGCCGGACGCCTAGAGACGAACTACCCCGAGGCCTTTGTTATTGCGGATTGATCTCGTTCCTGAATTTGCGGGAGAGCCTGAAAACCACAACCGTGCGCCCCGGCAGGGTTATACTCTCCTCTGTCTGCGGATTCCTGCCTTTTCTGGGCTTTTTGTCGTAGGCCTCGAACTTGCCGAAACCACTGACCAAAAGGGAATAATCATTCTTTATTCCCCTTTTCATGATGGAGATCAAATCCTCAACGATATCCTTGACTTCCGCTCTATTCATGTCAAAGGATTCGTAGATCTCGTCCACTATTTTCGCCTTGGTCAGAGTACCCATGTTCCAGCTCCAGCAATGTTTGATTTTAGACACTAATCTGTCCGCGGATCCCGGCCGCGGCCTCCTCCATGGCCTGATCACTCTCGTATACGCCCTGTTTCCACAAGCTCAAGTTATCACCCCTGTATCTGGGGATCAAATGAAAATGGGCGTGAAAAACAAGCTGTCCGGCAGCCTCGTGGACATTCATACCCAGATTAACCCCGTCCGCAAAAAGACCGCTCATCATGGCTGCGGCTATCTCCTTTTGCGCCGCAAGGAGGCTTTTACCGAGATCAGCGGGCACATCCAACAAAGTAGGATAGTGCTTTTTGGGGATCAGCACGGTGTGCCCCGGCTGAACCGGGGAAATATCCAGAAAACCCAAAACAGTCTCGGTTTCTAGGACCGTTTTGCTTGGAATCTCTCCTTGAACCACACGGCAGAAAATGCAATCATGCATGGCTTAGCCTCCGGGGATCGCAGCCCGCAGCAGATCTGCGGCATATTTGGCCCGACTTTAGGCACAGGCAACGTAGTAACTAACGCTACCCGAGCATTTCTTTTTTTGCAAGCACTGAGTTTTTTTGTCTGTTTATCTATTACGAGGATGCAGCCATGCATATAGTTTGCTTCCAGCACCCGGAACCGCTTCGGCCCAGACAGCGGCTGATACCGGCCTTCATCCCCTTTGCAGGTTGCCCGGGACGCTGCATATACTGCGCCCAGCACGAACAGACCGGTGAGTTCGGAGGTTCTGTGCAAAAAAGCCTGGCCCGGCTGGAGGCCGACCTTGCCGCCCGACAGAGGAAAGGCCAGACAGGCGCCCAGCTCGCATTCTACGGAGGGACGTTCACGGCCCTGCCGGACCGCTGGCAAAGGCGTTTTTTACTCCTGGCTGAAAAATACCGTGATAAAGGTCTTATCCACCATGTGCGCTGCTCCACCCGTCCGGACTGCATCGACCGGACCGGACTAAAGACCCTGAAGGAGATGGGTCTGGACATGGTCGAGCTGGGAGTCCAGAGCTTTTGTGATCCTGTCCTTCAAAAAAGCGGCCGGGGACACAGCTCTAAGGATTCCGAACTGGCCTGTGCATTAATCCGCCGGTCCGGCCTGGAATTGGGTCTGCAGATGCTTCCCGGTCTCCCCGGACATACACCCGCGCAATTTATGCAGGATATGGACCGCGTGGCCCGCCTAGCACCGTCCACTCTGCGCATCTACCCCTGTCTGGTCATCGGAAAGACCGAATTGACCCGCATGTGGGAGAGAGGGGAATATGCCCCATGGGGACTAAAGAAGACGATCCACGTCGTATCCCTTGCCCTGCCCAGCCTGTGGGAGCGGGGAATAGCGGTCATCCGCATAGGTCTGGCCCCGGAAAAGACCATGCTCGCCGGATTGCGCGCCGGCCCATGGCACCCAGCTATGGGTAGTATCTGCAGGGGAAGGGCCCTGAAGGATATCTTTTTGACCCGGGCGGCGGCAATGCCCGCAGGGGTAAGCAGGGTCCTTCTGCCCAAAAAGTATGTCTCTGATTTCTGGGGATACAGGGGGGAGAACAAAAAAGACCTGCGCAGGGCGGGTTTAAACCCTGCAGGGGTAAAGACGCACAAAGACAGGTCCTTCGTTTTGATCGGTCCGACACCCAGGGGAGAATAAAACCATTACAGCCACGCCACCAAGGCTGGGAACTCCGGGGCAGGGCGGATTAATCCCACTGCACGAACCTCGGACAGTCAAAAAGATCCGTGAAGGAAACCAGTACCTTACGGCAAGGAGTCAAAAATTTCTTAATGGTGCTCCTCGTCCATTCCCTCTTTAATCCGATACAGGGCAGCGGCCACAATGGCCACAAAAAAGGTGAAGATTCCAATGACTCCGAAATATCCGGGGGTGGTGCTGTGCAGCATATTTCTGATCAGCTCGAGCAATACATTGTCCATGACCTGACCTCCTGCTAAAAAGCCTGTTTTGATTCTGTTAGGACTGACACTTAATCCGATTCCGGGCGGCTAGTCAATCGCTTTTCCGTGCACCGGATTGAATAACGCATCTCTTCTTACCGGTTCAAATCCCGCACTTCGAATATAGCCCCTAAGCTCGGCCTCGGTCAGACCGGCCGGGGAATCTGCTCCGGCCGCATGACCCACCCGCTCCCGAACCAGGGTGCCGTCAAAATCGTCCGCCCCGAGATACAGGGCAAGCTGGGCGCACTTTATGCCGGAAAAGGCCCAGTAGGCCTTGATGTGGGGGATATTGTCCAGATATAGTCTGGATATGGATATCATCCGGGAAAAATCCACCCCGTCCGGCCCGCTGGCCCGGAGTACATTGTTTCCCGGCTGATAGGGCAGAGGGATGAAGCAGACAAAGCCATTGCTTTTGTCCTGCAGCTCGCGCAGGGCATGTAAATGATCCAATCTGTCCTCCCAGGACTCCACATGTCCGAAGAGCATGGTGCAATTGCTCTTTATGCCCATGCTGTGGGCCAACTCGTGTATGGACAGCCATCTGTCCCCGGGTATTTTTTCCGGACAGATCCTGGCCCGCAGATGCGGGGCAAACACCTCCGCCCCGCCCCCGGGTAGCATATCCAGGCCCGCGGCCCGGAAATCCTCCAGCACCCGGCCCTCGGACAAGCCGTAAGTATCGGCCAAAAAGGCGATCTCTACTGCGGTGAAGGCCTTAATCCAGGCCCGCGGCCTGAGAGAGCGTGCGGCCTGCAGCATACGGATATAGTAATTATATTCCAGCTCCGGATTGAGCCCTCCGACTATGTGCAGCTCGCTTATGTCCTGGTCGCTCTGCCCGGCGATCTGTTCGCTCAGCTCCTCTAAATCCATTGTATACGCGCCGCTTTGTCCGCGCCTTTTACTGAAGGCGCAAAATAGACAGGCGTTTGCGCATACATTAGTATAGTTGAGGTGCTTGTTGTATACGTAAAAGGCCTTTTTCCCGTGCAGCCTGGAGCGCATCCGCTCCCCGGCCGCCCCGGTTTCATGCACGCTTCCGGAACTGATCTGCTCCAGGATAAAGGAGGTGTCCAGCCTGGTTTGTCCATCAGCCACTTTACTCAGGCGGTTATTCATACAAAAATTCCCACCTGGGGCCGATTGCCTGATCGGGGATATTAAAATCCCCAAGCAGGGTCTTGAGCAAGGACCTTTCCTGAGGCGGCCCCTCCACAAGGGAGCTCCGGCCGGTGATCCCCAATTTGGAGCGTAAAAGGTCCAAAGCGGTGTCAAATCCGCCGAGTTCATCAATCAATCCGGCCTCGTAGGCCTGCTCCCCGGTCATGGCCCGACCGTCTGCCAGCCTGGAAACTGCTTCCGAACTCATATCCCTCCCTGAGGCGACATCCCCCACAAACTGGGCATGAAGGTTGTTCACCAGTTCTTGGAAATAGGCCTTTTCCTCGGGAGACAAATCTTCGAACGGCGAACCTGCATTTTTGAGTTTGCCGCTGGTTATGGTCTGCTCCTTGATCCCCAGTTTACTCATTAATTCCTTTACGTTTGTCATCTGCGCCTTGACCCCAATGCTTGCGGTCAGCGTCCCCCGGTTGCCCACTATGGAATCCGCGCCGCAGGCAATGTAGTAGCCGCCAGAGGTGGCCACCGAGCCCAGGGAGGCCACAACCGGCTTTTTGTCGGCCAGCCTCTGAATCGCCGCATAAATCTCCTGGGAGGGGGCGACAACACCGCCGGGCGAATTGATGCGCAAGATCACCCCTCGGATATCGTCATCCGCGGCCATCCGGTCGATCCAGTCATTCACTCGTCTGGAACCGGTGATCAATCCGTTTACATGGACCACCCCGATCTTGTTCTTGGCAAAGAATCCGGGGTCCTGTCTGTCGGCCGCAAAAAAAGTAAAAGCGGCCATGGTCCCGGTGATCAGGACCAAAGCCGCCGCTATAAGCATGAAGCCAAAAAGCAGGGGATGTTTCTGGCTGAACTTCAAATCAGGATTCTTCTTCACCATCTTCTTCCAGCTTCCGGCGGATTAAATCGCCCAGATTGCTGCCCGGGGTCTGCTGTGCTCCCGCCTTTGTCCCCTTCGAGTCCTCGCTGTGTTCCTTCTCCATCTCATCCAGGTAATCCTTGACCGACAGCCCCAGCCGCCTTTCGTCCGCACTCACGTGGATAACCTTGGCCTGGATTTCTTGACCTTCCTCGAAGTTCTCTTTGGGGTTTTTCACCTTTTTCCGACTGAGTTCCGAGACGTGGACCAATCCCTCGATGCCTTCCTCCACCTCTACAAACAGACCGAAATCAGTTATGTTGGTTATCCGGCCATTGACCACTGTACCCGTGGGATAGCGGTTAGGGACCTCCAGCCACGGGTCTTCGGTGAGCTGCTTGATACCCAGGGTGAACTTTTCATTCTCCTTATCCACGGTAAGGACCTTGGCCTGGATCATATCCCCGACATTGTACATCTCGCTCGGATGGCGGATCTTTTTGGTCCAGGAGAGATCGGAGACGTGGATAAGCCCATCTATGCCCTCCTCGATGCCGATGAATATCCCGAATTCGGTGATATTTTTGATCTCCGCCTCCAGGATGGTCCCCTCCGGGTATCTCTCGGCCACCAGATCCCATGGGTTGGGATTGACCTGTTTCATGCCCAGCGAAATCCTTTTGCGCTCCGCATCAATCCCCAAAACGACCACCTCGACCTCGTCTCCGGTGTTGACCATCTGCTTGGGGTGACGAAGCTTACGCGTCCAGGACATCTCGGAGATGTGCACCAAGCCTTCCACACCTGGATCCAATTCTACAAAGGCCCCATAATCAACCAGATTGGTCACTTTCCCGCTGACCTTCTCCCCTTCCGGAAATCTCGCAGTGATATCTTCCCAGGGGTCCGGAACCAGCTGCTTCAAGCCCAGGGAGACCTTTTCCTCCTCCCGGTCAAAGCTCAAAACCTTAAGTTCCAAATCATCTCCGAACTGGACCATTTCCTTGGGATGACGGATTCTCTTCCAGGACATATCTGTGATATGCAAAAGACCGTCCAGACCGCCCAGGTCTATGAACACCCCGTATTCCGTGATATTTTTGACCTTTCCGGTAACAATCTGCCCCTCTTCCAGATCCTGCAGGAGCTTTTGTCTCTGCTCGTCCCGTTCCTTTTCCAATAAAACCCGCCTGGAGACAATCACATTGCTACGGCGGCGGTTGATTTTCAGGATCTTGAAGTCAAAGTCCTGATCCACAAGGGCATCCATGTCCGGGACGGGACGCAGATCCACGTGCGATCCGGGCAGGAAGGCCTCGATTCCGCCGAGATCCACATGATAGCCGCCCTTGATGCGGCGGCTTATCCGTCCGCTGACGACCTCGTCCTCTTCCATGCTCCTTTCCAGACTGTCCAAAAGCTGCATGCGCTGGGCCCGTTCCCGGGAAAGGTTAACGATCCCTTCTTCTTCGTCCTTGTAGGCGACAAAAACGTCCACCTTGTCGCCCTCGCTGACAGTGATATTGCCCTCACTGTCAACAAATTCCTTGATCGGAATCTGCCCCTCGGACTTGAAATTCACATCCACCAGGACATGATCCTTTCCGACCCGGACGACTTCCCCGGAGACTATTCCTCCTTCATGAACGTCTCCAAAGTCGTCGTTGAGATAATTCTCCAGTTCTTCGGCAAAATTTACATCCATGTCCAAAGAACTGTCTTCCATTGGTTGAGTTGTTGTGTTTTCCATATTACCCCCTAACACATAATTTATGCGCTGCTAACTAGCAGATAGCTGACTGCTTGACAACCGAAAATCCGCATGTGCCAAGGAAAAATTCACACCCCCCGGGGACCGGCCCCGGACGGGAGGAACCAAGGCCAGCAGGCTAAGAAACCGCGGTTTGCGGTGTAAAAAACAAAAATCAGGTCATGGCCACCAGGTCATAGTCCTTTGCCTCCTGGACAATGGCCCGGAGTATTTTTCCCGGGATCACGTCCGGTCCGCTTATATAGGTAATGCCGTCCACTTCCGGGGCCTGAAACCAAGTCCTGCCGGTATGCAAACCCGGCCATTCCGGGTGCGGCTCGTCCACAAGCACTTCCACCTCCCGGTCTTCGTAGTCCCTGAGGTGCTCGGTGCTGATGCTCCGCTGCACGGCCATCAGCTCCTCCAGGCGTTTTTGCTTTTCCTTGGATTTTACCTGCTCCGGGAAACCGGCCGCTCTGGTCCCCTCTTCCGGATAATAGGGGAAAGCGCCCAGACTGTGGAAGCGATTGCGGGCGGCAAAGGCGATCAGGCGATCGAAGTGCCGTGGTTTCTCCCCGGGGAACCCGACAATCATGGTGGTCCGCAGGGCAGCTCCCGGGACCCGGCCGCGGATAAGGTCCACCACTTCCTGGGGGTCCAGCGCAAAAGGCCTCCCCATACGCCGCAGGATGTGTGGATCGGCGTGTTGCAGAGGGACGTCAAAATAGGGAAGCATCCGCTCTCCGGCCCAGGCCATAAAATCCAAGAGCTCCCGGGTAATCCCGGAGGGATACATATACATCAGCCGCAGGCGCTTCAGCCCGGTCAGGCGCAAGAGTCTGTCCAGGACACGGACCAGCCCGTCTTTCTCGCCCAGATCCCTGCCGTAGGCGGTTGTATCCTGGGCCACGAGGACCAGTTCCTTTGCCCCCTGGTCCAGAAGAGCCTGGGCGTCCTTTGCTATCTGTTCCCGAGGCCTGGAGCGCAAGCGGCCGCGCAGGGAAGGTATGGTGCAAAACGAGCATTTTTTATTGCATCCATCGCTCAGCATCACATATCCGTATCCGGGCCCGGTGGTCAGGACCTGCTCTTTTTCGACCGTTTGGAGTTTAAACCTCTCCCGGACAAGGGAACAGAGTTCGGCCTGACGCGGTATGTCTACAAACCAATCCACTTCCGGGAGCAGGGAATACAGCTTTTTCCGGCCATACCTGGCCACCAGGCATCCGGTGACCGCCAGAAGCGGCCTGGTTTTTTTTCCCCTGCCCTTTATCACCTCGCCCAAAGCGATAATCTCCTGCAGGGATTCCTCCACTGCCGGCGCGATAAAGGCACAGGTGTTTACCAGGACCAGATCGGCCCTTTCCGGCTTGTTTGCAGGTTCCCAGGCCTCTCCAAGCCCGCCGAGGATCTTTTCCGTATCCACTCTGTTCTTGGGGCAGCCCAAAGACAGTGTATATATCTTGAGTTTTTGCATTGTACTCCTTAAGGTCCACAACCGGCACTTGAGGCCTTTTGGTTCGCCGGATATCTTGACCGCCCCGCCTCCAACCCAGAACTGATTTTTTGGACCGTTTGGAGTATATTTTGGCCCTGAAGGGCTACCACACGGCCCAAATAAACGATTTAGGGGCCAATAAAACCCGCTTTTTGGTGCGTCAAACCGTCCCGGCGGGGAAGGACGAGGGCAAATAAATCCAACTAAGCGATCAGGCGACGGACCAGCAGGGAATAGATTATATCCAGATAACAGCGGGTTTCTTCCCTTTCCAGGTTGGAAACGTACTTCCAAAAACCGTAAATCCTGGACAGTGACAAGAGTTTTTTGGCGTAAAGATCCCAGTTATACTCACGCCTGACCCGTTCCAGGGCCTGTTTGGATATTTCCTCCCAGTAGGCCTTGTCCTGTGAACTGCGGCGAAAAAATTCCACCATGCGCTCGGCACATTCCCGGCCCTTGTTCGGGTTTATATGGAACCCGGAGATATTGTCCTCAACAATCTCCAGAGGTCCACCGAAGATGGTGGCGAAAACTGGCAGTCCCGAAGACATGGCCTCGACCACGGTCAGACCAAAGGCCTCAAAAAGTGCAGGCTGGACAAACGCCCCGGACTTATCCGCCACGAAACGGTACAACTCCCCGGAGAGGTTCTTTTCCAGTCGTCTTCCCACCCAGCGGACATTCGCGGTCAGCCCGTAGGAATCGAGCAGATTATGCATATCCAGGATGCAGCCCCGCTCCTCGTGGTCCTGGGAGTCATCCGGGTTTATATGCCCGCCGACGACCAACAAATTGGCCAGGCCCTGCAATTCACTGTTTTCCGCGTACCACTGGACCAGGCCAACCAGATTCTTGACCCGGTCCATGCGGGCCATGGTCAGAATAATCGGCTTTTCCTGGTCCCCCAGTTTTCCCCTGGCCTCTTTTGACTCCTCCCCGAACACCAGGTCTTCTATCTCCGGAATCAGCTCTAGAAGGCGCTTGCTCTGTTCAAAATACGGGAAATACACATTGGAATCCGCACCCGGGGAGACTATATTGAACTTATAGTCAAAGACATTGACCCCGTTTATGACCCGGTACAATTGGGGAAGGGAAAAGAACTGGTAGGTCTCGTACTGCCCAACAATGTCTTCCTTGCCCGCGATCTCCTGGTAGGTGCTGGTAATAATGAAGTCCGCTGCGTTCATGGCCGTCAGGTCAGAGGTGAACTGGGCGGAAAAGCGATATTGGGGCTCGTTTTCCCGCCAGTACTGCGCGGAAAACAGGTATTTGGATTTTTCCAGGGCATGGGCGATATTACACTGCGTGACCCGCATCTCTTTGGATAGCAGGGTGGCCACCAGATTGCCGTCGGAATAATTACCCACGATAAGATCCGGCTTCCCGTTCATTTCCCCGACCACTTCGTTCCTGCTGTCCAGGGCGAATTGCTCCAAGTAAGGCCAGATATGAAACCTGGATACCCACTGCGGGACCACCTCACCATTTTTATTCCGAAAAGGCACGCGCAGGATATGACTGTTTTCCGTGCCGATAATGGATTCCAAACGCTGATCGCAGGTGGTGTCCCCAGCCTCGGGGATCAATCGGGTCAAAACCAAAATACGCGGCTGGATCTCCAGCCCCTGGTTGTAGATCTGGGTACGCATTTCCTGTTCCACGGCTCGGACCTGATCCAGGATATATACCACCTGTCCTCCGGTGTCCGGCAACCCCAGCACTCCGGACTGTCCGAAGTATCCGTGCGGCGAGACTATCAGGAGATTAAAGACCATGGGCATTCGGCTCAAAAATTTGGCCAGAATAGAGGCAGTCGGGGCCTCCAGGATCTCCAGAAGCAGCCCGAAGTTCTCCCGAATATCTTCCAGCTTGCGCCCCCATCCAGCTTCAAAGCCAAGTTCATGCATCGCCTGGGAAAAATCGTTCCATTCCGAGTCCGGGCTCTTTCCGGCCAAAATCTTCTGGCCCTTACGCAGCCCCTTGCGCAAGGCCTCCACAGTACCGATTTTGCCGTTGAGCATGAGCTGCTTGCCCTGATAGTGGTGCAGGCGTAAAAAATTGAACAGGCTGGCGTTTCCCGCCTCCCGACTCTGGAAAAATTTACCCGAGAGATGACGGTTTAAAAACTCCACCCCCTTGCCGATATGGTGACTGTCCTGGAGCTGTGGAAAATTACGGTTAAAAGGCCCGAAATCGATTTCCGGGAGGAATTCGTCCACCTTCTCTTTCGGAGCGACCAGGGCCTCCTCGAAGCGCAGATAGTCTCTGGGCTCTATTTGCTCGTACAAAACATCCTCGCATTGGAATCGAAAGAACTCCCAGTTGCCTATCTCCGGCCGGGAGGCAAGATATATCCACGGATATTTGCTGGCCAGGACCTGTCCGTATCTGATGGCGGTGTAGATATCCGAATCCCCAATGGCGGCATGTTCCTCTCTGGCTTCGAATTCCTCCAGGATATCCAATATATCCGACCTGAGGAGAAAGATCCTCTTTGCGGACAGGATGCGGCGCAAAAGGAGGTATAGGGCCCTGCGCACCTCCGCAGTGAGCGAGGACGAACCATCCATGTTATGTGAATTCAAAACCAAGACCCGGCTCCTTGTGCTGCGGCATTGCCCGTCCGCAGGCCAGTATTTTATTCCGGATTCCCGACTTCGCCTTAAAAATAAGTCGTTCAGGTGACAAACCGGAAATGTTGCAACCCCTCGATAATCCCCCGAGCAAAGCATCCCCGGGCAAAGTACAGTCTTTCGCCTTCGGCCAGATTCTTCAGCTCCCGGCTGTAGTTTCCGACCACAACCGAGTATGTGCTGCCGTTCAGCATCTCCCGGTCATTCCCGGAATCTCCGGCCACCAGCACATCGTTGAAATCAAGCCCCCAGCGCACACATACAAATCTAATGGCGTGCCCCTTAGAGGCCCGAACCGGGAGCAGATCCAAAAACTGCTGGTGTGACTTGATGATCTTCACGTGGACCTGGTGCTGGCGCAGTTTCTTTTTCAGCCAGCGCACCCCCGGGAATTTGCGGGCCTTATAGAAATAGCTGACCTTGAATTTACGCTGTTCGCGCTCTGGTTGCAACTCAACACCAGGCACCTCCTGCATGACCCGGATTATTTTTTCTCGATTCCAGTCATGGTTAATATGCCGCGCCCAGTCCTTGTCCGGGACGACCTGTTTACCGTAATGGATCTCGCTGCCAACCGCGGAGATTATTACCTCCGGCAAAGGGACATTGTTTTCCTTCAGGACTTGGACAATGCTCTCCACGGTTCGGCCCGAGGCTACACCCAGCCCGAGACTCCCTTTTTGACCGTTTAAAAGTTCGATAAACTCTTTTAAGGCCTCGCTGTCACCGATCAGTGTGTTGTCGATATCGCTTATCAGAAGCCGTCCGGCTACCGGCAGCTGGAGCTTACTCTTGGACAGCTCGTTTTTGACGCTGAAAATATTTTTCTTTTTTTGACTCGAGGCAATGATCTTTTTTTTCAGTCTCTGGATATACTTCTGGGCGTGCGCATCCCAGGAATAATAGCGTCTGACCCCTTTTCTGGCCTGCCTAGACTTTATTTTCCACAGCTCTTGGTCAGCAATCAGTTTGGCCGCCTTCCGGGCCATGCCCTGCTTGTCAGTTGGGTCTATCAGGTAGCCGTGTCTGCAATTGCGGATAATTTCCCTGGGGCCCCCATCATTTGTGGACACTACCGGCAATCCGGAGGCAGCCGCCTCGATCAGAGTCAGGCCAAACGGTTCAGTATAGGCCGGATTGACAAAGACCCCCCGGGTCTTGGCGGCTATCCGATACAGATCCGGAATGTCGCTCAGCCGGTGCTTTTTGGGATAGGCCACCTGACCGTACAAATCGTATTTATCCACCAGGGCAAGCACCTTCCATATAACCCGCTTGGCTTTTGGCTGCAGATCCAGAATGCCTTCCCGGGTACCCAAAATGAGCACCAGATTGCAGTTCTCGCGCAGAAACCGGCTCCCGACAAAGGCCTCAACCAGTGTGACCGTATTTTTCTTTTCCGCCGGACGGTTGACGGTCAGGACCATAGGCCGGGTTGGATAGCGCAGGAACTTTTTCAATTCCTCCATAATCGGAACCTTGAATGAGCGCTGCTTGGGCGGTGTAAAATCCTCTGTGCTCACTCCGGGCGGAATAGTGACCATCTTTTGGGGGAGATAGTTATCATACTCCTGGTACTGTTCATTTCTTTCCTGCCTGGTACTGGTAACCACCATAGAGGCGTTGGCCAGGGCTATTTCTTCCGCCTCAATGCGAGTGTCTATATTGTACCGCTGGCGCACGGTATCCACTTTCATTCCCTGTTCCAGCAGGCTGGCCAGCTTTATCCGCCCCAAGGAATGCCCGGTAAAGACAAAGGGCACTCCCAGGAGCTGGGCCAGTTTACTTCCCGCGTACCCGGCGTCAGCATAGTGCCCGTGGATGATATCCGGTACCTGACCCACCTGACGGATATGCTGCAGGGCCTGATCCACGAAGACATCCATGTACGGCCATAAAACCTCTTTGCGCAGGTAGCGGTTGGGGCCGCATTTAATGCGGAAAATATGCACATTTTCCGCCAGGTCCTCTTTGCTTTGGGCATAAATGGCGTCCACTTTTGGATCGATAACCTTGCGGGTCAAAAGATCCACTCTCCGGACGTTGGGGTTTTTGCCCAGGGCCCGAGCCAGTTCAATAACATACTTGACCTGTCCACCTGTGTCCGGGTCCCGGCCCAGTTCCGGTTCCTGTCCCCGTACCAGACCGTGCACGCTCAGATGCAAAAGATACAATACATCTTTACCCAATTTCGACATATTCACACTCTCCATTTTTCCCAGAATTCGCTATAAATCCGGTCTGTTGCCGGAATGGCACCTTTTATGCGGCAGATCTCGGCGGCAAAATCGCCGGCCATGGCCAGAGCCTTCTTTGTCTTTGCCCCCAGGAGCAGAGCCGCGATCATTACTGCGGAGAAGGCGTCACCGGCTCCAACACTGTCTTTGAATTCTTTGGGACTGGAAGCCGGAACCCTGTGCACCTCATTGAAGCCCTTAATCAGGAAGGCGCCTTCTTCCCCCTGAGTGACAACGACGTCTTGGGCCTTGGTTTTGCGAATCAAATCCCGGGCTAAGCGGTCGAGGTCCACTTTAGAGTTTCTGCACTCGCTTATCTCGGTCAACTCGTTTTGGTTCAGCTTTAAATGATCTACCCTGCGGATAAGCCTAAACAAATTTTCTTTGGACCACCACGGCGGGCGCAGATTCAAATCGCAAAACACAGCCTTTGCCTCTGGCAAATAGTCCAAAAGGGCGGCCTCGGATACTTTGTTGCGGGCGGCCAAGCTTCCGTGATAAAAAATATGGCTCGCCCGAACTGAGGCCAGGTGGATGTCTTCTACCCGGATATAGTCCCAGGCCGCTCCCGGTTGGATAGTGTATACGGGCTCATTTTTGTCTTTGAACTCGACGTCGACCCGGCCGGTAGGGTGTTCAGAATCGATTTGGATCCCGGAAATTTCCAGCCCGCGGGCCTCCATTGCTTCGAGCGCTTTTTCCCCCAGCTCGTCCTCGCTTACTCTGGAGAGCATAAGCGGATTTAGACCCAGGCCTTTTAAATGCCAGGCAACGTTAAACGGGGCCCCGCCAATAACCTTTGCCCCGTCTGGAAAGACGTCAAAGAGAACCTCGCCGAAGAGGACAGCCTCATGGCTTTTGCGGTCGCTCATGATAAACCTCCGGGGGTCTTAATTATACCTTTTTTATAGTATACCAAGATACTTTGCAAATGACCACCGGATGTCTTTTTTAGCCATTTTGTTCATATCAAATGTTACCCCCCCCGACCGAATGCCATTTTTTGTCTTATTTGCTGCTTGTCAGTTCTTTTTGGAATTTAGCCCCTCCTTTCTCTTTTCAAAGCCCTATTTTTAAATTACAATTGATGAAATTAAAAAACGTATAACCGCCACTATGGTTAACGATGCCCTGGCAGCACAGACACATCCTGGATATTGATCAGTTTTCAGCTTCGGACATAGAGTATATCTTTGCCACGGCTGAAAAATTTTTCGAGATTAATTCCAGGCAGGTAAAAAAGGTCCCGGTGCTTAAAGGCAAGAGTGTGGTCCTTTTTTTTGCCGAACCCTCCACCCGGACCAAGACCTCATTTGATATGGCCGGGAAGCGCCTGTCTGCAGACACCTTCTCTCTTGCCGGATCTTCCAGCAGCCTGAAAAAAGGCGAGTCTTTACGGGATACCGCACTCACCCTCCGGGCCATGAATCCGGACGCCCTGGTCCTCAGGCATTTTCAAAGCGGAGCGGCCCAGTATCTGAGTTCGATTTTGGACATTAGCGTTATCAACGCCGGTGACGGCTGGCACGCCCATCCCACCCAGGCCCTGCTGGATGCCTTTACCCTCTATCTAAGATGGCGCGGGTTTAAGGGAAAAAGAATCCTCTATGTCGGAGATATCGCTCACAGCCGGGTAGCCAGATCGGGGATAGCCCTTTTTTCAATGCTTGGGGCTGAGGTCCGTTTATGCGCTCCCCGGACCCTGCTGCCGCATAACCTTTCCAGACTTCCGGCCTCGGTTTATTTTGATCTTAATAGCGCGTGTACTGATGTGGATGCTATTATCAGCCTGCGTTTGCAGCTCGAGCGCCAGGGCCAGGGACTGTTTCCAGATCTGCGCGAATACTCCTCTGGATTCTGTTTGCAGTCAAGCCACCTTGAGCTGGCTGCCTCCGGGGCCTATATTTTACATCCGGGCCCCATGAACAGGGGGGTGGAAATCGATTTTGCCTTGGCTGACTCCGGATCAAGCCTGATATTGGATCAGGTGGCCTCCGGAGTCGCCATCCGGATGGCCCTTTTGTACCTTTTATTGGCCGGAGTAAAAGCACAGGATTCGATCTGATGTCTACCGTTTTTTTGCGTAATATAATCTATTTCGGTCAAAGCGGCGACCTATTGCTAGAAGACTCTTGGATCCGGGAATTTTTCCCCGAACACGGGTCGGGGACTGCGGATAGTGAAGTTCCCGGTGACGGTTTCTTGGTCGTCCCCAGCCTAATCGACGGGCATGTGCATTTCCGCGAACCTGGACAGGAATACAAGGAAGATATTTCCTCCGGGCTTTATACAGCTGCAGGCGGCGGTTTCGGCCATGTTTTGTGTATGGCCAACACCAACCCCATAAACGACACAGCTCCAGTGACCCGATTTATGCTCCAGCGGGCAAAAGAAGCCTTTCCTGGCGGCCCATTTTTGTATCCGGTGGGGGCGTTGACCAAAGGTTTGAAAGGCGCAGAACTAGCACCCATGGCTGAGCTCGCTGACGCTGGATGTCTGGCCTTTTCCAACGACGGGCTTCCTGTGGTCGACGCCTCGATTCTCCGCCACGGCCTTGAGTATGCTTCTGATTTGGGCTGCAGGGTAATAGATCACTGCCAGGACCCGGCCTTGAGCGGCGAGGGTTGCGTAAATGAAGGGGCATTATCTGCGCTTTTAGGCCTTCCCGGAGACCCGGTGCTTTCCGAATCAGTCCAGGTGGCCCGGGACATCCTTTTGGCTCAATATCTAGATATTCCGGTCCATCTGGCCCATATTAGCTGTAGACAATCCGTGGAGCTGATTGCCTGGGCCAAAGAAAAATCCATTCCAGTAACTGCCGAGACTTGCCCGCATTATCTCTTTCTGACCGAGGAGGATGTCCGTGCCTACAATACTTACGCCAAAGTAAATCCCCCGCTGCGGACATCAGATGATGTCCTTGCCTTGAGGCAGGCGGTCCGCACCGGGGTAATCGACTGCATTGTTACCGACCATGCCCCGCATGCTGAGCTTGAAAAGGATCAGCCCTTTTCTTCCGCTTTGAACGGCATCTCAGGTTTGGATACCTGCTTTTCTCTTTTGTATTCCCTGCTTCCGGATACGCTGTCTTTTTCTGATCTTTTGCGCCTGTGTCTTAAAAAGCCGGCAGAGATATACTCCATCAAGGCCTCTATGCTCAATCCAGGAGAAAGTGCTGACTTTTTTTTGTTCGATCCAGGGGCAAAATGGAAGGTTGACCGGGAAAGCATGCTCTCCCGGGGCAAAAACACTCCCTTTTTGAATACAGAGCTTACCGGACGGATTGTTGCCCATTATATCCGTGGCAGACCTGTTTTTAGCCGCAACTGAATATGTCGCACACCATCTTGATCATAGACGATGATTTGAGCCTGCGTGAGGTCTTGGATATATCCTTGAGCAACAGCGGATACCGCGTCCTGGCTGCACCGGACTCCGGCGAAGGCAGGCGTTATTTGCGGACCGAGCCTGTGGATCTGGTCCTTTTGGACCTTAGACTGGGCAACGAGAATGGACTGGATTTTTTACGCGAGATTCGAGATAAATATCCGGACATCCCGGTACTTATGATCACTGCGTTTTCCGAAACCGAGAGTGCTGTTGAGGCCATGAAGCTGGGGGCCAGCGATTTTATCAGCAAGCCCTTTGAACTGGATAACTTTTTGCGTATTGTCCGTGAGACCCTGGAGGCCATCACGGACCCGGCTGCAGCCACGCCCCCGGTAATAGAAAAGCGAGGCTATTTCGGGGAGATACTCGGGGACAGTCCCTGCATGCAAAAGGTCTTTCAGATGGTCCGCAGGATGGCCAAGACCAATATTAATGTCCTTATCACTGGTGAGTCCGGCACCGGAAAAGAGCTTATAGCCAGGGCCATACACAATGAAAGTGAACAAGGCTCAAATCCGTTTGTCCCTCTAAATTGCGGAGGACTTCCGGAAACCTTATTTGAAAGCGAGCTTTTCGGGTACAAAAAAGGTGCCTTTACCGGTGCGGATTATGATAAGCCCGGTTTTTTGGACACCGCTTCTCAGGGAACTCTTTTTCTAGATGAAGTGGCCGAGCTTTCTTTGTCTTCCCAGGTAAAGCTCTTGCGCTGCCTGCAGGAGCGCACTTATGTCCCCTTGGGATCAACTATGGAAAAATCCGTATATAGCAGGTTTATATCCGCAACCAATAGAGACCCCGCCCAAATACTCGGCCGGACTTTCCGCGAGGATTTGTTCTACCGTTTAAGTGGGGTAATTATAAATGTCCCCCCGCTTAGGCAAAGAGGAGAGGACATAAATAAACTGGCTCACTACTTTCTGGACAAGGCTTCTAAACGACAGAAAAAGGAATTCACAGGATTTACTGCCCAGGCCTTAGACAAGATATTAAACCACTCCTTCCCCGGAAATGTACGGGAATTGGAAAACCTTGTAGAGCGCGCTGTGGCAATGGAACAGGGGGAGTTTATTTCCCCGGAGAGCATCATTATTTATGACGTCACTATTGACGCCGGATTAAGTCCGAAAGACATGGAGGCCGATAAAGTCCTTTTCGGGGAATTGTCCCTTGACGAATATCTTTTGCTAAAAGAAAAATATATATTGGATAAAGCATTGGAGGCAAGTTCCGGGCAGAGGTCCGAGGCTGCGTCCCTGCTCGGTTTGAACCAGCGCAAGCTGCGCTATCGATTAAAAAAAGTCGGCTTGTCCGACTGATGGGGAGGAACCACTATGTTGACCGCTGTGCTGCCGGTAATTCTGGTTATCCTTTTTCTGGCCGCGTCCTTACGAGTGTTAAACGAGTATGAGCGGGGTGTAATATTCCGGTTGGGCCGGGTTATTAATACCAAAGGACCGGGGCTGATCATACTCATCCCGGTCATTGACAAGATGGTCAAGGTCAGCCTACGCATCTACACCCTGGACGTCCCGCATCAGGACGTTATCACCCAGGACAATGTGAGCATCAGTGTGAACGCGGTCATATACTACCGTGCAGTTGAACCCCAAAATGCGGTCCTGGAAGTCGAGGACTATCACTTTGCCACTTCTCAGCTGGCCCAAACCACCCTTAGAAGTGTTTGTGGAGCTGCTGAGCTGGATGAGATACTGGCTCGGCGGGATGAGATCAACGCCAAGATCCAGTCCATACTTGACGAGCAAACCGATGCCTGGGGCATTAAGGTCTCCACTGTTGAGCTCAAATATATCGACCTGCCCCAGGAAATGCAGCGGGCCATGGCCAGACAGGCGGAAGCGGAAAGGGAAAGACGGGCCAAGGTGATAAATGCCCAGGGCGAATATCAGGCAGCCAACCGCCTCTCGGAGGCGGCTGAGATCATCGCCCGGCACCCCCAGGCTTTGCAGCTACGCTATCTACAGACAATGCGCGAGATGACCGCGGAAGGCCAGTCCAGTACCATTATTCCCATCTCGCTGGATCTACTCAAATCTTTGACCCCGGACAAATAACAACCTAACTGATCAGGAGCCAGGATTGAAGTTTCTTGTCACCGGCGCAGCCGGCTTTATCGGCTATCATCTTTGCCGGGCCCTTTTGGACCGGGATATCCCTGTGGTCGGCCTGGATAACCTGAACGACTATTACTCGGTTCAACTCAAAAAGGACCGGTTGTCCCGATTGACCCCATACCGGAAATTTTCCTTTACCAAGATCGATCTCTTTGATCAAAGCGCTTTGCAGGAACTTTTTGGCCGGGAATCAATCACCCATGTGGTAAATCTTGCGGCTCAAGCTGGTGTTCGCTATAGTTTGGAAAACCCTTTGGCCTATATCCAGAGCAACATCACCGGTTTTACACATCTGCTAGAGTGCTGCAGGCACAATCGAATAAAACATTTGATTTTTGCCTCCTCGTCTTCGGTATACGGTTTAAACACACGCATGCCTTTTTCCGTGCACGACAATGTGGATCACCCTATAAGCCTATATGCCGCCAGCAAAAAATCCAATGAGCTTATGGCCCATACCTATGCCTATCTGTATGGTCTTCCTTGCACCGGACTGCGCTTTTTTACCGTTTACGGCCCCTGGGGCAGACCGGATATGGCCTTGTTTCTTTTCACCAGGGCCATGCTTGAGGGCAGAGCAATAGACGTATACAATCACGGAAATATGCGCCGGGACTTCACCTATATTGATGACATAGTAAGGGGTATCTACCTAGTTTCCCAAACCCCGCCCTCCCCGAATCCATATTGGCAGAGTGAGACCCCTGATCCGAGTTCCAGTCCGGCCCCGTATAAAATTTACAATATAGGCAATAACAATAGTGTCTCCTTAATGCACTTTATCCACTGCCTGGAGAAAGAACTGGGTCTGGTTGCCAGAAAAAACTTTCTGCCCCTGCAGCCCGGTGACGTCCCTGAGACCTATGCCAATGTAGACGATTTGATCCAGGATACCGGCTATAGGCCCGGCACCCCTGTTGAAGAAGGGATAGCCGCATTTGTTCACTGGTACAAGGAGTACCATAAAATTAGCTAAACCTTTTCACGACTATGAGCACGAAATCTTTGATGCACTGTCTTTCCAAGTCCTTTGACCTCCTTGAAGCCCGCGCCAACGAAAACACTCTGCCCGAGCCCAACCTGGTCGGCGAATTTCTCCGTTGCGCCCGCCAGATGCAGATGGAGGCCCCGGAAGAATGGGCGTTTGAGGCCGAAGACTTCGCCCACCTTGCAGATCAGCTGCACAAGGCAGTTAAGAACAGCGACCTACATACAGCCGTGCAGCTCATAAACTCTCTGAAGGACGCCCAGTTTTACTGCCACGATGAGCTGATCAAATAACCTAATGTTTCACGTGAAACATTAGGTTGTTCGTCGCTGCCAAAGCGGCAGCACACAGTTCGTGCGGTCTAGCCCATAACGCCGGTCAGGCGAGCTTGAACTCGATCGCAAGGCAAGAGTTGCAGACTAAAAAAAAACGGTATATCGGTATTAGTAGTTGGACAATACATCCGGACGAGCCATGCGCACAGGTCTGTCGATCAAGTTAAAGCTTAGGGAGGGGAACGTGCCCAGAAAAATAGCCATAGCCAACCAGAAAGGCGGAGTGGGAAAAACCACCACAGCAATAAATCTGGCAGCCAGCCTGGCCATTATGGAGAAAAAGGTGCTTTTGATTGACTGTGATCCACAGGGCAATGCAACCAGCGGACTGGGTTTCCAGCGGGAGGAATTAAAAACCAGCCTGTACCAAGCCCTGATCGACCCCAGCCAGACACAGGGTCTGATTATGGACACCCACCTGTCCCACCTAAAACTCATCCCTTCGACCCAGGACTTGGTGGGTGCGGAAATAGAGTTGATCAACGAAAAAAACCGGGAGTATTTCCTGCGTGAACTCCTGGACAATCTGGATCTGGACTATGAATTTATTGTCCTTGACTGCCCGCCGTCACTGGGCATCGTCACCCTGAACGCACTTTGTGCCTCTGAGGAACTGCTGGTACCCCTGCAGTGCGAATACTATGCCCTGGAAGGGATAGCCCATCTGATGAATACATTTGAACTGGTCCGGGAAAACCTGAATACTCGCGCCAAGCTCCTGGGCGTTTTATTGACCATGTTCGACAAAAGGAACAACCTAAGCCACCAAGTGGCTGAGGAGGTCAAGGGGCACTTTAGAGACAAGGTGTTTACAGGGATAATACCCAGAAATGTACGGCTCTCAGAGGCGCCAAGCCACGGCAAGGCAGTAATTGAATACGATATCCGCTCCACAGGGACTAAGGCCTACCTGGACTTGGCCAAAGAGGTCATGTCCAGGCAGGCGGCCTAATCAAAAGTGCGCTTTTGGTATTCAAACTTTACGCTGTCCTTAAAATGACGCTTCAAGACCCGGGCGCCGCAGCTGCAACAGTGAAAGGCAACCAAGCCGCCAATACTGGCGGCCTTGAGGATAAATTTTCTGGGTTGGTCTACTGTCCAGTCCTGGGTTTTGCTGCCGCAGGATCTGCAGACTACACTGTTCTCCGGTGGATATCTGAAATCCCAGAACTGGAGAAAGCGTTCCCAGTCCCGGACAGGCTCATTGGCCAAAGCCTCGTCAGCAGGGTCCCGGGGCTCGGCCGGGGGCAAAACCCTGGCCGCTTCTGCTTCGACGCGGTCTGAAATCAGTTCCCACAGGGCGGCCGGGATCATGACCCCCTGGAATTCGTTGCGCGAGTTATACAAATAGTGGATATCTTTTTCTGACATTTAAAAGGCTCCTGTAAAAATTATAGCGGAACAAACAGTCGTGGGAAACATACTGTTGCTTTAGTATAAACACCGGACCGACAAAGGGCAAGGGCGGAGGATATGAATACCAAAAGCAGAGGACTGGGCAGAGGACTGTCCGCACTGATTTCAAACAGAGATGAGGACCAGTCCCACAGCGGGGGGTCCTTGTACGTAAACGTGGACGAAATCAGGCCGAGTCCGTACCAGCCGAGAAAAACCTTTGACGAGCAAAAGCTGGAGGAGCTGGCAGCATCCATCCAGGCCAACGGCCTGATCCAGCCACTGGTGGTCCGGCCGATAGAAGACGGGTATGAGCTAATAACCGGGGAAAGGCGCTGGAGGGCCTGCACAAAGGCGGGGATCAAAAGAGTCCCGACCATTGTCCGCGAGCTGGAGGACAATACAGCCATGGCCCTGGCCATGATTGAAAACCTGCAGCGAGAAGACCTGAATCCCATCGAAAAAGCCACCGGCATGGAGCGACTACGTAGCCAAGCCGGGCTGGAACAGGAAGAAATCGCAAAAGAGCTGGGGATAAGCAGGACCCAGGTGACCAATACCCTGCGACTTCTAAGACTGCCAGCAGAAATCCAAGACATGCTGGCGGAAAACAAACTCTCCTCGGGCCATGCTCGGACACTTTTGGCCCTGAAGGACTCGACGGCCATGACCGAAGCAGCGGACAGGATTTTAAAAAACGGACTAAATGTGCGCCAGACTGAGAAGATGATCAAACAATGGGGCAAAGAACAAAAAAAGTCTCCTGCCCGCCCCACAGACAAAGGGTTGAAAGAGACGGTAAAGACCAGGCTGATCCAGTCCCTGGGAGAAAAGATTCGGGTCAAATTCCAGGGGGACAAGAAATCCGGAAAAATCACCGTGGAATACAAGAACGAAGATGAACTCAATGCTATCTTGTCCGGACTGGAGGAAAAAGCAAAAAATGAAGGACAGAGGCAGTAAAGGCACTGAGGGCGGGTCCGCAAGACGCTCTGAACACCTCCTAAAAGGATTAAACAAGAAATAAGCGGCCCCATGAGGCGCCATCATTACCTATTAAGGAACCGCAAACATGCACAACAAATTGTTCAATGCCCTGGAGCGGATAAAAGACAAACGAGTGACCATTGTCGGGGACCTTATGCTGGACAAATACCAATGGGGAGAAGTAGAGAGGATTTCCCCGGAGGCCCCGGTCCCGGTGGTCAGAATAGAGAGGGAGGAATTCTTTCTGGGCGGGGCCGGTAACGTAGCCAGGAATGTAAAAAGACTGGGAGGCAGACCATATCTTATAAGTGTAGTCGGCAAGGACCAAGCCGGACAGGCGGTACAAAAGCTTTTGGAACGGGAAGGTATCGAAAATGAGCTGGTAGAAATCAGGGGGCGGGATACCACTGAAAAGGTGCGCATTATTGCCAGAAACCAGCAAGTGGTCCGGGTGGATAAGGATCCGGGGGAGACAATAAAAGAAGAGGACATACAAAATATCTGCCGGCTGTCCAGGCAAAACCCGGCAGAAGACTTTATAATCGCTTCGGACTACGGCAAGGGAGTTGTCTGCGGACCGGTGCTAAATGAACTGACCAAAACGTTTAAGGTGGTGCTGGATCCGAAAACAGTAAACAGATCCTTTTACAAGGATTTGTTTTTAATGACCCCGAACATGACCGAGGCCTTTGAACTGGATGGGAGCAGCCCCAGTGAGAAAAAGGACATACTGGACACCGGGAAAAGGCTCGTCCAGAAGTACCGGCTCACGAGCTTGGTCATAACCATGGGCGCGGAAGGAATGGCCATATTTGAGCAAAACGAGGTCCGGCATATTCCCACCCTGGCCCAGAACGTATTTGATGTAACCGGTGCCGGGGACACGGTCATAGCTGCTCTGGCCCTTTCACTGCAAGCCGGGAATGATCTTTTGTCCAGCTGCCAGCTAGCCAACGCAGCTGCCGGACATGTAGTCTCCCAAGTAGGTACTGCTGCCGCGAGCATCTGCGATGTTCGCAAAGTTATTCAGGAAAAAAAGAAATGCAAATGCGAAGACTGGGGAAGAAGCGAATAATATTTGGTCTTATTGGTCAAGAGATAGCAAAGGGGAAACAGCCGGCCTGAGGAGACTAGCTGCAGGTATAAGAACTACATTCACCGGAGAGGGAGAAAAAGGCATGGACGAGATTTCTGGCCTTCTGCCTCGTTTTCGGGTCTACCTTTGGGGCGGGATGGTTATCCACCATCTCCTGCAGGGAGGAATGATCTGGCAGGGCCTGGAAACCATCGCCAAGCCTCTTGCCGTCAGATACGCGCATAAGGACCCCCTCTTTGGTGTCTGTAACAAACACTAAAGCCGGGGGCGGGTCGGACACAATCCTGGCTGCGGCCACGTACTGTCTGAGATAGGAAGCAACCGCTCCCGGGCAGAAAGCCACCAGCAGAGCCGGGTTTTGGCCAGCATAAATCAAGAAATCAATGCTATACTCCACTTTTGTCCCCTGGACCTCAAAGACAAGGGGGACCTTGGTCTGTACCGCTTCGCGGGGATAGCCCTTATCCTGGATCAAAAGCCGGGCTATGGACTGCCGCAGGTCCTCATAGGTTGTGGCCTGAATATCCTCTCCGGTTACATAATCAGTAATCACCTGATTTAGACTGGTCTCGTGCATAAATACGTTCCCCTGGAGTTTGGCGGGTGGCCCCAAAACAGTAACTTCCCCCAAAAACCAAATTGGGGTATGCTGCATTAAAGGCAGTCAGCGCCTGTTTGTCCATCCAATTACAACTCTCACCCACAGCCGGGCAAGTATGCGTTTTATTAACTATCAGCGGCGTAAACCAGAATCTTTTCCGCCATACCGTTCCCGATAACCATGTCCGAGCCGCGCACACGTATCCGCACTGGCCCGCTCCCGGCACCGGAAACTTCGACCTCAGTACCGGGAATCAGGCCCAGGGAACAAAACCTACACCTGGCCTTTCCTCCAGCATCAAACGAGGCGATTTTGACCTTGGATCCGCTGGGAAACTCGGTTATGGGTTTGGGTATCATCTGTTCAGGCCTCCTAACTTTTATCTTAAGGTTACGCATTGACCATGTCAAGGAAGAGAACTACAAGGTTGGATTTTGCATGGGTATTGACGATTTTTTTGCAAACGATCAGCTGACCAAGCTTTTGAACCTTCCAGAGGGCATGCGGGCCAGCATCTTTGCCTCCAAAAGACTAAGCGGAGACGAAAAATTCGTGCTGGCCAATTTGTACCTGCTTGACGCATACGGAAAGCTGGATCGATTCGCCGAGCTTTTGCCGCAAATGACCAAGCTGGAGAGGGAAAAAATCAACTCGGCAATTGACTCGCTTGCAAGACACAGACTGATCAACCGGGAAAAGCAGAGAATAACCCTAAAAATCAGACCAATGGACTACAAAAAATGCCTGCCAGAAAAGACATCAAGAAAATAATGCTCATCGGCTCCGGACCGATAATAATCGGTCAGGCCTGCGAGTTCGACTACTCCGGAACCCAGGCCTTAAAAGCCCTCAAGGAGGAAGGTTACGAAGTTGTACTCATAAACTCCAACCCGGCGACGATAATGACCGATCCCGAGCTTGCGGACAGCACTTATGTAGAGCCCCTGGAACCGGAAACCGTGGCTAAGATCATCCGCAAGGAAAGACCGGATGCGCTCTTGCCCACATTAGGCGGGCAGACCGGACTGAACACAGCGGTTGAGGTCGCAGAACAGGGTGTGCTCGAGGAATGCGGCGTAGAGCTTATCGGGGCTTCGATCCCGGTGATCAAGAAGGCGGAAAGTAGGGAACAATTCCGGCAGGCAATGGATAATATCGGGCTGAAGGTACCCAAAAGCGGGATTGCCCGATCCCTGGAAGAAGCCCGGGCCCTGACCGGAGAGATGCCTTTTCCGATAATAATAAGGCCGGCCTATACCCTAGGCGGGACTGGGGGAGGCGTGGCCTACAACCTTGAGGATCTGGAACGGATCTCCTCCACCGGTCTGGCTGCAAGTATGACTCACGAGATTATGCTTGAGGAGTCGGTCCTGGGCTGGAAGGAATTCGAGCTGGAAGTCATGCGCGATCACAGCGACAATTGCGTTATAATCTGCTCTATTGAAAATTTCGACCCCATGGGTGTTCACACCGGGGATTCGATCACCGTGGCCCCGACTCAGACCTTAAGCGACCAAGAATACCAAAAGATGCGCAACGCTGCCATAGACATCATGCGCGAGATCGGGGTGGAAACCGGTGGCTCGAATGTGCAATTCGCTGTCAATCCGAAAAACGGCGAGATGGTGGTCATTGAGATGAACCCCCGGGTCTCCAGGTCCTCCGCCCTGGCCTCCAAGGCCACAGGTTTCCCTATCGCCAAAATCGCCGCTAAACTGGCAGTGGGTTACAGCCTGGACGAGATCCCCAACGATATAACCCGGGAGACCATGGCCTCGTTTGAGCCGACCATTGACTATTGTGTGATAAAAATCCCCAGGTTTACCTTTGAAAAATTCAACAAGACCAAAGACGAGTTGACCACCACCATGAAAAGTGTGGGCGAGACCATGGCCATCGGCCGCAATTTCAAGGAGGCGCTGCAAAAGGGACTGCGGTCACTGGAAATCAATCAACCCGGTCTGGGGAAAGATTTCGAGGACAAAGAGTTCCAAAAAGAGGAGATATTGAGCAGACTGCGCACGCCGAATTCAAACCGGCTATTCTACATCCGGCACGGTCTGAAGAACGGGATCAAGGGTCGGGAAATTTGCGAAGCCACCGGAATAGACCCGTGGTTTGTGGACCAGATCCGGGAGATCGTGGGCCTGGAGAGCGAACTAAAGGAATTCAGTCTGAAGGAAAACATCACTCCGGGAAACGAAAAACTGCCTCAGCTTATACGCCGGGCCAAGGAGTTCGGGTTTTCCGACAAGCAGCTGGCCACCGTGTGGAAAAAGGAGGAGACCGATATCCGCAGGCTTCGGAGCACACTTAAAATCCTGCCCACCTATTACCTGGTGGATACCTGCGCAGCTGAATTCGAGGCCTATACACCCTACTACTATTCCACATACGAGAAAGGCCGGGAAATAAGCCCGGATCCGAGTAAAAAGATCATGATCCTCGGCGGCGGCCCGAACCGCATCGGCCAGGGGATCGAATTCGATTATTGTTGTGTTCACGCCTCCTACGCCCTGCGCGAACTGAATGTTCAGTCAATCATGGTCAACTCCAACCCGGAGACAGTGAGCACGGACTATGACACCTCGGACCGGCTGTACTTCGAGCCATTGACCCTTGAAGACGTAATGAACATCATTGGGCAGGAAGACCCGGACGGAGTGATCATTCAATTCGGGGGGCAGACCCCGCTGAACCTAGCAGTTCCTCTGCTCCGGGCTGGAGTAAAAATTATCGGCACCTCCCCGGACAGCATTGACCGCGCCGAGGACCGGGAAAGGTTCCAGAGCATGCTAAATAAGCTCGGTCTCAAACAACCAGAAAACGGCACAGCCATGTCTTATGAACAGGCGCACGAGATAGCGGCAAACATAGGCTATCCCGTGGTGGTCCGGCCATCCTATGTTTTGGGCGGACGGGCAATGGAAATCGTGTTCGATGAAAAGGATCTGACCAACTACTTCCGGGAAGCCGCCTACGTGTCCCCGGACTATCCCATCCTGATCGACAAATTTTTAAAAAACGCGGTGGAGATCGATGTAGACGCCCTTAGCGACGGCACGGACACCTATGTGGCCGGGGTAATGGAGCACATAGAGGAGGCCGGGATCCACTCCGGGGACTCTGCCTGCGTTTTGCCTCCGCATACGGTCAGCCGGGACACAGTGCAAAGGATTGAAAAACAGACCCGGGCTTTGGCCCAGGAGCTAAATGTCGTTGGGCTTATGAATATCCAGTTCGCTGTCCGCGGCGAGGAGATCTACATCCTGGAGGTTAACCCAAGGGCGTCACGCACAGTACCGTTTGTAAGTAAGGCCACCGGCGTGCCTCTGGCCAAACTGGCCACCAGGATCATGCTTGGAGCCAGGCTCAAGGATCTGGACCCGTGGAGCAAACGCAAGACAGGATATTTTTCGGTCAAGGAGGCGGTACTCCCGTTCAATCGCTTTCCAGGCGTTGATGTCCTGCTCGGCCCGGAGATGAAGTCAACCGGAGAGGTCATGGGGATTGACGAAAATGTGGGCTTGGCGTTTATGAAAAGTCAACTGGGAGCGGGGCTGCGCCTTCCGGAAAACGGCAACATCTTTATCTCAGTAAACGACCAGGACAAAGACAAATGTGTTCCCCTGGCCAGGACATTCATGGAACTGGGGTTTAGGCTCACAGCCACCCGGGGGACGGCCGCACACCTGGAACGCCACGGGGTAAACGCAGAAAGGGTGAACAAGGTCTACGAAGGCCGCCCCAATGTGATAGACATGATCAAAAACAACCAAATCCAGATGGTCATCAACACCTCCTCGGGTAAAAAAGAGGTCCGGGACTCGTCATCGCTCCGTCAGGCCGCGGTTTTGTATAACATACCTTACAGTACGACCATGGCTGGAGCGGACGCAGTGGCCATGGCCATAAGGGAAAAATCCAACTGCGGGCTTACAGTAAAGAGCCTGCAAGAATACTACAATCAATAAACGGACATACAGACATGAAAAAGGAATATTGCGGTTTATTCGGCATAGACAGGCACCCAGAGTCGGCGCGGATGACCTACTTTGGATTGTACGCCCTGCAGCACCGGGGTCAGGAAAGCGCCGGGATCGTCACCTGGGACGGCGAAGCCCTGCGGGAACAGCGAGGTATGGGCCTGGTACCGGAGGTATTCTCTGAAGATCATCTGGGCCGGCAGCTGAAAGGGGACACCGCAATCGGACATTTACGTTATTCAACCACCGGGGCCTCGCTCATCCGCAACGCCCAGCCGTTTATGGTCCGATTCAAAGACAAACAGCTGGCCATCGGGCACAATGGGAACCTGGTCAATACATGGCAGCTGCGCCGGGAGCTGGAGGAAAAGGGCTCCATCTTCCAGACCACCATGGACAGCGAGGTGATCATGCACCTTTTAGCCGGGTCCATAAACGGCAGCAACACAGTCGAAGACGCCCTGTGCAAGGCCTTGAAGAAAATACAAGGCGCATACAGCCTGGTCATGCTCATAAACAACAAACTCATCGGGGTCAGAGATCCCAACGGCTTTCGGCCCCTGTCCCTGGGAAAGGTAAACGACGCCTACGTGATCGCCTCGGAATCCTGTGCCTTTGATCTCCTGGAGGCGGAGTACTTAAGGAGTATCCGCCCCGGGGAGATGGTGGTTATTGAAAACGGCAAACTCACCAGTCGGGAATTCGCCGCTAATGTAAAGACCTCCTCCTGTGTTTTCGAACTCATCTATTTCGCCCGGCCGGACTCAATCGTCTTTGACGAAACAGTGTACAATGCCCGGAAAAAAATGGGGACCATACTGGCCCGGGAAGCACCGGTAGACGCAGACATGGTCATGCCTTTTCCCGACTCCGGGGTGTACGCGGCAGTTGGCTACGCCCAGCAATCAAAAATACCCTTTGAGATGGCCATGATCCGCAACCACTATGTAGGGCGGACCTTTATTCAGCCCTCACAGGACATGCGCGATTTCGGGGTACGCATAAAGCTTAACCCGGTGGCGGAGATGATCCGGAACAAAAGGATCATCATCATCGAAGACTCTATCGTTCGGGGGACCACCATCCGGACCAGGGTGAAAAAACTCCGGGAGATGGGTGCCCGGGAGATCCACATGCGAGTGAGCTGTCCGCCGATCACCCACCCCTGCTATTATGGGATCGACTTTTCCTCCCGGGGAGAACTCATTGCCGCAAACCACGAAATAAACGATATAGCCCGGTTCATCGGACTGGATTCACTGCACTATTTAAGCATTCCCGGACTTAAAAAGGCCCTGCATGACAGAGAGGATTTCTGCCTGGCCTGCTTTGACGGAAAATATCCCATAACCGCCGGGGAGCATTGCAACAAAATGTGTCTGGAGACTCCTGGAAAATGAACGAAGAATACGCTAAATGGCTAGATATTGGCCGGCGCGTACTGGAGACCGAAATACAGGGCCTAAAGCAGGTCAGACAGGACCTGGATGAGGGATTTGTCCGCGCCCTGGAGATCCTGGCCGGCTGTACCGGTCGGATAGTCATCAGCGGCGTGGGCAAGTCAGGACTGGTAGGCCGCAAGACCGCGGCCACCTTGAGCAGCACCGGCACCCCGTCCTTTTTCCTGCATCCGGTGGAGGGTGCACACGGCGATTTGGGGATGATCAGGGAGGAGGACGTGATCATCGCCATATCCAACAGTGGTGAGACCGACGAGCTGAACGCTATAATGCCGGCCATAAAGAGCCTGGGGACCAGGGTAGTGGTTTTGACCTCTAATCCGGATTCCAGTCTGGGTCGGATGGCGGACGCAGCGATCCGGGTCCGCGTCCCGCGCGAGGCCTGTCCCCTGGGTCTGGCCCCGACCGCCAGTACAACCGCCGCCCTGGCGGTCGGTGATGCCCTGGCGGTCGGTCTGATAGAGATCAAATCCTTTAGCAAGAAAGACTTTCAAAAGAACCACCCGGGAGGTACTCTGGGCCAGAGGCTGGCCATGCGCGTATCCGACCTCATGCACCGGGAAAGCCTGCCTGTGGCTGAACAGGGAGCCAGTCTGAAAGAGGCCCTGGATATCCTGAACTATCACGGCCTGGGCACCGTGCTTTTGACCTCAGAGGGGCGGCTGAAAGGGATTCTTACCGACGGGGACGTTAGGCGGATCGTATGCTCAGGCAATCTGGAACCGGACAGGCCGGTCCGGGAGTACATGACTGCAGATCCCAGAAAGGTGACCCCGGAGACCAGCGCGGCCCGGGCAATGGATCTTATGGAGGAAAAGGCAATCACGGTCATTCCGGTGGTGGACGGCAGCGAAATTTTGTGCGGTCTGGTGCACATGCACGACCTTTTGGGCAAAGGCCGGCTGAAATTCTCCAGGATCTGAATACAAACGGTCTGCCATGCCCCAGGGAACAAAAAAAGAGCATATCTGCAAACGCTGCAGTAGGGTCTACAAGACATGCTGCCGGACCGAGCCGGAAAATACTGCCAACTGTTTTCCGCTCTCCATTTCCGAATTACGGGCCTTGAACCGGTGCCTCCCAGGAATCCGGGCCAGCCAGGAAGAGACCAACACCCCGGAATTCATAGGCAGCCTGCAAAGACTCCTCCCGAATCAAAGAGAGATTGTCGGACAAAAATTCCCGGAGCAGGGGACACATCTGCGGCTGAATACCGACTACAACGGGGCTTGTGTTTTTCTGGACCCAAACGGATGTCTTCTGCCCAGAGAGTACAGACCCCTTTACTGCCGCTTGTATCCGTTCTGGGTGTACAAAGGAAAAGTCACTTTGTTTGATAATCCAAACTGCCTGGCTCTGCAGGAAACTCGCAGTGTAAACGGCTTGGTCAAACTCTTTAATACCAGCACGAACCGCATTCTTGAACTGCATGAACTCATGCTCAAAAACCTAGCTCTCAAATAGGGCCTTGTCATGAAATATCTAAAATTAGCCCTGATAACCTTGCTGACTGTCTTTGTCCTCGTTGCCGGAGCCGGAGCGGGGCTGTACCTGTGGGCCTCAAAGGATCTCCCCGGCTTTAAGAAAATATCCGACTACAACCCCCCGCTGGTCACCCGGGTGCTGGCCAAGGATGGTCGAGTGCTCGGGTACTTCTACAAGGAAAAAAGATTCCTGGCCACACTGGACCAGATGTCCCCGTGGACAAGCAAGGCCTTTCTCGCGGCCGAAGATTACAAATTCTACGAGCACGAGGGAATCGATTTGATCGGCATTGCCCGGGCGGCCATGAAAAACGCCCTGGCCGGGGAGATCGTGCAGGGCGGGAGTACCATCACCCAGCAGGTAATAAAATCTCTGCTTCTGTCCCCGGAGAGGAGTTACACCAGAAAACTGAAAGAAGCCATCCTGGCCTACCGTCTGGAAAAACACCTGGACAAGGACGAGATCCTGACCATTTATCTGAATCAGATCTATCTCGGTTCCGGGGCCTACGGTGTGGAGGCGGCGGCCCGTGAATATTTCGGCAAACACGCCTCAGAACTCTCCCTGGCAGAGGCGGCCTTGATCGGCGGCCTGCCCAAGGCTCCCTCCAGGTACAACCCGTACAAAAACCCGAAGGGAGCCAAAAAGAGAAGGGAATATGTCCTAAAAAGGCTACTGGAGACAGAGCAGATTACTGAAGAAGAATTCGAGGAAGCCAACGCCACACCAATAGAGCTGAAAAAAATGGCCGACCCCTCCTGGCAGCAGGGGGCATATTATCTGGAGGAAGTCAGGCGCCGGCTGCTTGAAAAATATGGGGAAGAAAAAGTCTATACCTCGGGAATGACTGTGCACACCGCAGCGGACATGGAACATCTGGTGGCTGCAAAAAACGCGGTCCGCGCCGGGCTGCGCGCCTCGACCAAGAGACGCGGCTGGCAGGGGCCGATCAAAAACCTGCCGCAAGAAAAGTGGCAGGGCTATCTGGAAGGTTACCCCATCCACCCGGACATCCTGGTTGCGGATGAATGGCTCCAGGTCCTGGTGGTCGGGGTCCAAAAGGACGTCGCCCAAGTCAGGTTCGGGACCTTCAAGGGAGAGATCAGCGTCGAGTCTATGGGCTGGGCCCGACAGCCGGATCCGGAAAAGGCCCCAGAAGATGCATCTAAAATAAAGGACGCCCGCAAAGTCCTGCAGAAAGGGGATGTGGTCTGGGCCTCTATTGCCGAGAGACCGGATACAGGAGAGACCTGGACTCTGGCCCTGGAGCAAAAACCGCGGGTTCAGGGAGCGCTTTTGTCCATTGACCCCAAGACCGGGTACGTGCCGGCAATAGTCGGGGGCTATAACTTTTTTGACAGCCAGTTCAACCGGGCCACTCAGGCCAAGAGGCAGCCGGGATCAGCATTCAAGCCGATTGTCTATTCCGCTGCCCTGGACAATGGATTTTCCCCGGCCTCGATAGTCCTGGATGCGCCGATTGTCTATTCCAGCGAGGAGGAAAGCTGGAAGCCGGAGAACTTCGAAGGCATGTTCTACGGCCCAACCCTGCTCCGGACCGCCCTGGTCAAATCCAGGAACCTGGTGACCATCAGGCTGGCCCAGAGGATGGGCACAAAAAAGATCATCAACCGAGCCAAGGACCTGGGGTTAAAAGAAAAGTTCCCCAGGGACCTTTCGGTCAGCCTGGGCTCGGTTCCAGTGACCCTGTTAGAGCTCTGCCGGGCCTATACCGCATTCGCCCGGGACGGTGACTACGTGCGCCCCCGGCTGATCAAAAAGATCGAAAATGCCTGGGGAGAGACAGTCTTTGAAGCGGAAAAGAAAACCAAGGAGGCCATAAGCCCTCAGACCTCATACATTATCACCAATCTGCTGCAGCAGGTGGTCCAGAGCGGAACCGGATGGCGGGCCAGGGAACTGGGCAGGCCGGTGGCCGGAAAGACCGGGACCACGAACCAGGAGCAGGATGCCTGGTATATGGGCTATTCCCCACAGCTTTTGACCGGGGTGTATGTAGGTTTTGATCAGCTCACCCCCATGGGAAAATATGAAACCGGCTCCAGGGCGGCTTGTCCCATCTGGCTCAAATACAGGCAGAGTGTGGAGGACAACTATCCGGTCCAGGATTTCAAAAGGCCGTCAGGGATAGTTATGGCCCGGGTGGATGCCTCCACCGGCCTGCTGGCCGGTAAAGACAGCAAAAAGTCTTTCCTGCTTCCGTTCAAAGAGGGCACCCAGCCAACCGTGCGGGCTTCCTCTGAAAAGGGGGAACTGGACGAGGAGCAGGCCGAGGAAAATCTCTTGAAACAAAAGTTCTGATTTCCCATGCCCCGGATAGACAAAAGAATCACCCGGCCGGCCGTGCGGCTGGTCAAAGATTCCGCTCAGGCCAGCCTGGAACTGTTCAAGGTAATGGTCCCGATAATAGTGGTGGTCCGCATCCTGCAGGATTTGGGGCTTATCTCTTATTTGGCCGTTCCCCTGGAGCCGGTTATGCGCTTGATGGGCCTGCCCGGGAGCATGGGATTGGTCTGGGCCACCGGTCTGATTAACAATATCTATGCCGCGATGATCGTCTTTGTCTCCCTGCCGGAAAGCGGACAAATGACCACCGCCCAGGTAACGGTTTTGTCCACCCTTATGCTGATCGCCCACGCCCTGCCCGTGGAACTGAAAATCGCCCAGAAATCCGGCCCGAGACTGCTGTTTCAGGGACTAACCCGGATGGGAAGCGCTCTGGTTGTCTGCATGGCCCTGAACTTAATATATACAAAGGCTAATATTCTCCAGGAGCCATGTTCCATAATCTGGGATCCGGATCCGATCCCCGCTGGCTATGTGAGCTGGGCGTTGACTCAATTAAAGAATCTGGCGGCCATTTTCGGGATAATCACCCTGCTTCTGGTGGTTATGCGTACGCTGGATAAATTGAAGATTACCCGCATCTTTATCCACATCCTGGGGCCTGTGCTTCGGCAGATGGGCATCGGTGAAAAAGCGGCCCCGTTGTCCATAATCGGGATGACCATGGGCCTGTCCTACGGGGGTGGGCTTATCCTGCAGGAAATAAAAAAAGGGGACATCCCAGCCAGAGAGGTGTTTTTCTCCATAACCCTTATGGGACTGTGTCACAGCATGATTGAGGACACCCTCCTCATGCTTCTTCTCGGGGCTCACCTCTCGGGGATTTTATGGGCGCGCCTGTTTTACGCCCTGCTATTTACCGCCGCTTTGGTTCGGATACACTCCGCCGTTTCGCAGCAATTCTCCAGACGTTTTTTGTATGCGGCCCGGACGGATTAAACACAACACCAACCGCAAAACAACAAAACGAGGTTGACTATGGGACTGAGCAAAGAGCTGCTGAATATCTTGGCCTGCCCGCAATGCAAAGGGGAGCTGACTCTGCTTGAGGATGAACAGGGGTTACACTGCCCCAATTGCAGGCTGATCTATCCGGTGCAGGAAGAAATCCCCATCATGCTGGTGGAAGAAGCGGTCCCGGAGGGAAAATGGCCGGAAAGAAAAGGCCCGCAGGAAAAAGATGACTAAAAAATGCCGTCCCCTGCCCGAGGAAATGGCCCTGCCGCTCGGAGGGGCGGACAGCCATGCCCATCTGGATCTGGAAAACTCCGGAGAACTGGAGGAAAACCTGAAACTGGCCTATAATTGCGGAATTAGCCATATAGGGCAAGTTTTTCTAGGGCCTGAGGCCTATGCCCAAAACAATTCAATGTTTGATGACCGGGAAGGCGTTTTTTTTATTCTGGGCATCCATCCGCACGACGCCGGAAAGGTCCGGCCCGGCGATATCTCCCGCATAGGCGATTATATCCGCGAGGACAAAAAAATCCGCGCCCTGGGCGAGATAGGCCTGGATTACCACTACCTGTTCAGCCCGGAACAGACCCAACAGGATGTCTTCTCCCGGCAACTGGAGCTGGCAGCACAACTGGACGTCCCCGTGGTCATCCATTCCCGCAAAGCGGAAAAGGACACTTTGAGGATTCTGGAGCAAGCGGGATTTAAAGACCGAAAGCTGCTTTGGCACTGCTTCGGACAGGGACCGGATATGGCCCGGGAGATCCTTGAACGCGGCTGGATGGTATCCGTCCCTGGACCGGTGACCTACCGTAAAAACCACCCCCTGCAGGAGGCTGTGGCCAAAACACTCCCCCTGGAAAGGATACTGCTGGAAACCGACTGCCCTTTTTTGAGCCCGGAGCCGTACCGGGGCAAAAAAAACCATCCAAACCTTTTGGTCTTTACTGCCCGGAAGACAGCCGAATTAAAGGGAATGGAGCCGGAGACGGTGTGGGAAAAAACAGGGCGGAACTGCCGCGAGTTTTTCCGGCTACAGGATATACCCCCGTCTAGCGGGTCATACTTTTGACCGGGCGCAAAGGGACATGGGGATAAGTCGCTGGCGATCCCCTCCAGGCACTATTCTTTTTCCAAAAAAGTAATGGACTTGACCTCCCCGCAGGTAAGCCGCAGATTACCCCATTTGCTGCGGCCGAATAAAACAGTCCGGGGGTCAAGACTAAATCTCTTTTTCCCCCCGTCCTCAAAGTGGACCACTGCCAGCGCGGTATCTCCCTGCATATACAGGTCCACTGTTTTTATGGTGGCAAAATCAACGCCTACCTCCGCCTGGCCGAGGCTGGCCGGTAGATAGGTGACCCCGTCCACTGACAGGGATTGCACCTCATAAGAGGTATCGGACTGATCCACGATTCTGGCGGAAAATTTCCGGTCCGGATCAGGTATGGTGGAGACTATTTCTTGGACATCTCCCCCCATGCCCAGACAGAAAAAGGCCAAGAAAATCAAAAACACGGATTTTAGGCCTGTATGCATCGCCCTCTCCATTAGGCTTCCCGGTTTGCTCCCTTACAGCCCCACGTATTCAACCCTGAAATCAACTGTGCAGCCAGCCTGATCCAGAAAATCCAAAAGCTCTTTTCCAAAGCTTGGGGTATATCTGATCTGCAGGACCGCAGTATGCTTGTCTAGAATAGACAGATAGGCCAAATTGTCCCAAGATTCAAGCAGGAACTTAAACACCGCGATATCCCTGCGGGCAAGCCGGACATACATACGGCGGGAAAATACGTCCACACCCCTTTGCACATATGGTACGGTCCTGGATGGCTTTTTATTCGCTTTCAAAGCAATACACCTTGTCCTGAGGTAAATCATCTTTCACATTAAATATCATTTTAAGCCCTGTATTCCCGGACATATGTCCCCGGCCACAAGAGAAGCGGGTTAAAGAATATTCACCGCTTCGGAAGGGATATGCAAAAAGACCTCGGCTCCTACAAACAATTCCCGGGGATCACAGCTGTTTTTGTCCACAAGCACGCTTATAGGCAATCCGAGGTCCACCAGAACGCGGAAGCGGTCCGCCGCGTCAGTAACCTGGATAACCCGGCCGGGCCCGAAACCCGCCTTCCCCAGAGCCTGGTCTGTTATACTTATTTTTTCCGCATCCAAAGAGATCCTGGCCTCCGAACCTGAAAGGGGCCTCAGGGGAAGATCCACTCCGGGACCGAGGCGGCAAACACACTGCCCATGCCCATTCTTGATCACGGTGCCGGAAAAGATGTTCTCCCCCCCTCCGGAGCTTAAGCGGCCTGCGTACAAATACAGTGCCTTTTCGGCCAGTCTGAAGGCCAGTTGATGGTCATGGGTACAAAAGACTATGCTTACCTTTTTTTGGGTCTGGATATCCGCGACTATCCTCTCCAGGGCAATCTGATGCTCGGCATCCACGCTGGCCGTGGGCTCATCCAGGCAGAGGACACTGGGAGAGCAGGCCAGGGCCCGGGCCAGAGCCACTCTCTGGGTCTCCCCCCCGGACAGTCTCCAGCCTTTGGCCCGCTTGAACGCCCGCATGCCGACCAGATCCAGGCATTCCTCCACTATACGCCGACGCCTAGCTCTGGAAACCCCACGGATCTTCAGTCCGTAGCCAACATTGGCCTCCACCGAGGCGGTAAAAAGCAAGGGTTGCTGTTCGACCAGGACCACCTCCCGCCTAAGCCTCTGCAGGCCCGGACGGGAGCGAAAATCCACCCTGCGGCCCCGGTACTTGAGTTCGCCCTGGGTGGGTCGGTCCAGAAAACTCAAGATATGCAAAAGAGTGGTCTTACCTGCCCCATTAGGCCCAAGCAGGGCGTAAATCCGGCCGTCCTCCAGGGAGAAGCGTTTCAGATCCAGGACCGTACGGCCGGCGTAGGTCTTTTGCAATCCAAGGCCTTCAAACAGCATCACTTATCCAGCCGCCCCTGACAGAAATTCAACACGATGTTCACCCCCAGGCTTATGCCGAGCAGAATCAACCCCAGGGCCACTGCCAGGACAAACTCCCCCTTGTTGTATTCCAAGGCCATGGCCGTGGTCATGGTCCGGGTAAAGCCCCGGGCGTTGCCGCCGAGCATCATGGCCACCCCGATTTCGGCTATCGCCCGGCCGAAAGCGGCAACCACTGCCGCCCCTATTCCAAAGCGGGCCTCGCGTAAAACCAGAAAAGCGGTCTGCCGGGCATTTGCGCCCAGGGTGAGCGCAGTCCTGCGGTAGCGGGCATCCACCCGGCTGAGCGCGGAAATGGTGAACGCGGCCACAATGGGCAAGATAAGCAGAGTCTGGCCGATAACAATGGCCTTCTGGGTATACAGCAGATCAAGGCCGCCCAGGGCGCCCTGCCTGGAGATAAACGCATACACAAGAAGCCCGATGACCACAGTGGGCACGGAAAGCAGGGTGTTCAGGAGGGTAATTACCGCCCTGCGGCCGGGGAAGTCGCCCATGGCCACAAAAAATCCAAGGGGCACGCCCAAAAGAGCGGCCAGTCCGGTTGCACTCAGGCTGACCTTGAGTGAGACTTGGACAATGCTCAAAAGCTCCGGATCCATATCCCGGATGAGAAGGACCGCGGAGTGCAGGCTATCTAAAAAAAACTGCATACGCGGGATGTAGCGCAAACCTGGACGGAGGGGAAGGGCCCTAACGCTCCTCCCGTCGGTCCAAGCAAGGATTTATTGGGCGCTAGTTACGGCCTCGGGAAAAAACAGCTGTTCCCCGTGCAACCTATACTCGGCAATAAGGGACTGTGCCCGTTCAGAAACCAGCCACCGGGCAAATTTTTCGGCCAGCTCATATTGGACATGGGGATGCTTCTCCGGATTTACCGGGATCACCCCGTAGGGGTTATGCAGGTCCTCGTCTCCCTGGCAGAGGATCTCCAAATCCAAACCAAAATCACGTCCCAGTTTGTATTTCAGGTAAGTACCCCGGTCGGTCAGCGTATAGGCCTGCTTTTCTTCGGCAAAGGTAAGGGTCCGGCCCATGCCCTGGCCGATGGAAAAATACCGGTCCCTTTGTCCCTGTTCGGGCCGGACAAAGGTGATTTTTGTCTTTTCTCCCTTGTCCACAAGCCGGGTGCTGCTTTCCTGCAAGGGGACACCGCTTTTCCTCCACAAAATCTGCTCCTTGGTATGAGTCCCGCTGTCATCTCCGCGGGAGACAAAAGGGACTTGTCCGCCAGCTATCTTCTGCAAGGCCCTTTTCACATCTTTACTCCCTTTAATGCCCGCAGGATCGTCTTTTGGCCCAACAATAACAAAGTCATTGTACATGACCGCATACCTCTTAGTCCCGAAGCCCTGTTCAACAAACTCCTTTTCTCGGGCTTTGGCATGGACAAAAATGATGTCCACATTTCCGTCCCTGCCGTCACGGATGGCCGCGCCCGTGCCCTTGGCGATCACCTTGACCGCAATGCCTGTATCCTGTTTAAAAGCAGGCAAAAGCACATCCAAAAGACCTGAAGATTGCGTGGAAGTGGTCGTGGACATCTCCAGCACCTTGTCCCCGGCCCAACCCTGGCCAATGACACCCAAGAACAAAAAGCACCCCAACACATAGTAAAAAAATTTACGCATAACACCCTCCTATTGCAGCGAAAACAGCGATACTTGTGACTTGTTCGACATATATCATAACCGACACAAGTGTAAGTGTCCAGACTTTGACCGGAGACAAGGATTATTCCTTGCCAGGAAAAGGCCTGGGCTTTAGACTGGGAGTCAAATTTTAGGTAACCCAAACTTTAAGAGGAGGTCATAATGAGCAAAATCGGTCTGTTCCGCTGTGCGGACAATGAACGCAAATGCCCGCTTACGAGCTGCTTTAAATCCTTGAACCACAGGGAACAGGGCTTTGCCGGATATGCGGATACCGAACTAGTCGGGGTGTTCACTCTACAAAAGGACACGGAAGAAAATCTGGCACTGGCCAAAATACTCAAGGCCAAGGGGGCTGAAGCCATCCATCTGGTCACTTGCGCCTTTGCCCGCAAAGGGGAGGGAAAGACCTGGCACCTGGGGGGCGGTTTTATCGAACAAACTTCCGCCTTGGCCCAAAAGATTGCCGAAGCCACCAACCTGCCCTGCATCAAGGGTTCGGCCCATCTGCCGGCCGACTATAAACCGGAGATATTTAATCCCTAACAGCCGGGAAAACGGGAGGGAGAGATGCCCGTCTGCAAGCGCCCGGCAAGGAGCAAAAAACCTAGCGAAAAGCTACCCATCAAACCCAGCCCAAAACCTCTTCTGTGAAATAAGACAAAATAAGTCCGGCACCGGCCCGCTTGATACCGGTCAGGCTCTCCAAGACCACTTCTTTTTCATCCAGCCAGCCCTGAAGCGCGGCTGCCTTGAGCATGCTGTACTCCCCGCTTACCTGATACGCAGCCAACGGGAGGTCAATATTGTCTCTTAGCCGCCGCAAAACATCCAGATAGGGCATGGCCGGCTTGACCATCAAAATATCCGCGCCCTCATTCCTGTCCGCCCGGGCCTCACGCACCGCCTCCAAAGAGTTGGCCGGATCCATCTGGTATGACTTTCTGTCTCCGAACTGGGGCGAGCTCTGGGCTGCATCCCGGAACGGGCCGTAAAATGAAGAGGCGTATTTGACCGCATAACTCATAATGGGCAGTTCTACATATCCGGCCTCGTCCAAGGCCCGGCGGACGGCCTGAACCCGGCCGTCCATCATATCCGAGGGCGCGACCATGTCCGCTCCGGCCCGGGCATGACTGACGGCTGTTCGGGCCAAAAGCTCCAGGGTGGGATCGTTTTGGACATACTGCTCGCGGATAAGCCCGCAATGACCGTGCGAGGTATACTCGCAGAGGCAGACATCGGTTATGACCATCAGATCCGGAAATCTTTCCTTGAGCGCAGCCACGCTTTTCTGAATGATCCCCTCCCCGGCATAGGCGCCGCTGCCCTGGGGGTCCTTTTTCTCCGGGATGCCGAAAAGGATCAGCGAACGTAGTCCCCTGTCCCTTGCAGCTGAGACCCGCTCCAAAAGACGGGAAAGGCTTAACTGGCTCTGGCCGGGCATGGATGGTATATGAGACTCAAAGTCTTTATTTGCGGTTTCAACCACAAAATAGGGCTGGACCAAATTTTCCGGACGCAAAACCGTTTCCCGGACCAGCTCACGTATCTGCCCGCTTTGCCTCAGTCTTCTGCCGCGAAAAAAAGTGCTCATTTGCTACCCCAGGTCTTTGCCTTTTATTCTATCCCGATTTCCTCATCCGTTAAATAACAGGCCGGATCCGGGGCCCAGACATCTCCGTAATAGGCCTCGGCCCGGGCCCGGAAATTCCCGGCACAGATGGGAAGATACTTGCACTTGGCGCACCTGCCGGTCACATAGTTTTTTTTGTCCTTTAGCTTGGACAAAAGTTCTATGTTTTCATCCATCCAAATTTCGGAAAAGCGGCGCTCCAGAACATTGCCGAAGACATGTTCCCGCCAGAACTGATCCGCATGCACGGCGCCGTCCCAGGAGATACAGCCAATTCCCCGTCCGGAATTGTTGCCCTCATTGTAACTAAGGAGTTTCATCACTTCCTCGGCCCGGTCAGGGTCCTCTTTGCGCAGCCGCAGATACAGATAGGGTCCGTCGGCATGATTGTCCACGGTCAATACCTCGGTAGGTCTGCCGCGGTCAAAAAGGGCCTTGGTCCTGTCGATTATAAGATCGACCACCTTCCGGGTCTCGGCATGGTCCAAATCTTCCTTCATTAGCTCCGTTCCCCGACCGGAATATACCAAGTGATAAAAACACACCCTAGGCACTTCCAGGCGCTCCAAAATATCGAATACCTCGGGCACTTCCTGCACATTGCGACGGTTTAAGGTAAAACGCAACCCGACCTTGAGGCCTTCCGCCTGGCAGTTTTCCACGCCCTGCATGGCCTTTTTAAACGCGCCGGGCACACCCCGGAAATGGTCGTGCACTTCCTCCCCGCCGTCCAGTGATATCCCGACATAGGAAAGCCCCACTTGTTTAAGCTCCCGGGCCTTTTGCGCGGTAATAAGGGTACCGTTGGTGGATATAACCGCCCGCATACCCTTGGAAACAGCATGGCTGGCAAGTTCCGGCAGGTCCTTGCGGACCAAAGGTTCTCCCCCGGAAAAGAGCATAACCGGAGATCCGAACTCAGCCAAATCATCTATTATTCCCTTGGCCGCCTGGGTATCAATCTCGTCTCTGCCCTCCGGGTCAACGGCTTGGGCATAGCAGTGAACACATTTTAAGTTGCACCTCCGGGTCATGTTCCAGACCACGACCGGCTTTTTGTCCTTGGAAAACTGCAAAAGATGGGAGGGCAAATCCTTTGAATTGCGACCGTAGCGCAGGGGATCCGAGGCCTCTATATTCCCGCAGTAAAGCTTGGATACTCCTATCATCTGTTGTCTATCCTTTATGTTTTTTATGCACATTTTAACCCGAAGCCAAGTCGGGCGCGGCGGAAAAGTCTTAGACTATCCGCAAGGCAGGTGTTTTTCAAGGAGGAGAAAAAGGGGCATCCCGGAAAGGCAGCAGTTTGAAGGCGGCTTTTGAGGAAGACAATACCTGGCGCAAAATGAGCAAAGGCCCCACAGGGGTTTTAAAGATTACTGCACAGTGTCGGTCGGGGGATCAGCCAGGTGCATAGTCTCCACGAGCTGGCGTCTGGATTGCCTCAAACCCTTTATCAACTCCAAGCGGGTCTCCCGTGGCAGCCTGCCAAACTCTTTACGCCCGGCCAGCTCGTTCAGCTTGTGCATTTCCTGCTTTATTTTCTGCACCCGGGTGCCAAAAACACCGTTATCCGGGACCACTCGCTCGGCCACATCAGCCAGCTGCATAAGCTCTTCAGCCAGCCTCTGGAACTCGCGCGGGGAGATGCTCTTGCGCGCGGACCGTCTGGCCCTGATCCGGTTTACATATGCGCTGATCTTCTTGAACATGGCTCATATTACCCCGAGCAGGGCAAAGAAAATAATCAGCACCACCACGGCGATAAAAGGGAGTAGAAAAGCGAGAATGACCCGGCCATAGGTGGTGGCGTGCATATTCTTATAACCGACAATGGTTACCACCAAGGCCCATATGCCTCCGACCATAGGCCCCAAAAAGGGGATTACCCCCAGAATCATCGGCGAGTTGCCGTAGCTTACCACCCGGAATGTACCCTCAAAGCCCCGGGAACCGGCCCCGCAAAGCTTTAAGAGAAGGTGGTTGATCCCGGCGACCACAAAGAGCATAACAGTCAAAACTACCGGATAGACAACCAGCAGGGCTACGGACCCGGCTCCCATCACCCCTAGGCCGACCATACCCGCCTCCTGGCTGTGGCCCCCCATGGTGGGCATAAGGCCCATCATCTGCCATATAAAAGTGGCCACTGCCTGCAGTTCGGTCAATATAAGGTAAAACACAAGCGGCCTTGCCAGCCCTTTGCGAGGCATGCCGGAAAAAAAGGCCGCCGGAGAAAGCATGGCCTTTTTGATTGTCCCGAAAAACCCGGGGAAAAAACCTTCTTCCTCCAGATTCTCCCAAGGCACCTCCTCCTTACCGGTAAAGCGGTCCGCATCCGGACCCTCACCTTCCGCGTCCAGGGCCTCGTTCCGGCCCATGCTCTCCAGCTGGGACCAGATATTTTCCTCTCCCTCGGGGACCTTTCGGTCCTCCTGAGGGGCTGGCGGCTCGGAGACCTCATTTTCTTCCGGTCTGAAGACAAACCTGGCCCCGCATTTGGGACAGGTGGCCTTCCTGGCCTGGGAGGGGATCTTGTCCTCCGGCACTTCCCGGCCGAACTCGCATTTCGGACATTGTATATACATAAAGCCCCCTTTCCGGACATCAAAATTTACTGTCTCTTAACTGCCACCCGGGCGTTTGGCAAGGGCCCGGCCGGGTGCTGCAAAGCCGCTCCGGCCCGTCCCAAAGACAAACCGCCAGCCTAAAAACCATCATTGTCCAAGCCTAGACTGCATTAAGCCAGCCAAAAACAAAAGGCTAAAGCGGCCGCCAAGCGCAAAAAACCCGGGAAAATATTCTCCCGGGTCAAATAGACATACCAGTTACCTTCCGGCCTAGTAAATATCTTCAAATGCGGACTTTAACTCCTGCAAAATTTTAAGGACTTCATCAACCATCTTCACGTCCATCTTAAGATTAGCGGTCAACAACCTGGTCTGACAAAAGATATACAGGCTGTGCATGTTCTGGGCCAGTTCGCCACCTTTGTGCATGTTCAGGCTAGAATCCAGTTCGTTAATCACGTCCAAAGCCTGGCTGATAAGGGTCCCTTTCCCGGCGTAATCCTTTTCCTCCATTTTCTGCCGGGCCTGCTCCAGATAGCGGACTGCTGCGCTGAACAACAGTATCACCAGCTCTTCCTGGCTGGTGGTATGCACCTTGGTCTGCATATATGCCCTGGCCGCTGTGGTGCGCATTAAATCCTCCTTTGGCTCAGCCCTTGGCAGGGGTTGATTAATCGTTATTCAGCTTCTTCAGCTGGGAGTTAAGCATGGACTGCATGTTGTCGTAGTACCCAAGCAGGGATTCCGTCTGGGCGAATTTGGTCCGCAGGTTACGCTCGTATTTGTCCAGGCGCTTAAGCTCACTTTCGATTTTCTTGTCGATATTGTCCACAATATCGTAATAATTGTCCTCTAAAACGTCAAAAGTCCCGTCCGATTTAGTCAACGTACGCAATGTATCCTTGAGCTGCACCGCCTTGCCTTCCTTGACCGAGACCGAGCCGCCATAATCCCCTTGATTCAGATTGTCCACCTGCAGGGCCAAACCTTTGGCCGGTCCCTCATTGGCGGTTATGACGTTATCCTCTATTCCGGCTTCCTTGCCGTCTATCATGGCCGAGGTTATATTCCCCGTATCATCCACCGAATACTGGACATCATACACCCCGGGCTGGGTTGTCCCCTTGACCGTGGAATAGACCTTGAAATTCGGTGAATCGGTCTCAGCCACCCCGTCCGCACTGAAGAGCTTGGCCACCTCCTCCGGGTCCTGCTCCAGGGCCTTGGAGAGCTTGGTCTGATCCACCTTGAGGAGCCCAAAGTCCGGGGAACTGGTATCAGTTTCCGTGGTGATCCCCACGCTGCCCAGGGAGGTAAACGGGTCTATGTCCCGCTCAAATCCGAGACCCTTGGAGGCCAAAACATCCTTGATCCGTTGCTTGGCCATCTGCACGCCATAGTTTCCGGTGAGCTCCGAGCCTTCTACATCCTCCCCAGAGGTTTCTACCTTCATCTTCTCCTGAAGCAGGGACAAAACCTCGTTTACATCCTCAACAAACCCGCTTACGTTTTCTTTTATGGCCGCGTCATCATTGGCCACGGTAACCTGGCTTGTCCCCAAATCCTTGAGATTCAGGGTCACCCCCTTAATCAGATCATCAACCGTATTCGTGCTGCGCTCGATGTAAGTCCCGTCGTCCGGGAACCCGTCCAGCCTCATCTGCGCGTTCTGGGCATTTTGCACAGTTGAGAAGTCGTCATCGTCAACATTCGTGTCCCCGTTAGAATCAAATCCGTCCGGCCCGTCACTTACACTCAGGGTGTTGGCGGCACCGAGATCAAGCCCGGTCAACTGCAGCCTGTAGTCCCCGTCGCCTTTCTTTATGCTCCCGGCCCGTACGCCGGGGTTGTCCGGATCGGAATTAATTATATTTATCAGCCCATCCAGTGAGGTCCCTTCCGGGACCTCCACACTTATGGTCTCCGAGCCATAGGTATATTCAAATGTGCTGTCTCCGCTGGAGGAAACCTGGTCATCCGGAGAGGAAAAGCCGGCCTTGCTGACCATTATCTCGTTCTGGGCCAACTGGTTTACCTCGACATTGTGCGTGCCCTCTTCCGCTTCAGTGGAAGCGGAGGCGGTAAGCACTGAACTATCCGAAGATGAGGCCTCCTTTACAAAAAACTCGTCCACCGTATCCATTTTACCCAGATTGGACTCTAGCGAGGTCATAGAGGAATTCACCTCCTCAAAGGCCTCGATCTTTGACTCCCAGTCCTCCTTCCAGTCCTCAAGTTGTTTGACTCGAAAACTCTCGGCCTTAACCAGCTGGTCAATCATGGAATCAAAATCCACGTCCGAGCCCAGGCCGTTGAACCGGATGGATCCGGATGTAAGGTAGTCATTGGTGTCATTGGTGTCTGACATTGTGTCCTCCCGGAAAAATCTGCAGGGAACTGTTTTCTTGGATATCCTTATGCAAGAAAAGTTCCGCAGAACACACCAACGCGGCTAGCAAAAGGGCCGGGCCGCTCCTGCGACCCGGCCCCGGTTAATCGTCTCTATGTACGGCTGTGTTAGCCGCCTATGAGCTGCATGGCCATCTGCGGCAGGGAGTTGGCCTGGGCCAGCATGGCCACCGCGGACTGGGACTTAATCTGGTTCCGGGTGAACTCGGTCATCTCCGTGGCCACGTCCACGTCCGAAATCCGGGACTCCGCAGCCTGCAAATTCTCGCCCTGGGTCTCCAGGTTGGAGATGGTGTTTTCCAGCCTGTTCTGCAGCGCCCCCAGATTGGCCCGGATGTTGTCCTTGGACAAAATGGCCTCGTTCAGCCCGGTCAGGGCATTCTGGGCCGCGGACTGCGTGGACACGGTGTACCCGGCGGAGGTGGTAGCCGCCTGATTGCCAACGCCCAGCGCGGAGGCAGTGGAATTGTTGATGGCGATGTAGTAGTAGTCCTCGGCCGAGTCATTGGCGGTGCCGAAATGGACCTTCAGCGGACCGGCGGACGTCATCCCGGAACCGCTGTGGTCTGTGGCCCAATTGGCCACCCCGGCCGTGCCTGCTGAAAGATTGCCGTTTAAGAGCTGAATGCCGTTAAAGTCGGTGGCGTTAGCGATTCGGGTGATCTCCGAGGCCATGGCCTGATACTCGGAATCAATGATCAGCCGCTGATCCGAGGTATAGGTACCGGTGGCCGCCTGTTCAGCCAATTCCTTCATCCGGATCAGCTTCTCGTCAATGACCTGCAGGGCGCCGTCCGCGGTCTGGATCATGGAAATAGCGTCGTTGGCATTACGCACGCCCTGATTGAGCGAGGCAATGTCCGCGCGCATCAGCTCGCGAATGGCCAGTCCAGCCGCGTCATCCGCAGCAGAGTTGATTCTCAGCCCGGAGGAGAGTTTCTCCGTGGAACTGGACAGGTCGGAATACGCGGTGGACAGGTTCCGAGCCGAATTCATAGCCATTAAATTGTGATTGATAACCAGAGACATAACAATTCCTCCTTGATTTTTTCCGGCGGCTTCCTTGCCGCCCCTTGACCTTGCTCTCTTTATCGGCAGGCGGAGGAATTACTTTAGGGATGGATATTCGGCTTTTTCCCTGCACCTCTAACCGGCTGGCGGTGCGGGGAAAAGGTAGTTATACCTATCAGCAAAAAAAAGATAAAGGCGGGGCCGGAGACTATGTCCTCTGGCCCCGGAAGGAGGCCAGGCAGCTTTCAATGCACGCCTCGCAGTTTTCACATCTGCCGTGTTCTCCGCACTGGCGGTAAAAGGCCTTGAGCCAGTCATTCCCGGTCCTGGGGCAAACCTGGATAAACTGGATAAAACTAATGAGCTTCTCCATGGCCTGATCGTCAATATGGTGTTCGATGCGGCAGGCGTTTTCCTCAGCCGCCTTTAAAGGCAGCCCCAGGACCTTATCCAAAAACTCGGACAAGACCTTGTGCCGATGAACCACCTTGGCCGCCACTCGAAAACCCTCCGGGGTCAGTGTGACCGAGCTGTAGGGCTGATAGTTTATAAGCCCCTTCTCGGCTAGGGTACGCATGGCCCCGGTCACCGACGCCCTTTGCACCCCCAGGCTGTCGGCGATCTCTGAAGGCCTAGCCCCTCGGTTCTGCTTGGTCTCCAGCTGGAATATCCTCTCCAGATAGTCTTCCAGGCTCGGTGTCAGTTCGTTCATAAAGATATATTAGGCCAAAAAAATGGATTTCGCAAACAATTATTGGCGCAGAGCACTCCTAGCCGGGGAAAGGATTACTCGCCCAAGACTTGCTTTCTGGCCTGATCCAAATCCAGTCCCCGGGCGGCGGCAATTGAATCCAGATTTTCCTCCGCATCTGAAGGACGGAGATAGAGCAGGGGAGAAAAGCCCTGCCCATAGTCGGCACAAGCCGCCTCCCGGATCAGGACCCCGGCTGGCGGATCATTCAAAAAGGCAGGGAGCACAGACACGGACCGGCTGTCCGGGACCAGCTCGGGATTTCTGGTCACCCCAGAGCCGAAGAGTGCGCACTTATTCTCCCGCTCCAGCGCACGCCGCATATCGGGGACAGAATACACCCCGGCCGGGCCGTCCGCCTTGCCACTGGGGCAGACAAATCTCTGGGCATAGACCTGCTTTTTCCGGGAATGAACTATACACCACAGGCAGGAATCAAGTAATGCGGCAGGGGTACAAGCAAGCAGGGGGAGATAATCAAGGCCGGCCGTCGGGAGTTTTGCGGCCCGGGCCAAGCCCAGGACATGGGCCAGGGCGACCCGGAGTCCGGTAAAGCTCCCCGGCCCCCGGACATAGGCGATCCCGCTCAGCTGAGCCGGCTCTATGCTGCAAAAGCGCAGACCGCGTCTTAGAGACGGGGCAAGCAAAGGCATGGATCCACCGGCTGAGTTGAATGTCTCGCTCCAGAGCACCCCGGTTTGACTGCCCATAACCAGCTGCAGGCGAGTTTCGACGCAATTGACCGCCACATAGACGGGTTCAGCCAAAACTCCTCCACAAATCATTGAATATGGCCAGTCCCATCAAGGCTACCAGCAGGGCCAGGCCGATTTTGGTGGCTGCTGCCTGCAGCCTTTCATCCAGTGGCCGGCGCAGGATGCCTTCAATGGCGAAAAAAACAATGTGCCCCCCGTCCAGGACCGGAATGGGCAAGAGGTTCAACAGACCCAGATTGATACTGATAAGCGCGGTTATGCCCAAAAGGTTTACCAGGCCTTCCTCGGCCTGCTGACTGACCACCTGGGCGATCATAATCGGGCCGCCAATATTGTCCAAAGGGATGACCCGCTCGATAAGCTTTACTATCCCCTTTACAGTAAGCACGGTCAGCCTCCAGGTCTGCTGGCCCGCGGCCACCAGCGAGCCGGCCGGGGTAAGAGAAGAGTACACGGTCTCTCCTGAGGCGGCCACTCCGATCTGGGGGACTTCCTTTGTTTCTCCGAAGATATTTTTCCTCTCTATCATCTCCGGGATGACTTTTATCCGACGGATATCCCCCTCCCGCTGCACGGTCAAAACAAGGCGGGAGCCTTCGCTGTCCTTTATCCGCGTGGCCAAATCCTCCCAATACTCGATCTTATGCCCGTTGACCGCGGTGACCACATCCCCGGATTTAAGGCCGGCCTCATGTGCAGGGAGATCCGGGTCTACTTCGCCTACCTGGGGCATGAGATGCATCTGCCCCTGGGCCAGAAAGACCCCCCAGTAGATCAAAAAGGCGAGGAGGAAATTAAACGCCGGACCGGCACCGACCACCATTATCCGCTGCCATACCGGGCGCAGACTAAAGCTGTCCTTTTCCGTGAACCCTTCCGGGAGCTCAGCGTCCACGGATTCGCCCACGAGCTGCACATAACCGCCCAGAGGGACAGCGGCCACCCGATAGTCGGTCCGTCCGGATCCAAAGCCGAAAATCCGGGGGCCAAAACCCAGGGAGAATGTAGATACCCCGATCTTTAAGACCCTGGCGGCCAGAAAATGCCCCAGCTCATGGAAAAAAATCAAAAGGCCCAAGACCAAAATAACTGCAACAACGCTGTACATAGCTATATTACCTGCTCCACACGCAAGACCTCCCGCACTTCCCGGTCCAGGGCGAAGACATCTTCCAGAGAGGATATCTCCCGGCCGGGAAAGGCATCCAAAGCCCAGCGCACTATTTCCGAGATGTGCATAAAAGAAATTTTTTCCTGTAAGAAGGCCTCCACCGCTGCCTCATTGGCTGCATTCAAAACAATGGGCAGGCTGTCCCGGCCGTTGAGGCAACCCAGAGCGAGGGCCAGGCAGGGGAAGATATCCCCGGAAGGCCTTTCAAATGTCAACTTGCCTGCTGCAGCCAGATCCAGGCGACTTACACCGCACTCGGCCCGGTCCGGGTAAAACAGGCAGTAGCCGAGCGGTGATTTCATGTCCGGGACGCCCAGATGGGCGAGCATGCTCCCGTCGCAGTATTCCACAAGGGAATGGACAATGCTCTGGGGATGGACGACCACGGAAATCTCCTCGGGGCCAAGCCCGAACAGATGGTGGGCCTCTATCACCTCCAGGCCTTTGTTCATCATGGTCGCCGAGTCCACGCTGATCTTGGCCCCCATGGACCAGTTCGGATGATTCAGGGCCTGATCCGGAGTGACACCGGCCAGTTCTTCCCTGGAAAAGGTGCGGAAAGGACCGCCGGATGCAGTCAAAACCACGCTGCACACCCGGGATTCATGTCCGGGATGCAGGCACTGGAAAACCGCGTTGTGCTCGGAGTCCACAGGCAAAATCACCGCCCCGCTCGCCCGGGCTTCCCTCCGCAAGAGCCTGCCCGCCAGAACAAGAGATTCTTTGTTGGCCAAAAGCACGGTCTTGCCCTTTTTCACTGCGGTATAAGCAGGCAGAAGCCCGGAGGCACCCACCTGGGCACAGAGGATCATATCCGCCTTCTCCAGGCCAGCCAGCTCGACGTATCCCCGCTCCCCGGCCACAATGTCCGGGCAGTAGCCGGCCGGCAGGCGGGCGCGCAGCAAGGGGATCATATCCGCCTGCAAAACCCCCAGACATTCCGGCCTGAACTCAGCGGCCTGCTTGGCCAGAAGATCTATGTTCCTGGCCCCGGCCAGGCCCAGAACCCGGAATTTCCGGCTATGGCCCCGGATAACCTCTAAGGCGTTGGTCCCGATGGAACCAGTGCTCCCCAGGATGGATATCCTCCGGGTTTGGCTTGGCTCGATTTTTGGCTGGAGTGTGCTTATATAATCCATCATTGGTCCGGAAAAAAATCAAAAAAAAGGCATCAGGCGGGCAAAAAGGGCGTAAACAGGGACCAGAAACAAAAGGCTGTCGATGCGGTCCAGAATCCCCCCGTGCCCCGGGAGAAGGCTCCCGGAATCCTTGATCTTGCACCGCCGCTTTACTGCGGAGACGAAAAAATCCCCTAGCTGGGCGGCAACACCCAGTAACGCACCCAGGACCATAAACCGCCACCAGAGCACCTCTCCCCATATCACCCCGATAATAAGCGCGGCCAAAACAGAAGCGGCCAAACCGGCAAAACTGCCCAGCCAGGTCTTTTTCGGGCTTATTACCGGCCATATGCGCTGTTTTCCAAACCAGGTGCCCAGATAATAGGCAGCGGTATCCCCGCAGATGGCGCAGGCCAGGACCAATAACACCTCTTGAGGCAGAAATCCGACAAAAAAGCGCAAAACAAGCGGAATATACAGAAGCCCGGCCAAGGCCACGGTAAAATCTGTGCCCTCGGCCCTCTCCCCGGTCAGACTGTACTGAAGCAGAAAAAAGAGCCCGAAAACACAAAAAATAAGCACCAGGGAGATGTGCAGATAGGCCTCGAACACGGGCTGGGGGATGAGCAGGAGAAAACCGGCCGCCAATATGGCCGCCATTTTCAAAGGCAGGTTCTTTTTGTTCGGCCAGAAAAAAGAGTAGAACTCCCAGAGACCGCAAACAGAAATCGCAAAAAGGGTGAGACGCACGGCCAGGCCTCCGATTCCGGCCACAGCCAATAAAAGCAGAAGCAAGACCGCGGCGGTTACGAGGCGCTTTACATGAGAGGCACCAGACATCTATATATCCCCGAATCTGCGCTGCCTGCGGCTGAAATCCTCCAGGGCGGCGGACAATTCCTCCGGCCCGAAATCCGGCCACAGGACATCGGTGAAATAAAACTCGGTATACGCGGCCTGATAAAGGAGATAATTGCTCAGACGCTTCTCCCCGCTGGTCCTGATGACCAGGTCCGGATCCGGTTGCCCTGCGGTATACAGATATCCGGAAAACATATCCTCGTCCACGCGGCCCGGAACCACTCCCTCAGAAAGCAATCTGCGGCAGGCGCGGACTATCTCATGCCTTCCGGAATAGTTGAGGGCGAGATTAAGCTGCATGCCGCTGTTGCCCGCTGTCTTGGAGCAAACCTGTTCCACCACCCTTTTGGTCATCCGGGGCAAAGGGTCCACATCACCCAGGATATTGAGCCGGATATCCCGCTCCATCAGGGTAGAGAGCTCCTTTTTCAAAAATTTTTTCAACAGATCGAAAAGAAAGGAGACTTCCTCCCTGGGCCGGCTCCAGTTCTCCCGGGAAAAGGTGTACAGAGTCAGATATTCGATTCCGCTTTTGCGGCAGTATTTGACCACTTCCCTGGCCGCCTCAGTGCCGGCCCTATGGCCTTCGCTTCTGGGTAGGGCACGTTCTTTGGCCCAGCGGCCGTTCCCGTCCATTATTATTGCCAAGTGGCGCGGCAGCCTATCTGTTTGCAGATCAGATCTCCATTATCTCTTTTTCTTTTTGCTCCAGGATATTCTGGATCTTTTCTACATACTCGTCCGTTATCTTCTGCACCTCCTCCTGACCCTTGTGCATTTCGTCCTCGGTCAGCTCCTTGTCGTTTTTCTTCTTTTTCAAGGCGTCGTTTTCGTCCCGGCGGATGTTGCGGACCACTATCTTGGCGTCCTCGGCCATCTTTTTGGCCTTTTTGACCATCTCCTTGCGCCTTTCTTCGGTCAGGGGGGGGATATTAATCCGGATCAGTTTGCCGTCATTCACCGGATTAAGACCCAAATCAGATTTGACTATGGCCTTTTCTATATCCGCAAATGCGTTGCGGTCCCAGGGCTGAATAGCAATGGTCCGGCTGTCCGGAGTGGACAGGGAGGCCAATTGATTCAAAGGGGTGGGCGTGCCGTAGTAGTCTATACTTATGTCCTCGACCAAAGAACTCGAGGCCCGGCCGGTACGCAATTTGGCGAAATCCTTCTCCATACTCTGGACCGCCTTGTCCATCCTATCCCGACAATCCTTGAGCGTCGCTTGCATAACTAACCTCCTTGGACAATGGTTCCCACTTCTTCCCCGCAGACAACCTTTTTTATATTGCCCCGCTGAAAGAGGTCGAATACTATTATGGGCATATGATTGTCCATACATAAAGATATGGCCGCTGAATCCATGACTCCGAGCTTATTCTGCAAGACCTCGATATAGTTTAAGTGCTCATATTTAACCGCATCAGAGGATTTTTCCGGGTCCCGGTCATATATGCCATCCACTCGGGTGGCCTTGATTATGGCGCTGGCCTTGAGTTCCATGGCCCGGAGGGCTGCAGCCGTATCTGTGGTGAAATAGGGATTCCCAGTGCCTGCGGCGCAGATCACTACCCGCCCTTTTTCCAAGTGCCTTATCGCCCGGCGCCGGATATACGGCTCAGCCACCTCACGCATGCTTATTGCAGTCATGACCCGGGTAGTCACCCCCAGCTCCTCCAGGGAATCCTGCACAGCCAGGGCATTCATCACTGTGGCCAGCATGCCCATGTAATCGGCTGAGGCCCGGTCCATGCCGCTGGAAGAAGCGGAAACCCCGCGAAAAATATTGCCCCCGCCTATGACCATGGCTAGCTCTGCGCCCATATTGGCCACTTCAGCCAGCTCCTCACTGACAGTGGCAATGGTCTGGGGATCGATCCCAAATTTATCCGGACCGGCCAGGGCCTCGCCGCTCAATTTCAAAAGCACTCGCGGATATTTGATGTCCATGCTCCCTCATCCGGTAACAGGTTTTAGGGGGGCCGGCAGAAGCCGGAGACTAAAAAACCTCTGCCGCTATCCAACTCTTGTCAATGGCGAACAAATGATCGTCACCCCCGCGGTCAATGGGGTGATCTTTATCCGACCGCTGCATATTAAAAAAGGGCCGCTCGGCCCTTTTTTGGAATCAGGAGTCTTCCTCGCCCAGTCCAAGACGGACAAAGGAGCCTATGTCCAGCTCGTCGTCCACTGCCTGGCCCACCTCCCGGAGCAGATCCTCGATACTCTTGGAGTCGTCTTTGATAAAAGGCTGCTTTATGAGGCAGACTTCCTTATAATACTTATTTATCCTTCCCTCGACAATCTTGGCCGCTATATGCTCGGGCTTTCCTTCCTGCTCAGCCTGATGCATATAGATTTCCTTTTCCTTGTCCAAAAGATCCTGGGGTAGGTCCTCAAGATTTATACACACCGGCGAGACCGCAGCGATCTGCATGCAAAGATCCTTGGCCAATTCCCGGACTTCGGACTTCTTACCGCTTTCCGGCTTTTTGGCCCGCAACTCGACCATGGCCCCGATTTTGCCGTTGGCATGGATGTAAGAGCCGACTACGCCTTCCCCCTGGACCCGGAGATAACGGGACCGGCCAGGCTGCATATTCTCACCGAGCACCCCCACGAGTTCCTTTATTTTCTCCTCCACCGAAGGATCCAGCTCCTCGCTCCCGGAACTCAGGACCTGCCCGGCGACCTCCCGGGCCAAAGCAGAAAAATTCTCGTTCTTGGCCACGAAATCGGTCTCACACTTGAGCTCGAAAAGGGCCCCGCTTTTTCCGTCCTCTGAACCGGCAAAGGCAATCAGCCCCTCTGAGGTGGACCGCCCCGCCTTTTTCTGGGCTTTGGCCAGGCCTTTTTCCCTGAGCCAGGATACGGCCTTTTCCTCATCGCCCCCGGTATCCTCCAGGGCCTTTTTGCAATCCATCATGCCTGCGCCGGTCTTCTCCCGCAGGGCTTTTACCATTGAAGCGCTGACAGCCATTATCCTTCCTCCTCGCTAACTTCGACTTCCTCTGGGGTTACTTCCACGGCCTGCTCAGGGATATCCGCGGACTCCTCTCCGGCCTCCTGTTCCCGGTCCTCGCGCCTGGCCAGGCCCTCCAGACAGGCGTCCGCGATGCTGGCGGTAAAGAGCTTTATGGCCCGGATGGCATCGTCATTCCCCGGGATCACATAATCAATGAGATCGGGATCACAATTGGTATCCACCACAGCCACAATCGGGATCCCCAGTTTACGGCATTCCTTGACCGCTATTTCTTCCTTCTTGGGATCCACGATAAAGGCCACTCCAGGCAGATCCTCCATATCTTTGATCCCGCCCAGATTCATGTTCAGCTTCCTTACCTCTCGCTCCATCTCCACGATTTCCTTTTTCACGAAGCGGTTTACCGAGCCGTCCTCGAACATCTCCTCCAGCTTTTTGAGCCTGTCAATGCTGCCGCGGATGGTCTGGAAGTTGGTCAGGGTACCGCCCAGCCAGCGGTTGGTCACGTAATGCATGCCGCATCGTTTGGCCTCGGTCATGATTATCTCCCGGGCCTGTCTCTTGGTGCCCACGAATATGGCCTGCTTGCCCTCGGCCACGCGGTCCACGACAAAGTCATGCGCGTCCCGGAAAAGCTTGACCGTCTGCTGCAAATCAATGATGTGGATCCCTTTGCGGGCCCCGAAAATATACGGCCGCATTTTGGGATTCCATCTCCTGGTCTGATGACCGAAGTGCACTCCGGTCTCCAACATCTGTTTCATGTTCACATAAGCCATTAAAGTCCTCCTTTGGGTTGGTCCTCCGTTCGGGGATACCTGTATTCAGGCACCCAAAGACGTTCCGAACGTGTGTTTTTGAACCGGATGCCAATACTACAATTCGCTTCCGGATGCAAGGGTGAAATCAGGGGTGCGGCTAAAAATCCAGGGGCGTTTTCCAGGCCCGGACCAATTCTTGTATATCCGCCTTAAACAGGGCCTCCCCGGCCCAGCCAAATTCCAAACCACTGGCCCGGGGCGTGGTTTTGCCGATGGCTGCGAACGGCTGCCCGACGAACAAGGCCTCGAATTCCGCGATGTTTTCCGGGTGCACACAGGCTATGATCCGGCTTGCGGACTCGCTGTACAAGATGCGGTCCGGATCGGTACACCCGCTTTCTGGCACAGCCTCCAGATCGATCCGGGCCCCGATGCGGCCGCCGATGGCCATTTCGGCCAGGGCCACTCCCAGTCCTCCATCCGAGGCGTCGTGCGCCGCTGTAACCAGCCCCCGGCTGACCGCCCGATAAAAGGTACGGTAGCGAAGCCTTGCGGAGACAAGGTCCACATGGGGCACTCCAGCGCATTTTAGACCGAACTCAGAGGCGAATTCACTCCCTCCGAGCTCGTCCCGGGTGACCCCCAGGACATAGATCACCTCGCCTATTTGCTTGAAGTCCGATGACAGGGTCTTTTCCGCATCCGGGATAACGCCCATGACTGTGAACAGCACGGTAGGAGGAATGGATATCTTGGTCCCGCCCCCGGTGTAGTCGTTTTTCATGGAGTCCTTGCCCGAGACACAGGGGACCCCATACCCGCGACAGAAATGGGCCAGGGCCCGGCCGGCACGGACCAGCTGGGCCAGCTTGAAGCGCCCGTCCGGGGTCTTTTCCGACTGCACCGGATCACACCAGCAGAAGTTGTCCACTCCAGCCATGTAATCGACATCCCCGCCTGCGGCCACACAATTACGCACTGCCTCATCTATGCAGTTGGCCATCATCCAATAGGTGTCCAGGTCGCTGTACTTGGAGCAGATCCCGCAGCCCACGACCAGGGCACGGGAGGAATTCAAATCCGGACGAAGGACAGCTGCATCCCCCGGTCCGTCCCGATCCCGGCCCACAAGGGGTTTGATCGTGCTGCCTCCCTGGACCTCATGGTCGTACTGGCGGATAATATATTCCCTGGAACAGATATTCAGACGGGAAAGCATGGCGGCCAGAGTGGCCTCTCGCTCGAAAACCGCCTTTTCCGGTACGGCAGTTAGAGGCTTTCGCATCGGGGCCTTCCATTCCGCCTCCAGCTCCATCTGGGGCACGCCGTGGTGCAAAAATTCCATTTCCAGACAAGCCACCGGCTCCCCGGCATAGGTAACTGAAAACACTCCGGAGTTAGTGAAAGTCCCCAAGATGGACACCTCCACGTCCATTTCCCGGGCCAGACTTAAGAACTCCTGGATATGTTTTTCCGGCACGGCCAGGGTCATTCTCTCCTGGGCCTCGGACAAAAGTATCTCCCACGGCCGCAGCCCGTCGTATTTCAACGGAGCCCGGGCCAGGTCCATTTCGCATCCCCCGCAGTCCTCGGCCATCTCCCCGACAGAGGAGGACAGGCCTCCGGCCCCGTTGTCGGTGATTGCACTGTACAGTCCTAGATCCCGGGCGCGGATTATAAAATCGTACATCTTGCGCTGGGTAATGGGATCACCGATCTGCACGGCTGTGGCCGGCGATCCCTCGTGCAGCTCCTCCGAGGAAAAGGTGGCCCCGTGAATACCGTCCTTGCCTATTCTGCCGCCGGCCATGACAATTTTGTCCCCTGAAGACGCCTTTTTCTCAAATCCCGGCCGGCCGTTTATCCGGGTGGGGATGGTGCCCACCGTGCCGCAAAAGACAAGGGGCTTGCCCAGGTAGCGGCTGTCAAAGACCACCGCCCCGTTTACCGTGGGTATGCCGGACTTGTTACCTCCGTGCTCCACCCCTTCGCGCACCCCCTCCATCACCCTCCTCGGATGCAAGAGCCGTGGGGGCAGGGGTTTGTCGTAAAACGGGGAGGCAAAACAGAATACATCGGTATTGCACAGGAGATTGGCCCCCAGTCCGGTGCCCATAGGATCGCGATTGACCCCGACTATCCCGGTCAATGCCCCCCCGTATGGGTCCAGAGCGGATGGGCTGTTGTGCGTTTCCACCTTGATGCACACATCCAGCTCCGGGCTGAAGGTGATCACCCCGGCGTTGTCCTTGAATACGGAGCGGCAAAAATCGCTTTTGGCCTTGTTTCTGCGGATATCAGCCGTACTTGCGGCCAGATAGGTATCAAAGATGCTGTCTATCTCCAGCTTTCTGCCGGTATCCCCATCCAGGTAATGGATACGGGCGTTAAAAATCTTGTGTTTGCAGTGCTCGGACCAAGTCTGGGCCAGACATTCCAACTCGGCATCGGTGGGATCGAATGATAAACCCCGCGCCCGGCGCATCTCCCGAATCCGGGGCAAGGAGAAATGCTCCCGTATGCGGCGCATCTCCGGAAGAGAAAGGGCCAGAACCTTGCTTCGGCTTAAATCCAAAAGCTGGGCGTCCGAAAGACCTTCCAGGGGTACGCCTTGCACCTCGCTTACCGCCCGGCCGGTGACCCGAGGCTCAACAACTGAAAAACCGCCTGTCCTTCGCCATTCTTCGGACTCTTTGTATTCAAAGCGGTGGATGAGCTCGTTGGCCAGAAGATCGCCGGCAATGCGGCGCACATCCTGTTCGCGCAAGCTACCCTTTAAAAGAAATTGCTCCGAGGTATACACCGCCAGATCAGGACAGCTCTCTTCGCTGAACTGCGACAGCATGCGCAGGGCCGCAAAGGCGGTCCGACCCTCGTTGTCCGTGACTCCGGGCTTAAACCCCACTTCCACCGCCCAGTCAAAATCCCGGGCCAAAGGGGAGGCAGAGGCGAGACTGAGCACTGGATCGTGCAGGGCCTGGCTGGAGATTATCTCCTCAGCTGCAAAGGCATCTATTCCGGCTACAGTGTATACCTTTATCAACTGCACCTTTTGCACCGGGATCTGCAAATCCCTTTGCACAGTGCGGGTGATCTTCTCCCCGCGCACATCCCGCACTCCGGGGCGCAGGCCCACTTCTATCCTAAAAGCCATGTTCAACCCCAAACAATCCTGTTTCCGCCCGCTTCCTTGGCCGCATAAGCGGCCTGGTCCGCCCGCTTCAGAAACAGGTCCCTGGTTTCGTTCTCGGCCAGCACGGCCAATCCTATACTCAGGGTGATCTCACCCTGGAAATGGTCGTCAAAGTTTTTCCACACCCTTCTGGCCAATTGCTCCAAACCCTGTTTGGTGGTGTCTGAGGCCAGAATAATGAACTCATCCCCCCCGTAGCGGCACGGGGAATCAGTGCCGCTTCTGGATTGGGAGAGCATCGTGTCCGCCAAAACTATAAGGGCCTTGTCCCCGGCCTGATGACCGTAACGGTCATTGAATTCCTTGAACCGATCCAGGTCAAAGAAGATGACCCCCAGTTGAGAGCCGGTGCGCCAGGCCCTGGTCACCTCCCGACGCAGAAATATCTCCAGCTGCCTGCGGTTATAGACATTGGTCAGCCCGTCGAACACGGCTTGACGCTTGACCTTGTGTTCCAGACGCCGGATGGTGGTCAGATCACGGCCCACCACCAAGTAGCGGGGTGCCTCACCGCTCAGGCGGGTGACTATAAGCTCCAGGGACTTTATCTCCCTTCCGGAATCAAAAGTGACCTCCAAGGGGGAGGACGCTTCTTTGAAGAGTTCCGGACCCCAGTTCAGGGGGATGAATCCGGCCGGAGCAGCGGTCTCAAAGAGATTCTTGCCCACCAGCTCCCGGCCCAGATTGGGCGATGTGTACATTATATTCCCCCGCTCATCCACAGTAAGGACCACGTCCTGCATGCTTTCCATCATGGCCTGCATAAACTCCCGCTGCCTGAGCACATCCGCCTCCAGGGTGGAGATGGAGGAAATGTCCTCCAAAAGGGCCATGATCTGAACCGATCCCTCCAGGGTCACCCTGTGGGCCGCAATATGCCAGCACGGTTCACGGTGCTGATCCGGGATCAAAGGGCAGAACAGGCGACTGTATCTCTCTGTTTGCCGATTTAAAAAGAGTTTCCACTCCGGATCCTGGACAAGTTCTTGGTGGACGGGCAGGACGCGGATGAACTCCCTGCCGGCCAGATCGGCCTTCTGGCCTGTGAAATCCTGGAACACAGGATTGGCCTGGACGATTTTCCCCTGCTGGTCCAGCCGGGCCACCCCCACAGGCAAAAGATCCATCATTTCCGCCTTCCCGCCCAGATCCCGCCTGTACAGGAAATAGATCTCGTAGGAGCGGGCCAAGAGCCGGAAATACAAAAAAAGATCCCGATTGCACGAAGAGGGCAGGTTTTTCTTGTCCACCCAGAAGGTCCCATAGAATTCCGAGGCGGTCTTCAATTCGATCCGTATTCTTCCCGGATCCATTTCCTCTTTGAGCCCATCCGGATGGGCCACTTCCCGATAGGTACGCAATCCGGCAGAAGAATCATATTCAAAAAGATGGTACGCCCCGGTAAGGGGGGATTTCAGCACTGCGGCGAATCTAGACACCGACCACAGCCAGTACAGCTGGGTGGCTGCATGGAGCAGGACCTTGTCCACCCCTCCTTTTTCCTGCTCGATGCCCTGGGTCAGAAAGTAAAAATCCTGAATCTTTTCCAGGGGGCATTCATATACCCGGTCCTGGCATTTCTCCTCGCCGATTCCCAAAATGGAGCATATTGTCTTGAACCTGGAAACGACCTGGCTCCGCAGCCGCTCAAAATCAATATCCGGCAGATCGGGGATACTGCTTATAAGGGAGCGTAGCTGCAGGATGCCGTTTACATCCTTGTACTCGGACAGTTCCAGATCCGCCCAGTACGTCCCTATGACCACGGCTTGTTTCCCGGGTCCCACTTTCTCCAGATTCTCCAGGTCATGATGGTCCTCAATATATGCGCAGCTTTGGGCGGGAAAATTCCAGTACTCCAAGAGACGGCGGGTGAGTCCGGTATGATCCATGCCCCAGGCGGATTTCTCCTTTTGTATCTGTCCCGGCTTTAAACGGATAAAATCCGCCTCCCCCTCTGGGCAGACCAACTGCCGGGCCTGTTGCAATTCTTCCTCATCAAAGAAACAGATAAGCAGCAAAGAGAGGTCCTTGAGCAGCGCGGCTATATACACCTGCTGTGCCTCCCGGGGGCATATCTGGGCGGCGATCAATTCCGCAGCCTCCGCAGTCCAGACTATCTTGCGCCAGTTTATGAAATTGAGTTTGTAGCCTTTCTTTTTGCTCATATTGCGAAAAAAAACAGCGGAAACAGTCAATTTTAAGATCTCGTTGCTTCCCAGGAGCACTACCGCCCGCTTCAGATCAAAGACCCTTTCCTTGGGGGCATAAATGGGAGAATTGGCCATGGAGAGCACCGTGGCGGTCAGGCCGGGGTCGGTCCGGATATAGGAGGCGATATTGGCGAAGTCCGGATCGGACTTGGACACTTCCTGGACAAGGGCGCTCATGCTAGGCGGGAAAGAGGCCTTTAAAACATTGCGCAGCGAACTCTGGATTTTGTGGATTATCTTGGCTGGCATAAGTTTACTTTAATGATTCCTGTACAAAATAACATCAGTTATCATTTCCAGAATCTTTTTTTCCTTTGACTCCGGAAAGTTCAACAGTGCCTCGCGGCCCCGCTGAATATAGGCGCCCGCCTCTTCGCGGACTTGGTCCGCAAAACCGCATTTTTGCACCTGTAAAATCAGGTCCTCTCTCTCCTCCCTGGTAAAGCTGTCCGCAGCCAGCTTGGCCAAAAGAACGCTTTTTTCTTCCTGTTTCAAGGAGTTCAGGTACAGAATAAAGGGAAGAGTCAGCTTGCCCTCGGCCAAATCACCGCCCAGGGGCTTGCCCGAGGTGGAAGAGTCCGAGGTGTAGTCCAGGGCATCGTCCACCAGCTGGAAGGCGATGCCTATATTGAACCCGTATTCGCTGCACTCCTTTATCCGTTCCTTTTCCGCTCCGGCCAGCATGCAGCCGCATTTGCAGGCTGCCTGGATAAGATAAGCGGTCTTGCCCCGGATGATCTGCAGATAATTTTCCCGATCCAGATTGGGCTTGCGCATCCAGAAAATTTCCTCGGTTTCACCGCTGGCTGTATGCAAAAGGGCCTCGGATACGCATTGAGTAAGCCTAGCATCCCCGTATGCGGCCACTATCATATTGGACAGAGCGAGCAGGGCGTCTCCGGCCAGCACGGTTCGGTCTAAACCGAAAATCAGATGGGCGGCCTTCCTGCCCCGGCGCAGGTCCGCGTTATCCAGGATATCGTCATGGATAAGCGTGGCTGAATGCACGAGTTCAAAGGCACAGCCCAGATCATACTCTTCCCGGGAGTCCAGTCCGAAACAACGGGAACAAAGAATAGTCAAAAGCGGCCTGAGCCTTTTTCCCCCGGCCATCAGCACATGCTCGGCCACTTCTCGGACAAGCGGATTCAAATCCCGGATCTGTCGCTCCAGGACCTGGTTGATCACAGGGATTTCCCGGTGGATGTATTCCTGGATAAAATTTGCCGGCTCAGACACTTTGAACTCGATATGTTTGCTTTAGAATTTCCATGCTACCATCTGAAACAGATTAACAGAAAAGGGCCTCAAAAATCCCTGCCCAGCCGGACCGGTAACCGGGGCAGTGGTGATCAACGGCCAGGAGGCAGACAGGACTGAAGGAGCTCAAGGGACCGCCTCCCGGATTCACCCATCCGCAAGGAAAACTCGTTTACATAGGCAGTTATATGCCTGTCCACGACCTGGGCATCTGTCTCTTGGGCCAGACTCTCAATCAAAGGCCTTATATTTTGCGGTTTATGGCGGGCATAGTCAATACTTCGTCTAATGGCCGCCTCAATGCTTTCCGGACCCGGTTTTCCTCTAACGGCCACAATACACCCCAGGGGGATGGGCAGGCCGCCGGAAAACTCTGCCCACCATTGGCCCAGATCCAGATAGAGTTCAAAGCCGCATTCTGTGTATACCAGGGCGGTTTCATGGATAAGCAGCCCCCCTTCCGCCTGGCCGTTTAAAATCGCTTCCGGTATGCGGTCAAAGCGCATGGGTAAGGGGGTAAAATCTCTTGCGAGCGCAGCTCTAAGCAGGGCGTAGGCCGAGGTATCCAGGCCGGGAACAGCGATGCTGGACGGGGTCCGGGCAAGGCCGGGTTTTGTGACCAGCTTGGGACCGTGCTCCAGGCCAAAGGCCCCGCCGCTTTCCAGAATAGCCCAGCACTGCGGCAGCCGGACCGCGGTAGCCGCAGAGACCTTGACTGCCTGCAGCCCGCCCTTTTCGGCTGCTTCATTCAAAGTCTGGACATCCTCCCACCTGAACCTAGTCCGGCAGCCGGGCACATCATCGATAAGCCCCAATATCCAGGCGGCAAATATATAGGAATCATTGGGACAGGGGGAAATCCCCACATTCAAAAGGCGTTCGGACATAATATTGATCTCTTTCGGAATCAATGCAGACACGATTAGGGCCGGTTAAAACCGGGCAAACATCTGCACCCCTGCCCGGTGCAGGGATTTAAAGGCCCGGGGAAAGTCCCAATCCTTTTTTTCCCGCGAACCGGCCACGTTGGACACCGATCTGACCTCCAAAAAGGGGATATCCAGTTTAGCGGAGACAAACGCCAGGGCAAAACCCTCCATATTCTCCATTTTGGCCGAGTACCTATCCCTTAGTTCAGCAGCCATGCGTCTGGTTCCACTGACTCCGGAAACGGTCAAAAAAGTCTCCCGCGGCCAGTCCGGGGGCAGCATGACGCCGCCCCACCCGGCCCCGGCCACCGGATCCAGATCCAGGGTTTCGTATATCTCTTTTCCCTGTAAGTTGACCAAGGGAAAATTCAAACGGCGCATCTCCAGCCCGGTGTCCGTTCTGATTCCCAGCTCGGGCCATATCTCGCGGTCCGCCAGGGCTAAATCCCCCAGGGCAAGGCGATTCGGGTCCAGGGAGCCGGCAATGCCCACATTCAGCACTGCGGAAACCGGATGCGACTGCAAAAACGCAGACAAAGTCGAGGCAGCGTTTATTACCCCAACCCCGGTACTCAGACAGAAAACCTCCCGACCATTAACAACCGTTTTGGCCAGGACATCCCCGGTCCCCAGAAAGGCGGCGAGTTCTTTTTTTGTGGCCGCGGTTACAAGGAGCATCCTGGCTTCACCAAAAGGGTTACTTTATCCCCGTGCACATCGTAGCAGTCCACCCGGGCCTGCATATGTGCGGCAAGCGAGCGTACCTTGGATTCCTGTCCGGGAGTACATATGACCCGCATTATGCAGTCAAAGGGCATTTTGTTCAGATACTCCCGTATCTGCCAAAACCCGTTTCAGCAGTGTTCACGGCAGTCCACCAGATATGCAAAGGACATATCAAAGCCTCCAGTAGCCGAATTTCTGCCCTTCCATCTCCTTTTTACTCAGCCGACCCCTGACATCTATCAGCATTCCACTCTCCGGGTCCCGGAACATGGCCGCGGCCTGCTCGGCACTGATTGCAAATTCGCTATGGGCAACAGCAACCACGACCGCATCCAGCTCCCGCAGATCTTCTGCCGCACACAGCTCAATCCCGTACTCCGCGCGGGCCTGTTCGGGATCGGCCAAGGGGTCGTGGACCACCACCTCCAGGCAATAGGACTCTAATTCGCGGATTATATCCACCACCCGGGTATTGCGCAGATCCGGGACATCCTCCTTAAAGGTCAGGCCCATGACCCCCACGCGGGACCCGCTGATCCGGCAGTTGCGCTTGATCATTTCCTTTACGGTCCGCTCGGCCACAAATTTGCCCATATAATCATTAATGCGCCTACCGGAGAGGATAACCTGGGGATGATAGCCCAAAGCCTCGGCCTTGAAAGTGAGATAATACGGATCAACCCCAATGCAGTGGCCGCCGACCAGCCCCGGCGAAAAAGGAAGGAAATTCCATTTGGTCCCCGCAGCCTCCAGGACCTCTCTGGTGTCAATGCCCATTTGATCGAAAATAAGGGACAGCTCGTTCATAAGGGCTATATTCAGATCCCGCTGGGTATTCTCAATGACCTTGGCCGCCTCTGCAGTGCGGATATTCGGGGCCCTATGCACCCCGACTGGGATGACTGCGGCGTAAATCCCGGCCAGAAATTCAGTCACTCCGGGCTCCTGGCCAGCCACTACCTTGACTATATTCTGCAAGGTGTTCTTCTTGTCCCCGGGGTTTATCCTCTCCGGGGAATAGCCTACCCAGAAATCCCGGCCGTTTATAAGGCCTGAATGCTCTTCTAGCCTGGGCAGGCAATCTTCTTCAGTGAGTCCGGGGTATACTGTGGACTCGAAGACCACAGTGCAGCCGCGGCGCATATTTTCCCCCACTATGCGGCAGGAGGAAAGGATCGGCCCCAGGTCCGGTCGACGATGCTGGTCAATGGGTGTGGGCACGGCCACTATGACCAGACCGCATTGACCAAGACAGGCTGGATCCGAGCTAAATACGCATTCTGTTCCGCGCAGGGCCTGCTCGTCCACTTCCCGGGTATGATCCAATCCTTTCCGGAGCTCATCCACTCGGGACTCGGAGATATCATAACCCAGAACCGAAAAACGCCCGGACAGGGCAACAGCCAGAGGAAGTCCCACATATCCCAGGCCGACAACTGCTATCCTGTCCCGGCCCTGGAGAAAATCCTCTATTTTGAGATCAAACATCTAAAGGCTCCTTGGATATTGGGCGGAGTGTGTTCTACTTAAAGGATCTGCACTCCTTAATACGCTCGCAGAAACGAAAAAACTTGCTTTGCGGGCCGTGCAGGGCAGGGGAGACAAGGCATGGACAAGCCGGTCCGGTAAAGTTAAGAAACGCCCATGCAGTTCGATATCCAACTATTTCTCTGCGCCCTGGGCTTGGCCTTTATTATTGAGGGCATCCCCTATTTTGTGTGGGCGGAAAAAATGCCACGCGTCCTGTTGATGCTTGCCCAGTCCGAGTCAGGCGGGCTGCGCAAGATGGGGGTCGCGGCCATAGTGATCGGTTTGATCATCATCTTTTTCGCCCGCAGGCTGTAGTTTTTCCGCCACATGTATGTAAACTATGCCCGAACACAGGGGATAATAAAACACGCGGTCAAACCCGGCCTTTCTTATTTCCACGGCCAGGGATTCGGCCCCCGGAAACTCGCTGATGGTTCGGGCCAGATAGGAATACGCCCCCGGATCACCGGAAAACACGCGGCCCACCACAGGCAGAATACGGTGCAGATAAAAATTGTACACCCCTTTCCAAACCCGGTTTTTTCCGCTCCCGAACTCCAGAATGCACAGCCTGCCCCCCGGTTTTAAGACCCTAAGAATCTCGGCATAGGCACTCTGGCGCGGCCTGATGTTGCGAATCCCGAAGGCTATGGTGGCGCAGTCCACACATTGGTCCGGCATGGGCACGGCAACGGCATCCGCCGCAAGGGGCAAAAACCCACGCTTTTCGGACATTTTTCTTTTCCCCCGCAAAAGCATGGGCAGAGAAAAGTCCAGACCAATTATCCGCACCCGGGGAAATTTTTTTCTGATCTCCTTGCTCACATCCAAAGTACCGGCGGCCAAATCCAGAATCACTCCGTTTTCCGTGCTTTGGACGTGAGTAACCAGTCTTTTGCGCCAGAAAATATCCTGGCCCAGGCTCAAAAAATGGTTCAAAAAATCATACCAGCCGGCGATCCGTCCGAACAGCCCGGACACCTTGCGGCCGTGATCATTTCTCATCCGTCTCCCGGCCGTTTTGCCCTTCGCCCGGGTCTATAGTGTTCTCCAGCACGGATTTGTTAATCTCCCTATAGATGGAGGAAAAATGTTCTCCGAAATTGCTGGGGGAAATCCGGCCGATCTCAATAAACTTCACCACAATCTCCTTGGCCACCTGTAAAGTCTGTTTCTGTATCTGCTCCATGCCCACCTCCGGCGGATCTTGATCCCTGCATTCCAGGCATCCGAAAAAATAAAAAACCGCCCGGCCGGGAAATGGTCGCGACCAGCCAGGTGCGCTAACCGGGCGGAAAAAGGGAAAAACAAAAGCCCTCCCCTTTTAGGGAGGGCTTTATCACTTCGGGCCCTGCTAGTCGAGGGCCAAATAGCGCCCCGGTCCTCAGGCTCAGGATTTTTTGCCCAATGCGGCGATTTCCTCTCTTATGACCTTGGCCGCTGCTCCGGGGGCCTCTTTGTGAACAAACTCCTGGAGCCTGGATTCAAGCTCCTGCAGATCAGTAGAGGTCACTGCCTCCTGGGGAATGTTCTCAAGCCGTTGCAGGGCCTCGGAGATATCGGGCTGCTCCTTCTGGAGCTCGTCCACCCGGCTGGTCAGGCTGTCCAGCTTTTCCTGGAGTTTGCTCCAATATTTAAGGGCATTTTCCATTTCCTCGGCCAGCCTGGACTGCTCCTTTTTCACGGCCTCAAACTGCTCCTGCATGGACTCCTGGACCGCCTCGAGCACTTCCTTGCGCAGCCCATCCGCGTCGATATCAGTGCCGGCCTGGTTTGCCTTAAATTCTTCTATCTTCGCCCCGGCCACTTCTCCGGCCAAGGCACGTATATCTTCCTCAGATTGCTGCGCTTCCTGGTTTTCCTTGAACAAGGAAAAAGCGGACTCCAATTCCTGAAATTTTTCTTTTATCCCGGAGAGGTCGTTTTCCAGCTCCTTGAGCTTGTTTGTTTCTTTTTCCTCTGCACCGGGCTTTTCCAGTTGCTCGGAGATATCCTGCACCTTTTGGCTTAGATCGCTGAACCTAGTCTCACTTTCCTGGCGCAAAGAGTCCAGTTCCTGTTTGAGCTCGGCACTGCCCTGGCCTTCCTCTTCTTCCACGGCTGGTTTTGCCTCTTCGGCAGAAGCTGCGGGCTCCTCATCCTGACCGCCGGATTCGAGATCAGAGATAATTTCGTCCACCCCGTCAATATCCTGCATCTCTTCAGACCCCCGGGAATCATCTTTTTGTCCCCCGGTCTCTTCCGGTGTCCGCTCTTCGAAGGCCTCTGCCTTCTCTGCAGAATCCTCGCTCAGGAGGTCATCTATGTCCAGATCCCCGAACACATCCCCGCCGGAATCATCAGACTCCTGTTCTTGTGCATCGGACGGATCCGTTTCCTGGGCCTTTTCCCCTGCAGACCCGGCTGCTTCCTGAAACAGGCTGTCGAACCCGGCCTCCCCCTGTCCGGATGCAGCCTCCTGATCGGAGCCGCCTTCTTCCTCGTCGCCGGAATCCAGATCCTTGAAGAGATCTTCAAGGTCATCATCAAAAGCGCCCTGCTCCGGGTCCTGGTCTGAGGCCTCGGTCTTTTGCGGCCCGGAATCGCCTTCCTCGACTATATCCGTCAATTCAATGACGTCCTCTTCCAGTCCCAGGTCCTTGTCTTTTTCGGCCATATTCAGATCCCCGCAAAAAAAATGGGGAGCGTTTTGCCCCCCATCTTCAAGTTCAAACTTACTCTTTGGGATGGCATCCGTTACAGCTGGTCGGGCCGGTAGGCTCGCCCGCCTTTTTCTGATCCATGTGACAGCCCTTGTAGCACATGTCGTGGTAGGCATTGTAATAGTATTCAATGCTCCTTCTTTCCTTGGGATTAGGCTTGACGATGTCATGACACCCGGAATCCATGCACGGCTGGATATCAGACTCCCCGTCCCACATGTGATGACACTTAGTGCAATCAATATCCTCATGGCTATCATGGGAAAAATCCACAGCGCTCTTGCGGGCGTTCACCTCCTCCGGCGGCTGGATGGTCAGTTCATCCGGTACATCCGTGGCGTACAGATTGGACAGCATAAACACCCCGATCAGCGTTGTGCAGGCCAGAGTTACGATTAACGATTTCTTCATTCTATCTCACCTCCTTTTTGCTAGTTACTTGTAAAAAAATGCACAAGTTGCCCTTAAAGTAAATTAGATCATTATATACTGTCAAGTAGGGCAATTAAAAGCGCACGTCCTTCGCCGCTTCCAGGGCCTTTTCCCAGTCGCTTTCCGTATGGGCAAAGGAATTGAACGTACACTCAAATCCGGACGGAGCCAGATATATACCCGCCTCTCGCATCTGCTTATAAAAAGTTTTAAAAAGTCCGGGATCAGCCTTTTTTGCCGAAGCAAAATCATGGACCTCATCCGAGGTAAAAAACAAGGTGAACATGGACGCGATCAAATTCAGCTGCACCGGGACACCTTTTTCGGCCAGGATACCCTTCAGCTCCCGGGCGAATCTCTGGGTGTCCCGGGTCAAACGTTCATAATCGCAGCTTTTGAGGGTGCCCAAAGTGGCCGCCCCGCAGGCCATGGCCAAAGGATTCCCGGCCAAGGTACCGGCCTGATAAACCTCTCCGCAGGGGGCTATGCGGGCCATTATCTCCCTTTTTCCCCCGTAGGCCCCGACAGGCATCCCGCCGCCTATTATCTTGCCCAGGCAGGTCAGATCCGGAGTCACTCCGAAATAGCCCTGAGCACCGTTGAAATCGACCCGAAACCCAGTAATTACTTCATCGAACACGAGCAGGCTGCCGTAATTTTCTGTCAGTTCCCGGAGCCCTTGCAAAAAACCTTCCCGCGGCAGAATACAGCCCATATTACCGGCCACCGGCTCGACAAAAACAGCCGCTATGTCCTCTCCATGCCTGGAAAAAAGCTCGCGCACCCGCTCCAGATCATTGTAATCCGCCAGAAGGGTATCGCGGACAACCTCCTCCGGGACACCCGGTGTTCCGGGTATGGATAGGGTAGCCACTCCTGATCCGGCACTGGCCAAAAAGGCATCCACATGTCCATGATATCCGCCCACGAATTTAATTACCTTGTTTCTCCCGGTATAGGCCCGGGCCAGGCGAAGGGCGCTCATGGTCGCCTCGGTCCCGGAATTGACCATGCGGATCATCTCCACTCCAGGCAGGGCGTCCACTATCTCCCGGGCCAAATCTATCTCTGCCCGGCAGGGGGCGCCGAAAGTAATTCCGTTGTCAACCGCCCTCTTGACCTCCTCCACCACCCGGGGGTGATTGTGCCCGAGGAGCATTGGTCCCCAGGACATGACAAAATCAATGAGTTCCCGGCCGTCCTGGCTGTACATCTTGGACCCCTGGGCTCGGGAGATGAACAAAGGTTCCTCCTCCACGCTCCTGCAGGCCCGGACCGGGCTATTCACCCCGCCGGGTATTAGTTCCTGGGCCTGGACAAAGAGTTCATCAGATAAACGCATATGCTTACTCCTTGTTTTTTTTCTAGCTGAGATCTATTTTTGACCCGGAGACGATGAAGTCAATCAGCTTATCCACACACTCTTCCACAGAGCATTTATCTGTCTCCAGGACTAGATCCGGGTCTTCCGGCTCTTCGTATGGCGAGGATATGCCGGTATAATTCTTTATCCTTCCCTCCCGGGCCAGGGCGTAAAGACCTTTGGCATCCCTTTTTTCGCACTCCTTCAAGGCGCATTTGACGTAGATTTCATAAAAGTCGTCCCCACCCACAAGGCATCTGACTTTTTCGCGGTCCTCGCGGTAAGGAGAGATGAACGCGGTCAGGCACATAATGCCTGCATCCACAAAAAGCCTGACCATCTCTCCGATGCGGCGGATATTTTCGGACCGGCCTTCCGGGGAAAAACTCAAATCCCGGCAGAGTCCCTTACGGACATTGTCACCGTCAAAGACATATGTCCTCATACCCATATTATACAGGCGTTCCTCGGTTAAATGGGCCAGGGTGGATTTCCCGGAACCGGAGAGACCGGTCAGCCAATACACCCCGCTCTTATGGCGGTTCAAATCCTCCCTGTGCCTTCGCCTGACCGCTCCGCGGTATTCGACTACATGCCTATCGCAACTGGTCATATCCCTTCCTTTTTGCGGCTATAAGACACGTGCTCCGTCTTTTTGGACGTGGATCATGTACTCCCAGCGAACCCCGCCCCATTTTGGGTAATAAAGGCCAGGCTCTACGGTCACCACCATGTTCTCCCGAAAACATCCCTCGGCAGTCGGGGCCAGACTGGGCGGTTCGTGCGTCTCCAATCCGATTCCGTGCCCCAGGGCGTGTGTAAAATATGAATCCACTCCGAGCTCTTGAAAATAATTTCTGGCTGTATAATAGGCCTCTTTGAACTCCAGGCCCGGCCTTATCTCAGAAATGGCCCTCTCTTGGGCCTCAGTGACCATTTCCTTGACCTCAAGAAATCGGCTGCTTTCTTTTCCCACCCAAAAGCTCCTCGTCTGGTCGGAGCAATAATCGTGCAAGCGCCCTCCCATATCCACAAGGACAAGATCCCGGTCCTTTAATAGCCTCTCTCCCGGTATTGCATGGGCCATAGCTGCATTCGGACCGAACGCGGCAATGGTGGAAAAACTGAGATCCTCCGCCCCAAGAGAGCGGAACAATTTCTCTGCCTCCCAGGCCAGTTCCTTCTCACTTATCCCGGGACGCAAAAATTCCTGGATCCGAGAAAAGACCTCATGGTTCAAGGCACATGACTCCTCCAGGGCCTTTATCTCCCGGTCCTCTTTGATCATCCTTTGCTTTTCCACAAACAAACGGTCTGCAGGGAGCAGCTCAATCCCCTGTTTCTCAAGCTTTGAATAGGAGTCAAAACTCAAATGCACCGGTTCAAAGAATAGGTTGTCTATCTTTTTTTTCTTCAAATATTCGGACAAGATCTCGAATTTATTCTGCCTGTACAGGGTAAAATTCTCTCTACCCACAGCACTTATCGCTGCTAGTTCATACCTGGGATCGGTAAAAAGCCTCATTTCCCCGTCCCGGCTCAACAACAGAAAACCGGAACTCTCATTACATTGCGGGTCGTTCAGCTCAAAACCGGACAGATAATATCTGTTAACCGCGCCGCTTATAAGGAAATGGTCAATTTTTTCCTCTTCCATCTTCCTTAAGAGATGCAGCCGACGCCTGGCAAATTCATCCATCTCAAGCCGCCTGTATGGTTTGCCCAGTATTGCGGGACTGTTCAAAAAAGAATCGACAACTCATATATTTTTCCGGATCCGGCTCTGGAGGAATCCGGAAACCCGCTCGGTAATAATAGTCTCCACCGGCTTTTGCAAGTGCTCCTTGACCAGCGCGCAAAGCCTTTGCTTAAGCCCGGAAAAGACATCCTTTTCCGTCTCCCGAACGAGGACAATCACTTTTTTAGGAAAAACAAAGACCCGGAAATCATTGAGCCCGGAGACCAAAAAAATCTGTTCGCAGTATCTTACTGCAGCCAGAGTCTTTTCCCTTATCTCCGTGCCCGGGGCAATTCTGGTCAAAAGGCAGGAACGCGACGGCTGTTCGGGATTTTCCAGCCCCATATCCCGGGCTAGGCAGCGTATATCTTTTTTGCCCAGGCCGGCCCGGGCAAGCGGACTTTGCACCCCGGCCTCCTGCAAGGCCGAAAGACCCGGCCTGGAAGAGACTAAATCATCCGCATTACTACCGTCCATCAAGCCGCGGGAAAAACCCTGCAAACGGAAGAGCATCTCTTTTTTGCACCAGTAACACCGTTCAGGACCGTTTGCCCGGATTTTTTCTATCCGCAAGGGATCAAAAGACAAAAAAGTATGGGCTATACCTTGTCCTGAACACCAGTTAACGGCCTGCTCTGTTTCAAAACTGGTCAGATGCAGCCCCTTCAGGGTACAGGCTATAAAATCCACTTTACACATTGCGGCCGCAGCAGCCAGGACACGGCTGTCGATCCCCCCGGAAAAAGCCAGTACATATTTTCCGGACAAAGCTGTCAAAAAGGCCTGCAAATCCCGGCCCGCAGGATTATCTGTTAAAGACATGCACCGGTTTATTTTTTGATCAATGGGATTCTATCCTGTCCTGGGCCTCGGTAAGCAGAAAATCTCCGGACTTTATCCATTTTTTCAATATATCCGCCACCTCCAGAGACATGGTATGGCTGGTTACCGGCACGGAGCGCACCTTTTTGCTCTCTATCTCCACTTCACCGGAACTCAATTCCTCAAAGGTCAAATACTTGAGGATCCGGTCCCTGCCCTGCCCATAATCCTGGCCGTAGTCCCGGACCGGCATCTGGATATCCTCGTCTCCCACTCCGGTGTACCAGGCTATTTCTTCGTTCAATATGGGAATGGGCACCCCGACTCCAACCGCAAGGGAACACCCATAGCCGACCAGACTTACTCCGCGCAGATACCTGGAATGCATCCCGCTCAACTCCCCACGGAGCATTAGTGTACCTGCCGGATGGATGGGCAGACCGCGTTTATTCCGGGGCGGAGAGGGATTGTGCTGGGTTCCGGATCCGAGTACATAACCGACCCCACCGCCCAAAAATATTTTGGTTCCAAGTCCTGTAGTCCGGAAAAACGGATCATTGAAAAGCGGACTTAAACTCCCGGAAGTAGCAAAATTGACATTACGCAGATTGGCCTTGAGCGGTCCCATATACGTATATTTAATTTTTCCGGTCTTGTTTACCGCACAGTTATAATTCTGGTAACAATTTCTGGGGTTTAGAAGAACAGCGTTTTTGAGCTCGCTCAGGGTGATGTCCTTTTCCAGCTCCAATCTGGGATAGCAATCCGTTCCATAGCCATATGCCTTCATATGTACGGACTTACCGCTGACTAGATCCTCAATTACATGCCCGCCCCCGTATTTGAACTTGCCCGGATAGACTTTGTTTAAAGCATCATCCTCGGCCGGCTGGGTCACTCCCAGATAGGCGTCCACGGCAGCCAGACCTCCATGGCAGGCCACTCCGTTCAAAAAAAGCTTGTAGGCCTTTATGGTCGGAGGCTGCTGCCCGATATTAAAAAGAAACCCGGAAGAACACATAGGCGAAAAGGTCCCGGTGGTCACCACATCCACCTCCCGGGCAGCTTTTTCATTTCCCTTGGATTTCACCAGCCTGGTCATCTCCCTGGCGTTGACCACTACGGCCTCGCCCTTTTTTATCCTGGAATTTATCTCTGCTATGGTCTTGTTTACTTTAAAACCTGTGTTCATACTTCCTTTCCTTTAATTTTATCTACATTACCGGGGGCATGTTAAGCGGCGGTTAAAAATTTCAAACTGTTAACATACAGACCACCGGTTTTTGACCATGATTTTGGCGCTAGCGCTTATTTTTTAGCGGGCTGGGGTATAAGGCGTGTTTTTACAATCACTTACCCCGGGTAAAAACCACTGTTTTTTTTCAGCAATTCCCTTTGCTGCGGAGGGAATAGTTGCCAAGCCCCTATCATGTTTGGTATGGTTTTCAGCTATTAAACTGAGTCATTTAAGTCAAACACAGTTTATCAGCCAGACTAGGTCTAACCCTTTTCAATTTGGAAGCCTTATTGACTCCGGTGCAAAAAAAACAACTTATTTCCGGCATAAAAGACCCAGCTCTTCGGGAAAAAGCGGATAAAATACTCCGGGAAACAGATGTAAGCCGGCAGGGAAACACCGTGACCCTTACTTTTCCGCACAAATTCAGCCTAGAGATGTTTACAAACTCCTGCCTGGCGGAAATCCAAAAAAATATCTCCTGGGAACTAAAACTGGATATCAGGCAAAAAGGACCAACACCCGGGAAAATCTCTCCTTGCGGCCAAAGAGAAATGAAACTCCCTTTCGGTCGGGAGTACTCATTTGAAAACTTTTTACACAACAAAAAAAACTATTTCCCTTGGGTGTCCTCAAAAGAAATCGCTGAAAAAAACGATACCGAATTCAATCCGTTTGTCATATTCGGAATGAATTCCACCGGCAAGACCCATCTTTTGCGGGCGATAGCCAATTACCTGGTTCAGAAGAAAAAAATAAACCCGGATACAATTCTATTGTCCAACGCCGAGGAACTGGGCAATATATATAAATCCAGGTTTGAAACCCGTGAAGGGGCTAGAGATTTTATTACCCGGCAAGGTTTTCTGTTTATAGACAATATCCATGAGCTGATTCACCTTGAACACCTGCAAAAGGAATTGATCCTTCTTTTTGACCATTTCCACGAACAAAAAAAACAGATGATTTTCTGCTTTACCGGGGCCCTGTCCCTGTTGGACAGCCTTAACCCCAATCTTAAATCCCGCTTGGAATGGGGGCTTTTAGTCCGAGTTAAAAGGCCGGATATGGAGGTCAGAATCAGGTATATTAAACAAAAATGCCGGGAAAAAAGGCTCAATCTGAGCAATGAACAGATCCTGACCATTGCCGAAAAATTCGAAAATATCCGTACTATTCAGGGGATTATACTCAAATTGTTCGCTTTCCATAAACTGGTGACTCCGGAATTGTCCGCCCATGACTTCCAGACCATACTCTCCAGCCTGGACGACGGCAGCAACAGAAAGAGTATTGATTTTGAGGAACTTGTTCAGCTGGTCTGCGAAGAAATGGACATATCACCCCAGGAGATGCTCTCCAAAAACAGAAAGAAAAAGACCGTACTTTCCCGGCAGATATGCATGTATCTGGCCCGGCAGTTTCTGCCTTTGTCCTATCCGGAAATAGGCAAAAAATTCGGAAACTTGGACCACAGCACAGTTATTTATAGCGTAAAAAAAATTGATAAATTCAAGGAAGATAACACAGAAACGAAAAACCTGTTAAAAAATATGGTCGCAAAATGTCACTCTATGATCCACGAATAAATTACCTCTTTGGGATGTATGCTTTGTTTTTTACCAGTGCCTTTTTGTGCACAAAAAAAATAAATAAATTACAAAATGTTAAGTAAATTATAAACAAAGCACACCAACCTTATTATTGGAGTTTAATTATGAAATTAAAAGTAATGAAAGAAGAAATCATGGAAGGAACCCAGAAAGCGGGGTCAATCATTCCGGCCAGGACAGGGGCCGCTTACTTGAGGAGTATATGGCTCAGGGCAAAAGATAATCAGCTGGAAATGATGGCTACAGACGCCAATATGGAATTTGCCGGCAGATACACCGCTGTCGTGGAAGATCCGGGACTGGTCGGAGTAAACGGCCGCAAACTGGCCGAACTCATGCGCAGGATGCCTCCCGGGGAGATAACCATGCGCCTGGATGACAACGGAAATGTTCTCTATCTGGAACAGGGAAGAAAGAGATACAAGCTCCCGGCCAATGATCCGACCTGGTTTCAGGAACTGGCTCCCTTCCCGGAACACTATTTTTATTGGGAAGGAGAGAAAATAAAAGATATCCTGGAACGGACTATCTACTGCATAGCAGACACCGAAAGCCTGACCAACATCACCTGTCTTTCTTTTATGGCTTTGGACGAGGACAAAGTTGAGAGCTGTGGCCTGGACGGACAGAAAATAGCCCTTTACTGGTTCGAAAATAAGGATATGTACAAAATTTTAAAGGAAAACAATCTCCTTTTGGAAAAGCCATACCTAAACGAACTCAAACGCTGGATATTTCCCGGGGAAATCAAAATGGGGATATCAGCCAAAAAAGTATTTTTTGCCGATCCGGAAGAAAAAGAGGTATTCAGTATTCCCTTAAAATCCGGAGAATTTCCCGGATACAGGGATATTCTGAGCAGATTCGAAAACCGGCTGAATACAAAAATAACTGTCTACCGGGAAGAAATGCTCGACTGCCTGGAGCGGATTGCCCTGTTCACTACGGATGAATTCCAGTCCGTCCATTTTAAGATTTTTGACGATTATCTCTTTCTGGACTATCAAGGACAGGACACAGGTGAGGCCTATGAGGAGATTGGAGCGGAAGTTTCCGGGGAAGTGAATGAAATAATTCTCGCCACCCGTCACCTAATCTCAATCCTCAATCATTTCGATTCCGAAAGGGTTGCTTTCAGCCTGTCTTCCAGCAATGACCCATGTTTTATAACCGGAGAGCAAGATCCGGGATATACGTGCATCACCATGCCGGTGACAATTGAAGAGGAAACCTATTATACTGAAGAAGAAGTATAATAAAAACAGGTAATTAATAAATGCAAGAGAACAATAGTTACAACGCTTCCAGTATACAGATCCTGGAAGGCCTTACGGCAGTGCGTAAACGCCCGGCTATGTACATTGGAAGCACTGACGAAAGAGGTCTGCACCACCTCGTCTATGAAGTGGTAGACAACAGTATAGACGAGGCTATGGCCGGGTTGTGCGACAACATCCGCATCAAGTTGCATCTGGATAACAGTGTGACTGTTTCCGACAACGGGCGGGGGATCCCAGTGGATACCCATCCCAAAGAAAACAGACCGGCCGCGGAAGTAGTCATGACCGTTCTGCATGCCGGCGGGAAATTTGACAACGAGAGCTACAAGGTTTCCGGTGGACTGCACGGCGTGGGTGTCTCCGTGGTCAATGCCCTTTCTGAGTATCTTGAGCTGACCATAAAAAGAGACGGGAGGAGATATTTCCAGCGCTATGAGCGGGGCATACCCGTTTGCGCCTTGCAGGATCAGGGGATTGCCGAGAAAACCGGGACAACAATCCGCTTCCGTCCGGATGAGGATATTTTTGACGATGTCAATTATTCTTCTGAGACTTTGATCAAAAGGTTTGAGGAGCTGGCCTATCTAAATGGCGGGGTGCAAATAGAGTTGGTGGACGAGCGAACCGGGGTCAGCGAGGTCTTTAAGTATGACGGGGGAATATTCTCCTTTGTCCGTAAGCTGAATAATGATTCCGGGATCCATTCCATTGTTAGTGGCCAAGGCGAACAGGACAATGTCCAAATCGAGTTCGCCATGCAGTACAAGGCCGGCTATAAGGAAAATTTATATACATTTGCCAATAATATCCGGACTATAGAAGGCGGAACGCATCTGCATGGCTTCCGTTCCGCCCTTACCCGGGCCATTAATAACTATATCCAGAATTCGGATCTACCAAAAAAACTTAAGCACAAACTGAGCGGGGACGATGTCCGCGAGGGGCTGACTGCAGTGGTAAGTGTAAAGGTCCCTGATCCCCAGTTTGAAGGGCAGACCAAGACCAAGCTGGGGAACAGTGAAGTATCCGGCTACGTGTCCGCACTAACTTATGAGACATTGTCCGATTATTTTGGGGAAAATCCCAAAGACGCAAAGCTTATAGTGGAAAAGGTGGTGGACGCGGCCCGGGCCCGGGAAGCGGCCAGAAAGGCCAAGGATCTGGTCCGGCGCAAGGGTGCGCTTTCGGACAATTCCCTGCCCGGAAAACTGGCCGACTGCCAGAGCAAAAAGCCGCAGGAAAGCGAGGTGTTCATAGTAGAAGGGGATTCGGCTGGCGGCTCAGCCAAACAGGGGAGAAATCCCAAATTCCAGGCCATTTTGCCCCTGCGGGGAAAAATACTCAATGTGGAGAAAACCAGATTCGACAAGGTTCTGGAAAACAAGGAAATAAAGGCCATGATAACCGCCATGGGAGCGGGAGTGGGCAATGACGATATCCAGCTTGATAAATTACGCTACCATAAGATTATTATCATGACCGACGCTGACGTGGACGGAGCGCATATCCGCACCCTGCTTCTGACCTTTTTTTTCCGCCAGTACCGAGAGCTTATCGAGGACGGCTATCTGTATATAGCCCAACCTCCGCTTTATCGCATATACAAAGGAAAATACGAAAAATATATAATAAGCGAAAATGAACTGAATGAATACCTGGTCTCCCGGGTAGCGGACGAGGTGCAGATAGTCTGCGAGGACTCCACCCGTATTCAGGGACAGGAACTTATTTCCTTTTTCAGCGATCTAAACTTTATTAAAGATAAATATAACGAGGCCTTTAATATTGGTATTTCTGAAGAACTTTTTGGAATATATCTGGATTTTTCCACCCGTCTTTCCCCGGGTTATTTTTTATATGAAGATGATTCCGGCTTTCGGGAATACATGACTGAAAAAGGATATATGGTGGAAAAAATACGCGAGGAAGTGGATGAGGAAGAAAGACTGTTTCTCAAGTTTACAGACAGAAACGAACATAGCATAACCATTGGTGTTGAATTCTTCAATTCCCGTCTGTATCGTAATACATTCGATATAGTTTCAAATATACGCAATAAAAGTCCGCAATACAAATTTAGCATCGATAAAAAAGGTGAAGAAAAAGATATTTTCGGGGTATTTAACCTTATGACCACTCTTCTAGACATGGCCCATAAAGGAATAAACATCCAGCGCTACAAAGGTCTGGGAGAGATGAATCCGGAACAACTTTGGTCCACCACAATGGATCCGGAAAACAGGACATTATATAGAGTGGATATCGATGATGCCGAAAAAGCGGATGAACTGTTCACCAAATTAATGGGAGACAAAGTTGATCCCAGAAGGGCCTTCATTGAGAAGAACGCCTTGAGTGTTGGCGAACTGGATATATAGTTTAGCAGGTAATTTTAGCGAGGGATAAATGTCGGATATCATATCCATTGAACAGGAACTGCAGAAATCCTATCTTGAATACTCCCTTAGTGTTATAATCGGACGGGCCATTCCGGATGTCCGGGACGGTCTTAAACCGGTGCACCGCAGGATTCTTTATGCCATGCATGAGCTGGGGATCACTTACAACCGGGGATACAAAAAATCCGCCCGAGTGGTCGGGGATGTAATAGGTAAATATCATCCGCATGGTGATTCGGCGGTTTACGACGCCTTGGTACGCATGGCCCAGGATTTTAATATGCGCGACGTTTTGGTGGACGGGCAGGGGAACTTTGGTTCCCTGGACGGAGACGCCCCGGCCGCCATGCGTTACACCGAATGCCGGATGTCCAGGCTTGCAAGTGAGTTTCTGGCCGATATAGAAAAAGATACCGTTAATACCATTTCCAATTATGACAACACCCTGGAGGAACCAGAGGTGTTACCGGCCAAGGTCCCGAACCTGCTTGTAAATGGGGCCTCGGGCATAGCCGTGGGCATGGCTACCAATATTCCTCCGCATAATCTGGGAGAAGTAGTTGATGCCTGCCTGTATTTGCTCTCCCGACCGCAATGTTCCATTTCCGAACTCATGCATTATGTACAGGGTCCGGATTTTCCCACCGGAGCCTATATTTACGGCCGGGAAGGGATGGAGTCGGCCTACAGGACCGGGAAAGGCAGCGTGCGTATTCGCTCCGATATGGTCGTGGAGCAGAGGTCCCGGGGAATGGAATCCATAGTGGTCAAGGAAATCCCTTATGCCCTGAACAAGGCCAATTTGGTGGAAAAGATAGCTGCTCTGGTCCACGAAAGAAAGATCGAGGGCATAAGTGATCTGCGCGACGAGTCCGACCGCAACGGCATCCGTATAGTTATTGACCTTAAAAAAGGGGTCATCTCTGATGTGGTCATAAACAAATTATACAAATACACCTCGCTTGAGACCAGCTTCGGCATAAACACAATGGCCGTGGTCAACAACCGGCCCCAGCTCCTCAATCTAAAAGAAATACTGGAATATTTCATAGATCACAGAAAAGAAGTGGTTTTGCGTCGCACCCGCTTTGATCTAAAAAAGGCGGAGCATAGGGCACATATACTGGAAGGGCTGCGCATTGCCCTGGAAAATATAGACGAAGTGGTCCATATTATCCGTAATTCCCAAAACGCTTCCGAGGCCAAGGACAAGCTTATAAACCGCTTTGAATTAAGCGATATTCAGGCCCAGGCTATTTTGGACATGCGGCTGCACCGCCTGACCAGCCTGGAGCGGGAAAGCCTCCTGCAGGAGTATGCCCAGGTCTTGAAAAAAATAGAGTACCTCAAAAGTATCCTGGAGAATGTCCAGGTCCTGAAGGGGGTTATCCGCGAGGAGCTAGAGGAGCTGAAAAACGGTTTCGCCACTGCGCGCAAGTCGCGTATCCTGGAGCAGGATCCGGAAAACATAGACATGCGGGATCTGGTTCCTGACGTGGAAACAGTGCTTACTTTGTCCCGCAACGGATATATCAAAAGAACGCCTTTGGAGAACTATCATCAGCAAAAACGCGGGGGCAAGGGCATAGCCGGGGCCAATGTCTCCTCCAAGGACTTTATCTCCACTTTGTTGACCACCACCAATCATCAGGACCTGTATTTGTTTTCCAACCGGGGTAAGGTGTACCGCATAAAGGTGTATGAAGTCCCGGAAGGTAGCCGGATTGCCCGCGGGGTGCATCTAAAAAACCTCGTTCCCCTGGACGATGAGGAATATATTGCCACGGCCATCACCTCCCGCGATCTTAACGCAGGCAAGTATTTTCTGTTTTTTACCAAAAAGGGAATGGTCAAGCGCACCGCTTGTGAGCAATACAAAAATATCCGCAGTATGGGGCTAATAGCCCTCGGGCTGAAGGAAGAAGATGAACTCATCGGAGTGCGTACGGTTAAAGAACAAGAAGAAATTATCCTCTCCACCAGGCTGGGATATTGTATCCGTTTTAAATGCAGCGAGGTCCGACCCACTGGCCGTAGCGCCATAGGGGTAAAAGGGATTTCCTTGCGTTTTGGGGACGAAGTGGTTTCCTCGGTTATAGCCAGCAGCGCCGAGGGCTATGACTTAGCTACCATCTCTGAAAAGGGGTTTGGGAAAAAGACTCCTTTGTCCATGTATCGCCTGCAGTCCAGAGGGGGCAAAGGCATAATCAATATGAAGCTGACCAAGCGTTCCGGACCGGCGGTGGGTTCTCTTCTCCTTGCCCCGGGTGAGGAGCTTATTCTGCTTACCTCGGCCAGCAAAATAATCCGCATAAACTCTGATGAAGTCAGGAGCACCGGTCGTTCCACCCAGGGAGTCAAGCTGGTCAACCTGGAAAAGGACCAGAAAGTGATCTGTTTTGACGTGGTGGTCCAGGAAAACGAGCTATAAACAAAATAGCCCTGTTTTTTACCCCCGGCCGTATAAGCCGTTGAGGCGGGCCAGTTGTCTTGAATGGGAGTCTTTCAGCTGGCCGGGTGCCAGGCGCCAAGTCCAGTTCTTTTTACTCCCTGCCGGGTTGTTCATCCGGGCCCGCCAGCCGAGTCCCAGCACATCCTGAACCGGTATAACCGCTGTCGCAGCCACTGAAGAAAGGGCGCATTTTAGCATTCGGCCGGCCACATCCCACCTGGTGACCCGTTTCCCGGTATATTCACGCAGCAGCCTTATCTGCCGGGCATCAGCCTCTTGCGTAAACCAGCCGTGCAGGGTGTTGTTGTCGTGGGTCCCGGTATAAACTATCCCGTTTCTGCGGTGATTGTGTGGTATATGCGGGTTTTCGGACATATCCCCCCCAAATGCGAACTGCAGAACATGCATTCCGGCCAGGCCAAGCTTTTCCTTGAGTCTGGTTACATCCGGGGTTATCTCCCCGAGATCCTCGGCTATAAGCTGTTTTTGGCCGCAAGCCCCGATCAATTTGCGCATGAGTTTTTCCCCCGGAGCCGGAACCCATTCCCCGGAGGCGGCAGTGTCGCTTCCAGCCGGGACCTGCCAGTAGGCGCAAAAACCGCGGAAGTGATCCAGGCGCAGGCAGTCAAAGATCTCCATATTCTTCTCTATCCGCTTCACCCACCAGGCGAAATCCTCTTTTTCATGTGCCGGCCACGAATAGACCGGGGTATTCCACAGCTGCCCTGCGGAGCTGAAATAATCCGGCGGGGCCCCGGAAACGAACAAGGGAGTTCCTTGGCTGTCAAGCCGGAACAATTCCTGTCCGGACCACACATCGCTGCTTTCCAGGCAGGGATAAAACGGGAGATCGCCCATTATCTTTATCCCCAAAGAGTTTGCATAATCTTTGAGTTCCAGCCACTGGCTCCAGGCTGCAAACTGCAAAATGGTCTGCACGGCTATTTCTTTTTCCAGCTTTTTTTCCCATTTTGAAATACAGTCTTTGTCCCGGCGAACAAGGCCTTCAGGCCAGTTCCTCCAGGAGATACCCAAACCGAAATAATTTTTAAGGGCCCGGAAAAGACAGAAGTCGCGAATCCAATTTTGGTTTTTTTCCTGAAACGCGTCCCATTTTTCACCCTTGAGGACATTTTTCCGGTTTTTGTATGCGGTTTCAGCCAAATAATACCTAAACTCGTCCGAGGCCCGAAAATCTGTTTTCCGGGGATGGAAATCGGCCCGGGCCTCCCGGGAGGTGACCAACCCGGAGTTGATCATCCACTCCGGGCTTATGAGCAGGTGGTTGAGGCCGAATACGGATACCGGGCTGTACGGGGAAAAGCCGTATTCCGCGGAGAGGGCATTTATAGGCAAAACCTGCCAGATTTTCTGTCCGGAATTTTTAAGGAAGTCTGCGAACCGCAACGCCTCAAAACCCATATCCCCGTTTCCGAAACCGGAGGGAAGCGAGGTTATGTGCAGCAAGAGTCCGCTTTTACGTATTTTGTCCATAAGCAGGCCGGAGCATGATCATTCCCAGCGGGGGCAGGGTCAGAGAAAGGATGTTGTCCTCCCCCTGGGACCGGGTCTCAATTCCGCCCATATTCCCCTGGTTCGACCCCCCGTAGAGTTGGGAATCGCTATTGATCACCTCTTTCCAGGTTCCTTGCGCCGGGGCGGGTATGCAGTATCCGAACCTGGGCACCGGGGTGAAGTTGAATGCAGCCACTAGGCAGTCTTTGTTTTGTGAGTAGCGTGAAAAGGCAAGCACCGAGTTGTCCGCATCCTGGCAGTCAATCCAGGCAAAACCCTGCGGGGAAAAATCCAGTTCGTACAGGCAGGGTTCGTGTACATACAGGCGGTTCAGATCAGCGATCCATCTCTTAAGACCCCTGTTTTGTTCATTCTGTAACAGATGCCAATCCAGGCTGCGGTCATGGTCCCATTCTCTTTTCTGTCCCAGCTCAGAACCCATAAAAACAAGTTTTTTCCCGGGATGGGCGAACATGTATCCGAAAAGAAGACGCAGATTGGCGAATTTCTGCCATCTGTCCCCGGGCATTTTCAAAAATAAAGAAGATTTGCCGTGGACCACCTCGTCATGGGAAAGGGGTAGGACAAAGTTTTCATTAAAGGCATACCAGATGCTGAAGGTCAGCTGGTTGTGGTGGAATCTACGGTAGACCGGGTCCTTCTGGAAATAGTCCAGGGTGTCGTTCATCCACCCCATGTTCCATTTGTAACCGAATCCCAGACCGCCGATATATGTCGGTCGGGAAACCATGGGCCAGGAGGTGGATTCCTCGGCAAAGGTCTGCACCCCGGGAAATTCCTGGTATACGGTTTCGTTGAATTTTTTTAGAAAGGAGATAGCTTCCAGGTTTTCATTGCCCCCGTACTCGTTGGGCAGCCATTCTCCTTCTTTGCGGGAATAGTTGAGATAGAGCATGGAGGCCACGGCATCCACACGCAGTCCGTCTATATGGTATTTGTCCAGCCAGAACAGGGCGTTGCTTATTAGAAAGGCCTGGACCTCGTATCGGCCGTAGTTGAAGATATAGCTGTGCCAGTCCGGGTGAAATCCCCGTCTTGAATCCATGTGCTCAAACAGATGGGTGCCGTCGAAAAGGCCCAGGGAGTGATCGTCCGTGGGAAAGTGCGAGGGGACCCAGTCCAGGATTACTCCAATACCGTGTTTGTGCAGGCGGTCGATCAGGTGCATGAAATCCTGGGGCAGGCCGTATCTGGAACTGGGAGCGAAATAGGATACGCACTGATATCCCCAGGAACCGTAAAACGGGTGTTCGCACAAGGGCATGAATTCCACGTGGGTGAATCCGTTTTCTTGCAGATACTTGGGCAGCAACTCGGCCAGCTCCCGGTAGGATAAAAGCCTTTCGGGATTATCCGGATCCCGCATCCAGGAGCCGAGATGCATTTCATAGATGCTTATCGGTCTGTTCTGGGCGGTTGCTTGGGACCTATTTTCCATCCAGGTTTGGTCGGTCCATTTAAAATCCAGGCCCCAGACAATGGAAGCTGTTTTCGGGGGTTCTTCGGTCCGCAGGGCAAAGGGATCGGTTTTTTCCAGCCTCGCTTCACGGTATCTGGATTTGAGGCTGTATTTATAGCAGGTTCCGGGTTCCACTCCGGGGATAAAGGTCTCCCATATCCCTGATCCGTCACTCCGGGCGTGCATGGGATTTTGGTCTTTTTTCCAGGAATTGAAGTCCCCGATAACTGATACTTCCAGGGCATTGGGCGCCCAGACCGCGAAATAGGTCCCTCTAACCCCGCCTCCGGAATAGGGGTGCGAGCCCAGCTTTTTATGCAGCTGGAAATGTCGTCCCTGTTTAAAAAGGAATATGTCCAGTTCAGCCAGTATGGACATGAATAGGCCTGTCCTGTGTTGAGCACATTTTCAGATCATTTTACGCCGAATCGTGCTGTTAAAAGATAAGTACTCCGGGAATATAAAGCCTTTTTATTTCCTACCGGCCAGAGCATACATTTTGCTGCCCAGCCAGTCCAGGACAATAGCCGGGTTGACCTGGAGATCCAGGCAGTAAATGGATTTGTCCACTTCCCTCTGCGCCTCACGGAGGCGGTTGCAGGATCCGGGCGCCAGTTGAGATTCCTTTCCCTTGCCCGCCTGCAACAATTCTTTTTGCACTCTGGAGATGAGTCGGAAAGCGGTCTCCCTGGTGACCGAGTTTTTTCTGGAGGTTATGTGCAGCCAGCCGCGGCCTGTGGAGCAAAAAGCCAGAAATTCCCCTTCCAGGGTCTCGTCTGTGTCCGCGCCTGCTCCTCTGCTTCTGGACAAAGTGAGGATAAAGCTTCGGGATACCAATGTCGGCAGTAGATTTTCCCGCAAAGGCGCCAGCAGGATAAATCGGGTCCATACATTCGGCTCTTCCAGGCTTTTCAAGAGCAGATTGGCGCAGGAAAGGTTCAAAAGATGGGCATTGTTAAAGATGACTACCCGGTAGTTGTAATGGGCGGTTTGAGAGAACCCGGAACGGATTGCGCGCAGTTCATCCACTTTTAGGTTGTCTTCTCCGTTAACCAAAACCAGATCCCGATAGACCCGGTCTTTTATCTGCAGACAGGCAGGGCAGGCAAAACAGGGAGGACAAGAGCGGCAATTCAAAGCCATGGCCCAGTATTCAGCCATGGCCAGGCGATCCCGGCCGGATCCACCCTCCAGAAGTAGGGCCAGGGGCGGATCAGTCGCCAGTCTGTCCAGGAAGGATTTTACTCTGTGTTGCTGGTCAGTTGCAGTGCAAGTGCCCATCTTATGAATGTACGGAGCGGATGATGGTCTGATCCCGTTTAGGCCCGACGGATATAATCTCCGCGGGGATTCCCAGGGATTTTTCTATAAATTCGATGTACGAACGGGCGTTTTCCGGTAGTTCCCCGAAATCGCGGCATCCGCTTATATCCTCCTCCCATCCGGGCAGTTGTGTGTATACGGGACTGACCTTTTCCAGTCCGTTTTCCTCCTGGGGCGGGTAGTCTATTTTTTCCCCTTTGTACTTGTATGCGGTGCAGACCTTGATAATCTTCAGTCCCCCGAGCACGTCCAGCTTGGTCAGGGCCAGGCCGGTCGGACCGTTCAGGCGCACTGAATCGCGCAGAATTACCAAGTCCAGCCAGCCGCATCTGCGCTCCCGGCCGGTGGTGGCCCCGAATTCTGCCCCTTTTTCCTGCATATGTCTGCCGGCGGCATTCGAGAGTTCCGTGGCCATGGGGCCGCTTCCCACCCGGGTGGTATAGGCCTTGACCACGCCGATTATAGCCTCCAGGCCCAGAGGGCCGCACCCGGCCCCGGCCGACGCGTTACCGGCCACGGTGTTCGAAGAGGTGACAAAGGGATAGGTGCCGTGGTCAATATCCAGGTGAGTACCTTGCGCCCCCTCGAATAATACGGGCAGACCCTTTTCCCCGGCACGGCGCACTTCCTCGGACACGTCGCCAAGATATGGAACCACCCTCTCCCCGAGCGGCTTAACCCAGGAAAAAAGTTCTTCCGGGTCCAGGGGTTTTGCCCCGTACAGGTGCTTGAAGAGCACATTTTTTTCTTTAATGGCCTTGGATATCTTGTCTTTTAGCAGAGTTGGATCCACAAGATCCCCGGCCCTTATGCCCACCCGGCAGATCTTGTCTTCATAGCAGGGCCCAATGCCTCGGCCGGTGGTCCCGATCTTATCCCGGCCGGCCTTGAGGTCCTCCCGGGCGCCGTCCAACAATTTGTGATAGGGCATTATCAGGTGGCATTTCTTGCTCACCGTCATCCGGTCCGGCGCAATGCCGATCCCGGATTCCGAGAGCTGGTCTATTTCCTGACAAAATACTTCCGGGTCCAGGACCACCCCGTTGCCAATCAAGCATTTTTTGTCCTCGTGCAAAACCCCGGATGGAATGAGGTGCAGGATAAAGGTTCGATCCCCGACAACTAGGGTGTGCCCTGCATTGTTCCCCCCCTGAAAACGGACTATGAGCTGGGCCTTTTCCGTGAGCAGATCCACGATCTTGCCCTTACCCTCGTCCCCCCATTGGGTCCCTATGACCACTGTATTCATTAATTTTCCTCCGTAATTGGCATATAATTATTGCGCACAAGGCCAGATTTGCGTACCTAACCGGTCCGCACAAGTCAAACACCGCGGGTGTTTGAAACCTGTTTTGTCAGCTTTGAGCCGGATTTGAGAAATAGACATCTTAACCATTACCCGGTATTGTCTTTAATAGCTATGGAACGGCGAAGCGGGTCTAAATCCTCCCGGCATGGGGAGCAGAAAATGGCGCTGCCCGTCGGGGTCAGCCTTTTGTTGCTGCTGGTGGCTTTAATTTTTTTGGTCCGGTGGAGCGCTTACCTCCGCCTGCAATATTGGACAGGCGAGAGGATACGTGTGGTCCATTCCGGATCCCAGCTGGTCAACGCCACCCTTTTCCCCTTCGGTCCGGGTCTGGAAAAGGAGGCGGTGAACAAATTTTGTCGGGAAAACGGAATCCGGGCCGAATGGATTCGCGTTTCCAGCCGGGAAAGGGCCTTGGAAATGCTCAAACAAGACCGGGCGGACCTTGTGGTGGGATTCCATTGTGCCGGATTAGACAGTGAGCTGTCTTTTGCCCGTAAGGGGCGGACATATTTACACAGCGATCTGCTGGTCGCCCACAACAGATACCGTTACCCGTATAATTCGGATCGGGACTTTTGCCGGGCCAGGCTCCTTTATCTGGACCGGGGCTTCTGGAGAACGGAGGTGGCCAGGATCCAAAAAGGATTGGACTGCCGGATAAAATCCGCCGGCCCGGTCCGGGATAATTTGGCCCTGTTTTCAGATCTGGATCGAAACAAGGCCCGTTTCGCACTCACAGACAGACTGAGCCTCAATATCTGGCACCCTTTTTTCACCTCCGTGCGCAAATCCCGTACCCTGGACAAGGAAGTCGGATACGCCTGGATATGGGGACGCAGGTACACGGAACTGGACCAAAAGCTGCAGAAATTCTCCGGGAGCTATTTTGGCTCCTTGGAATTCAAGAGAAGCAAGGCAAAATATCTGGGTTTTTTGCCGGATAAATTGGACCACTACCAGATAAATCATTTCCTGGGCACATTGAAAAATCGGGTTTCCGGGTATAAACAGGAAATCCTTGAGGCTGCGCAGCAAAACAATATGGACCCCCTGTTTTTCATGGCCCTTATTTACCAGGAGTCTCATTTCGATCCCGTAGCCAGGAGCCGCACTGGAGTGCGCGGGCTTTTGCAGATAAGTCGGAACACGGCCCAGGAACTGGGGGTCAACCGTCTCGATCCCCGGGAGAGTATCGTCGGGGGGGGCAGATACATGCGCTATCTTTGGGAACAGGTGGGAAAAAGAGGGGTCACCGGCTGGGACAGATGGTTTATGAGTCTGGCCGCGTATAATCAGGGCATGAGCCATCTATGGGACGCCATGCAGCTCGCCCGGGAAATGGGCCGGGACCATTTGTCCTGGCACGGGGTCAAGGATGTCTATCCCCTTTTGAGCTACAAGAAATACTACCAAAGGGTCCCTAACGGATATTGCCGGGGATACGAGGCAGTGGATTATGTCCAGAGCATCAGGTTTTACTACTTTATCCTCCGGGGGCTAGTCCTTCTTGAGCGACCTGAAATCCAGGACTTTGCCCGCTCTGCCGGAGATGCTTCCGGAGTTTGGCCCTGATTTTTCCTCCTCGCTTTTTTCTTCGTGGTCCAGGGGCTGCTGCGGAGGGCTGCTATCCGTAGCAGCCCAATGGTGATTAAATAGCTGGTTTTTCCAGCGCACCGCTTGAATCATGGACAGAATAAGGGTGTCCTCCTCCCAGGCCTGGCTGGGAGAAAATTCCTTGACTCGCTGATAATATTTTTCCCTGAAAGACATGAGGGATGCTTCATCCAGGCTGTTCAGGGTTTCGGCCAGTTTTCTGAGTACCTTGTCCATATATTTTTTCCTCCGGATGGCGGGCAAGAGGCGGATTTGCCCCCGCTAACGCCCTGTGCTAGGTGGAGTTCCAGCGGTTTTGGCCCCAGGATGCGCGGGCACAGTCCTTTGTCAAGAAACCTGTTTGTCAGCCGCTTTTTCTTTTGTAAACAAGATGTACGGAGATATGCGTCAACAAGCAAGGAGTAGTCAATGGGTCAGGATATAAAAAATATGTACAAAACCATCCAAAAAGACCCCTTTCCGGAGTCGATGTCTCTTTGGCTGGGAGATCAAAAGCTCGTCTTCCGCAAGAGGACCTGGACTGTCCAGGGGGAGGAAAAGGGTTTGCGCTACGGGGAGAACCCGGATCAGCCTGCCGCGCTTTATGAGCCGGCCGAAGGAAGAGCAGAGGTCGGAGGTATTGTCTTTCAAGGGTCCGGTCTGGAACTGGTCAGCGCGATGCAAGAAGAGCACATGATCCAGGCCGGCAAACACCCGGGGAAGATAAACCTGACCGATGTGGACAACGGGATCAATATCCTGCAATACCTGCACGCCAAGCCGGCCGCGATTATTCTGAAGCACAACAATCCTTGCGGCGCGGCTTGGTCCGGAGAGGGAATAGCAACAGCCCTGAAAAATGCATATTTCGCGGACAGAATCGCCGCCTTCGGCGGGGCCCTGGTGGTCAACCGGCCGCTTGACCTGCAGTGTGCCGAGTTCTTGCAGGAATTTTACCTGGAGGTGGTGGCCGCCCCGGACTTTGAACCCGGAGTAATCGATCTACTGGGTAAAAAGAAGAATCTGCGGATAATCAAGCTTCCCGGTCTGGCCCGGCTCTCCGAGCTTACATCCAGGCCGTTTCTGGATCTGAAGTCCTTGAATGACGGAGGGCTGATTGTCCAGTTCTCCTACAAAAACCGCATCCAGGAGGAAAAGGATTTCCTCCCGGCCCGGGCGGAAAAAAACGGCAACAGTATAACCGCACGCTTCCCGGACAAACGCGAGCTTGAGGACCTTTTGTTCGCCTGGGCCGTGGAAGCGGGGGTCACTTCCAATTCAGTCCTTTTCGCCAGAGACGGTAAAACCGTGTCCATAGGCACCGGAGAGCAGGACCGGGTGGGATGCGTGCAGCTGGCTGTGAGCAAGGCGTACACAAAATACGCGGACGGCCTTGCATTTGAGCGCCTGGGAATGTCCCTTTATCAGCTGCAGGAAAAGGCCCGCACAGAGTCCGGTGCAGCCGAAAAGCTGCAAGAGATCCTGGACAGGACCGGCCAGATGAAGGCCGGGATCCCGGGATCGGTTATGGTCTCGGACGGCTTTTTCCCTTTCCGGGACGGAGTGGACATTGCCCTGCGCGAAAGGGTCACTGCTATTGCCCATCCGGGGGGGTCGATTCGGGACTTTGAGGTCATTCAAGCGGTAAACGAGTCCGAACCCCAGGCGGCCATGGTCTTTACCGGCCAGCGTTCCTTTAAGCACTAAGGCGGCCCTATTGTCCAGCATCATTGAAGGCCTGTCTGCAGGCTGCATTGTTGAATATCTGCATAACAACCAGCCGGTGATCGCTTGGCTCACCGAGATCCAGAACCAGAAGGCAAGGCTTTTGAACGTGAATAAACGGGAGGTCAAGCTACCCATAGCCCGTATTCTGCCCTGGAGCGGTCCGGTGTATCCCGCTTCCAGCTCAAGGGAAACGGTATTGTCCGCCCTGGCTGAACACGGCGGCAGGCGGGAGCAGATTTGTACAGACCTGGATATTATGGAAATCTGGTCTCTGGCCCAGGGGGAGATCGACCGGGCTCCGATTACCTGGTTCGCTGATTTGGTCTGGGGGGCCTGGGATGAGGACCGGCTGGCCGCCCTGGGCCGGGCCATGCTCCGGGCCAAGACCCACTTCAAGTTCAGCCCCCCGGATTTTGAGATCTTTCCTGAGGACGTGGTGGAAAAGCGTCTGGAAGAGATGCGCAGAAACGAGGAGAAAAAAAGGCTGGTAACCGAGGGTAACCAATTTTTCCGCGGTCTGTGGTCCGGGCGGGGCCGGGCAGATGGGCCGGGCGACGAAGAGATAAGCCGCAGGCTTAAAGACATTTTGTTCAGCAAGATTGCCGACCCGGAGGCTGACGAGGATATTCCCTGGCAGGAGCTCACTGACGGCCTGCCGCGCGACCCGCATTTGCCGTTTCTCTTGGCCCGGCAATGGGGGATTGTCTCCTGGCACCACAATTTCCACCTGGACCAGGCCGGTTATATGTGCGGCAATGAGTGGGCGGAGGAGTTCGCCGGTGAGATCAAGGAGATACTGGCTTCTTTCCCGGGCAAGGCCCTGCAGGAAGAAAAAACCGGTTTTGTGAGCGTGGATTCCGAGTCCACCGCAGACATTGACGACGCCTTTGCCTTTTTCGCGCAAGAGGACGGATTCCTGCTTTCCCTGGCATTTGCCTGTCCTCCGTATTCCTGGCCCTTTGGCTCCGGGTTGGATCAGGCGGTTATGAACAGGGCCAGCAGTATTTATCTGCCGGAAGAGACCTGCCATATGCTCCCGGAAGAACTGACCGCCCTGTTCAGCCTTGAGGCCGGCAGGTCCAGACCCGCCCTTGTCTTTGATTTCCGTTTTTCCCTGGAGGCGGAGCTCTTGGATGTCCGGGTCTGTTTTTCCTGGGTTAGGGTGGAAAAAAACATCACCTACCGGGCCGCCGAAGAGATGATAGTGGCAGAAGAGGATATGAGGCGGGCCTATGAGTTGGCCGAAGGTCTGCGCAGCCAGAGAGTGGACAAAGGCGCGGTGGTTATAGATCAGCCCGAACCGGAGACAAAACTCCTTGCAAGTGCAAACGAAATCGAGGTCCGGCTTTGCCCGACCGATGCATATCCCGGGGCCCAGGTTATGGTTTCCGAGTTCATGATCCTGGCCAATGCGGCCGCCGCCAGCTGGGCGGCGGAGCGGGATATTCCCCTGCTGTACAGGACTCAGGACATCGCTTTGCCCGAAGGCAGCGCGGGGATATGGACTGATCCCGTGGATGTATTCCAGCTGGTCAAGTGTATGGGGGCCACGGTTACGGATACCGTGCCCCGCCCGCACCGTGGCCTGGGTCTTTCCGCCTATGCGCCGGTCACTTCTCCTCTGCGCCGCTACGCGGATCTGATAAACACGGGGCAGATTGATTCCTGGCTCAGGACAGGAAAGCCGCGCTGGACAAAACAAGAGCTAGATAGCAGACTGACTATGCTCAACTCCAGAATCCAGGCGGTGAGCAAGGTGCAGAAATACCGGCCCAGATACTGGAAACTCCTTTATTTTCAGCAGAACAAGGAGCGCTTTTTCCCTGCGGTGGTGGTTCATAATTCCGGGAAACTGGTCACTTTGGCCCTGCCCCGGGAAAAGGTACTGGTTCGGGGGCCGGAAAGCCTTTTCGGGGGTAAGGCCATGCCTGGACAGCGTTTTGTGGTCCGTTTCGGCAAGGTTGATCCCTTACACAATGAGTTGAAGGTGAGCGAGGCATGGGAGGAATAGCGGAACTGCTCGTAGTGGATGCGGGCAACACCAACCTGAAGATCGGTCTGGCTGACAGAACCGGACTGCAGGCCAGCTTTTGCCTGCCCACTCCGGCAAGTGCCACAGCGGACTCATTGGGGCTGGAGATCTCCGGCCTTTTGGATTCATCCGGTTTTTCCCGGAAAAAGATAAAGGCCTGGGCTGTTTCCTCGGTTGTCCCCCGATTGGATCGGGCCATCAGCGGGGCCGGGAGACGTTGGTTTTCTTGTCCTGTTTATTTTGTTCCTGCAGACATCCCCGTGCCTGTGGCCAATCACTACAAACGCCCGGCTGAAGTGGGCGCGGACAGGCTGGTCACCGCTTATTCGGCCACACGCTTGTTTTCGTCCCGGGCGTTTATAGTTGTCGATTTCGGCACGGCCACCACTTTGGACTGCATTCGGGACGGCAAATATTTGGGCGGTTTGATCTGTCCGGGAGTGCTTTCCTCTGTCCAGGCCCTGGGCACGCAGACCGCTAAGCTGCCCCAGGTCAGCCTGGAAGGAAAGGCGGAAGGGTGCCCGGATATCAGGATTGGGGAAAGCACCAGAGAAAGCTTGGAAAACGGACTTTTATTCGGATTTGCGGCCCTGGTCCAGGGCCTTTGCGCAAGACTGAAAGATATAGTCGGCGGGGGACCGCTGGTAGTGGCCACCGGGGGCCTGGCCCGGGATATCGCCGCGATCTGCCCGGAGATTGATTCCGTATGCGAGGATCTGCTGCTCAAGGGGCTGCAGACAATATTTTACGAAAGTTTTAACCAAGATTTGGGGGAGGAACGGACATGAGTATCATAACCGATGTTTGGTCCAGGCAGATCCTGGATTCCCGCGGAAATCCCACCGTGGAGGTGGAAGTTTACCTGGAAAGCGGGGCGATGGGCAGGGCTGCTGTCCCTTCCGGTGCCTCCACCGGCTCGCGTGAGGCCATTGAGCTCCGGGACAGGAACGCCTCTCTTTACGGGGGCAAGGGTGTGGAGAACGCGGTAAACAACGTAATCGATACCATAGCTGAAGAGCTTTTGGGGATGGATGCGCTGCGCCAGGTGGAGATAGACGAGTTCCTCATAGATCTGGACGGCACGGAAAACAAATCCCGCCTCGGGGCCAACGCCATTTTGGGGGTGTCTATGGCGACGGCCAGAGCGGCCGCCAATTATCTGGGTCTGCCTTTGTATCAGTATCTGGGCGGGGTAAACGCCAAGATACTGCCCGCACCGATGATGAATATTCTTAACGGGGGGCAGCACGCCTCGAACAACCTGGATATCCAGGAATTCATGATTATGCCTTTGGGGGCGGCAAGCTTTACCGACGCCCTGCGCATGGGCGCGGAGACGTTTCACTGCCTGAGATCCATTTTGGCCCAAGACGGCTTGTCCACTGCTGTCGGCGACGAAGGTGGATTCGCGCCCAATCTGAAGAGTCACAGGCAGGCCTTTGAATATATGATTCGGGCTGTTGAGGAAGCCGGCTATCAGCCGGGTCCGGAAATCGCCCTGGCCATAGATGCCGCGGCCTCGGAATTCTATTCGGACGGCAGATACGTTTTAAAGGGCGAAAACAGGGAATTCAGCTCTACTGAGCTCATTGACTACTACGAGGATCTAGTGGGCTCCTTCCCCCTGGTCAGTATTGAAGACGGTCTGGCCGAGGGCGATTGGGAAGGATGGCAGGCGCAGACCGCAAAACTGGGGGAGAAGATTCAGCTGGTCGGGGATGACGTGTTCGTGACCAATCCCGGGATCCTGGCCGAGGGTATTTCCCGGGTGGTGGCCAACTCCATCCTTATCAAATTGAATCAGATCGGGACGGTGACCGAGACCCTGGATACCATTGAGATAGCCAAGGAGGCCGCATACAGCACGGTAATCTCGCATCGCTCCGGAGAGACCGAGGATCATTTTATCGCCGACTTGGCGGTGGCGGTTAATTCCGGGCAGATCAAGACCGGATCCCTTAGCCGCAGCGATCGTTTGGCCAAGTATAACCAGCTTTTGCGCATTGAGGAGGAGCTGGAGGATCAGGCCGAATATTTCGGACTCGCCCTGGCCGCCAGCTGGTTTGAATAAGACAAACAAAAGGAAATCAAAATCATGATCTTGCTTGACGGTAAGCAGACCGCCGCGACTATCCGCCGGGAGCTGGCCGAACGCGTGCAGCAGACCGGGAAAAAGGCGGGCCGGCCTCCGGGGCTGGCCGTGATTCTGGTCGGCGAGGATCCCGGTTCCCGCATATATGTCCGGAACAAGGAGAAGGCCTGTGCTGAGGCGGGCATAGAATCCACCAGTTTGCGTTTGGATGCAGGAATTTCCCAGACCGAACTCGAGGCCAGGATAAGGGGGCTGAATGCGGACAAGACCGTGGACGGTATCCTGGTCCAGCTGCCTTTGCCCCCCGGCCTGGATGCGGGGCGCTGTCTGGATTTGATCGACCCGGACAAGGATGTGGACGGTTTCCATCCCGTAAATGTCGGGAGGCTGACCCTGGGCATGCCCGGTCTGCGCTCCTGCACTCCGGCCGGGGTCATGGAGCTGTTGCGGCGCTATAATATTGATCCGGCCGGAAAAAAGGCCGTGGTCATAGGCAGGAGCAATATTGTCGGCAAGCCTCTGTCCTTGCTTTTACTGCATCAAAACGCCACCGTGACCATCTGCCATTCCCGGACGGCAAACTTGGCCGGAGAGGTGCGCAGCGCGGATTTGGTGGTGGCCGCTTTGGGCCGTCCCGGATTTGTTCAGGGAGATATGATCAAGCCGGGCGCAGTAGTGGTGGATGTGGGTATTAATCGCACCGAATCGGGCATAACCGGGGACTGCGATTTTGAGTCCGTAAAAGAGGCGGCCGGGGCGCTGACCCCGGTGCCCGGTGGCGTTGGGCCTATGACCATTGCCCAGCTTTTGCTGAATACGGTTGATTCTTTTCAGGCCCGCACCGGCATCGGATTGAATCGGGTATAAGCTATCGGTTCCCTGTTGGGGCCGGCAGTTTTTAATCTACAAGCACTCCGGCATATCCAACGACCTGGTCTCTGTCCCCCAAGACCTCTCCGGAAGTGGAGTAGGCGATTACTTCGGCGTGCTCCGCCCCCAGCCCGCAGGCGCATTCCAGCCCCAGGGCCATGGGCAGTACTCCGCACATGCTGATTCGGTTTTCCACCACGGTGCGCAAAAGACCGGGCGCGGAAAGGGCGAGGATCTGCTCCAAAGCCATTTTATCCAGGCTCCGGGCCCGGTCTTCAGGGATATAGTGGCTCATATCCGAGCTGACCACCACTGAGACGTTGGCGCCGCTTTCCCGGATAAGACCGGCCAGATCCCGCCCGGCCATAAGCACGGTCTCCGGGTCCCGACTGGATACACTAACAGGGACAATTGTGATACCGGTGTCTATTTGGGCCAGAAAAGGCAAGATGACTTCCAGGGAATGCTCCCTGAGGTGCGCGGTATAGTCGGCTTCGAACCCGGGCAGAGAGGCCGTTTGCTCTGCCAGTTCGTGGTGGACCTCGATTTTTGCCCCGGGAATGCTCCAGGATCCGTCCGGCCACACGGCCAGTTCTGCCCCGGACCCGGTATGATTGGGGCCGAGCAAAATGATAGTATTCCTTAAGCTGGCCCGGGAAAGGGTCTTTCCGGCCACCGGGCCGGAAAACATGTATCCGGCGTGAGGACACATGGCCAAAAGGGTCTTTTTGGCGCCGGGAGTGCCGTCCATATACATGGCCACCTTTTTCTGCAACTCGGTTTTGGAGCCCGGATAGAACTGTCCGGCGACTATCGGTTCTCTGTCCATGTCCATACCTCCTAAACAGGCCGCCCTAAGACCTCCAGATGGCAGCTAAGCGGCAATGGGTTTAAGTCCTTAATGTACTTATAAGTACTCTTGGACCTTGAATTTTTTGCGCTGTCCCCGGGGACTGGTTTTAACAGCCAGCTAAAGTAATGTCGAAGACAATGCCTTCTTCTGTGCATCCGTCCCTGTTTTCAGGAATCGGACAAAAATTCCCGGGCCTTGATTTCTATGGAGTCCGTGTTCAGCTCGGACCTGGCCATATCCGCAAACATGCTTTCCGGATCGGCTTCGATCAGTTCTTCCAAGGAGGCGCGCCACTTTTCGCGGTCGCCGTTTTTTTTGTATAGCCCGGCCAGAGTGTATTGAAACGCCGGCCAGTCCGAATCGTCTTTATCCACGAATGTCTCGTATTCCAGGGCCCAGCCCAAAGCCTCCTTCAGCCGGCCTGTACTTTCAGTAGTCTGAATGAGGAGCTCCAGACAGGCCTTTATTTTGGAGATGTCGTTTTTATCCTGGAGAAAAAGGGATAGCGCTTCCTGAGCGAACACGTGCACATTTTCATAGTCCTGTTTATCAAACGCGTGCCTGGCCATGAAGTACAAGGCATAGGCCCTTTCCGTGCCCGACAGGTCTATGTCCGAGGCCAGGCTGCGCCAAACAGGCATAGCCTGTTCTGAACGGCCCATGTTCTGCAGGGCCAGGGCATAGGCATAATCGAGTTTGTGTTTTTGTTTCTGGGGCAGATCCCAGTCTGTGGCTTGCTCCGCAAGCTTGGTTATGGCCAGCCAGTTTTCCCGGTCCAGATGGATATTGAGCAAAAGTCCCAGGGCAGAGGTCTGCCCTTTGTCCACTTCCTCCTTTTTTGAGGAGGAGAGAAGCGGTCTGGCCATGGCTACGGCCTGTTCCGACTTTTTATCCTGCCATAGGGCGGTGGCTACAGCTAAGCGGGTATCACTGGGCATTTTGTCTTTGTTATCCTGCAGAAAAGTATACTCGTTCCACGCATTGAGGATTTGTTTATAGCCGCTGTCCGGGCCGTATTTGGCGGCAAGCCTGGAAAAGGCCTTCATTCCCACGTCAATGGCCTGGGAGGTTAGATCCGAGTCCGGATAGTTGCGGAGGAAATTGTCCGCTTCCCGGAGGGCCTCTTCAGCCCGGCCGTTGAAAAGCTCCCACATGGCCAGCTTGAGCTGGGCCACCGGGGCCAGCGGGGAATCCGGGAAATCATTTATAATCCGGGAATATATTTTTTCCGGTCGCAGGTTAAAGGGCCGGTCAAACACCGAGAACATGTCTTCTATGCTCGGTTCGTCGTAAATGCCTTCCTCGGCCAGGCGCATGGAGGCGATAAGTCCACCTTCGCGCTCCGGGAATTCGGAAGCGGTTTTTTCATATATCTCCCGGGCCGCTTCTTTGTTCTCCTTTTGCAGATAGACATCCCCGATCCTGGCCTGAATGATGTCCGTGTCCCCGGATTCAGGGGCCAGATTTATATACGCCCAGTAATTGTTTAGCGCGGTATCAAAGTCTTTATTCTTCTGGGCTACGAAACCGGAGATTTCCAGAAAGTCCGGATCGTCAAGGTAATAGCGGGGCCAGCGCTGGCGGATATAATCTATTATCTCCTGCGCTTCATCGAAATACTCGAGTTGCCTCAGGCTTCGGGCCAGGCCGACTGCCGCGTTCTTGGCTATTTTGTTGTCCGGATAATCCTGGATGATTTGCTCGAATGCTTCGGCTGCCTCCTGGTACTGTCCGTTTTTAAGCTGGTGGCGGCCCCAGTAGTAGTGGGTGAGTGGTACGTTGGGGTCGTCCGGGTAGTCTTCCCGTAGCAGATTGAAGTAGCCGCGGGCCTCGGGGATATTGTCCGCCTGCAGGTTGACGTATCCCATGTTCAACAGGGCCTGAGGGGTGCGAGGGGACTCTGGATTGTAGTTCATCGCCCGTTCGTATGCAGTCAGCACCTCCCGGACATGGCCCTCGATATCGTCCTGGAACAGGTGGAAAGCAGCGTCGGCAAAGTCGTACAAAACGTCTTCCTTAAACTCTTGCGGAAGCTCGGGGTCGTCTTTTATCCCTTTCAGGGTATCGTAGGCGGCTTTGTATTTACCGTTGGTCATGGCCGCCCGAGCGGCGGCGATCATCTTTTCGAAATCCGGGGTAGCGGTACCGTTGGTGGCGTTAGCCGCCATGGTCGCATTGGTCGCATTGGTCGCATTGGTCGCATTGGTTGCATTGGTCGCATTGGTTGCATTGGTTGCATTGGTTGCATTGGTGGCGTTAAGCCCTATATCTCCAGCTGTAGTCGCATTTTCCCTGTCCTCTTCAGGGGGCTCTCCTCGGGTTTCTTCCGCTGAATCGTCGGATGCAGCCTGTTTTTTATCATCACCCGGCTTGCCTTTGTCTTCCTTCTGGCGCTCGATGTCAGAGGGGTTTATTATCCGGGCCTCTTCTGGGGTTACCTTTTTGATTTTTTCTCTTATTTGGTACGGCTTTTCTGGTCGGGAGTGCTTAGCAGGGAGCGGAGAGGAGCCCTTTCCGCCGGCCGGGTCTGTCTCGTTTACATCATCCGGGTTTTGTTCGGTGGTGCGATTGTCGCTGTCCATGTCGTTTGTCCGGGGGCTGGTGCGGTTGACTGACTTTGCCGGAGAGGGAGTTTCGGACCGGGTCTCTTCTTCGGGTTCTTTTTCTTCCTGTTTCGGCTTCCATTTCGCGCCTGTGGGGTCTAGGAAGAAATCCAAAACGATTTTGTTTTCTCCGCTGTAGGGGAAAGAGATATAGCCGAAACTGGCCGTTTCCATACGGACAACAATATTGTCCCCGGAGACAGAGACTTTTTCTATCAGGCTGGAATAACCCATGTCCACGGGCCGGGGCTCGGATTCGCGGCCCCATATCCCTTCCGGAAGCCGGATTGTCAAATCACGGCGCCCGGTCCTGCCGACCTTAAATTCCGGAATGCCGGATTCAAATTCCAGCACCAATCGTTCGCTTTGGGGGTGATCGCCCCAATTGTAGCTCAAAGTCAAAGCGGCCAGGGGGGACAGGAGCACAGCTAAAAAGGCGAGCATACCCGGAAAAAGCAGAAAAATCCACGGGCCGCGATAAGCCCGGCGGACATTATTTAATCCAAAATGTTTGGGTGCGCATGCGTAAGCGATGGCTAGATCCTCTCCCGGTCATGCTGCAGATTGTTGGCGATCAGGATAGATTCTTTTTTTTCAGTTTTTCTATCAGGGTTGTTCTTTTTATGCCCAGCAGTTCAGCGGCCTGATTTTTGACCCCGTCGGTTTTGTCCAGGGCCTCCTTGAGGAGACTGGTCTCTATGGCGTCCATGAATTCCTTGAGTCCCAGGGATCTTTTTTCCAAATCCTGTAATCCGGGCCAGTGAAAATTTTTGGCCGCGGGCCTTGTTTTGTTCTGTGTCTCATGGGGCCGGGTATTGTTCAGGACTTTGCCCGGAAGGTCCTGCAAAGAGATGGATTGGCCCTCGCACAGGATGCTCATTCGTTCCATGAAGTTTTCCAGCTCCCGGATGTTCCCGGGCCAGGGATACTCGGAGAGGACCCGGGCGGTTTTGTCTTCGATCTTTAGAGGCCCCCTGTTTTTTTCGGCACAGAATTTTTTTATAAAATAATCCGCCAAAAGGAGGATATCCTCCCCGCGCTCACGTAAAGGAGGAAGATCCAGGGGGATCACGTTCAGCCTGTAGAAAAGGTCCTCCCTGAAATTCCCTTTTTTTACTTCCTCCTCCAGATCGCGGTTTGTAGCCGCTACTATACGAATATCCGCATTTATGGTCCTGGAGCCCCCCACCCTTTCGAATTCTTTTTCTTGCAGTACCCGAAGTATCTTGACCTGCAGGCTTAAGTCCAGTTCCCCGATCTCGTCCAAAAACACCGTCCCACCCGAGGCCAGCTCGAAGCGTCCGGCCCGGGACTTGACAGCGTGGGTGAATGCCCCCTTCTCATGCCCGAACAGCTCTGACTCCAGGAGTTCCCTGGGTATCGCCCCACAGTTTATGGGCACAAAGGGCTTGTCCGCCCTGTGGCTGTTGTTATGCAAGGCCCGGACCAGGAGTTCCTTGCCAGTTCCGGACTCTCCGGTTACAAGAACGGTGCTGTCCGTGGGGGCCACCTTGGCCAGGATCTGAAATACTTGGCGCAATGCCGGGCTTTCCCCGATAATACCCTGGGTCTTGATCCGCATAAATCGTTTCTCCGGGAATGGTTTGTATCTATAGAGAATAGCTGTCAAAATTATGACGGATTGTCAATAGGCGGGGGTAAAATATATTTTCTGAATTAAGGTCATAGGAGTGCAAAGCCTGAGCGCATGGGAGATAATAGGGTGTTGGGAATAAGTAATAAATGACTGCAAGTGATTTCGGGACAATCCATATTGCCTTATTCCTCCCCCGGCTGAGCAAGTACGGCGGTGTGGAGCGTTTTGCCTGGGGCCTGGCCGAGTATCTGGCTGGCTTTCAGGGGTATTCAGTGCACATTATATGCGCAAGGCAGGAAACGGAACCTCCTTGCGAGGTTACGGTGCATGAGGTTGGTCGCTTGGGCGTCTTCAGGTCGCTGAAGATCCTTTGGTTCGCCTTTGCTGCCGAGCGTGTGCGCAGAGAAGGGGGGTTTGATCTCTCTATCGGGCTGGGCAAGACTTGGAACCAGGATATACTTCGTTTGAGCGGAGGTCCCCTGCCGGTCTTTTGGCGGCTTTCCTCCCGGGCCTATTCAGCCGGATTCACCCGCAGGTGGAAGATGTTCAGGCGCAGGTTGTCTCCGGCCAATTTATTGATAAGGATAATTGAGCGGCATCAGTTGCAAAGTACCCCACATTTTGTGGCCGTGTCCCATAAGCTCCTGGAGTGGATGCGCGAGGCATATCCGCAATTCGACACCTCTGTTGCCCGGGTGATTTATAACAAGCCTGATTTGTCCTCTTTTCGGCCTGTTACCAGTAAAGAGCGGATTGCCGCCCGGAAAGAATGGGGACTTGATTCGGATAAAACATACATTGGCACCGCCGGGACCAATTTCGCCCTCAAGGGTGTTGGGTGTTTGATACGGACCCTGCCTGAATTGCCAAGTGACTATGAACTGCTTGTGGCCGGAGGCCGCAAGCAGGGCCGATATAAAAGGATGGCCAATAATCTTGGCGTGGTCGACCGAGTTCATTTTTTGGGGCGGGTACAGGACATGCAACGATTTTATCACTGCTGCCATGTCTTTGTTTTGGCCTCGTTTTATGACGCCTGTTCAAATGCGGTCTTGGAGGCCCTTAGCAGTGGAGTGCCTACCCTATCCACTGCTGATAATGGCAGCAGCTTTTTTTTGGATCCCGAGGATGTCATCGTTGATCCAAGGGACACTGCGACCTTGGCGAAGTCCATAGCCCACGCCGTGGACAAGGAGGAGGCGGGGTTTTCCTGGCCCGAGGAGATCCGGGCCGGTTTCGCCTATTATAAGGAGTTGATTGATTGGGTGCTGAAGGAGAAGAACACCTGATGGAAAGATAATTGTCCGGCAGATCAAAATCCCCCTACCGGCTTAGCCGGCAGGGGGGATTTATTTTTGGAGTGGTGCCGAAGGGGAGACTCGAACTCCCACGGGGGAAACCCCACTAGACCCTGAACCTAGCGCGTCTACCAATTCCGCCACTTCGGCACGAAGGAGTTGCCGTATATAAAATTTTTTACGGTTTGACAAGGGCTTTTTAATAACCTGATCTCCTCGCGCTTGATGCCCGTCGGGAAATGCGTTAGCTATATCGCGCTTTAAAATGTTCAGGAGTGAAATTTTTATATGGTTTATCACGATATTGAAGAATTATCTGCCGCCTTCTGCAAGCCCTGCTGTGTTACCATAGGAAATTTCGACGGCGTCCACAAGGGGCATCAGGCCCTGATTGAAAGGGTACGCAGGCGGGCCAGGGCCGAAGATCTGCATAGTGTGGTTATCACTTTTGATCCTCATCCCTTGCGGGTGCTTGTGGGAAAGAAAACTCCTCCCTTTATCACCCTTACTTTACAAAAACTGGAACTGCTGGAAAAGATAGGCGTGGACTTTGTCTTTTGTCAGCGATTTAGTAAAGAATTGGCCGGGCTTGATCCAGAAGTGTTTGTTTTCCAGCACCTGGTTCGTCCCTTGGGTATGAAAAAGCTTATAATCGGACATGATTATGCATTCGGCAAGGGCCGTAGAGGAAATTTTCCCATGCTCCAGGCCCTGGGGGAAAAATACGGCTTTGAGGTGGAAAGGCTGGAACCGGTGCTTGTCGACGGGGCAATAGTCAGCTCAACCCGGGTAAGGGATCTTATTGAGCAGGGTGAAGTCTGGAGGGCAAGGGACCTTATCGGCAGGTTCTATCAGGTCCAAGGCGCGGTTAAAAAAGGCAAGCAAAGAGGCGGGCCGCTTTTGGGGTTTCCGACCGCCAACTTGGTGCTTTCGGATGAATTGTGCCCCAAGACCGGAGTATATGCGGTCTGGGCGGAGATAAAAGGCCGGGTACACCCAGCGGTGGCCAATATCGGCTACAATCCCACTTTTGGCAGCGACTGCCTCTCAGTGGAGGTACACATAATGGATTTGGACTCTGATCTGTATGGTGAAATGCTCCGGGTCCATTTTGTCCAACGCCTGCGTTCGGAGAAAAAATTCAGCAGCTTTGAGGAACTCAAGGCCCAGATTACCGAGGATGTGCAGATGGGCCGAAAGATCCTGGCCGCTGAAGGTGCGGCACTGGTAGTATGAGTGAGCTCCCTTTTCCCCGGCTGTTCAGGCTGCGGCGAGAAGTGGTCAGGGTTTATGAGGTGATGATCAATGCCCGTTGGCTTTTGCTGGGGGCGCTCACCGGTGTTTTTGCGGGGCTGGCTGCGATCCTGTTTTTTACCGCAGTGGAAGGGCTGAAGTTTGTTTTGGTCCATAAGCTGGCCGGCATTCAGCTCCCGGCTCCGGCCGGCGAGGAGATTTTTTTCGGAGCAAGCGGCGAATTCAGGCCGTGGCTGGTGGTTGTGTTCATGACCGCAGCCGGTCTTGTTTCCGGCTTTCTTATCTCCAGATTTGTTCCGGAATGCATAGACGGGGGCACTGACGGCACCGACTCCATGATCGACGCCTTCCATCGCAAGGAAGGGGTTGTGGGATCCCTCGTGGCGCTAATAAGGAGTTCCACAGCGGTTCTGACTATCGGCGCCGGAGGCAGCGCCGGACGCGAGGGCCCCATATCCCTTCTGGGAGCGGGGATAGGTTCGTTTCTCGCCCGCAGGTTAAAATTAAGAGCCAGGGAAAGACGAATCCTTTTGCTGGCCGGTGCAGCCGGGGGCCTGGGCGCTATTTTCCGGGCGCCTTTGGGCGGGGCCCTGACCGCGGTGGAGGTGATCTATCGCGAAGATTTTGAGGCCGAGGCAATGCTCCCGGCTGTTGTCTCTTCGGTTGTGGCCTACTCCATATTCACCTTGGCTTTCGGCAGCGATCCTATTTTTGGGATCCCTCATTTTGAATTTTCCAGCATCAGGGAGCTGCCTTTTTACGCTCTCCTGGCCGTGGTTTGCGCGGTGACCGGCTGGTTCTATATCCGTACTTTCCGGTTTATCAAATATAAAATGTTCTGGCCGGTAAAGAACCGTTGGGGAATTACCGCTAGCTTGACCCTGGGCGGTTTTTTGATGGGGGTCATCGGCATGTTTTTTCCCGAGGTTTTAACCGGAGGCTACGGGTGGCTGGAAGCCGCAATCCTGGGCAAGATGTCCGTAGCCATGATGCTAGGCATACTTGTGGGCAAGACCCTGGCCACCTCGGTCACGCTTGGATCCGGACTTAGCGGGGGCATGTTCGCTCCGGCCCTTTTTGTCGGCGGGATGAGCGGAGGCCTGGTCGGCTCTTTAAGTCATCGCTATTTCCCGGAGATAGTCGCCCAACCCGGAGGATATGTCCTTGTGGGCATGGCCGCTTTTTTCGCCGGAGTGGCCAAGGCCCCGGTGGGACCGCTGATCATGGTTTGTGAGCTTACCCAGGGCTACGGCCTTCTGGCTCCGCTGATGCTTTCCTCCGCCTTGTGCCTGGTTTTAAGCCGTACTTCTTTTCTCTACGAGAATCAGGTGGACAATAAATTTGAATCCCCGGCTCATATTGAGGACGCTACCATAAATATTTTGGAGAGTATGCCGGTCAGGGATTATTTCCAGCCGGGCCGGGTGACCACCATGGAGGAGAGTACTTCCTTTACGGCCATGACCGATATAATGGCCAATGCAAACGAGCTATATTTTCCGGTTCGGGATCACCGGGACAGAATAACCAGCATAGTCTCTGTTCAGGACCTGCGCAATGTACTTTTTGAGGACTGCCTCTGCGATCTTCTGGTGGCCAAGGATGTGGCCCGCAAGGCGGCTCTGCTCACCCCTGAGGACGATCTGTACCGAGCACTCTTGCTTTTTGTGGAGACTGACTTCGGTCAGATCCCGGTGGTCAATCCAGAGGATCAGACCGAAGTATTGGGACTTCTGGCCCGCGAGGATGTGTTCAAGGCCTACGCCCAAATGCTCAAACAGATAAAAGGTTCCGAGGCGGCGGCCGGGGTTTAGCCGCATCCAGGTGGACTATGTTTCAGTCAGATATCGATGTTTCTCATATCCATCCGGAAAAGGTCCTGGTTTGCCAGCTGAAACAGATCGGGGATGTCGTCCTTTCCACTCCCGTGATCCAGCTTTTGAAAAAGCGTTTCCCTACGGCCGGTATACACGTGCTAACAGAGAAAAAATGTGCTCCGGTATTGGAACACCATCCGGATATTGAACGTATCTGGCCGATCGACAAAGAGCGGCTCCGGCCTTTCTGGCGCGCTTTGGCCTATTACCGCAAAGTGGCCGCCCAACGGTTTGATCTGATAGTGGATCTACAGCAACTGCCCCGCTGCCGTTTCGTGGTGGCCATGTCCGGGGCACCCGTTCGCCTCTCTTTTCCTCCTCCCTGGTACAATCGCCCCCTGTATACCCATTGGACCGATCCGTTGCATGGCTATGCAGCCCGGTTCAAAGCCAGTTTTCTGGCGCCGCTGGGAATAGAGTGGGACGCAGAAAGACCCAGGATGTATCTGACAAATGAAGAGAAAAAATGGGCCGAGGAATATGTCCGGGAAAAAGGTCTGCAAAAAGAACAAAGGCTGATTGCAGCCGCCCCGGGGCACAAGGCGGCCAACCGCAGATGGCCGGCGGAGCATTTCGGCCGGCTTATCCGCATGAGCGCGGAAAAGCGTCCGCAATGGAAATGGGTCCTTGTCTATGGCCCCGGAGAGCGGGAAACTGCTGAAAAAGTGGCTGATGCAGCTGAAAATACGGACGTCTTGTTGCCTATCCAGGATGTATATGATCTGCGGCGCATTGCCGCGCTCATTCATCGAGCCGATTTTTTTATCGGCAACTGCTCCGCGCCGCGGCATATGGCCGTGGCCCTGGACACCCCTTCGCTGGCCGTTCTCGGCGCCTCCAGTTCGGCCTGGACTTTCCCTTCTCCGGAACATCAAGATATTTCCTCGGATATTGATTGCCAGCCGTGCAATCGGGAAAGTTGTGTTTATGAAAATATCCCATGCCTTTGCGATTTGCAGCCGGAAAAGGTTTGGAGGTCCCTTGAAAACTGTTTTCTGAACCTGCATGGATAAATAAGTATTAGAAGCTCATGGACAGAGGAAGCGAAGAAACCTGGTACCGCATGCTGTATGACTTTTTCCCGCCGCATATTAGGACGCGGGGGAACGCCTATTTCAAAGACGGTCGGGTCAATCTGGAAAAGGCGGATAAAAATCATATCAAGGGTACCGTTTCGGGAAGCCGCAAATATCAAGTTGAAGTCATATCCGAAGAGGACCGTTTCGGGGTTTTTTGCAGTTGCCCTCATTTCGCGAGTGGAGAGGCGTGCAAGCATCTGTGGGCTGCCGCGCGCAAGGCGGATTCCGTGCTGGAGGGGGCAAAAAAAGCTGCTCGGGAAAAAAAGCCGCAGTCGTTCGGCTCGTGGCGGAAGCTGCTCAGTGCCTCTACTCACAGCGTAATGCCGGAATTTCCCCGCCCCGGGGGAAACTGCCCCTATTATTGTCTTCTTTTTCAGTACGGGGAGTTCCGTCTTCTCGCTTGGCAGAGATATGTCTGTCAAAACGGCAGGCCGGGCAAGCGCGCTTCAAATCTAAACCCGCGGATCCGGAATGAAGGTCTGCCCGAAGCTGACTGCAAGATCTTGGCCGTGTGTATGCATCAATCATTCGCGGCCTCGGATCTGCGGCATATGGGTATAAAGCTGGATGTGGCCCACCTCTCCTTTTTGCTCCCCTTTCTGGCCGAAACCGGGCGTTGTTCTTTTGTTTACGAGGAAGGCAATGTAAAGGAAGAGTTGAAATTCGGACATCCTTATCAGGCGGACCTGATCTACGAGGCAACCGAGAAGGGGGGTAAGTCAAAAGATATTCTGCTCGCTCCGCGTATTATGCTGGGAGAAAAAATCCTCAAGCCCGGGGACGCGGAAATATTTATCCACTCCGAACCCATTTATTTTATCTATAATGGAGGTCTGCACGTCCTGCCGGAGGTGGCCTGGGAGACCGTGCAGCAGCAAAGAAATCAGGTCCAGGTTCCGGAAAAGGATATCCCGGAGATGATGAGCTATCTGACCGACTGCGCACAACTGGACAAGGTCAGTCTGCCGGATCGTTTGATCCCGGAGCAGATCTTTAATGTCCAGCCCCGGGCCAGGGCGGTTCTGGAAATCGAGAACGATGTTTTACGGGCGGAACTTCATTTTGATTACGACGGATTGAGCGTCCTGGCGGGAAACACTCAGAGGCAAATGTTTGATGCTTCAAACTGGAGGGTCATACACAGGCAGCCGGACGCAGAAGAAGAGTTTTCCCGGGAGATTTTGAAAAGAGATTTTGAACGGACCGGTGAGTCCTCTTTTACTCTTCCCCTTGATAAAAACGCGGCTGAGGTACTCAGGGAGTTTAACGCGCTTGGCTGGCGTATCGAAGGAAAAAAGGGCAAGCCCTTGCGCGGAGGGATGGTCAGCAGCATCCATGTCAAGTCCGGACAGGACTGGTTTGATCTACAAGGCGAGGTGGATTTCGGGGAGGATGTGTTTATTCCCCTGCCCCAGGCCTTGGAGGCGTATCGCCGCGGTGAGCGCTTGGTTGTACTGGATGACGGAAGTTTGGGGATGCTTCCCGAGAAATGGCTGGCCGAGAACGGGTTGGCCCTTAATCTGGGCAAAAGAAAGGCTGAAAAAAAGAGGAAAAAAGATAAAGACGGCGCAAAACTGCGCTTTACCCGGGCCCAGGGTGCCCTTCTAGCCGGTATTGATGATGGCGAAATCGAAGTCAGTGCCGATGCCGATTTTGCCCGTCTGGCCGAGAAGATCCATACCTTTGATGGGATTCAGGGAGAATCGGAACCGGAAGGCTTGAATGCGACGCTGCGGGATTATCAAAAGGACGGACTCGGCTGGCTTGGGTTTTTGCGCGAATTCGGGTTGGGCGGTATTCTGGCCGACGACATGGGGCTGGGAAAAACCATCCAGGTGCTTGCCAGGTTTCAGGCGGAAAAAAAGGCCGGTAGGCTGAAGCAAAGTCTGATCATTGCTCCCACTTCCCTGGCCCTGAACTGGATACAGGAAGGGCAGCGTTTTACTCCCGGGATTGCATTTCATCTGCACGCCGGCCCGGGGAGGCTGGACGAGGTCGGAAAATGGAAGCACGCGGATTTAATCGTGACCACATATACATTGCTGCGCATGGATATCGAGCTTTTTGCCGCTAAAGGATTCGATTATATAATCCTGGATGAAAGCCAGGCGATAAAGAACGCCCAGACCCAGATCGCCCAGTGCAGCAGGAGATTGCATGGAAGAAGCAGGCTCTGTCTGACCGGGACCCCGCTGGAGAATCATGCCGGGGAACTGTGGTCGCAGATGGAATTTTTGAATCCCGGGCTTTTGGGCAGCCTGAAAGGGTTTGAAAGCCTTTTCGACGCCCAGAAAGAGCTGGACGAAGCAGATCTGGCCAAGTTCCACAAATTCATGCGTCCCTTTCTATTGCGCCGGACCAAGGAAGAAGTGATTCAGGATTTGCCGCCCAAGATGGAAAAGGTCATAAATTGTGAGATGTATTCCAAGCAGGAAAAGATGTACAAACAGGTCCGGGATCATCTTCGAAGCACTCTTTTGTCCCAGGTGGAAGAAAAAGGGCTTGGCAAAAGCAAAATGCAGATTCTGGAGGGATTGCTTCGCCTGCGGCAGATCGCCTGTCACCCGGCCCTGGCCGGAGAGGAAAGCGGAGCCGGGTCCGGCAAACTTCAGGAACTAAAATCCAAAGTTCTGGAAGTGACCGAGTCTGGACATAAGGCCCTGGTCTTTTCCCAGTTTACCCGATTTCTGGGGCTGATCAAAGAATCCCTGGATGCAATGGGCGTGAGGTACTGCTATCTGGACGGAAGGACGCCGACCAAAAGAAGGCAGGAGCGAATCAAGGAGTTTCAAAGCCCGGATGGACCGCCCGTTTTTCTCATCAGCATAAAGGCCGGAGGCACAGGCTTGAATCTGACCGCGGCCGATTATGTGTTTATCGCCGATCCATGGTGGAACCCGGCCGTGGAAATGCAGGCCGTGGACCGCACCCATCGTATCGGACAGGACAAAAAGGTGTTTACCTACCGTCTGGTCACCAGCGGCACAGTAGAGGAGAAAATCCGCTCCCTTCAGGAAAAGAAGCAGGAACTTATCAGTTCCGTTTTGTCCGGGTCCAGCTCGGTGGTGCGCAGCTTAAGCCAGGATGATCTTAAGGTTTTGTTTTCCTAGCCGGGATTCTGTTCGTCAAGCCTTTGCTTCTGTTGCCTCGTTTGTTCGCTTAAGGCAGGAACCGATCAAGACCCCGAGTATAATCATGGCCGTGCCCAGCCACCAGGCCCGGAAAAAATTGTGTGCGCTGAACGCGGTTCCAAGGTAGCCGAGATAGGAGGCCCAGAAGCAGGTGGCTAGGGTCAAATGCTCCCGGCGTTTTGGATTTTTTATTCCCATTCTTATCCTTTTTGCGCTCCAGATAAGATATGTCCCGAAAAACCAGAGGGCGAGGCCAAGCCCTACCAAGCCTGTCTCAGTGGCGAACTGCAAATATATATTGTGAGGGTGGGGATGGATGTATTCCCCTTTATCTTCCAGGTCTTTTCCCAGCTTTGTTGTTTTCGCCACTGGCTTATAGCTGTGTATCCCCCCACCGAGTACGGGATATTTTAAAAATGCATGCCAGGCCAGGGGCCAGACTTCTTCAAAGCGTTCTCCATGTATGGCCCTTTCAAAACTGACTCTGTGCGGCCCAAAGGTACCGACCATAAAAACGCATAAAATAGCTGCTATTATATATTTCCAGGAAATCCCCCGCATAAGCATTAACGTTCCTACTGCTGCCAAAAAGACTCCGATATAGGCGCTGCGTGTCTGGCTGCCCAAAAAGAGAAAAACAAGGGGAGAGATAAGGAGCAGGGTAATTCCTGTTGCCTTGATAGTCTCCCATCTGCGTTTAAGGATAAAATATATGCCGCAGGAGATGGGAATAACCAAAGAGGTCAGGTTGCCCACCCGGGGGGTCTTCATGGATCCGGTCAGTCTTGATTGATTTATTGGAGTGTTTCTTATCAGGTCATTCCCGGTAAAAAATTGATATATGCCGTCCAGGCCCTCGTAAAACCCCATCATAGCAAAAAGTATGATCAGGATTTTTAGGTCCTTTTTGCCTCGAATAAATTCAAGGGCAGGGAAAAATAGAAATAACCCTTTGTATACATTGTTAAACACCTCCCAGCTGCGAGGGATATTTACGCTGTGAAAGACCTTGAAAAAAAGAAAAGCAAAAAAGATAAAGAATATCCATTTCAATCTAAAGCGCCTGAGGTTGGAGCTTTTAAAATCAAGCAGATAATAGAAAATAACTCCGGCAACCGCAGCGATGCTCCCTATTTCCCTGGGGGCGTGGCCAAGGGGGACAAACAGGATATAAAACATGACCCCGAACCGCATCAAAGCCTTTGCATAACCCGCCCATATGAGCCTTTTACAGGCATTGATCCAATTTTGCGAATCAAGCTCCAAGATATCCAGGAAAGTCTTTAACATTTTTCCTTGCTGCATTTTTGTTTGTTCCCAAAACTCTTTTTTTGAAGGCGGGAAAAGTATAGTTCACTCGTCCTGCCGGTCATCCGCTTCAGGTCAAATTCATTTTTAAAAACAGTTGTATCCGGATTTGTTTCCCGCAGCGCATGTTTTATGCAATTACAAGCACTTTCATTTTCATCGATAAAAAAAATGTTTGAGTAGTAAGTCTCAATTTCATCGATGGACTGGGAGTAACGAGCCAAGACCGGTAGCCCGTGCGAGCAGGCCTCGAGCACAACCCCGGGCATTCCCTCGGCCCAGTGCTCGGAGGTGAAAAGAAGCAGGTCCAGGGCCGGATACCAGGAATCCATATCCGTTTGTTCCCCGACAAAGAGGATGTTGTCGGTCAGGCCTTTAGCGGCTATTTCTTGCTCTTTTTCTTTTCGGCCGGGCCCATCTCCAATGATCAGAAAAAAAAGCCTGCTATCCTCGGCAAGGGCCTTTTGGGCCAAGTCCAGAAAATAATCAAGCCCTTTGCCTTTGCTCAGCCGTCCCACAAAACCAATTATTTTTTTATTTTTAGGAAGTTCGTGCAGTTTACGGGCCTCTCTTTTGGAGGGCGGGTTAGTAGGAAACTTAAATCCGTTATGCAATATCTGCAGCTTATTTCCCGGTAACTTGGTATGCTTCCAGAAATAATCCAAAGAGTCCTTAGAGACGAACAGAACCTTGTCCGTGAACAGTCTGTGTACCCAGGCTTCCATGAGTATCTGTTTTTTGCGCTGAATACAGGAGCGCGCGTACCAGTGCAGGTCCCTGCGGTGAACCTGGGCGATTCTGACCGGCACCTTAGCCAGCGCGGCGGCGATTATGCCGGGTATATTCGCTCCCAGGGAATGGGTGTGCACAATGGAAGCGTTATGTTTTTTAAAAAGCTTCGCCATCCGGATAATGGAAGGGAGGTGGGTTTTACTTTTTATGGGGAGAAAATGAACGCGTATACCCGCCTCTTCCAGCTCCTTGGCTAGGATACCTTTTTTGCGGTAAACGATAACATGGACTTCAAAATCCTGGGCAAGCAGGGGGAGTAGCGAGGCCAGTCGTTTCTGGACACCGCCTATGTCCAAGTTGTTTGTTACCCGGAAAAGAACTGGTTTGGACATGGCACTATTTTGTTTGGGCCTCTAAATATCTGTATTTATATCTGGACGGGCGGAAAAGACATTTTATGGCGAAGGCTATGCGCTGCAAGAATGTGAAGACTAAAACTATGCCCCGGGCGTTATGTAATATTGTACAAGCCCTTAAATATTTGGTCATTTTATCGGGTCTGCGCCCGGCTCCCTTGAAATGCCAAATTTTGCCGGTCTGACATTTGATGTCATTATATTTTTCAGCGGGAAGAATTTTAAAAGTCAGTCCGTTATGATATATTTTATCGCCGGGAACCAGACTTCCATTGATTTCTAATAAAATATCGCTCAGCGCTTTTTGGTCTGTTATTTCTTCCGTTTCAGTGCATCTATGTAGCCACTTATTTAGAAAAGATATGTTTTCTTCTTTTTTATTTTTTTCGTTTTTAAAAAGCAAGACTCCAGAATTTATATAGCCATTTTTTTTGAAGTCACGTTGCGTTTGTTCCGAATATAATCTATATGTAAAGGAGATGTCTTCTTTAAAGGAGTATGTGTCCTCAATGAACAAGCAGTCAGTATCTATGAATATAAAAGGGCGGTCTGTTTTTTGCATATGGTCGATTATGCATAATGGCTTGTGAATAGCGCGTATACAGTTTTCTTCGTTTATCTTTTTATAGTCTTCATTCAAGTTGATGTTAACGAAGTTAGCATTGTTGTTGCTTCGTGTTTCCTTTTTTAAACCCAAATCATATACATATGGTTTTCTGCTAAATATTTTGTGAACATTTATAACGAAGTTCTTAAGGAATATGTTGTAATTTTCATCGCATGAGGTAACGATGTCAAGGTCTTCTTTAAGCATAATTATTCCTTAAACTGCATATCATACAATTTTTTATATAATCCGCATCGTTCAAGGAGTTTTTCATGCGATGCTTCATCAACCACTTTCCCATCCTGCATGACAATAATCCGGTCCGCCTTTAGCACGGTGGACAGCCGGTGGGCGATGACCAGGCTGGTCCGGCTGTGCATGAGGTTTTCCAAAGCCTTTTGAACAATCCTTTCTGACTCGGTGTCCAGAGCGCTGGTGGCCTCGTCCAGGATGAGAAGATCCGGGTCCTTTAAAAGGGCCCGGGCAATGGCTATGCGTTGGCGCTGCCCGCCGGAAAGCTTTACTCCCCGCTCGCCTATCAGGGTGTCGTAGCCGTCCGGGAGCTGCTGGATAAAATCATGCGCATAAGCTGCCCGGGCAGCGTCTTCCAGGATCATCTGGCTCACATCCTCCCGGCCGTAGGCGATGTTTTCCCGGATGGTGGCATTGAACAGAAAATTCTCCTGGGAGACTATGCCTAAACTTTGGCGCAGGCTATGCAGAGTATATTCCTGCACGGCCTGTCCGTTTAAGAGGATACTCCCGGCCTGTGGGTCGTGGAATCTGGGTACCAGGCTGATCAGGGTGGATTTTCCCGCGCCGCTTGGCCCGACTATGGCTACCTGCTCGCCACGGGCCAGCCCAAAACTCACATCCTTTAAAGCCGGTTGTTCGCAGCCAGGGTAGGTGAAGGTCACGTTTTCAAAACTAAGGCCCTTAAACGGAGGCTTGTATTCGAGGCTGCCCTCCTGCTCGACGCAGATCTCCGGGCTGTCCAGGACTTCGAATATCCGCTCCGCAGCAGCCAAGGCCTTTTGAATGGTAAGATTGGCGTTGTTCAGCTTTTTGACCGGATCATAGAGCATGATCAAGGCGGTCATAAAGGAGAAAAAGGTGCCCGGCGTGGATACCCCTTCTATGACCTGTTTGCCTCCGTACCAGACCACTATGCCCATGCCTAAGGCCCCGATGGTCTCCATTATCGGCGAGGACATCTCGCTGTATGCCACCTGCCGGGTGGCGATGGAAACTAACCGCGCGTTCTCGGCCTTGAAATGTCTGCGTTCCCTGCTTTCCATGGCAAAGGCCTTGACCACCTTGATCCCGCTGAATATCTCCTGGAGGAAAGTGGAGATATTGGATATTTTGGCTTGATTCCTGCGCCCCAGCTTGCGGATCTTGCGCCCGAAATAATAGAACGGATACAGGGTGATCGGCAGCACCACCACCGCAATGGTGGCCAGAAAGGGATCCCGATAGAAAACAACCCCCAAAAGACCGACCATGGTCAAGGCTTCTCTGGATATCCGGACCAGAGCGGGCAGGCTGGAGCGGACCTGGGTGACGTCGTTTAAGATCCTGGCCATGAGATTGCCGATCTGGTTGTCGTCAAAGAATCGGATCGGCAGGCAGATTATTTTACTGTACAGCTCCTCCCGTAGTTTTTCCAACACCTTTAGCCCGCTGACATTCATCTGGTAGTTCTGCACGAATCTGGCCAGGCCCTTGAGAAAAAAGACCCCGACAATAAGGCCCGGGATGATGGCCAAAGCGGTTTTGTCCTTGTTGATAAATATTTCATCCAGGGCCGGCTTGACCAGAAATGCCGTGGCTCCGGAGCAGGCCGCGGCCACGGCCATTGCGATCAAAGCCAAGGTAATCCGAAACTTATACGGCTTGAAATAGGAAAAAGTGCGCTTGGCCAGCTGCCAGCTGCTGCTGCTTTGGGGTTGGTCTTGAAGTTTCATATGTTAAATGGGTGTCTCAATGGTAGCAATGTTAGAAATTAACGATGTAGTGTTATAAATAATAGCTTTATTTGTCTATGCCGCATTCGGACCGGTTAGCAGGCTGTTGAAAATCTCCCAATTGCTGCGTCGCTACAAAAAGTTCAAACTCTAACGTATGTCTAAATACGCTGCGACCTTGAACTTTTTTTGCTCTTTATCCGGCACCCACTTGAGTAGAATATATCTCGGCATGATTTATTACTAGTCAACTCAAGTGGGTGCCGGACTGACGCTTGGAATTTTTGAACAGCCTGCTTAATAAGGACTTTTTCAACACGCTGTTAGTTTCACCTTTTTGCGGGTCGTTGCAGCCAAGGGGGCGAAGCGAAGCAGGGATAAATATTTTTTAAGCCAGCCGAGCGACTTGCGGGGAGAGACCCCGATCCTGCCGATGCGCATGGGATTTCCCCCGGGAGCCACGCGTCCGCGCTCCAAGGTGAACGCCGCTTGGAATCCGGCGTCCCCAAGGGCCCTTTCCGAGACCAAATCAAACTCCCCCCACGGCCAGCAGAATATGTCCATCTCCAGGTTAAGAATCTTTTCCAAAGCGCTTTTGCATCTTTTAAAGTCGGTGAGGCAGAAATCATAACGTTTCTCCCTATCTCGAGCATGCCAGTGGATTCTGCCGTTTTCCTGACGCGGGAACCATCCCGGTCGGGCATAAGCGCTACCCCCCTTGAAGCAGGGCATATTCTCCCCGCTTACATCCCGACCGTACAGTCTGTGGCAGCACCAGTTTTCCCTTTTTGCCGCCACTGGTTTTTCCCGGATAAATGAGCATTCGTGTCCGGCCGAATGGGGCAAAACATCCATGCCGTGGTCATGGACCAGGCTTTTAATTTCCGACTGATTCATGAATTGTTCCGGGTTGTTATTGACCGTGGCCTGTAAAAAACTCGCGCCGGCACCCAGGATTTTGGGGGCAAAGGACTGTGAGCGTACAGGCCCATTAACTATAAAATCAGTGCACACGAAAAACGAGGCCCGCATGTCGCGTTCTTTAAGGAGAGGGAGGGCATACAGCCAATTGCTTATGTGCCCGTCGTCAAAAGTTATGCCTACGGCCGGAAAATCCAGGGGGCGCTTTTTGGTCACAATCTCCACAATCTCCCGGGCCCCTAAGGTTATAAACCCCATCTCCCGGATGCAGTCCAGATGCTCGGCCAGCTGCTCCGGAGTGTGCCCGTCCGGAGCGCTGGTATTGTGGTAGCAGAGTATGGGGATTGAGCGCCAGGACATATTTTAGTCTTTTACGGGAAAAGGATATTGGATGCAGCTTAGGCAAAAATTTTCCAGGGCCTTTATTTGTTTTTCAAAACAAAAATATTTTTTTATGTGTTCGCGCATTTCTCTTTGCATGGTTTTAAGTTCGTTTTGGTCTTTATCCAACAGGGCAGAAAGTATTTTAACGCAACTCTCCCCGGAATCAAATAAAAGATTATGGGCATTTTTCGGCCACATGTCCCGAACCGGCTCAATATCTCTGGCTACGGGAACCAGGCCGTGGGCCATGCCTTCAAGCAGGGCATTGGGCAGGCCTTCGGAATGGGAGCCTAAAAGGAATATGTCCGCGTCTTGTAAGTATGCGGGTACGTCATTTGTAAATCCGGCAAAAAAAACCCTGTCCCGGAGCGGGCTTTTATCCACCCTTTTTTGCAGTTTATCTTCCTCCGGCCCGGTACCGACAATAGTATAGGTGAAATCATGCCCCTGCTTAAATACTGCTTCCAGGCAGTCGAGCATCTCCAGGTGTCCCTTGTTCGCATTCAGCTGACTGGTGGAGACTATGCGCAGGGGACGGGCAAGTGAATCGCGGAACCGGGGCACGGTTTTACCGGTATGGATTACATGCACCCGGGAAGGGTCAATGTACGCATGGTCTCGAATGATCCCTCTTTTTACATATTCGGCCGGGGCAAGGAGGCGGGGCCGGATATACTTGTAGGCAAGGCGCACCTTGAGGCAGTTACGCATATCCCCGGGCAGGCCTACGCGGTGGATAACCGGAATATTAAGCAATTTTGCCGCCACGCCGGCCGTGCGCATGCCCTTGCCCACGTTGACCATTACCAGTTCAGTGCCTGTTTTCCGGAAAAAACGGATAAATCTGGAAATTGTTAACGGATTGAAATCCGGACCAAAATCCACTTCCATGGTCCGGATGTTTTTTTCTTCAGCCGTGTCCAGAAACGAACCGGCCCGTCCGGCTATGCGGCAGCTGTGCCCGAGTTTTTCCAGGCCGAGCGCGGATTCAAGCATCCAGGTTTTGACTCCGCCCCATTTACGGGTCGCGTTTACAAAAACAATATTCATTTATATCTTCTGGGATTCCTTTTTGGCGGGACCTGGGACAGGAGCGGGCTTTGCGCCTAAAAGTATCAATAAATGCGCAAGAATCAAAATCTTTCGGGCAATTCTGGGAAAAGCCGTTTTAAGAACCGGCAATGGCGTTTAATATCTTCTTGGCCACACAGGCCGCTCCGAATCCGTTGTCGATATTTACCGTTGTTACTCCCGGAGCGCAGGAATTGAGCATGTTAAAAAGCGGGGTGAACCCGTTTAGCGCCGCACCGTAGCCCACCGAAGTGGGTACGCCTATTACAGGCAGAGGGGAAAGTCCAGCCACTACTGAGGGCAGGGCCCCGTCCATCCCGGCGATCACCACCAGGGCCTTAGCCGCATCCATTTTATCCCTGTTCTCCAGTATGCGGTGCAGACCGGCTACTCCGGCGTCGCACAATAGTCCGGTCTCGACCCCCAAATATATGCAGGTGGCCAGGCATTCCAGGGCCACGGGCACATCCGCGCTACCGGCGGTGATGATCAGTACGTCTCCTTTTTCCGGCCGTTTTTGCTCCAGTTTGGGATCGAAATTAAGAGCGAACACGCGGGCCGCAAAATGATAGACACCCTCGGGGAACGCCTTTTTTAGGGCTGGCTCGTGCTCCGGAGGTACCCTGGTGGCCAGGACCGGGTTTTTGTTCTCCCCCAGTCTTTCGGCGGCTTCAATGATCTGCTCCGCGCTCTTGCCCGGTCCGAAGATGACTTCTCTTATGCCGGTCCTCTGTTCCCGCTTAAGGTCGGGGATGAGTTCCCGGGACACGGGATTTGGCTGCATGGCCTGCTTTATCAGGGGCAGGCCGTGTTCCGGTGTGATGGTATTTTTAGATATTTGCCTGAGTATGTTCAGTATTAGGGCGCTGTCCATGGCCTACATATTCAAGCGGAAGCCGCCGGTGTCAAGGCGTTTTTCCAGTCTGGCGGCCAGAATGCTCATGGAGTAGCAGCACAGGAAATACAAGACCGCGACAGTAGTATATATCTCAAAGGGATAGACCATGAGCCGGTTGTTTATGCCCTGGGCGACAAAGGTAAGTTCCATAACCCCGATTACGTAAGCCAGGGAGGTATCCTTGAAGATGGCGATAAACTGCCCGACAATGGCCGGGATCATCTGCTTGAGCGCCTGGGGGAGGATTATTTTGCGCATGGTCTGAAAATAACTCAGGCCGGTGCTGGCCGCGGCCTCGAACTGCCCGACCGGGATATTCTGGATACCCCCGCGCACGATTTCCGCCAGGTAGGCACCGGTAAATATGGTCAAAGCGATTGTCGCACTCCAGAATACGTTTATATATGCGTTGGTGAATATGGGCAAAAAGAAATACACCCAGAAAATGACCATTATAAGCGGGTTGCCGCGGATAATTTCAATATACGCCATACACGGTAGCCGGAATACGCGGTTTTTGGACATCCTGCCCAAGCCCACGACCAAGCCGATAAAAAAGCTCACGCTTATAGCGATAACGGACATGAGGATAGAAAAAGAGAGCCCGCCGAGCCCCCAGAACAGCTCGTCCGGATCCCTGCTCGGGAACTGCCAGATAAGAAGTTTTTTTAAGTTGTTGGCGATTACCCCCCAGTCCAGAGCCAATATCCCCTGACCAGCCTTGTATAAGAGATAAAAAAAGGCGAGCCCAAACAGGGTCTTTGCCGCCAGCTTTGTCCCCCACCACAGTCTTTGGCCCGCAAGGCGCATAAGGGCCCGGGACCGGGATACCTGCAGCTCCTTTGCCGGGGGGAGCTTCAACTGGTCCCCTAAAAAGGAGAAGAGTCTGCCCAGCCAGGTAATTGGCGAGAAGAGCAGGTAGGCTAGTTTGTGCGACCACTCCATTTTTTCTTTGGGGACTATTTGTAGTCTGGAGTTTATGAGGTTGAGTACGCCGGATATGACCAGGGAAAGGGTGAGATACAGAACAGTCGCCGCGGTGGTGGCCTCGAACCCCTTGAAGGTCAAGGACTCCAACTGCTGGGACTGCCAGCAGAGTTCGGCCACCCCGATGACCATGGCTAGGGAGGAGTTTTTCATGTTGTTCAAAAACTCGCTGCCCAGCGGGGGGATGATATTCCTGAAGGCCAGGGGAAGAATTATTTTGCGCAGGGTCTGAAGATATGTGAGGCCGGAGGAGTACGAGGCCTCCAGCAGTCCTCCGGGAATGGACTGTATCCCGGCCCGGATCACCTCGGCCATGAATGAACCGGTGTAGATGGCCAGCCCCAGAGTGGCGCTCCAGAACTCAAAGTTCTGGTTGAATATGAATCTCTGCCAGGTCTCGGGCAGGGCCATGGGCATGGCGAAATACCAGAAAAAAAGCTGCACCAGAAGCGGGGTGTTGCGGAAGAATTCCACATAAAACGTGGACAAGGCCTTCAAGGGCTTGAACGCGGAAAGACGGCCCAGCCCGAAGAAGGTGCCCAGAGCAAGGGCTATGCCCGAGCTTATGAGGGAGATCTCAATGGTCAGCTGCAGACCCTCGAGGAGGTACCAGCCAAGGACTTCCCCGTAGGTTTCGTTTTTTTCGTATAGGATGCTCCAATCGAAATTGTATCCGAAATCAAAGACAAAGCCCCAGTAATACCCCGCGCAGACCAGGATAAGAAAAAGCAGGGCATATTGGACCCAGGTTTTTTCAAGCCAGTATCTAAGCATTGTCTCCGTCCGCGTTTTTCTCCGCTTTTGTCTTTTCCCTGGTCGGGCTCAAAAGCAAGGACAAAAAGGTCTTGGCAGTTAAAAGAGGCCGGTAAACAAGGCCCCCCCAGGGGGGGCTTGTTTACCGGCTATAAGCAGGTCGGGCTTAGGGCCAGACTTCGATTTCTTCGGTCATGGGGAAGTGATAAGGGGTGTCCGGACCGTACCATTTGTTGTAGATTTCCATGTATGTACCGTCTTTCCACATATCCTGCAGGGTGAAATTGATGGTGTCCCGCCATTTGGAATCGTCCTCAGGAAGGCCGATCCCGTAGGGCTCGTTACTGAAAAAATCTCCTACCAGTTCGTATTCGCCCGGCTGTTTGGCCGCATACCCGAGCAAAATGGTGCTGTCCGTGGTAAAGGCATCCACACGGCCCATTTTCAGGGCATTAAATGCCGAGGCATAGTCCTGAAAGGAGACCACATTTTTTTTGTAGTTGGGATCGCCGAGTTCTTTGAGCAGGTTCTTTATGTTGATTTCCGAGGTAGTCCCCTGGGTGGTGGCGATCTTTTTGCCCACAAAGTCTTCCCATTTGTCAAATTTACCTTTCTTGGCCAAGAGTTTCTGCCCGTCAAAGAAATAGGTGATGGAGAAGTCAATGGATTTGTCCCGTTCCCGCTGATGGGTCATGTTGGCCACCGACATGTCGATGCGGCCCTGCTGGATAAAGGTTATCCGGGTCTTGTCCGTAACCTTTACCCTTTTCAGGTCGCAGCCGAGACGGTCGGCGATTTCTTTGGCTATGTCCACGTCAAATCCAACCCAATCGCCGTCTTCATTGAAGTAGGCGCCGGGGATGGAATTGGTCATAAGCCCGCAGCGGATGACCTTGTTTTTCATAACTTGATCGTAAGTGGGGCCGGCCAGGGCCAGTTGTGCGGTGGCGAACACCAGCACCAGGATCAGGGAAAGAATCTTTAAGGTGCGCATCAGGTCCCTCCATTAAAAAAGTAAAAGGTGAATGGATAAACTAAACGCTTATATAAGCGCTGGCCGCATATTTGCGGCCGGCAGCATTGCCGCCTAATGGGACAGTATCTTGCTCAAAAACAATTTGGTTCGGTCGTGCACCGGGTTGTTGAAGAATTCGTGCGGGATGTTCTCCTCTATGAGGGCGCCTTCGTCCATGAAGATGACCCGGTCGGCGACCTCCTTGGCAAACCCCATTTCGTGGGTTACGCAGATCATGGTCATCCCTTCCCGGGCCAGGTTCTTCATCACGTCCAGGACCTCGGTTATCATTTCCGGGTCCAGAGCTGAGGTGGGCTCGTCAAAGAGCATTATCTTCGGCTGCATGGCCAGACCGCGGGCTATGGCCACTCTCTGCTGCTGGCCTCCGGAGAGCTGCTCCGGATAGTTGCCCGCCTTGTCCGGGATGTTCACCTTGGCCAAGAGTTTCATGCCCAGTTCTTCGGCCTGCCTGCGCCGCAGCTTACGGACCAGGGTCGGGGCGAGGATCACATTGTCCAAAACAGTCATGTGCGGGTAGAGATTGAACTGTTGAAAGACGAATCCGATTTCCGCCCGCAATTGGGATAGGTTCAGGCGCAGATCGTTGATATCAGCGCCTTCGATTTCGATCTTTCCCTTCTGGATGGGCTCCAGGCGGTTGATGCACCGGATGAGTGTGCTTTTTCCGGAGCCGCTCGGACCGCAGATGACCACCACCTCGCCCCGTTTTATATCCAGGTTGATGTCCTTGAGTACGTGATGCTCCCCGAACCACTTATGGGCATGACTGATCCTGATCAAGTCGACCTCTTTATTGTTTTATTGCCAAAGCTGTTTTAGTCTGCTCCGGATAGCGCTGGTCTTTCAGGCCCGGGTTTGTCTCTCCGGGTAGAGGCCGCAGCATTCCAGCGGCGTATTGGCTGTTATCAAAACCTTTCTGCTTGAGCAAGAGGGGGGATTTGTGTTTCTACAGGCCGTTAAAAATCTCCCAATGGTGGCAAAGCGGCAATGAGTTCAAACTCTTATTTACTGATAAGTGCGCTGCGGTCCTCTATTAGGGGCGGTTTTGTCCGGTGCAGGGAAAATAAAGGCCGTATCGCCTGCCGGTCCGGGCGGTCATATGTGATTGAAAAAAAATCAAGTTAAGGATAAAATCCTATCTATAATGAATAAGCGCGCAGTGCTTTTTATCTCCCGCCCGGACAGGGTGTCCCCCTTTTTCTCCCGCTTCAGGGAGCACGGTGTGGACGTGCATTTGAGCGGCCGCCTGGATGCGGCCTTAAGCCTCATGCAGAGCAAAAAACCGCAATTGGTCTTTTGCGAGGCGGAGCTGGCCGGGTTCCGGGCTGAGGACTTTTTGCAGGCCCTGGACACGGAAGAGGACAAGAGAAAGGTGGTGGTTTTTGCCGAACAGGGCACGGCGGACGAAGCCGGGCATATGATACAGCTCGGCGCCCGGGACTACTGGCTTTTGCCTTTGGTGTGGGAAAAGATGGAGGCGCTTTTGCCCTCCAGGAGTGAGGCCGACCCCTCTCCGGAGCCAAAGCCGGAGGATAATTTCCATGCAGCCTCCCGGACGATTATCGGTGAACATCCCGGGGTGCAGAAAGTCCTGGAGCTGGCGCGCAGGGTTGCCCCTTCCAAGGCCTCCATCCTCATAACCGGTGCCTCCGGGACCGGAAAGGAATTGTTCGCCAGGTACGTACACGAACACAGCCCGCGGCGTGGCCGGCCTTTTGTGGCGGTCAACTGCGCCGCCCTGCCCGAGCATCTCCTGGAATCCGAGCTTTTTGGGCATGAAAAAGGCGCGTTTACCGGTGCTGTTTCCCGCAAGCCGGGCAGGTTTGAGCTGGCCGATGGGGGAAGTCTTCTTTTGGACGAGATAACGGAAATGGACCCGGCCCTGCAGGCCAAGCTCCTGCGGGTCCTGCAGGAAGGCGAAATAGATCGGGTGGGCGGTACTGAATCTATTCCCGTGGATGTCCGGGTGATAGCCACCACCAACAGGGATGTGCAAAAGAGTGTACAGGAAGGTGCCTTTCGTGAGGATCTATTCTATCGCCTGAACGTGATCCCGCTCAAGCTCCCTGAACTCAAAGAAAGGGGAGAGGACGTCCTGGTTTTGGCTGGATATTTCGCCAGGCGCTTTGCAGGCCAGTATTCCCTGCCCGTGCCCGGTTTTGACCCCGCGGCCCGGACTTGGCTTCTGGAACACGACTGGCCGGGCAATGTCCGGGAGCTGCAGAATCTGATGGAAAGGGCGGTGCTTTTGAGCTCTGATACCGGGGTTATCACCAAGGCGCATTTCCTTTTGGAGGGGGAGGAGGAAGCGGATGTCCAAGCCCAAGGAGACCCGGTAAGGCTGGGCCCGGAAGAGGACGAAGTGATCCCCCTGCAGGAGATGGAAAAGCGCCTGATTTTAAAGAGTCTGAAAACCACCGGAGGCAACAGGACCCGGGCCTCGGAGCTTTTGGGGGTTTCCGTACGCACCCTGCGTAACAAACTGAACGAATACAAAAAACAGGGGCTGGAGTTTTAAGCTTAGTTTGGGGTCGGAGCACGTCCCCTTTTCAGTAAACCACAGCTCAGGGAGGAACTATGGGCCTTTTGTCTGCACAGGTGGCCGGATATATTGAGAAGTCATCATGGATTCGACGCATGTTTGAAGCCGGTCAGGAACTCAAGGAAAAATACGGCCCGGACAATGTCTTTGATTTCAGTCTGGGCAATCCGGATGTCCCCCCGCCGGAAAGCGTGGGGCACGCCCTGCAGAAAAGCGCAGCCGCTGCAGGAAAGCCTCTGGGCTTTGGGTATATGCCCAACGCCGGGTTCCCGGATCTTCGCCGGGCCCTGGCGGAAAAGATCAGCCGCGAGGAAGCGATTCCGGTCCCAGCAGACAACCTCCTTTTGACCTGCGGTGCGGCCGGGGCCCTGAACGTCTTTCTGCGCGCGGTTTTAGAGCCCGGAGAGGAAGTGGTCTGTCCCGCACCCTATTTTGTGGAATACGGATTTTACGCTCAGAACCACGGGGGCACTCTGGTCCCGGTCCCTGCATTGGAGCCGGACTTCCGTCTGGACATCAACGCCCTGGAGGCAAGCATCGGGGAGAAGACCCGGGCGGTGCTGCTAAATTCCCCGAATAACCCCACCGGCCGTATCTATACCGAAGAAGAGCTCGATGCATTGGCCGGGGTCCTGGCCGCCAAGAGCGAAAAAAGCGGCCGCCCGGTTTTTTTGGTCTCGGACGAACCGTATCGCTTTCTCAGTTATGACGGCAGAAAGGTACCTTCCCTTCTGGGTCGTTATCCCTATAGCATAGTGGTCAATTCGTTTTCCAAGAGTCTGGGACTGGCCGGGGAGAGGATCGGATATGCGGCCGTCAGCCCAGAGATGCCCGGGGGCGGTGAATTGGTCGGGGGGATGGTTTTGGCCAACCGCATCCTCGGTTTTGTAAACGCCCCGGTGCTCGGCCAGAAGATCCTGCTCCACTCTTTGGAAAGCTCTGTGGATACCAGGGTCTACGCCCGGCGCAGGGAGATGCTCTCCCGTATACTGGACTCCGCCGGTCTTGAGTATCCCCGGCCAGAAGGCGGTTTCTACTTCTTTGTTCGTTCCCCCACCGGAGATGATCAGGATCTTATAGATGCGCTCATGGATCAAAACGTTTTGGCTGTGCCTGGTTCTGGATTCGGTTTTCCCGGGTATGTGCGGTTTGCCTTTTGTGTCCCGGACAAGGTTATTTCCGGGAGCGAGCAGGCGGTAATTCGGGCAGCCGGGAGCCTGAGGCGGGATTGATATCGGCATTGTCCGCAGCCGGAGGCACGAAACCCGGAAGGGAGAGTTAGCGGCCCCGGCGCCTGACCGCGGCTTTCTGTCCTTGACTTGCGGGTTGGCCTGAGTTATTCAGTCAAATTCTTTTTTTGAGGGGAGCCATGTTCGACAATCTATCAGATCGATTAAATTCGGTATTCAAAAACCTGAAAGGCCACGGCCGTCTGGATGAGGACAATATCCGGGCCGGCCTGCGCGAGGTCCGTCTGGCCCTTTTGGAGGCGGACGTCAATTATCGGGTGGTAAAGGAGTTTACCGAACGTATAAAGGAGCGCGCCCTGGGACAGGACGTGCTTAAGAGCCTCACTCCGGGGCAGCAGGTAGTCAAGATTGTCAACGAGGAGTTGGTTGAGCTTCTGGGCGGAGAGAGCCGGGGTCTCAATCTGCGGGCCAAACCGCCGGCGGTCATAATGCTGGTTGGTCTGCAGGGATCGGGCAAGACCACTACCGCGGCCAAGCTGGCCCTGCATCTGCGCCGAGAAATGAATATGTCTTCCTATCTAGTTCCGGCCGACGTATACCGGCCAGCCGCCATAGATCAGCTGACCAGCCTGGGCGGGCAGCTGGACATCCCGGTTTTCCCTTCCTCTGCGGACATGAATCCGGTGAACATCTGCCAGGACGCGGTGGCCGAGGCCAAAAACCAGACCTATGACGTGGTCCTTTTGGATACCGCTGGCCGCCTGCATATTGATGAGGTCCTGATGCAGGAGCTGACCAATATCAAGGCCGAGTGCACCCCACAGGAGGTCCTTTTTGTCGCCGATGCCATGACCGGTCAGGATGCGGTGAATGTGGCTGAGCGCTTTGACGAGCTCCTGGATATAACCGGCGTGGTGTTGACCAAGATGGAGGGCGATGCCCGGGGTGGAGCCGCTTTGTCCATCAAACACATCACCGGCAAGCCGATCAAGTTCATAGGTACCGGTGAGAAACTGAGTGACCTGGAGGTTTTTCATCCGGATCGAGTAGCCTCACGCATTCTGGGTATGGGCGATATGCTCACCCTTATCGAGAAGGCCCAATCCAGTATTGACGAAAAAGAAGCCGAGGACCTGGAGAAAAAACTCAAAAAATCCCAGTTTGATCTTGAGGATTTCCGGACCCAGATGCGGCGTTTGAAAAAGTTGGGCTCCCTGGAGGGAATTTTGAAAATGGTCCCCGGCCTGGGCAAGATGAAGGATCAGCTCAAGAATGTGCAGATGCCGGAGAAGGAATTGTCCAGGGTGGAGGCGATCATTAATTCCATGACCAAGCATGAGCGCCGCGAACCGAAGATCATCAATGCTGGCCGCAAGCAGCGCATCTCTGCCGGAAGCGGGACCACCGTCCAGGAAGTGAATCAGCTCCTGAAAAATTTTGAGCAGATGCAGAAGATGATGAAGGGTATGGTGGCCCAGCAGTCCGCTGGAGGAGGCGGGGGAAAGGTCTCTGCCGGTTCACAAAAGAAGTTGCGCCAGCAGAGGAAAAAGGTCAAACAGAAAAGCAGGGGCAAAAAAAAGAAGAAGAAATAGTCCAGGAATACCAGCCGTTGGCTTCTGGACAAAAACAGGGTTAATGAATATTGGTTTAATAATTCCTGTCCGCATCTGCCTCTCCAGGGCACGGGCAACCAACTGTTATTCAGGAGAAGAATTGATATGGCAATGAAATTGAGACTGACCCGCATGGGGTCCAAGAAAAGACCTTTTTACCGTATAGTGGCTCTGGACAGCAGAAAGAGACGGGACGGCCGGGCCCTGGAATATCTCGGATATTACAACCCCATGACCGAGCCGCCCGAAGTCAGCGTGGATACTGAAAAGGCCCGCAAATGGCTCGATAAGGGGGCCAGACCCTCAAACACCGTCCGCTCTCTTTTGCAGAAAGCCGGTATGTAGGTTTTTTGCTCCGGACCGCTGTGCCGATGTTTTAATCGTCCATAATCCGTGCTAGATGCGGTACATATAGCGAATCGATTCAACGCGGAGGTGCTTATGTTGAAGGAGCTGATCGAGTACATTGCGAAGTCGCTGGTGGACAAGCCAGACGAGGTTACTGTGTCCGAATTGGAGGGGGAGCAGACATCGGTGATAGAACTGAAGGTGGCCAAGGAGGATCTGGGCAAGGTCATAGGCAAACAGGGTCGAACCGCTCGGGCCATGCGCACTATATTGGGCGCGGCCTCAACCAAGGCTCAGAAAAGGGCTGTTCTGGAGATACTGGAATAGCCAAGGCATATTGAAATGGCCAAGGACCTTGTGCATCTGGGCAAGGTAGCCAAACCACACGGTCTGAAAGGGGAGTTGAGGGTCTATGCGGCCCCCGGCTCCCCTGTTTTGCTTGAGGGGGTGGACAGGGTATACCTGCAGGGGTCGAAAATGAACCCGCGACCCTTTCGGCTGCTCTCCTTGCGCCCCTCGCCCAAGGGGTTGATTTTTGCCCTGGAGGGTATAACCGGCCGGGATCAGGCGGAGAAATGGCGTGAGGCTGATGTTCTGGCCCGGGAAAAGGATGTCGACCCGGGTCGGGACGATTGCGGGCTGCTTGTCTTGACCGGCTACAGGATATATGCGCAAGATGAGGGCTACCTGGGAGAGCTCTCCAGGGCGTGGGAAACCGGCGCGGGAGTGGTCTGGTCCATTATAAGCGAAGACGGCTCGGAGATCCTTTTCCCGGCCCGGCCCAGATTCATAAAACACATCGACCGCCGCAATTTTTGTATAGAGATAGTGCCACCGCCGGGGTTACTGGAAATTTATTCCTGACCTGGTCCTTTTTTCCGTGCCGGACGCAGAATGCGGAGCAGTGGCGCGATCAAAAACAACAACTGCAACCAGCCGCAGGCCGCAATGCCGATTTCAATCACCCTGGTGACCATATTCCCGGAGTTTTTTTCCTCTCCTCTGTCCTGCGGGCTCATGTCCAGGGCCAGAAAGCAGGGCCTTGTGGACTTTTCTTTTTTAAATCCCAGGGACTTTGCCGCGGATAAGCATAGAAGCGTAGACGACCGGCCTTATGGCGGAGGGCCGGGCATGGTCATGCTGCCCGGACCTTTGGACGGGGCCCTTTCCGCCCTGCCGCCCAAGGGTAGAAAACTGCTCATGACCCCGAAAGGCAGGCCTTTGGATCAGGACCTGGTGGAGGACCTGGCGGCAGAGTCCGGCTTGGTTTTGATTTGTGGCCGCTATGAAGGCATAGATGAGCGGGTGCGGGAAAAATTCGATCTGGAGCCGGTCTCGGTCGGAGATTTTGTCTTAAACGGCGGGGAAGCCGCGGCCCTGTGCCTGATAGAATCCGTGGCCCGCCGCATCCCGGGGTTTATGGGCCGCCCCGAGTCCGCCGGGGAAGAGAGTTTTGCCTCCGGACTACTGGAATATCCGCATTATACCCGCCCGGAGGAGTTTGCCGGCCGCAGGGTCCCGGAGGTGCTTTTATCCGGTGACCACGGCCGGGTGGCAGAATGGAGGAAGGAAAAATCTCTGCAAAACACCCTGAACCGCCGTCCGGACCTTCTGGACCGGGCCCGGTTGACTGGAGCGGACGTCCAAAAGCTGAAAAAGCTCTATACCAGAACAGCAGCCAGGAATCTTTATCTGGCCCTGATCCACCATCCGGTGCTGAACAAATTTGCCCAACCCGGAACCACCTCTTTGACAAATCTGGATATACACGATATTGGACGCGTTTCCCGTACCTACGGTCTGGGTCGTTATTTTTTATGCACCCCGGTCCGGGACCAGCAGGCGCTGGCCCGCAGGTTGCTTGACTACTGGGTAAGCGGTCCGGGCGGTGTCGGGAATCCGGACCGGTCCGAAGCCCTGTCCGGCATCGAAGTGGTGGACAGTCTTGAGGCGGCGAAAGCGCGGGTTGTGGATCTGACCGGGATGCAGCCCGCGGTTGTAGGGACTACCGCCAGGATGAGCGATTCTGCTCTTACCCCGCCCGAGTTGCGGGTGAGGCTGGAAGACAGGCCGGTCTTGCTAGTTCTGGGTACCGGACACGGCTTGGCCCCTTCGGCAATGGCCCTCTGCGACGAGGTGTTGCGGCCGCTTCGTCCTGCGGCCGGATATAATCATATGTCTGTCCGCTCCGCGGCCTCCATAATTTTGGACCGGATAATCGGAGATTTTTATTGAGCCGGGCTGCCGGGGCTTTGGTCCCGGAATGTAAGCCCATACTTAAATAATTCAAGGAGAATATACAGTCATGAATGCCCTGGAAAAGATCGAAAAACGTCAGATGCGCATGGACATCCCCTCATTCAAGGCCGGAGACACGCTTAACGTCCACGTCCGGATTATTGAAGGGGAAAAGGAAAGGATACAGGTATTCAAGGGAGTTGTCATCCGCGTCAACCGCGGCGGTGCCAATGCCTCTTTTGTGGTTCGTAAGATCTCGGACGGCATCGGAGTGGAGCGCGTCTTTCCCCTGCATTCCCCGGCCATTGAGCGCATAGAGGTCCTCACCGAGGGCCGGGTCCGCCAGGGTCGTATTTACTATCTGCGCAAACTCAAGGGCAAGGCGGCCCGGATCAAGAGCAAGAATCAGTGGAACTAGACCGCTCCCGGATCTGCCGTGGACAATGGCAATGACCCGGCCGGGCTTCGACCCCCTTCCGTGGCCGGCGTGGATGAAGCTGGCCGCGGATGTCTGGCCGGTCCGGTGGTGGCCGCTGCTGTGGTCCTCCCTCCCAGGTTCTGTCTCCCGCAGCTGACAGATTCCAAAAAACTATCCCCCAGGAGGCGTCAGGAGTTGACACCCCTGATCCGGGCCCGGTCGACCGCTTGGGCCGTGGGCCTGTCCTGGCCCCGGGAGATAGATCGTCTAAACATCCTGCAGGCCTCCCTCCTGGCCATGCGCCGGGCCGTGAACAAGTTGAACACCGTTCCGGACATGGTTCTTGTTGACGGCAATCAGAGAATTCCCATAGACTTGAAACAACAGACTATTGTGGGCGGGGATTTGAGCGAGCCTTGTATCTCGGCTGCTTCTGTTTTGGCCAAGGTCTTCCGCGACCGCCTCATGCAGGCCATGGACAGGCGCTATCCCGGATACGGCTTTGCCGCGCACAAAGGCTATGGGACCAGGGAGCACCGGGAGGTACTCAAATGCAAAGGTCCCAGCCCGATTCATCGGACAAGCTTTAAGGGTGTGCTGTGTGCGACACGCAGGGAAAGGATAAACCGGCTACCCGGACTCTGAATCTGGGATCAAAGGGAGAGGATGTGGCCGCGGATTTCATGCGCGAGCAGGGCTACCGGGTCCTGGAGCGCAATTGGCGGTGCACAAGCGGGGAGCTGGACTTGGTCTGTTCCCACGGTTCGGATCTGGTTTTCGTGGAGGTCAAAACCCGGACCAAGAGCAGTATGGGCCGGGCCGGGGAGTCCCTTCCTGCCGGCCAGAAATCCAGACTGGTCAGGGCGGCCAGCCAATATCTGAGCCGGAACAATCTATGGTCCAAAAGCTGCCGTTTTGACCTGGTCGCCCTGGAAATCAGGGAAAACCACGTAAATCTGGAGCACGTGTCAAATGTCATTGATTTCGGGGAGGCTTTGGGTGGTGGCCACTCCTCTTGGCAACCTTGGTGATTTTCCCCCCCGGGCCATAGAGGTGCTCCGGGCCTGCTCCCTGATCCTGGCTGAAGATACCAGACGGGCCGGCAGGTTTCTGGCCGCGGTCCGGGTGGATCCACCGTGGATGATCAGTTTTTTTGAGCACAACGAAGAGCAGAGGCTCAAGCAGGTCCTGGAGCTTTTGCGTTCCGGGCAGGAAGCGGCTTTGATCTCGGATGCAGGCACACCAGTGGTTTCCGATCCAGGATACCGTTTGGTGCGCGCCTGTCGGGAAAACGGGATCCCGGTTTCCACTGTCCCCGGTCCGAGCGCTCCGGTTGCCGCCCTGAGCATCTCCGGGCTCCCGACTGTCCCGTTTGTCTTTTTGGGTTTTTTGTCCCGACGGGCCGGGGAAGTGACCGAAATATTCGAGAAATGGAACCCGGTGCAGGCCACTTTGGTCTTTTTCGAGCGCAAGAACAGGCTGGCCCGGACCCTGACCATCGCCCGGGAAGTTTTGGGCGACAGGGAATATTCGGTGTGTCGGGAGCTGACCAAGAAATACGAGGAAGTCATTCGTGGTAATCTGGCCGACATAGAGCCTGTGGCCGATCTCAGGGGGGAGGTTACGGTGGTTCTCGGTCCGCCGTTGCAAAGGGAGCGAACCGGTAACCTGGAGGCCAGGGAGGTATTGGAGCAGGAACTGGCCAGGGGCCTTAAACCCAAGCAGGCAGCCCGGGAGGCAGCTGGGCGGATCCAGGGTTGGACCGGCAAGGAGCTGTATCGCCTTTTGCACGAAAGGGATTTTTCTTAGGGCTTTTGCACCGGTCAAATTTGGGACTGCGGTTTTTGCCCGCCGGGGCAAAATAACAGACGGGTTCCGGCGGAGATGGTCACCGGTTATCAGCTTGGACTTAAAAATTCCCGGGTGGAGTCAAGGAAGCATAATTTATTGGGGCTTATGGACGTAAAAACCCTGCTTAAGTGCTATCTGCGCTCCTATCTCATGGGCAGCGCCTTCAATACCAGGGGACTGCAGAATATTGGGCTGATCTATGCCTTGGATCCCGCGCTCAGACGGATATACCCGGAGGGAAAAAATCTGCAGCGGGCCCGCCGTAGACATGCTCGGCTGTATAATTCGCACCCGTTCTGGAATCCGTTGCTGGTGGGGATATTTATCCATTTGGAGAGCAAGGCGGCCCGGAACCTTTTGCCCGAGGGCATGATCAGCAAGGTCAAGTCCACTGTGGTCTACACCCTGTCCGCGATCGGGGATTCGTTTTTCGGGGGTAGCCTGTTGGTCACCTGGGCCTTGGGGACAATGCTTATGCTCCTGGCCGGAATGCATGCCGCCGCTCTGGGGACCACTGTATTGGCCTTTGTCTGTCTGCAGATTTTCAAGATGTATGTGTTTTACATGGGAGTGACCAGGGGTGTGGCTTTTTTGACCCGCCTCAAAAGCTGGAATCTGATAAACTGGGGCGCGGGCATCAAGCTGTTCAACGCGGCCTTGATGCTGGGGATTGCCCTTATGCTCTGGCCCGGGTATGCCGATCCCGCAGGTTTTTTTGTCTTTTTTACGGCCGTGGCCTGCTATTGCTATGCCGTGTTCCGGGTCCCGGTCCTGCGGGAGATCGTCCTGGCATTTGCCTTTGTTTTGGTGCTGATTATATATTCTTTTTGATCTCTAAGCAGGTATGATGTTGCAGCCGTGTAAAGCGTGAATCAGAATTGGTAAACAAAAAAATCAGGGATGTTCCGGGTTGGATAATGGAGGAAGAAAGTGTAACCCGAGAGGTGGTGCTGCGCAGCAAATGGGGGCTGCATGCCCGGCCCGCAGCCAGGCTGGCCCAGGAGGCGCAGAAATTCAAGTCTGAGATAAGGCTGGGACTTGATGGCAGGGAAGTGGATGCCAAGAGCATCCTGGATGTGCTCACACTGGCCGCCTCCGGGGGAGCAAAACTGCAGATCGTGGCCGCGGGAGCGGATGCAAAAAAGGCGGTAACGCATTTGAGCGGCTTGCTGGAAAGCCGGCTCGAAGAGGATAGGTAATGGCCAGAAAGGTGCTCTCCGGTATTCCGGTTTCCAACGGCATGGCAATCGGCAAGGCCTTTTTTTTGAACAGGGGCATTGGCGCTGCCGTTCCCCGGTTGAGCGTACCCGAGGAGGAGGTGGACCACGAGTTTTCCCGCCTTTCCCGGGCTGTGGCTGCTGCTGTCGAGGATCTGAACGCGGTACGCGCAAAGGTCCCCAAGGACTTACGGGAACACGCCGCCATTCTGGATTCCCACCTGATGATCCTCAAGGATAACAAGCTGGTCAGCTCGGCGGAAAAATATATTCGGGAGAAGAAAATCAATGCCGAGTGGGCCCTGGAAAAGGCGGTCCATGATATCCGCCGGGCCTTTGAATCGATTGATGACGAGTATATCCGCCAGCGTATCCAAGACGTGGATCTGGTGGCCTTCAGGGTGCAAAACAGGCTCTCCGGCGGCAAGGAATCTATATCCGCCATCTCCAGCCGGGTAATCCTTTTGGCCCACGATCTGTCTCCTGCGGACACCATAGAGCTGGAGGTGGACAAGATAATGGCCTTTGCCACCACCCTGGGAGGCAAGACCTCTCATGCCGGAATCATGGCCCGCTCCCTGCAGATTCCGGCGGTGGTGGCGGTTGAGGGTCTGGAGGAATATATCCTGGACGGAGAGATCATCATCCTGGACGGCCTGCATGGCCAGATTATAATCGCCCCGGATGAAAAGGAGCTGGCCCATTATTCGGAACTGAAATACCAGTTCGAGGCCTACCAGGGGACTATCAGCCGCTGCTGCCATCTGCCGGCGGAGACCAGGGATGGCTATCAGGTCAAGGTCATGGCCAATATAGAGCTTTTTGAGGAAGTGGCCGCGGTTATTGACCACGGCGGTGAAGGCATCGGCTTGTACCGCACCGAATACAGCTATCTGAATCGGGACCGCCTCCCCGGCGAGGATGAGCTTTTCGAGGAATACCGCGATTTGGCCTCGATTATCTATCCAAATAACGTGATTATCCGTACCCTAGATCTCGGCTCGGACAAGATCGCCTCCTTTGTTCAACCTATTGAGGAGGCCAATCCGGCCATGGGGCTTCGGGCCATTCGTTTCTGTCAGAAGTATCCCCATATCTTCCGCACCCAGCTTCGGGCCATACTCCGAGCCAGCGTGGTGGGCAATGTGTCCATTATGTTTCCCATGATCTCCGGACTGCAGGAGCTTAAAGAGGTCAAGGATATTTACAATCAAGTGCGCGCGGAACTCAAAAGCGAGGGCAAGAATTTCGATCCGGAGATGTCCGTGGGGATCATGATCGAACTCCCCGGGGCGGTGCTCATAGCGGACATCCTAGCCCGGGAGGTTGATTTTTTCAGCATCGGGACCAATGACCTCATCCAATACTCCCTGGGTATCGACCGCACCAACAAACATGTCTCCTACCTATATCAACCCCTGCATCCGGCTATTCTGCGGAGCATAAAGCATGTGGTAGACGCCGGACACGAGGCCGGAATTGACGTCAGCCTGTGCGGAGAGCTGGCCTCGGATCCGTTTTGTATTCCCATTCTCCTCGGGATGCAGATAGATTCTCTGAGCCTCACCCCGCAGGCCATACCCGGGATAAAGCGTCTTTTGCGCCAGACCACCATGGAGGAGTGCAAGCCGCTTTTGCGCCAGGTGGTACGCAACGCCACGGTGGCCGAGAGCAACAGGCTGGTCCGGGAGTTGGTTTTGAACCGTTTTCCGGAAGAGGTCATGTTCTATTCTTCCCTGGTGGAGGCCTGAGCATGAGTGCCAACAGTCCGGACAAAATTCCGGTAAAAATCATTGGTAAGAACAAGCGCGCCCGCCACGAATATGAGTTTTTGGAGCGCCTGGAGGCCGGGATCTCTTTGACCGGCTCCGAGGTCAAGTCCCTGCGTGCCGGCCGGCTTAGTTTCCAGGATGCCCATGTGCGTTTCCGGACCGGGGAGGCCTATCTCACGGGTGTGCACATAGGCGGATATGAGAACGCCGGATACGCCCAGCACGAGCCGGACCGGGACCGCAAGCTGCTCATGCACAAACGCGAAATCCACAATTGGATGGGCAAGGTGGACCAGAAGGGTCTGACCATTGTCCCGCTTAGCGTGTATTTCTCCCGGGGTAGGGTCAAGGTGGAGCTGGCCCTGGCCCGGGGCAAGAAAGTGCACGACCGGCGCGAGGAACTCAAGCGCCGGGCCATGAACCTGGATATGGCCCGGGCCATGAAAAATACTTAACCGCAGGTCCCTGAAGATGACTGCCGGCTCGCTGATCTCTTTGACCCGAAGGCAGAAAAAGGCCCTTTTATCCCTCCTTCCCCGGGACAAGGTGGTTTTGGACCCGGAAAAGACAGCTGTTTACGGTGTGGATGCCGGCCGGAAAAGAGGGATTGCGGCCGCAGTGCTCAGACCGGAAAATGTGCAGCAGATAAGCCGGATAATGGCCTTTGCCCGGGAGGAGGGACTGCCCGTCCATCCCCGCGCCCGGGGCACGAACATGGTCGGGGCCTGTGTCCCGGAAGGCGGCGGACTGGTTCTTTCCTGCCTGGAGATGGATCGTATCCTGGAGATAAACCGCGCGGACTGTGTGGCCTGCGTGGAACCCGGGGTGGTCACCGGGGAGCTGCAGGCCCGGCTGGAACGGGAAGGACTTTTCTACCCCCCGGATCCGGCCAGTGTGCGTTTTTCCACGATCGGGGGGAATGTAGCCACCAATGCCGGCGGGATGCGGGCGGTCAAATACGGGGTGACTCGGGACTATGTCCTGGGAGTGGAGGCGGTCCTGCCCGGGGGCCGTGTCCTGCGCACCGGCGGGAGCTGTCACAAGGATGTAACCGGGCTGGATCTAACCGGATTGTTTGTCGGTTCCGAAGGGGGGCTGGGCGTACTCACCCGGATCTGGCTCAAGTTACTCCCCCGGCCACTTTATACCTCTTCGGTTTTTGCTTCGTTTTCTTCCCTGGAAAAGGCCTTGCAGGGCGTGGATGCGGTGCTTTCCCGCGGAGTGCTCCCGGTGGCCATGGAGATTATGCCCGAAGCTGTTTTGGAATGTCTGCGCCAAGTGCCGGGCGTGGATCTGCCCCGGGACAGCGGTACGGCCCTGCTTTTGCGGCTGGACGGTAATCAGCCCGGGGTGCGGGCCGATCTCCGCGAGGTGGAAAAGGCCCTGGAATTTGCCGTGATCCGGATAGCCGGCCCGGAGGGGGAAGACGATCTCTGGGAGCCGCGGCGGCTTATAAGTCAGGCCTCATACCGGCTAAAGCCGGACAAGATAAGCGAGGATGTGGCCGTGCCCCGGAGCAGGGTCCCGGCCTATGTCCGGGCAGCCTCAGAGATATCCGGGCAAATGGATCTGCCCGTTTTGGTCTTCGGTCATGCCGGGGACGGGAACATGCACACCAATATCATGTATTCGGCAAAGGATCCGGGCGAGTGCCAGCGGGCGAAACAGGCCCGGGAGGAAATCCTGCACCGGGTTCTGGCTCTCGGGGGGACCATTTCCGGAGAACACGGCATAGGCCAGGGGAAAAGAGACTATCTGCCCTGGCAGCTGGACTCCCTGCAGCTCGAGATCATGCGAGGGATAAAAAAAGTGTTTGACCCCACCGGGATCATGAACCCGGTGGTTTCCTATTGAGCTTCCGCTCCTCCGTTTTTTCCCAGGCCTGTTTCAGCCTGGGGGTCAGGCGGCGGTAGCGGTCAAAATCCACTGACGGCTCCAGGCCGGGGACAATGGCCCGGACAACCGGGAAGCCCAGGTCGCGTCGGGTAAGATGGGCAAAAATCGGCCGGTATCCGTTTGCAATAAGCAAAGAACAGACGGTTTCCAGATCCCGGCTTATTTCCCCGCTCGAATAATCCGGGAGATCTTGGACGCCGGTCTCTTCCAGGGGGGCTGTGAGGACCGGGGCGGGAGTGAGCCCCGGAGGCAGGGGGATCTCGGTCAGGGCGTTCCACAGGGCCCGGCCGGAGTCCAGAGCTGCGCCGCTCCCGAAATGGATGTCTCCTTGCCCGTCCCGGACGAGCGCCTTGTAGCACGGGATTCCCAGATCAGGGGTGATATCTTGGAAGATTACGTCCGTATTTTCGGGGATAGCTGCTGCGAGCATCCTGCCCCATGGGGACCCGTCTTCTTGCAGCCTAAAGCAGTTTTCCGGCTGGAAAAGACCCAGGCCCAGGGCGTCGCGTTCCAGAACCTCCATCAGGGCGCCGAGTCTGGCCTGCTTTATGTTGGTGCCCGCGGCCAGACCGGTGGAAGAAGGGGCGGCAAAAAGGGACTTCTCCCCCAGATTGGAAAACAAAAATACGATCTGCACGGGGACAAGAATCTCTCGGGCCCCCTTGAAGGTCAGTTCCTCGGCGGGCATCCAGGCCAGTTCCTCGTCTTGGTACGGGTAGTCCGGCAGCAGTTCTTTCGGATTCAGGCAGTGGAAGTCTTTTGTGATCTCGGAATACTTGGCTCGGGTGATCCGGTTGGCGCCGGACAGATCCGGGATCCGGTCCCCACGCACAGTGGCGAAGGCGCAGAAACGTTCCACGATCTCCATAAGAAGGCCGGCCCGGGCCGAATCCAGATCCGGGCCCCGGCCGTAGCTGGTCTGGGTCCCGTGCAGGGAGAAATTAAGCCCATTGCTCTGGGTCTGGCGCTGAAAGAACCAGTTGCGGACCAGTCCGACCGGGGCCGGAGAATTCGTATGGCGCATCTCCTGCCCGCAGAGCACACCCAGGCCCTGCAGCCTGAAAGCGGCGGTCTCAGCCACTTCCCGGCTCGGGGGGAGTTCGGTCCGTCCCGTACCCGGTCCCGGCAGGTGCAGATCAAAAAGGGCTGTTTGGGCCGGGTCCTTCCCGGCCGCCGCAGGGGGAAGTTCCCCGAAGGCGGGCAAAGGGCTCAACCCGGTGACATTAGCCTGCATGGACCTTATCCACCAGGCGGGCTCAGCCGGGACGTCCAGCTCTCCGAGGGGGGATAAACCGCGTACCTCTTCCGGGGAGAACCCGAAGGCATCTTTTCTCCCGGTCTCGGCTGCCAGGCAGGATAAAAGCTTTGGGCCGTAGTTTTCGGCTAGGTGTTCCAGGTCCTTTGTTTCTGTATTTTCCAGCCTGTCCAGGATATGGCGGTGCAGGAAGAGATCCAAAGGAAAGCGGGCCAAGTGTTCCAGGCAGGTCTCCAGGGGCAGCTCCTGCTCCGGCTCCACGCTGAAGTGGCCGGTGGTTGCCTGGCTGAAGGCGTGTTTCAATATGTAGCGCATGCGTTCCTCTTTGTTCAGCACGGCCGGCCATTGCCGGCACAAAGCGTGATCCAGAAGATATCCGCAGAGCCCGGATTTGACAAGAGGGGCCGGTGTTGCCTAAGCCGCAGAACAGAAATACACTTTGCTCCGATCATTTTTCAGGATAGAACCGATTTCAAACACGAGAAAAAGGGGCCTTAATGATATCTTATGTAGTAAAAAAGGTCTTTGGGACCAAAAACGAACGCTTTCTCAAAAGGCTTCAGCCCGTCCTGGAGGCGGTAAATTCCCTTGAACCGCAGATGGAGGGGTTGAGTGACCAGGAGATGCGGGAGAGGATAAACTCCTGGCGGAGGGAGGCGGAATCCGGGAGGGATCTGGACGGGCTTTTGCCCGACGTATTTGCCCTGGTCCGGGAAGCCTCCAAGCGCACCCTGGGCCTGCGTCATTTTGACGAACAGATAATCGGGGGGCTTGTCCTGCACAAGGGGATGATCGCGGAAATGAAGACCGGCGAGGGTAAGACTCTGGCCGCGACCATGCCGGTAGTCCTAAACGCCCTGACCGGAAAGGGCGTACACGTAGTCACTGTGAACGACTACCTGGCCCGGCGCGACGCAGAATGGATGGGCAGGATATACAATTTTTTGGGTCTCAGTGTCGGAGTGATCACTAACGAACTGAACGACGAGCAGCGCAGGGAGGCCTATGCGGCTGATGTGACCTACGGGACCAACAATGAATTCGGCTTCGACTACCTGCGGGATAATATGAAGTTCTATGCCGATCAGCTGGCCCAAAGAGAGCTTCATTACGCGATAGTGGACGAGGTGGACTCTATTCTGATTGACGAGGCCCGGACCCCGCTCATTATCTCCGGCCCCTCGGACGAGAATACCTCCATGTATTCCCAGATTGACCGTATAGTCCCCAGATTGCAAAGGGACCAGGACTTCACCATTGACGAGAAGGCCAAGAGCGTGGCCCTGACCGATGAAGGGGTCCAGAAGTGCGAGGATATCCTGCAGATCGACAACCTGTTCGATCCCAAAAACATTACCTATCAGCACCATATCCTGCAGGCACTCAAGGCGCATTACCTGTTCACCAGGGACAAAGACTATATTGTCAAGGACGGACAGGTGATTATTGTGGATGAGTTCACCGGGCGTCTCATGCCCGGCCGCCGTTTCAGCGAAGGCCTGCACCAGGCCCTGGAGGCCAAGGAAAACGTCAAGGTGGAATCCGAGAACCAGACCTTGGCTTCGATCACTTTCCAGAATTATTTCCGCATGTATGACAAGCTGGCCGGTATGACCGGGACCGCGGACACCGAGGCCGTGGAATTCAAGCAGATATACAACCTGGACGTGGCGGTCATTCCCACCCACGAACCCATGATCCGCCAGGATTTTCCGGATGTGGTTTACCAAACTCAGGAGGAAAAATTCAAGGCCATAGCCGAGGATCTGCAGGAACTCTACCAAAAAGGCCAGCCGGTCCTGGTGGGCACGACCTCTATTGAAAAATCTGAACTCTTGTCCAATAAGCTCAATAAAATGCGGGTCCCGCACGAGGTCTTGAACGCCAAACACCACGAAAAAGAGGCCCAGATAGTGGCCGAGGCCGGGGAAAGAGGCCGGGTGACCATCGCCACCAACATGGCCGGTCGGGGTACGGATATCGTACTCGGCGAAGGTGTGCGCGAACTCGGCGGACTGCACATCCTGGGCACGGAGCGGCATGAAAGCCGGCGCATAGACAACCAATTACGCGGCCGCTCCGGACGCCAGGGCGATCCCGGCTCCTCGCGCTTCTATCTGGCTCTGGACGACGACCTGCTGCGCCTTTTCGGCTCGGAGCGCATTTCCGGGCTCATGGACAAAATAGGCATGGAAGAAGGCCAGTCCATTGAGAACAAGATGATCTCCAGGGCCATAGAAAACGCTCAGCGCCGGGTGGAGGGCCATAATTTCGAGATAAGAAAGCAGCTCCTGGAATACGACGATGTCATGAACCAGCAAAGGGAGGTCATTTATGCCCAGCGAAAGGAGATCATGCAGGCCGATGACCTGGTCGAGCTCCTGGACGAGTTTATAGACGATCTCTTGCTGGATATATACGCACCGGTGGAAGAGGCCGGGAAAGAGGGAGTGGACGAGGAAAGCAAACACATGGTTGCAGCCAGGCTGTTTCAGGTGTTCAATCTGGAGCGCAAGGAGCTAGAGGAAAACCTTGTATCCCGGGAAGAGGCCGGGAAGCGGATCCGGGGGAAACTGGCCAAACTCAAGGCTGATGCCGGGGATCATTACCACGAGATAGTCCGCTTTTTCCTCCTGGAGAACCTGGACAAGAACTGGAAGGAACACCTCTTAAATATGGACCACCTGAAGGAGGGCATCGGGCTACGCGGATATGGTCAGAAGGACCCCAAGCAGGAGTACAAGCGGGAGGGCTTTGAGCTCTTTCAGGATCTTTTGGGCCGGATCAAGGAGAGCACCCTGCGCGATCTTTGCCGCCTGCGCATAGAGGCCGCCCCCCGGGAGGAGGAGTTTAAACACGAGGAGCAATCCAATCTGCAGTATGCCGGAGGGGGGGACGGAACCGGCGGGAGCAAGCCGGAGACGGTGCGCCGAAGTTCACCCAAGGTGGGCAGAAACGACCCCTGCCCGTGCGGGAGCGGGAAGAAATATAAAAAATGCTGCGGCAGATAGCTCCAGGATTTGCTGCGGTTGAAAACGGAGGGGAAAGTGGTATTGGAAATACCTAAGGGGTATAGATTCGGGACATACGCTGGCGGATTGCGCTACCAGGGACGGGACGATCTGACCCTGATTCTAAGCGACACCCCGGCGGCTGCAGCCGGGGTGTTCACCCGGAATCGGTTCCAGGCCGCTCCGGTGCTCGTGGCCCAAGACATTGTTCGGGGAGGGTCGGTTCGGGCCGTGCTCGTGAACTCCGGACAGGCCAATGCCTGCACCGGGGACATGGGGATCGCCGCCTGTCGGGAATGTATGCGCATCGCGGCCGAAGAACTCGGCATCCGGGAGGCGGAGATACTTCCGGCCTCCACCGGGGTCATAGGCGAACATCTGCCCATGGAGCGTATGCACAGGGTCCTGCCCCGACTGGCCGACCGTGTGGGGAAGTGCTCTCCGGAGCAGGCAGCCCGGGCGATAACGACTACGGATAAATTCCCCAAGCTGTCCGCGGCCGGCGCGGATCTGTCCGCGGGCAGGGTCCGTGTGTTGGGGCTGGCCAAGGGGGCGGGCATGATCTGCCCGGACATGGCCACTATGCTTGGGTTTATTCTGTGTGATGCCCAGGTGGAGCCAGGAGTGTGGCAAGAGATCCTCGGTCGGGCCGTGGATAGAAGCTTTAACGCCATCAGCGTAGACGGGGACACCAGCACCAATGACTGCGTGTTGGCCCTGGCCAACGGGGCCGGCGGTACAAGAGCGGAAAAACAGGATATAGACCGGCTTGCGGAAGCGGTTCTGCAGGTCTGTCAGGAACTCTCCTATCAGATTGTCCAGGATGCGGAAGGGGGGACCAAGGTGGTGCATATCAAAGTCAGCGGTGCCGCGGATGGTCGGCAGGCGGAAGCCGCAGCCCGGGCCGTGGGCAATTCCCCCTTGGTAAAGACCGCCCTGTACGGAAATGACCCCAATTGGGGACGGATAGTGGCTGCGCTGGGGCGTAGCGGAGCGGATTTTGATCCCCGACAGGTCCGGGTCTTTCTGGGAGGGTATTGCATATTTGAAAATGGCTGCCCGGCCGAAGGGGATATAGATGCCCTTTTTGCCAGGTTCCTGCGCGGCTCGGATGTGTATATCGGCCTGGAATTGGGCCGGGGGGCTGGAGAGTACGCCCTTAAGGCCTCGGATTTGACTCACGAATATGTGTCCATAAATGCGGAATACAGGACCTGATCTATAAATGAGCACAGGGAATACGGACTGGAAGAGACTGGTGGATTTTTTCTTTGAGGTCGGGATGCTCAAAAAGACGCCGCGGACCGGGTACCAATTCCTGGGCAGCGGCAGGGAAAACGTGGCCGAACATTCCTATCGGACCACGGTTATCGGCCTGGTCCTGGCCGAGCTTAACGGGGCGGACAAATACAAGGTAGTGGTCATGTGTCTGTTTCACGACATGCACGAGGCCCGGACCGGGGATTTTAACTATGTGAACCGCCTGTACAATACCTCGGATCAGAATCGGGCCTTGGAGGACGCCCTGACGGGAACAGGGATACAGGAAGAGGTCCGGGGCTTTTTCACCGAGCTGGAAAAAGCGGAATCTTTGGAGTCCAGGCTGGCCCAGGACGCGGATCAGCTGGACTTTATCCTGGAGCTCAAGGAGCAGCTGGAGACAGGCAATCCCTTTGCCGCCAAGTGGCTGGACTGTGCGGGAAAAAGGCTGCGCACGGAAAGTGGTCGCAGACTAGCCCGACAAATCCTGGACACTGATCCTTCCGACTGGTGGTTTTCCCTGGCAGATTACTCTTGGTGGACCAGGGGAAACGGCCGGGAGTGATTCCTCCGCCGGGAGAAATCTTTGCCGGAGAGCGAAATGGAGACAGGTATGGATCTCAGGTCCCCAGAAAAGAAAGACAGATCAGGAGTAGGGCTTTTACTGCTCGGGGTTTTGGGGTCCTTGGCCATCCACTTCTTTTTGCTCTCTGCGGCCGCGGCCTGCTGGACCCTCGGGGAGAACCAGACCAGGCGGCACGCGGAAAAGGACAGCACCGAGCGCCTCTTTCTGGAATTGAGCGAGATGCACAAATTGCGTCGGGATATTGCCCGCGAAAGCGGAGAAGGCAAGGACCCCGGCGTACCGGAGCTGGCCGGCCGGGCCGCCTTGAGCGATGGGTCCGGGCGCTCCTCCGGACACCGCGTCTGTGTGGACGATCCCGAGCTTCAGGCCAGGCTGCGCAACTATAAGGCCGGGGTGATGGAAATCTGGGAGGAGATGCACCCCGGCTCTCCGGGTTACGCCATAGTGGTTTTTAAAACAGATGAACAGGGCATGGTTGAGGACTATTACATTCGGGACATGGGCGGAGGCACGGACTTCAGACTTTTTTTGCTTGATTTCTTAAAAGAGGTTAAGCGGACAAGGTTAACTGATTCCGGACCTGTTGCCGCGGACTGGTTCGAGTGTGAATTCCGGGTTCGGGCCAGCCTGGCGGCGGAGAAATGATCCCGGACCGGATGAAACGCCCGGCGCCGATACTTATCGCTCTAACCGTTGTTACCTTGCTCGTGGGGCTGGGATATTTCCTCTCCCTGGAGTTTTTACGCATCCTGGAGCTAAAGAGCTATGACCTGCGTCTGAAGGCCAGGGGCCGGATACCGGTGTCCGGAAAGGTGGCTGTGGTGGCCGTGGATGAAAAGAGCCTGGAGGAGATCGGCCGCTGGCCCTGGTCCAGATCAGTCATGGCCGACTTGGTCCGCAGGATAGATTCTTTTTCCCCCCGGGTCGTTGGATTTGATATCAGCTTTTTTGATCCCCAAAAGACTTCCGCCCGGGAGGAGCTTACCCTTTTGCCCAACCCCAGGCTTGGCGCCTACATCAAAAAAAGGCTTGCTGCCGCCAGTCCGGATCTGAATCCGGCCCTGTCTTTGGCCGGGTTTGTCGGATTGGGGACCGGATTATCCTGGGCAATTATTGGCTTTTCTCCGCCGGCCGGTACTGGCTGAGCCTGGTTTGCTCCTTTTGGCCTTGGCGGGTAATTACCTGACCCTGACCGTTAAATGAAAGGACCGTCCGTGCTTGACGGAGGCCGTGGGCTGTGCGTAGGAATGTTGGCTACATTTGTCTGAAATGAAGCGGGGCGTAAATGACTGGTTTTTTCGGCTGGCTGGGAAGGGCAAGCATAGATTTTATCCGGGAGGGCGGACAGGTTATCCTGCTTTTTTTGTCCGCTGCCCACTGGGTGGTGCGGCCCCCTTACCGATGGCGGCTGTTTTTGCGGCAGATGGAGTTCATCGGCGTACACTCCCTGTTCGTTGTCTCCCTGACCGGGCTTTTTACCGGCATGGTTCTGGCCCTGCAGACCTATTACGCCTTCAGCATGTTCTCCGCGGAAAGCCTGGTCGGGGCCACGGTGGCCCTGTCCATGACCCGGGAGCTGGGTCCGGTGATAACCGCGCTCATGGTCACCGGCCGGGCCGGATCTTCCATTGCTGCGGAGCTGGGGACCATGCGGGTCACCGAGCAGGTAGACGCGCTCACGGTGATGGCCATCAGTCCGGTGCAGTACTTGGTGGTCCCCCGCATCCTGGCCGGAATAGTGGTCCTGCCCCTGCTTACGGTGGTAAGCGATTTTATCGGCGTGCTCGGCGGTTATCTGGTCGGGGTAAAACTGTTGGGTATTAACAGCTCCATGTTTATGAACAAGATATATGAGTTCGTGGAGATGACCGATATCTATAACGGACTGACCAAGGCGGCTGTATTTGGGCTTTTGCTTACCCTGGTCGGCTGTTACAAGGGTTTTTATACCACCGGAGGTGCGGAAGGCGTGGGGAAATCCACCACTCAGGCAGTGGTTTTGTCTTCGGTTTTGATCCTTATGAGCGACTACGTGATGACCGCGCTCATGTTCTGACAATTTGGCAGGCAGGCGATAAAAGATGGCGGAAAGCAAAAATGGTGCAGCCATAGAGCTCAAGGGGGTGCGCAAGTCCTTCGGGTCCCAGGAGGTGCTTAAGGGAGTGGATATTGCCTTGCCCCGGGACCGGGTCAATGTGATCATCGGCCGCAGCGGTGGCGGCAAGAGCGTGCTGTTAAAGCACATTATCGGGCTTTTAAAGCCGGACTTTGGACAGGTGCTGGTCCACGGCCGGGATATAGTCCCCCTGGGGGAGCTCGAATTGGCTGATATCCGGCGGGGTTTTGGCATGCTTTTCCAGGAAGCCGCCCTTTTCGACTCTTTGACAGTCTTTGAAAACGTGGCCTTTCCCTTGAAAGAACACACCGGCATGAAAAAGAAGGAAATAGCCGAAAAAGTGGAGGAGAAACTGGCCTCGGTGGGACTCAAGGGCATGGGCTACAAGATGCCGGCCGAACTTTCCGGGGGCATGCGCAAGCGGGTCGGATTGGCCCGGGCTCTGGCTTTGGATCCGCAGATTGTGCTTTTCGACGAACCCACTTCCGGCCTGGATCCGGTTATGTCCGCGGCCATAAATGAGCTCATTCTGCGGACCAAGGAGGAGTTTCGGGCCACATGCGTGGTCATCAGCCATGACATCCAGGCCACGATGGATACCGCGGACAATATCTTTATGCTTTACGAGGGGCGGATAATCGCCGAAGGCGGGCCCCGGACCATTACCGAATGGGATGATCCGGTGGTCAGACAGTTCATCCATGGTCAGGCCCGAGGGCCCATACAGGTGAATTGAAGTGAAGAGCGGAGACAACTGCGGTTTGGCCGGCTGGTCCGGGCATAAAAATTTATTGGAGTGCTTATGGCGGCAAAAGCAGGCATAGAGGTCAAGGTGGGTATCTTCGTGTTTGCGGCGATTCTGGCCCTGGCCTACATGACTACGCAGGTGAGTAAGGGCAAGAAGGTTACCGGGGATATGTATGAGGTCCAGGCCTATTTTGAAAATGTGAGCGGGCTGAAGAAAAAGGCCCCAGTGGAGATCGCGGGCATAGAAGTGGGACTGGTCAAGGATATCTCTTTGGAGGGTTCCCGGGCCAGACTTACCTTGGCTCTGGAACCGAACGTGATCCTGCACGCCGACTCCGAGGTTGCGGTCCGCACCCGGGGGGTGCTGGGCGATAAATACGTGGAAATAAGACCGGGCACCGAGGCCTATCCAGATCTCGAAAGCGGGGACCAAATAGCCCGGTCCGAGGCCCCTGCGGATATAGATCAATTGTTTCAAAAAGTGGGCAAGATAGCCGATGACATTGGGCGTGTGGCCGAGAGCGTTTCCAATGTCATGGGCGGGGAAAAGGGGGAGCAGGATCTGCGGATTTTGGTGGAGAATATGAAGGAGATGTCCGTGGGACTGAACCGTATGGTCCAGACCAATGTGGACAGTATAAACGCAATTGTTTCCAACTTAAAGGATTTTTCCGCGGACATGAAGGATATTTCCGGGACCAACAAACAGGCCCTGAACCGGATAATCAACAATTTCGAGGACACCTCCACTGAGATGCAAACGACCATAAGCCGGATGAATTCCCTTCTGGCCAAGGCGGAGAGCGGGGAAGGGACCATGGGTAAATTGATGTCCGATAAGGAAATGGGCGAGGATCTGAAGGAGACCGTGGTCTCGCTCAAAAACGTGTCCAAGAAGATAGACGAGGGCAGGGGCACGGTGGGCAAGCTGATCAACGAGGAAAAGACCGGGGATGAACTGGACAAGGCCCTGGAAGGCATAAATAAGTACCTGGCCAAACAGGACGAATTCAAGACCTCGGTGGATTTTCATTCCGAATGGATGGCTGATACCGGGGATATCAAATCCTACCTTAATCTAAAGCTGCAGCCCTCGGAGGACAAATACTATCTTTTGGGCGTAGTGGACGACCCCAAGGGGAGGACGGAAACCACGATCACCAAGACCAAATGGAAGGGTTCCGGGGGAAGTGGCTGGAAAGAGGAACACGAAGAGGAGACCAAGGAGGACAGGCTCAAATTCAACGCCCAATTGGCCAAGCGTTGGAATGATCTGGTCTTGCGCGGGGGGATATTTGAGTCCTCAGGCGGCGTTGGCTTGGATTACTATTTCTGGGAAGATCGGATAAAGCTGTTTGCCGAGGCCTTTGATTTTCACCACGAGGACCCGCCGCACCTGAAGGCCGGAGGGACCCTATATTTCCTGCGCAATTTTTACGTAACCGCAGGCATGGACGACTTTGTAAGCGACAGCGGGGACGAGTCCTTTTTCGCCGGGGCGGGGATATATTTCACAGACGACGATCTCAAATACATCATGTCCAGCGCCCCGGTGAGTACGGATCCGTAATGCGTATTGCCGTGGTCTCGGATACCCATATGCAGGCCCCGGATGACCTGCTCGCGTATGCCTATGAAAACTGGCTGTGCCACGCAGACTGCATTATTCATTGCGGGGATTTCACTTCCGCGGGCGTGGCTGATTTCCTTGCCGCCCATCCCGGTTTTAGGGCTGTAAGGGGTAATTGCGACCATTTTCCCGGCAGCCAAGACCTGCCTTTGAGCCTGGAAATGGAGGTCTGCGGTTTGCAGGTGGGAGCGGCCCACGGTTGGGGCCGGCGTTTTGAGGTGGCCGGGAATGTGGCCGAGGCCTTCGGCCCGGGACTGGACATCATCTTTTACGGCCACACCCACGAGCGCTTTCAGGGCAAAAGCAGGCACGGCGCCCTGCTGGTAAACCCGGGTGCCTTTTTCCAGCCCAAATCCGGGTCTCCGTCCCTTGCCCTGGTGGAGATCAGGGCCGTGCCCAGAGTTGATTTCGTGGATATAGAATAACACCGGTCCCTGC
>JBKHGE010000002.1:0-134720 GCA_046539845.1 Desulfonatronovibrionaceae bacterium
TAAAAAATTATAGTAAGTTATCTAATGTCTAAAAAAGTTTGTTGGGACACCAGTGAGTTCTAGTCTTTTCCAATGTGCAATAAATTGCCCGCTTGTGCAAGGGCCCGGGGAAAAAACCGGTTTTTCCCCGAAATAAGATTGGGGACAAAAGAGGACGCAAAAAGAGCTCATGGATATCGCTTAAAGAATGATTGGCCGCGACGGCACCGACTCCCTCATTCTCGGAGACAGCGAGTCTTCCGTATATTTTGGGGAAGAGGGCTTCAGGGGCCTTTTTTGAACAATGACCGCGATCCACGTGCAAAACATTGTCAAATACTGCCTGGCAGGGGAAGAAGGCAGCCCGTATACTTGAGCCGCGCAATTTTTCTGCCTGCGGGCTGCATTTGACCTCAAATTGTTTCCGGCTTAACATGATTTTTCCCGCATATGCCAATAAGGAGACATCCTGTGATTTGATTTATTGGTCGGCAAAGGAGGGTTGGGATGCAAAAGGAAACGATCGGGGACCGGCTGAAAAAGCCTTTTGTCCAGATGGGCCTGTCCGTGTTTGCCGCCTTGTGCGGAGCTGTTGTCCTGGTTATGGATTTTTCTTTGCGGTATGTTTTGTTGGAAATAATTTTGCTTGCAAATGTGGCTGTCCAGTACTGGCTCAACTATTATATGAAGAAGAAATACCGGAAGTGAGCCGCTTGAAACAGCTAGCATCTGGCCCGGGGGCAACTTTTAAAGAAAAGCAGCCGAAAAATATTAGCAAGTCATTTTTTATCTTAGGGGTTCAGACCATAAGGCAATAAATATATTGAGATGGTGAAATAGTGAACCGGTGTTCATTATTCATCCCGGGCAGGCATCAGGCGGAAAGGACAGCGATATCGCTTGGAATCTTATCTCCCAAGGAGGGAAGCATGAATGCATTTGTGGACAGAATGATCCGGGCGGCCAAACTGGACCCAGGGGTCTACGAAGAGGTGGAAGCGGACCGCGGGGCAATGGGACAGGCCATGGGGGTAGTTGTTCTCTCCGGTTTGGCTGCTGGCGTGGGCATGATCGGAACCCAGGGCATGGTCGGGATTATTTTCGGCACCGTGGCCGCTCTTCTCGGGTGGTATATCTGGGCCTTTCTGACCTATTTCATCGGCGTAAAACTGCTCCCGGAGTCCCAGACCGAGTCCGACTACGGCGAGCTGCTCCGGACCATCGGCTTTTCCAGTTCCCCGGGAATCATCCGGGTGGCAGGTGTCATCCCCGCACTGCAGGGGATTGTTTCTTTTGTGGCCGGTATCTGGATGCTCATAGCCATGGTTATCGCGGTTCGGCAGGCCTTGGACTATACAAGCACATTCCGGGCGGTCGGAGTGTGCATCATCGGGTGGTTGGTGCAGATGCTTTTGATTGCGGCTGTTTTTGCCCTTGTCGGCGGGTTCGGTGGGACCGCCCCGGCCCCTTGATTTTTCCCGGGAGATAACCTTGGATACACAGACCTTTATTCGGGACAGGATTCGAAGCTATTACTGGGACCAGGACTTAAACTGCGCCACTGTCAGCCTGTTGATCCTGGCGGAAAGGTTTGGGATGGAGCTTTCCGGCCAGGTTTTGGATGCGGCCGCCGGCATGCACGGGGCCGGAAAATATGGGGCCCAATGCGGCCTGGTGGAAGGCCCGCTTATGTTCCTGGGCCTGGCCGGAAGGCAGTTTGGATGGGCGGAAAACGAGATCGAGACCGCCTGCAGAGGATTTGCCGCCGGCTTTGAAGGGCGTTTCTCGAGCCTGTTGTGCGCTGTCCTGCGTCCCGGGGGTTTTAACGATGACGATCCGCCGCATTTGTGCGAGGATCTTACCCGCCGGGCGGTAAGCTTCAGTATTGATTTTGCGGAGGATTGCTTGAACAGATAGCTTACAGGAAAAAAGAGCAAAAAACATTGATCCACGGATTTGCCCCGGCCGGTGAATCCGTGGATTTTTTTGGCCCCTCGACGTTGAAGAGGATCAGGCGGAGGGGAAAAAATGCATAGCCGCTACCGGGGGCTATATATCCTTCGCTTGGGGGTAAAAATGCTTTGCATTGCTTGTAGGGCAGTGTTAATAGACAAATACGTGTAATGTTAATAAACTCTTATATTTGTTCTTTTTCATTGCCTACACCGCAAAGGAGCGTGCAGATGATCACCCTTTTGGCCAGATTGTTAAAAGTTTTGAATTCAGAGGCCTCGCCTGGCCAGATAAGCGCTGCGCTCTGCTTGGCCCTGTTTTTTTCTTTCATGCCCTTTCTAACCCTGCAGCATTTTTTGATCCTGCTTCTCGCCCTTGTCCTGCGGGTCAATTTGTCCGGGTTTATCCTGGGCTGGCTGGTCTTTTCAGTCCTATCTTTTTTACTGGATCCCCTTTTTCACAAGTTGGGCCTGGCTGTTTTGTCTGCCGGTGCCCTGGAAGGCTTGTGGTCCGGGCTTTACGCCTCCGGATTCTGGCATCTGACCGGATTCAACAATACCATTGTCATGGGCGGGTTTGTAACCGCCCTGGTTTTGGCTCTTCCCCTGTATTTTCTGTCCAACGCGCTTATTAGGCGCTATCGCAGACATTTCATGGCCTGGCTGGAAAAGACCCGCATTGCGCAGATGATCAAGGGCAGCCGTTTGTACTCCGCGTATAAAAAGGTTTCCGGATGGAGGGAGGCGATATGAGACGCTTTATAAGATGGCCGGGCCTGGCGGCTTTTGCCGGGATAGTGATAATAGTCGCTTTTATTTGGTATATTTTTGTGGACTATGCCGTGGAGTACGCGGTGGAGCGCACCGGAACCAAAGCTGTCGGGGCCAGGGTGGATCTTGAATCCGCGGATCTGAGCCTCTTCCCACTAGGGCTTGAGTTAAACGGGCTGCAGGTAACCAATCCGAACCGGCCCATGCGCAACGCGGTGCAGATCGGGGGGATTAGGATGCAGCTGAATACCTCCCAGCTTATTATGGGCAAAAAAGTGGTCGAGGACATGTCTGTGACTGAAATGGCCTTCAATACCCAGCGCTCTTCTTCCGGGGCCCTGCCCGGGAAGGAAAAGTCAGCGGAAAGGCAGGCGGAAATCGGGGAAAAACTGCGCAGCAAACTGGGCACCCTTCCCTCCATGTCTGTTAAAAAGGCAAAGGAGATACTGGAAAAGGAAAAGTTGGCCACCGTTGAGGAGGCCAGGGCCCTTAAGGAGGATATCGCCGCGGCCCGGGAGGAGTTTCAAAATCGCCTGGAAAATCTCCCGGATGAAAACACGTTTGAGGAGTATCAAAAGAGAATAAACGACCTCGGCGGAGGTGACAGCGGCCTGATGGGAGTGGTCAGCAAGGCCGGGGAGGTTCAGGAAATAAGAAAGGATATCCAAGTGGATATAAAAGAGCTCCGCGCCACCCGGGAGGAGCTTACCCAATCCCGGCAAAATTTCCAGGAGCGCCTGCAAAAACTAAAGAGCGCCCCGGCCCGGGATGCAAGGCGTCTGGCCGACAAATACGGGCTTTCCCCCACGGGGCTGGGCAATATCTCCGCCCTTTTCTTCGGTCCCAAATACGCGGGCTGGGTGGAAAAGGGACTCGGCTGGTACACGCGCCTTTCCCCGTATTTGGCCGGAAAGACTGCGGGCGGTCCCAAGGAAGAGAAAAAGAAACGGGGCCAGGGAACGGATGTCCGGTTTGATACCGGTCGGATCGTCCCTCAATACTGGGTAAAGAAGGCCGAGGTATCCATGCGCCTGGCTAAAAGCGAGGTCGGGGGAGATATCCGCAATTTCTCCACGGATCAGCCCGGGCTGGGTCTGCCCCTTGAGTTTTCCTTTTCCGGGACCGGGCTTAAAGATTCGGCCAGCCTGGATATAAAGGGGGCCGTGGACCGTACCAGCCCAAGCGACCCGGAAGACCGGGCCGAATTTGTGCTTCGGCAGTATCCGCTGGGCTCGATGGATTTGATTGAGCAGGAAAATTTCGGCCTGTCCTTGCAAGCGGCCGATTTGCAGATGGCTGACGGCAGCATCCGCATTGCCGGGAAAAACCTGGATGCGGATATAGCCGCCGGATTCGGCTCCGCAGACTTCCGAGTGCAGTCTAATCAAAAAAATAATCTGCTTTTGAGCAGCCTGGCGGACACCATGAGCGGCATAAGCTCGTTCAAGGTGCGCGCGGACTTGAGCGGGAGCATGCAGGACCCGGAGATAAGCATTACTTCCGATGTCGACGATGTGCTGACCGGATCCCTTAAAAATACCGTGGCCAAACAGCAGGAAGAGTTGCAGGCAAAACTCAAAAACGCGATTTCCGAGCGCACCCAGGGTGCGGTCAGCGGTTCTGAATCCGAACTCGCCGGTCTGGCCGGGATAAAAGAGGAGATAAACGTCCGGCTGGGCAAGGCGACCTCGGTCATGCCCAAATAAGAAAAAACGGTTTTCATCGGCCTGCGCATGACCCGGTTCGGCAGCTCAGGCACAAAAATGCGATAAAAAACAGGCAAAAGACCGGACGTATTTTGCCTGTTAAGATCCGGGAGATACTGGAGGAGAAAAGGAGAAAGCCGGCACGGTTGTCTTTGCCGCTTCACCCGGTTAAGATTACTCCTTGCTTGCGGTTGATGAAAATTTGTATTGATCGAGAATAGGAAAATGGAGGTTAGAACTATGGAATATACCCGGATACCCGGTTTGCACGAGGAAGTCTCCCGGGTGGCCCTGGGCACCTGGGCCATCGGCGGCTGGATGTGGGGCGGGACGGATGAGGAACAGTCCGTCCGGACTATACACGCCGCTCTGGATAAAGGGATAAATATCGTGGATACCGCCCCGGTTTACGGTTTCGGCCGCTCCGAGGAGCTCGTGGGTAAGGCCTTGGCCCAAGACGGCAAGCGCAAAGGCGTGCTCGTGGCCACCAAGGCGGGGCTGGAATGGGATGCTGACACCAACAAAGTCTGGCGCAATTCTTCTCCGGAGCGTCTCCACCAGGAGGTTGAGGACTCCCTGCGTCGCCTGCGGGTTGAGGTTATAGACCTGTATCAGATCCATTGGCCGGACCCGGCGGTGCCGCCGGATGAAATCGCCGGTACCCTGAGGGGGCTGCAGGAGCAGGGCAAGATCCGGGCTGCGGGAGTGAGCAACTTCACCCCGGAACAGATGCAGCAGTTCTCCCGGGAATGCCGTTTAAGCTCCTGTCAGCCTCCATACAATATACTCGAACGGGATATTGAAAAGGATATACTGCCCTTCTGTCGCAAGCAGGGGGTGGCCCTTCTGACCTACGGAGCCCTTTGCCGCGGCCTTCTGACCGGGAAGATGACCCCGGAGAGCACCTTTGAAGGGGATGACCTGCGCAACGTGGATCCCAAGTTCCAAGAGCCGCGTTTCAGTCAGTATCTGCAAGCAGTGGACGCTCTAAAGTCCCTGGCCCGAGATGAATTTGACCGGGAGGTAATCCATCTGGCGGTCAGGTTTATCCTGGACAAGGGCGTGAATGTCGCCCTGTGGGGGGGGCGGCGACCGGAGCAGATGGAGCCTTTGGATCAGGTATTTGGCTGGGAGCTGGGAGAAAAGGCCATGCAGGAAATTGATCGGATTCTAAAGGAAACTGTGACCGACCCGGTGGGTCCGGAATTTATGGCCCCGCCTTCCCGGCAGTAAGGGCTTGTTTCCCTTTTGAGGCCAGGCTGTCTCCCGGGAGATGGCTTGTTTAGAAGTCAAAGGATTTAGCAGTCCGGACCTATTTTTACTTACTTTTCTGTGTTCTTGCCGGAAAAGCGGTGAAGAGGTCCGGATTTTTTAAATTGCGTCTGCCATATTTTCCTTCGAGCTTTTAGTATAGTCTGGTCCTGTAATTGACTCTTTGTTCGCGTTCTTGCTACCGAAAGAAGCTTTGTTGAATTCAGTATCTAAAGACAGTTATGTCCAGTCTGCCCATAGATGAGATAAAACCGGGATTTATAAAATGTCTGCCAGAGGGGGCGGTGGTTGTAGAAGCTCCTCCGGGGAGTGGGAAGTCCACCCGGCTTCCGGTGTGGTGCTCGCAGTTCGGCCGGGTCCTAGTGGTGGAGCCGCGGCGGATCGCCTGCCGTTCCCTGGCCGGATACGTGGCGGAAATAAACGGCCTTAAACTCGGGGATGAAATCGGCTATGCCGTGCGTTTCGAGGGCAGGTACGCAAAAGATACCCGGGTGGTCTTTGCCACGCCAGGCATTGCCCTGCGCTGGTACGCAGCCGATGGTTTGGGCGGATTTGATACTGTTGTCCTGGACGAGTTCCACGAACGCCGCTGGGATATGGACCTTTTGGCGGCCATGCTCCGCACCGGAGACAAGCATCTGGTCTTGACCTCGGCCACGGTGGAAGGGGAGCGTCTGGCCCGGTTTCTGGGGGGCAGGCGGCTTCTGGCCGGAGGAAAACTGTATGACGTGGATATTCGCCACGCACAATCGCCCACCCTGCCCAGCTCCAAAAACCTGGATAGGCGGGCTGCGGACGCTGCCCTTTCGGCCCTTAAGTATTCCGACGGCGGGGACGTTTTGGTCTTTTTGCCGGGCAAGGGAGAGATCGCGGCCGTGCAGACCATCCTGGAGAAGAGGCTCAAGGAAACCGAGGTTATTCCCCTGCACGCGTCCGTGGATATCCGCACCCAGGACAAGGCCCTCCGGGTGGAAAACAGGCAGCGGATCATCCTGGCCACCAATGTGGCCGAAACATCGCTTACCCTGCCCGGGGTGCGGGCGGTTGTGGACAGCGGATTGGAGCGGCGCACGCATTATAGAAACGGGCGCACCGTTTTGGCCCTTTGCGTGATCGCCGGTTCAGCCGCGGATCAACGCGCCGGCCGGGCGGGCAGACTGGGGCCGGGTATATGTTTTCGGCTCTGGAGCGAATCCGCCCGCCTGGAGCCGTATACCCCTCCGGAAGTGGTCCTGGAGGACCCCTCGGAATTCATTTTGGCCGCGGCAGCCTGCGGTTTCCGCGTTCGGGAGCTTTCCTGCCCGGATCCGGTCCCGGAGCACGCCCTGGAAAAAGCCGCACACAGGCTGCAGTCCCTCGGCGCTCTGGATGAAAAGGAAGACATCACCGTCCACGGCAAAAGGCTCTTTCCTCTGCCCCTGGATACTCAGCTGGCCCATTTGATTGCCGCCCAGAGCGATGAGGCGGCCCGAGCGGACATGATCGATCTGGCCGCGGCCTTGAGCGCTCAAGGCCGTATTCTCCAGCCCGGGCAGTCCGAGCAGGGGATGCAGGATCTTAAACGCTTCGCTCCGGAAGCCTGCGACGCCTGCACCCTGATTCGGCTGCTGCGAAGCGTTCCCCCGAATTCCGTGCGGGTGAATGTGGCCGCCCGCAGCGAGGCGGAACGGATCGCCACGCAAATAAGAGAAGTTTTGGGCGTTTGTCCTCCGGACTCTTCCCGGTCTCCGGCCCGGGACGCGCTTACGGCCGGGATACTCCGGGCTGATCCCGAGCTTTGCTTTGCGCGTAGGGTTAAGCGCAACTGGAGCATGGGCAACGGCAGCGAGGAGGTGGAGATAGGCAGGGACACCCGGATGCCGGAGGAAAAAGAGGCCGCGATCGTTCTGGATCGGCACAGCATCCCGGGTAAGGGCACGACCAGGACGGTGACCATTGCCGCCTGCCTCATGCCGGTAACTTTCCGGGAGATCGCCCGGGCCGGGCTGGGTGGGTTGATCCGGCGCGAGCCCCGTGTGCAGGAGTCGACGGTAACGGTTACCGCGGACCGGGTTTACGCCGGCCGGGTGATTGATTCCCATGAGGAAAATCCGCAAGGGGAAGCGCTGCGCCGGGCGGTGGCCGGGCTTATACTTTCCGGGAGGCTGTGGCCGGAGCAGGGCCGGGATCTTGTGGAGGATATCCGGGCCTGGAACCTGTATCTGGCCCTGGGATTTGCCCAAGGTGAGGCGGTGGAGGCCGAGCCCTGGCTTGTTTCCAGACTGCAAAAGATCGGCCTGGAAGGCCCCGAGGACTTTGAGATCCTGGAGCCGGAAGACATCCGTTTTTATGGGATTCCAGAATGGGATCGGCCCGATTTTGACCGCCGCTATCCGCGTGACCTGCATCTGGGGGATTTGCAGGTGGAGGTGGAGTATGAGCCGGATAAAAGACGCATCACCCTGGTTCGGATAGCCGGGATGCGCAAAAAGCCGCCGCAGCGCTGGGAGCTGCCCAGCTGGGGTGGGAACTGGGAGGTAAGATACCGCGACGGAAATCGGGTGGTGCCGGTTCGCTGAGGCCGGATTCCACCCGGCACTCAGGGGTCCTGAGTGCCGGGCTTTTTCCGACTTGTCACATTTTCCTTTTTAGGGGGACAGCTTTTTATAAGTTAAAAAGAAGGGGGGATTTCCGGAAAGTTTGGACACGTTTTGAACCGCATAGGAGGGACCATGTTTTTAAACCGCGGACGAGCCGCTTGCAATGTGCATTGGTATTTTTCATTTTTTGCCGGCCGGATCACAGGTCCTCATACCTTTTTGGCGGATCCACCCCCAGCTCGGTCAACTTTTGGACAATGGACTCCTTGTCCATGAACCCGGTATGCCGGGCGACTTCTTCCCCTTGGGCATTAAAAAATACCTGGGTGGGAATGGCCTGGATGCCGTATTTTTTTGCCTCCTCCTGGTTTTTCCAGACATCTATGAAGATGATCTTCGCCCGGCCTGCGTAGGCCTCTTTCAATTCTTCCAGAATCGGGGCCATAAGCTTGCACGGCGTGCATTCGTCCGCACCCAGATCGACCATGACCACTTCCCCGGGTGCGGGCGACTCAACCGTCGCGCCTCCTGAGGAGGGCTTTGAATCCTCCTTCGGCCCGGTTCCGTACTCAAACATATTCCAGACGACCACTGCCGCAAGGATTACTGTCGCGGCGATAAGCATCTTTCTAACGTTGGAATTCATATCCTTTTGCTTTCCTTTTTTTGGGTTTTCCAGTGGGTCTAATCCCGGCACGTTACATGGCAGACCCCGCTTGGAGTCTGCACGGCAAACGGAAAATATTTTTGTTTTAGCCACAGGGCCACGTTGACCAGCAAGATCAGTACCGGGACTTCTACAAGGGGCCCGATTACCGCGGCAAAGGCGACCCCGGAGTTGATCCCGAACACGGCCACGGCCACGGCAATGGCCAGCTCAAAGTTGTTCGAGGCCGCGGTAAAGGACAGGGTGGTGGTCTGTTCATAGGTGGCCTTGAACTTCATGGACATATAGAAGGTTATAAGGAACATAACCACAAAGTAGATGCACAGCGGAATGGCGATGCGGACCACATCAAAGGGGAGTTTAACAATGTATTCGCCCTTGAGCGAGAACATGACCACGATGGTAAACAACAGTGCGATCAGGGTGAGAGGGCTGATCTTGGGGATAAAAACGGAATGGTACCAGTTCTCCCCTTTGGTTTTCAGTCCGATGATGCGCGAGACGATTCCGGCGATAAACGGGATGCCCAGGTAGATAAACACGCTCTCGGCAATCTGGCCGATGGTGACATCAACTGAGGTGCCTTCCAGGCCGAACCATCCCGGCAGGATGGTGATAAAAAACCAAGCGTAAACAGAAAAAAACAGCACCTGGAACACGGAATTAAAAGCCACCAGTCCGGCGCAGTATTCAGCGTCGCCCCGGGCCAGTTCGTTCCAGACCAGGACCATGGCTATACAGCGGGCCAGACCGATCAGGATCAAACCGACCATATATTCCTGCTGGCCGGACAGAAAGGCAATGGCCAGCAGGAACATCAAAACCGGGCCGATTACCCAGTTCTGGATCAGGGAGAGGGACAAAATCTTGTAATCCCGGAATACCTCCCCGAGCTTTTCATAGCGCACTTTGGCCAGCGGCGGATACATCATCAGGATCAGTCCGATGGCGATGGGTACATTGGTGGTGCCCACAGTTACATAATCCAGGAGATCAGTTACCTGCGGATAGAAATGCCCGGCAGAAACCCCGATAAGCATGGCCAGAAATATCCACAGGGTAAGGAATCTATCCAGGAGAGGCAGCTTCCTGGCTGCGGATTCTGTCATCTGAGTGCTCCCTTTGTTTGCGTCCTTTCCGTCCGGGAGTTTTGCGTCCTGCAGATCTCTTCGCGTCGGATTTCGGGCAGCCTGCCGGCGAGTTCGACTACCTCTGCTTCCCCTTCCAGCCAATGCCTTAGATTGCCGAGCATGTTGGATGCATAGGGATTGTCCGAGCCGTCAGCCAGGGCGTAATTGACCCACAAACCGTCTTTCTTATGGGTGGTCAGCCCGGCTTCCTCCAGAAGCTTTAAATGCTTGCTGGCCGTGGATTGGGCAATACCCAGGGCCTCCTGGATCTCGCATACGCACATTTGCCTGTGCTGAAGCATTTTCAATATTTTTATCCGCGTGGGATCTGACAGGGACTTCATAACTTGTATGAATTTTTTCATTATATTCTTCAGGCAAAACCGGTTCTTTAGTGGATATATATCGTTGGATATGAATATAGTGTTAAGGATTTCGTTCGTCAAGTCGGATTATTTTCCGGCTTTGTCCCGCTTTTAGCGCTGCCTTTGCCAGGTGGGCGGGAAATTTGTCTTAAGGAGCCTGAGGCAGTTGGATCGCCAGTTTTGAATTTTATATCTGGACGGGACCTAGCTGGCCAAGACAAAACAAAAAGGATCAGGCGAATGAAACCTAAAATATCCATACTCTATGTCAGAGAGCCCAAAAAAAAGCGGCCCAGAAGGCCGCTTTTTTGAATAGAGCAAGTGTTGCCGGGCTATTCCTCCCCGCCGGCAATGGTGAATCCCTTGCTGAAGCCACCGGTGCTGGCCGGAGTCCCGGCGATGCGGGCCAGATAAGTTGGGCCCAGGTCCCGGATGTGCTCGCCCACGTCGTCAAAATAGTTCAGATGCTCCTGCTCCTCGTCGATTATCTGCTCGAACAGCTTGGCGGTGATGCTGTCCCCGTTGTCCCGGCAGACCTGGAGGAACTGGTTGTAGACGTCAATGGTGTCGTCCTCCAGCTTGGAATCGTGGATAAAGATCTGGCCCACTTCCTGATCCTTCTGCACCTTCTGTCCGGACTCGGCCACCGGCTCTCCGCCGAGCTCCTTGATCCGCTCCGCGAACTGTTCGGCGTGGCGCATCTCGTCAATGGCCACCAGCTTGACGTTTTTGGCCAGCTCGCCGTAGTCCATGTCGTCCAGGCCGTAGTGCTGGTTCATGTACTGGTAGATGGCGTGCAGCTCCATTTCCCGGGCTTTGTTCAAAACTTCTATAACCTTGTTCCGTCTTTCTTCACGTGATTTTTCAGCCATTTTTTCCTCCGTTTTTGCTTTGCTTCTTTCTTTCATCCATGCCCGGACAGCAGGGATAATCAACCTGTGTATACAGTTTATCCGGGCTCGGAGTAGATTTCAAGCAGGCGGTTTTTGCCTTGATCGTATTTTAATTCCCTGGATATATTTTGTCAGCTTTTTGGGTATGTTGGAGTGTTTGACAGGCTTTTGCCCTTGTTTCATATTGCAGTAGACAATGGTTGCGGTATTTTTTTTGAGTGCCGGAGAGGCGGTTAAAAAAGGTCCAAAAGATAGTAAATATCCAGAAAACATTATGACAGTGGCCCTTATTTCCCTTATTACCGGCGCATTGCTCCTTGTGTGGAGCGCGGACAGATTCGTTCAGGGCTCCGCCTCCGCTGCCCGTCATTTCGGTATGCCTCCTATGCTGATCGGCATGGTCATTGTCGGCTTCGGCACTTCAGCCCCGGAGATGCTTGTCTCCGCCCTGGCCGCGGTGCAGGGCAGTCCGGGTATCGCCCTGGGCAATGCCTACGGGTCGAATATCACCAATATTGCCCTCATCCTGGGACTGACCGCCCTTATCAGCCCTATTGCCGTGGATTCGCAGGTCCTGCGCAAGGAATTGCCCTTGCTGGCCGGAGTTACCCTTGTTGCCGCCTGGCAGCTTTGGGACTCCGAAATATCCCGTTTGGATGCCCTGGTCCTTTTGGCCGTGTTCGGGGCGGTGATGGCCTGGACCATCCGGCAGGGCCTAGGGAAAAAAAGGGATTCACTTGAAAACGCTGTGAGCAAGGAGCTTAAGGCCCGGGCCATGCCGGTTAGAAAGGCTTTTTTCTGGCTGGTGGTCGGCCTGCTTGTCCTGGTCGCAAGTTCCCGCCTGCTGGTCTGGGGTGCGGTGGAAATCGCCCAGATACTCGGCCTCCGGGACATGATAATCGGCCTGACCGTGGTTGCGGTGGGAACTTCCCTCCCGGAACTGGCTTCCTCGATTATCGCCGCCCGCAAAAGGGAGCACGACATTGCATTGGGCAATGTCCTGGGCTCCAATCTGTTCAATACTTTGGCAGTTGTGGGAATCGCCGGTTCGATTCATCCGATATCTGTCGGCCCGGAAGTTTTTCGCCGGGATATAATTTTCATGACCATTCTTACTTTCTCCCTGTTTGTTGTAAGCTATCGGTTCAGAAGGGGGCTGGGCCGCATCAACCGCGTGGAAGGTGGGGTGCTGCTGGCCTGTTACGCCGGATATATGGCTTTTTTGGTAATATCTGCTTTTGCCCCTTAAGTCAGGTTTTAGAGTTTTTTTAAAATGGCCGGATCTGGACCTTGAGGATGTTTGTGTATTGTCTGTTTCCATAGTTGCTGACGACCGTGAGCGGGAAAGTCAAGTTTTTTGTGTTTTAGCTGGGCATGCGGGAGTTGAGCTTTCCACAGAACGTCTGGTCGCCGGAGACTATAGGGTGAACGAGCGACTCCTTTTCGAGCGCAAGACCCTGCCCGATCCGAAGCAGTCCATTGTGGACGGCCGTTTTTTCCGGCAGGCAATCCGCTTGGCCTCTTCCGAGTATACACCAGTCCTTGTCCTGGAAGGGAGTCATTATGATCCGCCCGGTCCGGAGGTATCCCGAGAGGCGGTGCAGGGAGCATTGATCAACGCCAGTCTCGTCCTGGGTATTCCGGTCTTAAGGTCCTTAAGCAGTCCGGAAACCGCCTGGATTATGCTCTGCGCGGACAATCAGGTCCGGCGAATCGCCAAAGGTGCGGTCCAGCGGCCGGGATATCGGCCCAAGGGCCGCAGGAAGAGGCAGCTTTTTATCCTGCAGGGCCTTCCGGGGATCGGCCGGGACCGGGCCGAATTGCTGCTTGAAACCTTCGGCAGTGTGGAAAGGGTATTTACCGCCGGATACGATGACCTCCTGCAGGTAAACGGGATCGGGCGGAAAACCGCCCGACAGATCCGGGATATGGTCCGGGAAGCCGGACTTGATTACGGGCAAACCTGTTAGGCCGTTACCTCCTTGTTCCCTGCGGCCAAATCGTGGATGCATCTTTCGTCTTTCCTGATGTTAAACAGCGCATCCACGAACAGTCTATCCGATCCCTCCGAAGATGATGTTTAAAACCATGACCAAAAGGGCCACGGCCACGAACACGTATTTGGCATAGGCCTCAAACCATTTGCCCAAGGGATGGGCGGCATGCTTGTTTATCTCCACCCGGGCTTTGTCCGCTCCATAGATCCAGAAAAAGACCACCGCGGCCACCACTGCACCGAACGGAAGTACGTAAACAGTGGATATATCCGCCCAGATCCCGAACCTGCTCATGTCCACGGCCAAAGGCAGGCCCACGACAAAGGCCACCGCACTCAAAATGACCACCGCTGTAGACCGCCGTAGTCCGACCTTGTCCATGAGCCCTTCAACCGCAGGTTCAAGCATGCTTACCGAGGAGGAAAACCCGGCAAAGACCACGGACAGGAAAAAGAGCACCCCAAAGATATCCCCGCCAGGCATCTTGGCGAATACATTGGGAATGGTCACGAATAAAAGCCCTGGTCCGGTCGTCGGGTCTAGGCCGAAGGCGAAGACAGCCGGGATAATAGCGAACGCGGCCAAAAGCGAGGCCAGAAAGTTGAACAAAATGGTCTGCATGGAAGAGGAGAGGATCACGGTGTCGTCCCGGGCATAGCTACCGTACACGAGCATGGTTGCCCCGCCCAGGCTGAGGGTGAAAAAGGCCTGGCCCAGGGCCATTATCCAGGTTTTTATATCAGCCAGTTTGGACCATTCCGGGACGAACATGTAGGCGATGCCCTCACCTGCTCCGGGCAGAGTCACGGAGCGAAGTAAAAGGATGACCAGGATGGCGAATAAAAGGGGTACCATGGTCTTGTTGGCCTTTTCTATGCCCTTTTGCACCCCGAAAAGGACGATAAGCATTGTTCCCAGGACTCCGGCTGCATGCCAGCCGATGGTCCCGGTGGTTCCGGCAAAGGACCCGAAGTACTCGGATATGTCCATGGAGCTGAAGGCCCCGCTTGCGGCCAGGAACAGATACTTGAGCAGCCAGCCGATGACTATGGCGTAGAAGATAAATATGGAGAACACAGCCAGAACAGGGATGATCCCGATGACCGCCCCGAGCTTACCCGATCCGGGCCAGCGGGAATTGAACACGTTTTCAAACGCCCCCACAGCCCCCTTTCTCTGGCTGCGCCCGAAGGCCCATTCTTCCATCAGACCTACACTGGCGATCCCGAAGACGAACAAGAGATAAGGGATAAGGAAGGCGGCCCCGCCATAGGCGCCCATGCGCCAGGAAAAGAGCCAGATATTGCCCAGGCCGATGGCCGAGCCTGCACAGGCCAGAATGAATCCCATTTTCCCGGTCCAGGTTTCTCTGAGCATAACCACCTCTGAGTGTTTTTAGGTTTACTCTGCCCCTCCTTAGAAGGTTGTAAAAAAAGATGTCAAGGAGGAAATGGTTTGCTCCCGCTTTTGGTCTGGAGTAGTGCAGAGGAGAGTTATATCCAGAAGAGCAAGGAGAAACGTATGCACGAGATCGGGTTTTCGCAAATAAAAGGGATAGATGTCGGCCACGCCCAGGATATGGACGCAGCCACCGGTTGCACGGTAATCCTCTGTACCCCGGGGGCTGTGGCCGGTGTGGACGTGCGTGGCGGGGCGCCCGGGACTCGGGAGACCGATTTGTTGCGGCCGGGCAATTTGGTCCAAATGATCCACGCCCTGGTTTTGGCCGGGGGCAGTGCGTTCGGCCTGGATGCGGCTGGTGGGGTAATGCGTTTTCTGGAGGAGAAGGGGATCGGGTTTGACGTCCAGGTGACCAAGGTGCCCATTGTCTGCGGTGCGGTGCTTTTTGATTTGGTGGTCGGAAATCCCATGGTTCGGCCGGAGAGTCAAATGGGATATCAGGCCTGCGTTGATGCGGAAAACGGCGAGGATATGGTCCAGGGCTGTGTCGGTGCGGGCACCGGGGCGGCAGTGGGTAAAATCCTGGGTATGCACAGGGCCATGAAGAGCGGAGTCGGCGCCTTTGCCCTGCAAAAGGATGATCTGCAGGTAGGCGCCCTGGTGGCGGTCAACTGTCTGGGGGACGTGATTGACCCCTTTACCTGCAGCAGACTGGCCGGTCCCCTGGATGAGAGCGGGCAAAGCCTGCGGGACACCGAAGAGATTCTTATTGACATGCATCCCGGCGCAAAGGATATTTTTCGGGGCAACACCAGCATTGGGGCGGTGGTCACCAATGCGGTTCTGAGCAAGGCCCAGGCGGAAAAGCTGGCCTCCATGAGCCATGACGGCTATGCCCGGACCATGCGTCCCGCGCATACCATGGTGGACGGGGATACCATTTTTGCCCTGTCCACAGGCGAGGTTAAGGCGGATCTGAACATTGTCGGCCTCCTGGGAGCGAGGGTCATGGAACGGGCGGTGGTGGAGGCGGTGAGAAACGCCCGCTCCATGTACGGCCTTTTAGCCGCCTTTGATCTTTAACCGACGTGTTATTTTTCCTGGCGGGACCATTTTTTCTCAAATCGTAGCAGGCGGAGTTCATGCTCCCACTGCATGCCAGCCTTATCGTTCCTCTCCAGAAAGGCGGCGCAGTCCTGGCCGGGGCTTTGCAGGGGGTCGTTCAAGCACTGTTTTACCCTGGTTTTGAGCGTATAGTCCGCCCACATGGACCGGCCGGGCAGAAATGAATATTCCAGGGAATTGCGCGATACTTCCTTCAGATCCTTGTAGCTGAGACCTTGCTCCAGAAAGGCGCGCATGTATTGGTTGGTCATATCCGAGCGGGTCACGCCCATGTCGTCCGTGGCCAGGACAACGGGCACTCCGTGCTCCCGATAGAAGTTCAGAGGGTGGCGGTTCCCGGACAGGCCAAGGATTATTGCGTTGCTGGACAAAAGAGTGGCCACAGCCACGTCTTTGTCCCGCATTTGGTCCATGAGCTGGTGCGGCCGGTCTTCATAGGCGATGGATACTCCGTGTCCGATACGGCGGGCATGGCCTTTTTCCACGGCCAGACGGATGTGGTTGTCCAGCTTTTCTGGATCTACCAGTCCCAGGGTTAGTTCCCCGGCGTGTAGGGCTATGTGGATGCGGTCCGCTTTTTCCTTTTTGTACGGATCACTGCGGTACCGGTTGTACAGGAAGTCGATCATGCCCATGTGCAGCTCATAATCAGACATGGACACGGGGTGGTCCTCAGCTCCGACCATGTTCAGACCCAATACGCGCGGGTCCTCGCAGGCAAGGGCGAAAGAGAAGGCCAGCTGGGCAAAGACCTCTTCCCGGGGTAAAACGCGGATGATCTCGTTTATATACCGGATCTTCACCTCGCTGCCCGGGCCTTTGCCCAGGATTTTGTCCCGGGTTTCCTCCCAGGCGTCTATTTTTCCTTTTACCTCGGATATGCGTTTCGAATCGAACAGCCCGGCCTCGGCCAATACGGAGTAGGCCCGGGCAAAGTCGCCTCGGGCGAGGGGCTTTTCAGCCTTTTCGGCGATGTCCCGGAGATCCTCTGGATACAGGGTAAGCTGGGTCTCTACGTAACTGACTTTGTCCCGGGCGGCCAGACGCGCGGCCTTGGCCAGCATACGGCCCTTGAATTCGGCCTTGTCCAGTTTGTCGAATACGGAGAAGAACTGCTCATGCCCCCACATGAACGGTTCACTGCGTTTTTGGCGAGTGGAATAGGAGTTGATCGCGGCGTTCCACAGCCCGGAGTCGGTGAGGGCCTTTTGGGCGGGAATGGTTTTGTTTTGGCACGGCGGATCCGTGATCGTGTAGCCGTCTTGTTTATCCAAGCACAGCCCCGCCTCAGCTGCCCAGCGGATATAGTCCTCGGCATAGACTGTCCCGGACAGATGATTATGCAGGTCGGCGCCCTTGGGCATGTCCGCGAGAAAGACGCGCAGCCTTACCGGATCCGCGTCGTGTATGTCCCTGAATGAGGCATTGGGAGCATTTTTTCCGGCGCATCCCGCGCTAATGGTAAGCATGGCCGCGGTCAGCAGACAGAAAACCAGGGAAGAGATTTTTCTTGGATTCATTTCTGTTTCTCCAGGGCGTTTGAGGGGCTCAATTGCGAATAAAAAGATCGAATCCCGACTATATCCGTACTTGAGAGTCCGCCTTTGTTCAAGTGTTTCCCGGATAAAAGGGAACTAGTTACCATTGAAAATAGACAGGGAAGACATTTATATCCTTCCGGTGCCGTTTCTGCCCGGCGCGGGAGCGATAACCGGCCGGGGAATCAGAAACGACTTCCGCCGCCATATTCACAAGACCTTTATCATCGGCCGAGTGGACAGCGGGGAGAGGTTGCTCAAGGTCGGGGAAGATCTGGTCCGGGTACCCCCCGGCAAAACCGTAGCCCTTATTTTCCGGCCTTTATCCTGAATTCGTCTTCTTTGAAGCACAGCGGTCCGACTGTGCCGGTCCTGTAAACAAGTGTCGGCTGGGGCATGCGGAAGGTGTCCGGATTGATATTCACCCACCCGCCGGTATTGTGAATTTTTACCGGACTTTTTTGCTCGTCGTGATACCAGTCAAACGTGCCTCCGAAGGACGGAACGTGAGTGTGGCCGTAGATGAGCGAGGTTAACCTGTCCCCGGAGTCCAGAAATTCCTTTTGCGCCTGCTGGAGGTAATGCTCAACCAGCCCGCGCTGCTCCTGCAGGGCCTCGATGTCGTGGTATTTGCGGGAGCCTGTCTGCGGTTCCCCGGTTATGTCCTTGCGCACGTACAGGTGGGCTTTGAGGATCTTCTTTATTCCCTTTTGCCACTTTGCCGGGGCCTTGTTGTTGAAATGCAGGTCGTATATCTTTTCCCAGAATTCATAGGGCGGGGTCTGGCCCAGTGAATAGCTGTGCATGTCCGTGGTGATGGCGTTGAACATCTCGATATTGCGGATGGTGAGCGGGATGCCGTTTTGGCGCATCAGATCACCGAACATGATGGTGACCATGTTCCAGTCCGGCTCGAACAGATGACCGTGGGTCATGAGGGCGTAATCACCCGGTCCTTTTTTCAGGAAAATATGCGGATAGGCTATGTGCACCGGAGTGGACGAATCCAGTCCGAGCAGGGGAGAGGCCAGATTTTGAACAGGGATCCTGGATTCTTCCGCGGACGGATCATGACGGATTTCTCCGGTTGAGGCGTCCAGGGTAAAGGAGACAACCCGGGGCATCTCCAGGGGAGCAAGGCCTTTTTCCAAACGTTCGGTGACCCAGTATCTCTCCTGGATCATCTCCCAGAAATGATGGTCGTGATTGCCGGGGACATAAATGACTTCCTCGAATAGATCCCCTATCCCCAGGCCCTGCTTTAGGTCTTTCAGCTGTCCGAAGACCTTCGCGGACAGGGTGAAGGTGCTTTCCTGGTTGTTCATGGCCATATCCCACATATCCCCGAGGATAATCAGATACCTGGTCTTGCCGTGTTTCTGCTTCAGGGTTTTGCAGTATTTAAGGAAGTCGATGAATTCGCTACGTACGTGAGGACTTTCAGGATCAGAGGGGTTTAGGCGGATATATTTGTCTGGATGTCCGGGGTTTCGGCTTATTCCCCCGTACTTCTCCCCGATATGAAAATCGCTGATGCATACGGCCAGGGGCTTCTCCGCGCTCCCTCCGGCAAATCCGGCCGGGAGCTTTTCTCCCATGGCTGTGCAGGACGCGAGCAGACCTCCTCCGGCCAGGGCCGAGCTGTAAGCCGCGTACCTCAAAAACTCCCTTCTGGTTAACTCGGACATGACAAGCTCCTGTCTTTTTGGGGTTGCTTCCCCGTTAAAGGGTTTTGGATTCCTGTGATAAATCCGGGCTTGATGACGGACTTAAAAACACTAACCGTAAGGGATGGGAAGACGCCCGGGAAGAGCTGTCTGACGTTTGCCGTGGATTTCCCCTATGTTTTTTATCCCCGCCTTCAAATTTCGATTTGAGTGCGTCAGAAACCGGACTAGTGAAATGTGTGTAAACAAAAAACAGCAAAAAATCCAATTTTGGCCAAGCAAAATCTTGGTTTTTCGACGCTTGAAGTTGATTGCATCCGCCAGATCCTTTTGGATACTTTTAATCCCGGGATTAAAAGTAATTTGAGTCCCGGCACCGGCGGGGTAGAAAACACCGGTTCAGAGAGATAAAGCGTTTGCCTTGGACCGCAATTTTTGTTTTCCTGAGTCCGCGTTGCACGGCCGATTCAAGGAGACGGAATGGAGCAGACAGAACAGCCGCGGGAGAATAAAAAACCGCCCGAAGAAAGCCAAAAAGGGGTTTCCCCCAAAACCGTCGCAGTGCTGGTCTACGCTTTGCAGACGGCCTCGTTCGCTGTGGGAGTGACCCTTATTGTCGGGGTTATCCTCAATTATGTGAAAATGAACGATGTCCGGGGGACCTGGCTGGAGTCCCATTTTCGCTGGCAGATAAGGACCTTTTGGTACAGCATTTTATGGACCGTTCTCGGGGTGCTGACCGCAATTGTTCTTATCGGCTACGCCGTGCTTTTCGCCAATGCAGTATGGGTGATTTACCGGATAATAAAGGGTTGGATCTGCCTGTCTGAAGACAAGGAGATGTATCCGCAGTAATAGCCCTGCCCCGTCTTATTCCCAGGGGATATGCAGCCTATCAAATGTCCCCTCCTTCCCGCTCCGATATCTCCATCCTCCCTGGCCGGTAGGGTGTCTGTTATTTTTGGGGCCGGATTTGTTGAGAGCGGAGCTCAAAAATTGTATGTAAGAGGATGCTCTTTTCCGGGTAGCGGATAAAAACACTCCGGGACGGCCTGCGGGCAAATCTTAAGGGCGGTTCCCTGGACCCGGACAGACACGCTCCGGCCATGCAAGTCAAGGCGGCCATATTGGACTGCCTCCACTCGAGGCGGGGGAAATAGTAGGGGCTGTGGATCGCCCAGGCGTGGTGGAGGTATAAACGGGAAGTATGGGTATGCAATACAACGGGCTGGAAAAGAGAGACGATTATCAGTGGGAATTGCCCCGGCAGGGGAAGATGAATGTCCCGGGCCTTGTTTTCGCCGGGGAAAAGCTCCTGCAGGAAATGGAAAAAGGTGTATTGGAGCAGGTGGCCAACGTGGCCGTGCTTCCGGGGATTGTCCGGGCCAGCATGGCCATGCCGGACGCGCACTGGGGATACGGATTTCCCATCGGTGGGGTGGCCGCGTTTGATCCGGATCGGGGCGGGGTCGTATCCGCCGGGGGCGTAGGTTTTGATATTGCCTGCGGCGTGCGCAGTCTGCTCGCTTTTGTCCACGAAAAGGAGGTACGCGAGCGCTCAAAGGAACTGGCAGACGAACTCTTCAGGTCGGTCCCGGCCGGTCTGGGCTCGCAGGGGGGAATAATCCTCAAGGGAAAAGAAATGGAGTCCATGCTGGAAAGGGGAGCTGTTTGGGCGGTCTCCAAAGGATACGGAACCAAGGGCGATTTGGAACGCATAGAGGAAGGGGGAAGGGCGGGGGGAGCCTTGGTGGAATGTGTCTCCAAAAAGGCCCGGGAAAGACAGAAAAAAGAGATGGGCACTCTGGGCAGCGGCAATCACTATGTGGAAGTCCAGGCTGTGCGGGAGATATTCGATGAACAGGCCGCCCGGGCCTTCGGCCTTCGGATGTCCGACTGCGTGGTAAGCATCCACTGCGGCTCGCGGGGTCTTGGACATCAGATCGGCACCGACTACATCCGGGAGATGGGCCGGGCCGCGAAGGAAAACGGTATTTATCTCCCGGCCCGGGAACTGGCCTGCGCCCCGATCCACTCCCCGGCTGGCCGGGACTATCTCGGGGCCATGCGCTGTGGGATAAACTGCGCTTTGGCCAACCGCCAGATTATAACCCATCTGGTCCGGGAGGCCTTTGATCGGGTCTTTCCGGGCACTGAACTTTCCCTCTTGTACGATGTCTCGCACAATACCTGCAGAGAGGAGAAGCACCAAGTGGACGGGAAGGAGCGCACCTTGTTCGTTCACCGCAAGGGGGCCACCCGGGCTTTCGGACCCGGATACCCGGATCTGCCGCCTGATTTTATGCACATCGGCCAGCCGGTGCTTGTCGGCGGGAGCATGGGCACATCCTCATATGTCCTGGCCGGAACCACCCGAGGCATGGAGCTTTGTTTCGGATCGGCCTGCCATGGAGCGGGCCGGAGCATGAGCAGGCGCCAGGCCCAGAAGACATGGCCGGCCCGGGATGTAATCCAGACCCTTCAAAATAAAGGCATCGAGATCCGGGGTCATTCCATGCGCGGTCTGGCCGAGGAGGCCCCGGGGGCATATAAGATAGTCGAGGATGTGGTCCAGGCCTCGGAAAACGCCGGTCTGGCCCGGAAAGTGGCCCGGCTGGAGCCTCTTGTATGCATCAAAGGATAGGGATAGGTTTTTCAACAGGGAGGCGGAGATGAAAGCGGTATTTGTGGGTGTTGGCGAGGCCTTTGACCAGAACAGGCCGAATACCTCGATTCTTTTGCAGTCGGGAGGGATGAGTCTTATTTTGGACTGCGGCTTTTCCGCACCTGCCGGCTTCTGGAATCTCTGTCCCCATCCCCTGGATCTGGATGCGGTATGGATATCCCATCTGCACGGGGATCATTTCTTCGGCCTGCCCCAGGTCCTGCTCCGCTTTTACGAGCAGGGGCGGGAAAAGGCTCTGACCGTGGCCGGGGGGCCGGGCCTGGAAAAGAGCGTCAAGTCCGCCCTGGATCTGGCCTATCCCGGGGTGCGGGAAAGAATAAAATACCGCATCGACTTTCTGGAAGTAAGTCCGGGGGCTCACTTTTCCCTGTCCGGCTTTGCCTGTCGCACGGCCGCGGTCACCCATGCCGTTCCCGCTCTTTCTCTGCGCGTGGCAGACGGACGCGCTTCGGTTTTCTACAGCGGGGACGGCCGGGCCACGCCGGAGTCGGCAGCGTTGGCCGAAAAGTGCGATCTGATAATCCATGAAGCCTTTGGGCTGGACCCGGTCAAGCCGGATCACGGCAGTGTACGGGAGAGCATAGATTTCGCTGTGCGGGCAAAAGCGAAAACCCTGGCCCTTGTCCATGTGCAAAGAGATGTCAGACGGGAAAAGGAACAACGCATACGGGAATTGCTTGTCCGGAACTCGCATCCGCGAATCATATTGCCCGAAGCCGGGGAAGTCCTGGAAGTATAGAGGCTTGAGAAGGACAGAGTCCGCTTCAAACGTCGGGGGATCACATTTGTCCGGGACTGGCCATGAAAATGGTGACGAATATGAAGGAATTGTTGGAAGCGGGCGATATCCGCGGATTTGAAACCCGGGACATGGACACTGTCCTGGACATCTGGCTCCGGGCCTCGATCCGAGCCCATGATTTTGTGGACCGGGAATTTTGGGAGGCGAGACTGGAAGATGTCCGCGATCTGTATATCCCGGATTCCGAGACGTACGTGTATGAAAAAAGCGGGGAGGTCCGGGGGTTTTTCAGTCTGGAAAATTTTACCCTGGCCGCGCTTTTCGTCGCCCCGGACTCCCAGGGTCGGGGTATTGGCAGGTGCCTGCTGGACAGGGCAAAGTCTCTTCGGATCAGGTTGACCCTGACTGTATACAAGGAAAACCGGAAAAGCGTTCGCTTTTATGTCCGAAACGGTTTCGTCCGCACCAGGGAGAGGGTGGACCCGTACACCGGCCACAAAGAGCTTGTGCTAGAGTACACCGATAACAGAAAAACCGTTGCGCGGTCTTAATGGGGACCGCCCTGTTATCCAAACTAGCCTTTTCAGGCAACTCTGCTGGAAATTTTTCCCTCAAACAGCCTCCAGGTGTCCAGAAAGGCGCGGTCCAAGCTTCTGACTCGGGCGTATTCACGGGCCTTTCTGCCCATTTCCTTCAATCTGCCTGGATCACCGGCCAGAGAGACGATTTTTTCGGCCAGTTGCTCCGGATCGTCGGCCGGGACAATCACGCCGGTTTCTCCGTCGATAATGTTTTCCCGGGGACCGCCGCGATCGGTGACAATCACCGGAATGCCTGATGCCTGGGCCTCCAGGACCACGTTTCCGAAGGTGTCCGCGCCGGAGGGGAAGACGAACAGGTCTGCACCAGAATAAGCCCGAACCAGGCTTTCGCCGCTCAACTCGCCCGGGAAAGTTACTTTCAGTCCGGCGCACACCTCGTGCATTTCTTGTCTGTACGGTCCGTCGCCAACGACTTCAAGGCTCAGGCCCTCGATCCGCCTGCAGGCCTGGTCGAACGCCTCGGCCAACACATCCAGGCTTTTCTCCCTGGAGATCCGCCCGACATAGATAAGGCGCGTGTCTGTGCGTTTATTCTTGTGCTCGCACTTTCCGGGATAAAAGCGCTTGCAGTCCACACCTCGGGGATAGATCACGATCTTTTCCGGGCTGACCCCAAGCTTTTCCACTTCTTCGGCCGCGGCTTGGGAGGGAGCGTAAACCATCTCCATCTGGCTGTAGTACCAGCCCATATACCGCCGGGCTGCCTCTTCCAGGCTCCCGTCCCCGGTCATGCAGAATACGAAATCCGGGAAAGAGGTGTGGTAGGTGCCGTGAATGGGGATGTGCATGTTTTTGGATATGGCCAGGGCGGCCAGACCCATGGGACCTGGAGTGGCGGAGATGATCAGGTCATAGGCGCTGGTAAAACAGTGATCCATTATCTCCAGAAGCGGTGGACAGTGGAAGTTGAGTTGCGGGTATTCCTCCAATTTGAAGGTGTGCACCGGGGCAAAGGATTTTATTCCCGGCCATTGTTCTCTGCCGGGCAGAGTTGATTTTTGTTCGCGGTCTTCGGATCCGTAAACGCTGCAATGCAAAACAGTCATGTCCTTTCCAAATTTTCGGGCCAGTTCCGCCTGTCCCCGAATGGTCAGGGCCACCCCGTTAACCTCCTCCAAGGTGTCCGTGAAATGGGCGATTCGAAAGCCTTGATTGTTTTCATCAGGCTTGTGCAGGAATTTCTGCCTGCATCTACCGGCAAATTCCCGCTCGCGGGAGAAAAGTCCGTAGGAGATGAAAAACGGGGCCAAAAGTGTATACAGGGAGCCAGAGGAGCCGATTGTCTTAAAGATATCGAAGAGCCGGGCGTTTTTCAGGTCTTCCAATATTTCTCGGGACAAATGCGCGGTGATGCGATTGGAGGCCTGGGATACGAATTCCTGCCAGAGTCTGTCCCGGTCCGGGGCCTTGTCCGGTTTGTTCCCGGCCGCCTGTTTGAACCGGACGGTGTTATGAATAATGTCGTCCGCCTCCTTCAGGAATAAGTTCTGGATCAGATCGGTGTCCAGCAGCCGGAAATAAAGACTGGATTTGCGCTGTGCCCAGGCCTGTTGGAGTTTTTGCAGCAAGCTGACCCGGCTTGTCCCGCCCGGAGCGAGCAGATTGTGGGTAAAGCGGAAAAAAATAGATTTTTTAAGCGGCTGGGAGCAGTCCTTGGACAGGTAGAATTGATAGGCTATGGAGTATAGATTGCGGGCCATGGAGAGTGGTGTGTTCGATTCTCCGGCAAAAAGGGGTTTCTTTTCTCCCAGGAGCCGGAAAAAATCCACTTTGTTCGCGGCCTCAGGCATCTCCGTATACATGCAGGCGATGTTCAGACTGGAATGATCGTCCGAGCCCCCGATCAGGCCTTTCTCCCAGGGGGCGCTCCCGAACGGCTCTATTTCGTGTTTGTTTGCAAGCCTTTCCACGTCTCCCCGGGAGAGTTCGCCGATTATCCGGCGCAGACAGTTGTTCTGGGAGACATCGCGACTGCCGTTCAACTCAAAATAATTAAACAAAAGCAAAAATTTCTCAATGTGCTCCAGGGTCAGTTTGTCGTTTACGGAAAACAAAGGATGGGCCAGGGCGTGGGCGATATTTTGGTTTCGTAGATAAAGGATCAGGTCATGAATGTTTTCCCGAATCTTGCCGAATTCGTGGTGGTCTTTTTCACTGATGTCCCAGGCCAAAATATGTGCCTTGCACCCGTCTTTTGGAAAATAGGTAGTTATCTCTTCGCTTAAAAAGGTGTTATCCAGATGGGCTATTTCCAGAGCGCCATTGATGCGGTTGTGGTCGGTGATGGTAACCAAGTCCATCCCCTTCTTCCTGGCGTCAGTGTATATATCCAGGGGCTCGGTGAAGCTCTCCGGGCAGCCGATTTTTTGCAGAATCCATTGCGAAGGGCGCCTGGAATACTTGGAATGCACATGCAGGTCCGCTTTAAGCGAATTATGTCCATTTTTCACGGCATTCTCCCTCCTTGAATTGTTGTGTTTGCCTTGATTTACCAAAAATAGATAGGCGGGCTCGGTTACAGAAAGATTTCCCGTGGGTTACAAAAAGGAAAAATTTAGGGGCAGCTCAAGGTATTATGGATTGGGCAGTAGAAAGGGAGAGAGTTGAAGTGGATAAGGCCGGAAAAAAGCCCGGCCAAAGGATTTGGCCGGGCCGGTTTTCGGAAGAAGGGCTTTTGGTCACACTTTGGACTTTTTTAACTCGGAGATGATTGTTTTGACGATGACTATGACCGTGAGCACCATCAAGGCCATGGCCACCGGTCGGGTGAAGAATTTGAACGGATCGTGCTGGGAGGAGATAATGATCTGCTGTAGATTGGTCTCCCAGATCGGGGCCAGAATGAATCCGATGATCAGGCTTATAAAGGAGAAATCGAATTTGCGCATGAAATAGGCCAGAAAGGCGAAAAAGAGCATCAGTTTTACGTCGAATATGTTGTACTGGGCCAGATAGGAGCCGATAAGACAGGTGAAAATAATGATTGGATACAGAATAGGCGGAGGGGCTTGTACCGCCCTGCAGAAAAGCCTCAAGCCCATGCGCCCCACTCCGAGCAAAAACACATTGGCCAAAATCAGGCTGCCGAAGATGGTGTAGATAAACTGGGCGTTGTCCTCGAACATCAAAGGGCCGGGGATCATCCCATGGATAATGAATGCCCCGATGAGCAGGGCTGCAGCCAGATTGCCCGGAATGCCTAAGGTAAACAAGGGAATCAGGCTCGCCCCGAGCACGGCGCTGTTTGCGGATTCGGAGGCGGCTATGCCGTTTAGTTCGCCCTTTCCGAAGTCTTCCGGGTTCTTGGCGTTCTTTTTGGCCCGGTCATAGGCGAAAAATGAGGCCACCGGCGCACCCAATCCGGGCATGGAGCCGACTACCGTTCCGGCTACAGAGGAGCGCAGTATCGTTTTTACCGTCCCCAGGTATTCGCGCAGGGAGACTCGGCGGTCCTCGGGGTTCTTGGAGAACTCCAGCGGCTGCCGGGGGAATTTTTTATTCAGGATTTCTTCGAGCTGGACAATGATCTCCGCGAAAGCCAACATGCCTATGCCCACCGGGATAAGGGATATGCCCCGTTCCAGCTTGTACAGGCCGAAAGTCAGGCGTGGCATGGCGGACACCGGCTCGGTGCCCAACGTGGCGATAAATATCCCCAGGGCCGCGGATATCAGCCCCCGGGCCAGAGAGGAGCTGCCCAGGCCGGCAATTATGGTCAAAGCCAGACAGATAAGGGCGAATATCTCCGAGGGGCCCATGTACAAGGCCACAGCAGCCAGGGGCGCGGCCACCAGAATTAGGACTATGGTCGAAAAAGCGTCCCCGGAAACCGAACCGTAAAGGGCCATACGCAAGGCCTTTTCGCCCTTTCCCTGCCGAGTCAAGGGGTAGCCGTCCCAGCAGGTGGCAGCAGCTTCGGGTGTTCCCGGGGTATTTAAGAGTACTCCGGAGATGGCCCCGCCGTAAAATGCCCCTTTGTTCAGCCCGACCAAAAATCCTATAGCCACGACCGAGGGCATATAATAAGACAGCGGGATGCACAGGGCGAGGGCCATGGGGCCGTTGATACCCGGGATGGCGCCCATGAACATCCCCGCTGTTACCCCCACCAGAACGAAAATAAGATTTAGAGGCTGCAGGGCGTCAATTAAGCCGGGGACTATAAACTCAAGCATGTCTGCTCCATTTGATATCGTATTGCCTGTCCGGGTTCATTCTCCTAAGGAAAAGGAACCTCTAGTCCGTAGCGCATGGCTGAATATATGATTCCCACGGTGACAATTGTTACCAATATTATTGTCATCGGCCTGCGCTGGCCGCATAGGTATTGGATCACCAACATGAAAAGGAGAGAGGCTGGAATAAAGCCTATCCATTCCATGGCCGGCATAAGCAGGATGCAGGGAATCATAAATCGCAACAGGTGCCCCAATCGGACCTGTTCCTGGGGCGCTATTTTCTGATCGGTCTTGATCCCTTTTTTCTTTTCCGCCCGATAGGTCATAAAGAGCCGGATAAGCTCAATGCCGGAAAGAACCAGCATAATGCTGACCGCAATATTGGGCAGCAGATAGGCGGGCATCCCATAGCCCGGGTATTCCGGAGTGTTGGCCGGGATGACCCAGAACAGAAAGATAATGCAGCCCACGATCATGCCGCTGTATATGATTGTATCTCGTCTTCGTTTTGTCATCTCCGTTCCCTGTCGGCCGTGCGGTACGGTCCGAAATGCAGAAGATTTTCAAAGCAGCTTGCCGGGAGCCTTGGCCGGGTCTCCCGGCAAGCTGCAGGCAGGTATTTATTGCTCGGCCTGCTTCCCAAACCGTTCATAGGCCTCGTGCATGTATTCCTCGGCGTACTCCTTGCCGAAGTCTACCGGCCGCATCTTGAGCTCGTCCGCAATGTATTTCCTAAATTCCTCGTCGTCCGCAAGCTTATCCATGGCCTTTTCCAGGACTTCCAGCCTTTCCTCGGGCACGCCCTTGGGCGCGGCCAAGACCACGAACATCTCTACTGATTCGTCCCATCCCTGTTCCCGGAGTGTTGGCACATCAGGTATCTTGGTCAGCCTTTCCGGGGTGGTGGCGGCCAGCAGGGACAATTTGTCCGCCTGGACATATTCGAACAAAATCGCGCCCAGGTGACCCAGATCGGCATGACCGCCCATGACCGCCTTGATGACCGAAGGACCGCCGGAGCTGGGCATAAGGGAAATGTCTACCTCTTCCTGTGCGGCAATGCGCTCCATCACGTCCCGGTCGTCCGAGCCCTGGAACATATAGGTTAGACCTTTGTCGTTCTCCCGCGCCCATTCAAAGGCGTCTTTAAGGGTCTCCCAGGGCCGGTCCGGCTTGCAGACAATACCGCTTTGGTTCAGCCCCAGCATGGAGATGAAGGTGAAGTCGTCCAGGGAGTAATTCACATTGTTGTGGTGCGGTGTATAGGTAAACGCTGCCGTGGCCGAGGTCCCCAGGGTGTAGCCGTTGGGCTTGGCTGCACTCAGATCGGCAGCCATAACGCTTCCGTGGGAGCCGCCGGGGTTGTTTTTTACCAGTAGGGGCTGTCCGAGCACGTCCTTGAGTTCATTGGCCAGCCTGCGGGTGAGCAGGTCGATCTGGGCTCCGGGGCCGACCATAGTCATGAGCTTGACAGGTCGGTCCGGGTAGTCGGCCGCGCCAGCTGGTTGGACTACCCACATCCCGCCCAGTAAAGCACAGAGTAAAATGGTAAGTAAGGTTCGCATAACCCCTCCTTGGTCTAGACATTTTCAATACAGGACCTTTTAAATCCCTCTTCCATGCATTATATCTTTGATAAAAGCACAAAAGAGGAAAGAGATATCGTTTAGGCGATAGTTTTGAAGATTAAAATTTTCGCCTCTGTAATTGACTCTTGTCTGCATTCGGGATGAAGCGGAACTGCGCCGCCTTCGGCCCCGGTCTAAATCTTGAACGGATTGGGTCCTTTTTCCTTGAGCAGGGCGATTCCGCTATGTAAAAAATCGACGTATTCCTGGATGTCCCTGGGACCGAGCCCGGCAAATATAACCCGCTCCGGATCCATGGACATGTTTTTCAGCTTGTCCACCAGATCGTCGTAGCGCTTGCGGACCAGCTCGTTGCCTTTTACATAATGACAGGTGTCTTCCGGACAGGCGCCGATAAAGACGCCGTCGATGCCCAGAGAAAGCGCATCCGCGATCAAGGCGTTGTTCAGAGCGCCGGCGCAAGGGACTTTCAGGGCTATCACATTGAAGGGCACGATTCCTTGGGCTTGGGCCTTTTTTGCCGCGAGCCAGGCATCGTTTGCGCATAAAAAGGCCAAGATCACCGGCTCTTCTTTGGGCAGAAACGAGGTGTTGTCCCCGAGTATTTCCACCTGGGAGGCATACTGCTTGATGGTATGATGTCTGAGATCAACGGCGGTCTTGGGGCAGATGCCCATACAATTCCCGCACTGTCTGCACTTGCCCAAATCCGGGACCGGGATTTCCTTTTCGTTGTAGCTCAAAGCCAAAAACGGACATTCCTCCAGACAGCGCCCACACTGGTCGCATTTTTTTTCATTGAACGTCGGATAGGTGGGTTCTACCTCCAGGTCCTGGCCGAGAAAGCCCAGGGCTTCCAAAGCGGCCTTGGCCGCAGATTCTATCGACTGCGAGGCATTCATGGGCTCCCGGGCGCATCCGCCCACATAAATTCCGGTCCGCTGCGATTCGGCCGGGTAACACTGTTTGTGGCTCTCAAAAAATCCGTGCTCATTTTGGGGCAGGTCCAGCACCGGCCCGGTTTCCAGTCCGCTTGCCGACGGACACATCCCCCCGGCCAGAACAAGCAGGTCCAGGCTGGTTTTCACGTTGCGGCCCAGGTTTTCATCCAAGGCCTCGGCCGCGAGTTTGCCGGAATCCGGTTCAAAATCTATCTGCGAGGGCCGGCCCTTGAGAAAAACAGCCCCGGTCTTCCTGGCCTGACGGTACATATCCTCGTCAAAGCCCGGGGTACGGATATCCATATAGAATACGTAGCATTTGATTCCCGGGTTTATGCCTTTTAGTTCCAGAATCTGCTTCATGGTCGCGGAACAGCACACCGAGGAGCAATACGGCAAATGGCGTTCGTCCCGGCTCCCGGCGCACTGGATAAAGCCCACCGATTCCAGTTCGCTTATCTTGCGGCCGTTCACCCGCGGGATATGAGGGTCCTCCCGGGACAAAAGTCTTTCCATTTCCAGGTTGTCCACCACTCCGGGGAGCCGGCCGTAGCCGTATTCTTGCAGTCTTTCCACCGGGTACAGGTCCCAGCCGGTGGCCACCAGCACTGCACCCGCATCCACGGATTCCATCTGTTCCTGGTCGTTGAGATCAATGGCCTGGTTGGGACAGATTGCTTCGCACTTGCGGCAGTCCGGCGGGCAATGGTCGCGTTCCACAACAAAGGGCACTGGATGGGCCATGGGCAAGGCCGGATGAACGGCCTTGCGTCCGAACACGGCCGGCCGGTCTACAGACCGGTCTTGCAGTATCCCGTATGGGTCTCTGGGCCGGGTCTTTGTCTCCTTGTTTTCAGTCTCCGAAGCCCGGTCACCGGTTTCGTCTTTTTCCCCGGGCTCCTCCAGGAGCGGTTCAGGACTGCTAACTGGTCGGCACTGTACCGCCGGGATATTATCGGTCAGATCCACCGGGCATACTCCCTGACAGGCCCCGCACCCGTCACAATTTGTGTTTACAAACCGCGGCGCTCGGCGCACAGTGGCGGTGAACCGGCCCGGTCCGCCCTCCAGACTTTCCACCCGAGCCAGGGTGCGCAGATCGAATTGCTCCGAGGGAGCAAGCTCGAACAGGATATGTTCCAGTCCGCAGCGCGGATCGCACATCCGGGGATAGAAGCGGGAGAGTTCCGCTACTTTGCCCCCGAGACCGGAGTTCTTTTCCACCAGAGTGACTGGTTTTCCTTGCCTGATCAGTGAAGCCGCGGCATGCAGCCCGGAAATGCCCCCGCCGATTATAAGGATACGTTCGTTAGCCGGCAGGGTCTCCGGCTCCAAAGGCTCCAGGTTTTTGGTCCTGGCCAAAGCCATCTTGAGCATGACCTGGGCTTTTTTGTCCCGCATCTCCTGGTCCTGCTCAGGGTTCAGAAGGCCCTGATCCCCGGGATCGAACCATTCCAGCATATACCGGTTGATCCCTGCGTCATTCAGGAGCCGGGTACAGTACTCTTTCTGGGACGGGATGAATCCGCCCACAAAAAGGACGCGCTCAATTTCTTGGCCAAAGGATCCATCCCCGAGCAAAGTGGGGAATGCATCCAGAAACACGTCCTGGACGTGTTCGGTTTTGACCACGGCCTTGTTTTTTTCAGTTAAGGCCAGGAGCTTCCCCATGTCCAGGGCGGCGCTTAAGCGTCCGCCCTGGTCATTGAAGAAGACAGCTATTTTCTTTGCTTTGGCAGCCATCAGTCTTCAACCCGGTTTTTATAGCGGTAGCGGGTGACATTCCCGTGTATGTCCTCACAGGTCCAGGTGATGCTGTTGGTCCCCATCATGGGGATCAGTTTCGCCTTGTGATACCCAATCTGATAAGGGATTCGGGTCTCTATGGCCCCCACAGGACAGACCTTGGTGCAGGACATACAGTCCCAGCAGTGCCTAAGAGAGCGGCAGTATGCCTTGCCGTCCTTGGTCAGGGTCATCAAATTCCCGGGACAGACCTGTTCGCAAAGCGGCTCGTCCAGAGCCATGCAGCCGTCGCATTTTTGTAGATCCACTTTGGGTGGCATGTGTATATAACCTCCTGATAGCAGTTAATCTAAGGATCAGTGGCTTTCCCCGGTGGAGAGCCGGCTACTCTTCGTCCACTATGCGTTCATAGGGCCTGGTGAACACCTCGATCTCGTCCGTCTCCAGATTCCTGCGGGATTCCACGAAGCAATTGAAATTCTCGTCGTCGCGTTCTGGAAAGTCGGTCCGGGTCTGCCAGCCAGCCCAGCGGGTCTCTTTGCGGCCTTTGAGGTGATGGCAGACTATCTCGGCCACTTCGATGCGGTCCAGTACTTCATGGGCGTGCATCAGCTCGTGCAGGGACCTGGCTTTTAGGTATTGCACCTGTTGCTTCAAAAATCGGATGTGGTTCAGGGCATAGTCCAGCTGCTGCTCATTGACCCGGTAAAACTGGCTGGTTCCCCCGGCGTATTCGTCCATGAGCCGCTGCAGGCGCTCCTTGACTTCTTCGGGGATGAGCCCGTCGTAGTCTTCATCCTTGAACAGGGGAGAGAAGACGCGTTCTTTTTCCGCGTCTATCTGGGCCGGATCCGGATTCACATCTCCTTTTTCCTCTACGAACTTCAGGGCCCCGCGGGCGGAGATTTTGCCTTCAGCCGCGCACCCGCCAACGAACTTGTTGGGATTGCCTCCGGCTGTTTCTCCGGCTGCGAACAGCCCCGGGACAGTGGTCATCCGTTCCATGTCCACCCAGTAGCCGCTTCCGGTGTGGCCGCCGACAATATAAGGGTCCGAGCCGTATACTTCCACCGGCTGTTCAGTGGGGTCAATGGCGTTGGCCGCCAAAAAAAGGACAAAAGAGGGGCGCTCATTCAGGTAGTCGGTGAGCATGCTGTGACAGGTCTCCTCGTCCATAATCCTGGTGTCAATATAGGTCGGTCCCCGGCCGGACCTCCATTCCTCCATGGGGGCGTTGGCCCGGATGTAGCGGGGGGCCTTGTCTCCGCCTTTGTCCGCGTAGTGTTTTTCCAGGAAGTACTCGCCCTTGGCGTTTATCATCTTGGCATTGAATCCCACCGAGACCGTGTCCACCGGACCACAGTAATCCTTTGTCCTGGCCGCCACCCAGCGCTGCTCCATGGAAGTGAATTCCGCGCCCTTGCGCAGGCCCATGGCATAGCCGCTGCCCACATTGAATGGGCACATCCAGGTCTGTTGGTGGCAGGCGGTGGAGTCCGAAGTGTAGGATTTGTACAGTCCGCAGGCCCCGCCGGTGGCCACAATGGTTGATTTGGCCTTGAATACGTAGAACTTGCCGTTACGTACCCCAAAGCCCATGGCCCCGGCGCAGCGGTCCCCGTCCATGAGCAGGGCGGTACCCACGACCCGGTTGTAGATTTCTGCGGAATCCATGGCCTTTTCCGCCATGATCGGCTTGAGCTGCTCGCCGTGGATGGATACATCCCAGGCTCCGCGGTATTTGGGATTGCCATCCTCGTCTTCCAGGATGGGCAGTCCCCATTCCGCGAGTTCGTCCACACATTGATTGAGTTCCTGGGCGTTGGAAAGGGCCAGGTCCTCGCGTAGAGGTCCGCCGCCGACCTGGGAGCGGCACCAGCGGACCAAATCTTCCGGGGTCTTGCCCTCCCAGGTGGGGATATAGGTGTTAATGGCGTCCATCCCTGCAGCGCAGGCCCCGGAGCGCTTGATGTTCGCCTTTTCCATGATTACTATGTGCATATCCGGATTGAGCCTTCTGGCCTCATAGGCCGCGAAGCAGCCCGCATTCCCGCCTCCGATGATCAAAAGATCACAGTCAACGGTTTCGGTCTGGACTTCATCCATATTTTGTGGAGTTGTCTCGGCCATAATCATCCTCCTGGTTTTAGCGTTTTTTAAACGCTTTCTGTGAGACTTGGTGCAAAGTTATCCCGCTTTACCCGGTAGATCGGCGTTGCAGCCGTTTAATGTCCGGGGTCCGGGACTCTCCCTGGCCAAAATGCCTTTGATTTCATTTCCCGTATATATTTTCCCTGCCCGGTGAACTATCGGGCCGCCGATAAACAAAGAAAAAAGTAGTTTTTTAGTAAAAAGCAACAAACGCCCGGGCCGAAAATTCTTAATCAATGGGTGCAAAACTGCGCTCGGTTTATGGTCCGGCATTTTTGTCCCTCTGTCCTTTATTGTGCATAAAATACAAAAAAGCCGGAAAAACTATCGTCCCTGCGATATATTTTTTGTTTATATCCGCTAAAAGCGAAGGCACAGATTGAGATGCAGGCCTGAATCCTGCGGATAGAATGTTAGAATGTCTAACTCCCAAAATATATGGAAGGGGCTATGTTTTTTAATATTACCTTGGCGCTGTCCGTGGTTATTTTTGGCGCGGGCGTGATCTGGCGGGCAGGAAGCTGGCTGAAGAAAGACCCGGCCCAGGTTCCTCCTTCGTCCGGGCGGCTTAAGACTGCGGCCGCAGCCGTGTTCCGTGCTGTCTTCAGCAGGCGGATTCTGGCCGTGCTTAAGTCCTTTGCAATGGATGTGCTTTTGCAGAAAACAAGCCTGCGCCAGTCTCCCTTCCGTTGGGTCATGCATATGCTGATCTGGGTGGGGTTTGTCCTGCTTGTCGTCTTTCATGCTCTGGATGCCGTGACCAGCAAGAACCTTTTTCCCGGGTATTATCCCACCGTGAATCCGTACTGGATGCTGCGGGACATATTGGGCGGTTTGGTGCTTCTCGGAGTACTTATGGCCGCTGGCCGCAGACTGCAGCCGGGGAACCCTAGGCTCAAATCCACGTCCAAAGACTGGATCGCTTTGATTCTGCTGGCGGTGATAATGCTTTCCGGATTCGCACTGGCCGGGATGAAGATAACCTCCAAACAGGCCTTTGACCGCATGGAGCGGGAGTACTCCCTTATTACTGAAAAAAAGGAGTCAAAACAGCTGGAGGCGTTCTGGGCGGCCGAATATGGCCTTGAGGCCTCCCCCATGGACCGCCCCCTGGATCCGGAGCAGGTTGAGGCCGGGGCGGAGCTGAACCGTCTCTATTGCGCGGACTGCCATTCCAGACCGCAGACCGCTCCGGTCAGCTATGTGACCGCAGCGCTGATCGGACCGGTTGCCGGTCCACTGGATAGGATCAATTTTGCCTCTTTTTTGTGGCATGTGCACTTTTTGTTTGTCTTTGCCGGGCTTGCCTATCTGCCCTTTGGCAAGTTTTTCCATATCCTGGCCACTCCAGCGTATCTTTTGGCCCGGGCCGGAATGGGCCGGGCGGATGATCCGACCGGCTCGTCCGTTATGCGGGCCATGGCCCTGGACGCCTGTATGCACTGCGGGGCGTGCAGCGAGATCTGCGCAGTAGGGTCCGTACATGCGGTTATTCCCAACGACCTGATCCTGCCTTCGGAAAAGATCGCCCTCCTGCAGCGTCTGGCCCGGGGCCAGCCTTTGCGGGGAGAGGATCTGCCCGAAGCGGTAGAGGGTATGCTTTTGTGCACCAATTGCAGCCGCTGCGGAGATGTATGCCCTGCCGGGATTGACCTGCAGAAATTGTGGGACGCGGTACGGGAAGGGCTTTTGGCTAAGGGTGCGGCCGACCACCCTGATCCGATACTTTTATCCGCTTTGTCCTTTTACCGCGCCGGGCGGGCCGGGGAGCTGGGCCCGGCCTACGCCCCGCCCCGCGATCGGGCTTGGCAAAAGATAGCCGCTCTTTCCCCGGAGCCGGCAGAAGATCCGGTGGCTCTCCCGGCGGCGGACAATCCCGCTTTGCAAAGGATCAAATCCAGCTCCCAGTCTTTTTCCCTTGCCTATTGCTACAGCTGCCGGACCTGTTCTTCGGTCTGCCCGCTAAAGGAGGAGTTTGAAAATCCACACCAGGACCTGGGGCTTTTACCGCATCAGATCATTCACGCCGTTTTGCTGGGCCGGCCGGATATGGCCCTTGGCTGCAGGATGCTCTGGGCCTGTCTGGGCTGTTACCAGTGCCAGGAACAGTGTCCACAGGGCGTGGCAGTGACCGAGGTATTTTATGAACTCAAAAACCTGGCCCTGGACCGGGCCCGGGAAAAGGGCCGGGGATAATAAGGGGAATGATATGAATTATGCCATTTTCCGCTGCTGTGTGACCAACCGTTTGCTGCAGGAATACGAGACCGCCACAGACGGTGTGTTGACCGCCATAGACATCCCGGCCCTGGACATAAGGGATTTCGGGTGCTGCGGCTATCCGCTGCGTAATGTGGACTACACTGCGTCCATGTATTCCGCGGCCCGTAATTTTGCTTTGGCCGAGCGGGCTGGGCTGGACATCCTCACCGTGTGCAACTGCTGTTTCGGATCGCTTAAGCAGGCGGCTTACTCCCTGGCTGCGGATCCCGGCCTGGCGGCCGGGAGCAAAGAGAGGCTGGAAAAAGAGGGGCTGACACTTTCCGGGGAGGTGCGGGTCAGACATCTTTTGCAGGTCCTTTATCAGGATATAGGTCCCGGGGAGCTGTCCGAAAGGATTTGCCGGCCCCTGCACGGCCTGCGGGCGGTTATCCACTACGGCTGCCATCTCTTGCGGCCCTCGGATGTGGTAGGATTTGATGACCCCTTTGATCCGAGCATTTGCGAGGATCTGGTCGCGGCCGTAGGGGTGGAGTGCCTGGATTGGGAACGGCGCCTGGACTGCTGCGGAGCTCCTTTGGCCGGGACTTTTGATGATCTGTCCTTATCTTTGAGCAGGCAGAAATTGCGAGCCGCAGCCGGGGTGGGAGCGCACTGCCTGCTCTGCGTGTGTCCTTTTTGTCAGCTACAGTTTGAGCGTGCCCGCAGGGAAATGATCAATCGCGGCCAAGACACCCCTGAGGTGGTGGGCTTTGTCCAGCTTTTGGCCGCTGCCTTGGGCCGGGAACAAAACCTGCCTGTCTTGCAGCTGTCCGGGAAATAATCCTTTCCCCTTCGGCCACACATTAGTCGAGGAGGCATAAATTTTCCCGGCTGCAGAAATCTCTTGTCTATCTTCCGGTTTTTGGCCTATTATTCAATCATATTGATGTAGGCACGTTATTCTAATATCGTTTTCCGGAGGAGGACATGCCTGGACAATGGCATTTGGGAGTGGGAGATTTCTTTGAGGACCTGCCGCAGGAGCGGGAGGCCTTTCTTAAGCTGGCCCGGACCCGCGAGATTTCCCGCAATGAGATCGTGTTTTTCGAGGGAGATCCCGGACATTCCTGTTTTTATCTGGAACGGGGGCTGATCAAGATCTTCCGCATCACGCCTTCAGGCAAGGAGTCCATATTCTTCCTGCGCCGTTCCGGGGAACTCTTCGGGCTGGCCGAAGTCATGGATTCCTCGGCCCGCAAGGCAAACGCTCAGGCCCTTTCTCCGTGTCTTCTGCACGAGATGCCCTGCCGTGAATTCAACTCCTTTCTGGAGGAATATATTACGGCCACGCGTAAGGTGGTCCGTACCCTGGGCCGCAGGGTACGTTACCTGGGGGAGCAGGTAAGCAACCTCATGGTCTGCGATGTAAGCATGCGACTGGTAAAGCTCCTGGTGTACATAGGCTATGACCGGCTGCAGACCGAGGACGCTTGGCTTCGTCCGGTACACATTCCGGTCCGCCTGACCCAGGAGCAGATGGCGGCCATGACCGGATCGTGCCAGCAGACAGTAAGTGAACTCTTAAACCGTTATCAGGAAGAGGGGCTTATTGAATTCAACCGCAAAGAGATAGTCATCCTCAATCCGTTGTCCCTGCTGGAAAAGGCCCAAATTTAGGGCTCAAGCTATGCCTGTCGGGGGACTGCAGCAAGCTTCGAGTCTGATGGCCTGGTCCGGATAGTTTTTTAGATTACCTGGAAAAGGAGCTTTATTCCCAGCCCCAGGATAAGCAGGGCCAGAAGCCTTTTTACCGTATCCGGGGAAAGTCGGAGCTGCATGAAGTGCGTGCCCAGATAGCCTCCGGCGCAGGCGGCCAGCCCCACGGGCAAAACCAGTTCGGGCCGGAGATGCCCCATTCCCCAGTAGGCCAGAAATCCGGTAAATGAGGAAAAGGGCACGGCAAAAGCGGTCACTGCGGCGATTTTTTTCGGATTGAATCCTAGAACCAGAAGGAGCGGGGAGATGACTCCGCCGCCGCCCACTCCGAGTATGCCGGAAAGCCCCCCGGCCAGGGCGCCTATACCGAGGAGTGGGGCAGCAGGACGGTCTTCGCGGTATTGTTCCTTGTACTTTCCTCCCTTGAAAAACAGCATCATGTTCCCGGAGAAAAACAAAAACAAAACGAATAAAAGCAAGATGATCCGTTCCGGAAACAGGGTAGAGAAATAGGCGCCGGCCGGGGCAATGACAACCGAGCTTATGATTATGGGCAGGCCGAGGGAAAAATCCAGCTTCTTTTGTCTGATATTGGAAACAGTGGCGCTGACCATGCTTACCGTGTTCACAAAAAGGCCGGTAGGTTTGGCCTCGGTCATGGGGATGCCCAGCCAGCTCAAAATCGGGATGAGGACCACGGCCGAGCCCACGCCGCCCAAGGCGAAGGCGAAGCTCAAAAAAAAGGCCAAGGTGCTGATGAGGGCGGTTTCCATGCCTGTCTACTTCCCCCGGCCGGACCTTTGATACAAGGGACCGGGTTTCAGCTGCGCAGCCAATTGCTCTATGCTTCCGGTCAGCCCCTTGAGCGAATCAAACCCCTTGGACAGGAGATAGCCGTAGACCAAAGCGGCCCGGAAGATAGAGGAGCACATAACTATTACCAGCCCCTGGGCGGGGATTTCGTCCAGACGGTCCGGCAGTTCGCTGACCGGGATGTTTTTGGCCCGGGGAAAATTTAAGAGACCCACTTCCTCCCGGGTGCGTACATCCAGAAAAAAGGCTTTATTTTCCTCGTAGACCCGCGCCGCCTCGGGCACGGATATGGAATGCTCGCCGGAACCGAAAAAATCAAAGTCCATTTCCCTTAATGCCTGATCCATTTTATCCATTTTTTTGCCTCCATTGAATCTCAGCCCCGGGAAAAGGGCGTTTTAATGACAGTATCCGGTCCCCCCGGCCGGGATATCCAAAACGGATCCCATGTTTTAACAGTAAATTAAGGCCTTGGAAACTGGATACGATTTGTTTGGTTAAAGTATTCACGCGAATGTTTGGCCATTTAGCCAAATTTGAGCCAAATGTAAATATTAGATTTTGCCTTTTGGGCCGAAAGATGATTTGATCCCTGCCGGTCCTGGGTTGTATCGGGGATAAGCGTCTTTCCGGAGGTGAAAAAAATCTTTGCTTTTATCAGTGCCGGCTTGCCCTTTTTAAAGGTGCTTGCCGCTTTTGCGGCCATGCTCGCAGCCATGCGCCTGCGTGCCCCCCTAAGCCTGGCCATCCTGTCCGGGGGTGTCCTTATGGGCATTTTTTTTAATGTAGGCGCGCAGTCCATGGCCGCGGCCTGTCTCCGGGCCTTGACCGAAGAGAAGTTTTTGTTTTTGGCAGCAATTGTCGGTTTGATACTTGTTCTGTCCGATGCCCTGGAGCGCTCCGGCCAGTCCCGGCGACTCCTGGATGCATTGTCCGGGTATTTGACCCGGCCCAGGCTGCGGCTGGTGTTTTTCCCCGCCCTTATCGGGCTTTTACCTATGCCCGGCGGGGCGGTATTTTCCGCCCCGCTCACCGAGGCCGCCTCCAAAGATATGGAAATGGATGCCACCCAGCGGGCGCTTATAAACTATTGGTTCCGGCATGTCTGGGAACTGGCCTGGCCTTTGTACCCGGGAATAATTTTGACTGTGGCCCTGGCCGATATCCAGGTGTCTGCCCTCATCTCCAGGACTTGGCCGGCTGTATTGGCTATGTTCGGGGCGGGTTGGATATTTTTTCTCCGGCCCGGGGTCCTACGCACGCCAAAGTGCGCTGCAGCTGAAAACCTGTATCGCAGCCCTGCAAGGGTGCTTAAGGAGGGTATGCCGCTTATTGTGGCCATAGTCGGGGCTATCGGCTTGGAAGCTTTGATGCCGGCCGTTTTACCGGGTGTGCCTTTTGAGGCCGGCGTGCTAGCCGCGCTTGCGGCCTCGGTGGGCTGGGTGACGGTTCAAAACCGCATCGGCCGTGATTTTTTGCTTCAGGTCGTGAGCAAAAAGAGCCTGTATTCCATGCTCCTGGTTATTGCGGCCATTTTTATATTCAAGGAGATAATGCATTCCGCGGACGTGGTTCAGGAGATGGCTGACGCTGCCGGGGATGAAGCGGCCCTGTTTGCCGCGGCCGTGTTCCTCCCTTTTCTGGTGGGAATGGTTTCCGGGATAAACGTGGCCTTTGTCGGGGCTACTTTTCCTCTCCTTTTGGGCCTCTTGGCCGCCCTGGGGATAAGCGAGCACAAGATCCCCTATCTGGTCCTGGCCTCTTTTGCCGGGTTTACCGGGGTAATGATCTCCCCGCTGCATATCTGTTTCATTCTCTCCTGTCAGTTTTTCGGGGTGAATATTGTCCGGGTATGGCGCAGGCTGGTTCCGCCCTCCCTGGTATTTGCCGGCTGCGGCTTGGCATTGTTTTTGTTTTTGCTCATGACCGGCCTGTAAGCCCCGGGGTCGAGCGGATACGAAGTCTGGTGGTTGTGCTGTTTGATCAAGGGGCTGCCTTGAGCGGGGTGCCGGGAGGTTTTGAGCGCTGAAAAGGACAAAAGAGTGGTGGAAAAAGACCGGGAAATGGCCCGGGAACTGAAGGTTATCCGCGCCCACTTTTGTCTGTACTCCAAAAATGCCGGCCGAATACAAGCCGCATTCCGAGCTTGGGGGGCTGGATTCTTTGCTCTCCTAGTTGTCGATGCTTTACAAGCAAAACGTATAGGAAAAACATTTGCATCCCTCTTGAAATTTGTTATTTAATAATCACATCCTGGGAAAGTTTTTAACCCAAGTTAAGGGAGGGTAGTATGAAACAGCCGGGTAAGCTTGTGCTTTGGATCCTGGCCGCGACCCTGCTCATTCCGTGCATAGCGGCGCACGGTGCTGAATATGAGCTGGCCCCGGGACGGGAGATGGCCCAGCAGGCGGTTCGGGGCGAAACTCCGCCTAGCACCGTTGATCATTCCGAGCTAAAGCCCCTGCAAACGGATTTTGAGTCCGGATCGGAAGTCACCCGGGCCTGTCTGTCCTGTCATAATATGGCCGGGGAGCAACTGGCCCAGACCATCCACTGGCTGTGGCTCGATCCACAGGGAGGTAATGAGACCGAGGTGGGCAAGGCCGGTCTGGTAATGAACAATTTCTGTATCAATATTCAAAGCAACGAGCCGCGCTGTACCAGCTGCCATGCCGGATACGGCTGGGAAGACAAAGATTTTGATTTTAAGGACCTTAAACACATAGACTGCCTAGTCTGCCACGAGCAGACCGGGACGTACAAAAAATATCCGGCCGGATCCGGATACCCGGTTCAACCAGAGGAGGAGAACCCGGACAAGCCCGGAGAAATGGGGCAGATGTTCAGCGGGAAGTTTCTGCCTGCCCCGGATTTGAAAAAAGTGGCCCAGAGCGTGGGCAAACCCACCCGCCGCAACTGCGGTTCCTGCCACTTTTACGGCGGCGGTGGGGATGGGGTCAAACACGGCGATTTAGACTCGTCCATGACCAATCCGCCTAAAAATCTGGACGTGCATATGGCAGAGGAAGGTCAGGATTTTGCCTGCCAGAGGTGTCATACCACCAGGGCGCATGATATCTCCGGGCGCATTTACAGCACGCCCGCCTATACCGACCGCAAGAGCCTGATCGAGGATGACCTGGCGGCCAAAATCGCCTGCGAGTCCTGTCACACCGCCACTCCGCACAAGTCCGGACAAAAGGCCAACGATCACACGGACAAGGTCTCCTGCCAGGCCTGTCACATACCGGAATTCGCCCGCGCTCTGCCCACCAAGATGTGGTGGGACTGGTCCAAGGCCGGGCAGACGATAGATGGAAAGGCCAAAGTCATGGGACCGCACAATCGTCCAGTGTTCATCAAGAAAAAGGGTGAGTTTGTCTGGGAAAAGGATGTTGTCCCGGAGTACTACTGGTTCGCCGGGGGCATAGACACGGTTTTGGCCACGGACAGGATCGACCCCTCCCAGCCGGTCAAAATGGCTTGGCCCATCGGGGATAAAGACGACCCCAATGCCCGGATCATGCCCTTTAAGGTGCATCGGGGACTTACCCCGTATGATCCGGTTCAGAATAACATGGTCATCCCACACCTTTTTCCCTGGGATAAGAACGATACCGCCGCCTACTGGAAGGGATTTGATTGGGACAAGGCGGTGGAGGCGGCCATGGACTATGCCGGCGTCCCGTTCAGCGGAGAGGTAGATTTTGTTGAGACCGAGTATGTCTATCCAACAACACACATGGTGGCCCCGAAGGAGGACTCGCTTCGCTGCGAGGCCTGCCATACTGGAGAGGGCAGCCGCCTGAGCAATTTGTCCGGTTTTTATATGCCGGCCCGGGATTCATACGCGGCTGTTAACTGGATAGGCTGGACCGTGGTTGTGCTTTCGCTTGTGGGCGTTGTCATCCACGCAGTCGTTCGTATAATCGCGCGTAGCAGAAGGGAGAGCTGATATGGCCAGTCAAAAGAAAATGCAAAAAATATATCTGTATACGCGGTTTGAACGCTTCTGGCACTGGATCCAGAGCATTTTGATCATGGTTTTGCTCATAACCGGGTTCGAAGTGCACGGCACATTCAGCCTGCTCGGCTACGAGGGGGCCGTGTACTGGCATAATTTCACCGGCCTTACTTGGCTTGTGCTTTTTGCCTTTATTGTCTTTTGGCTTTTTACCACCGGGGAATGGAAGCAGTATATACCAACCACCAAGAAATTGTTTCAGGTGGTTCGCTACTACACTTCCGGGATATTCAAGGGATACCCCCATCCGGTACAAAAATCTAAAAGGTCCAAGCACAATCCTCTGCAGCGGCTGACATATCTCGGATTGACAGCCATTTTGCTCCCGGTCCAGATGATAACCGGGCTTTTATACTATACCTATAATTCCTGGGAGAGCTGGGGGCTGGGGTGGATGAGCCTCAAGGTCCTGGCGGTGGTCCATATCCTGGGCGCGTTTGCCATTTTGTCCTTTATCCTGGTCCATGTGTACATGACCACCACCGGCCATACTGTTACCGCTCATATCCAGGCCATGTTCTCCGGCTGGGAGGAGGTAGAGGATGAAAGTGAAGTCGACGAATGGGAGCGGGCCGGAAGCAGGTAGATTCCGCTTCAGTTCATTTCCAAATTGGCAACCAGTTACTTCTTATCCGGAAACTCAAAAATTTCCGGATAAGAAGAGCTAACCCGTGTTTTAAAGCCTAGCGGCCGCGCAGGAAAAACTTGCCCGGCCGCTTTTTAGTGTTTTTGGGAAGTCAGATGGTGCAGGCTCAGGACTATCATGGCCGCTGTTTCCCAGCGCAGCATGCGCGAACCCAGGGACTTGGCGGAGATATTTTTTCCCAGGATTATTTCCTCTTCTCTTGGAGAAAATCCGCCTTCCGGTCCGACAATGGCTAGATTGTCGCCGGGGGGGATATCCGAGGGAACGAGTATGCCTTTTGTGTGCTTGTTTTGAACAAGGGCTATCCTTGCGGGATAGTCTTTTTTTTGCAGAAGCTCTTCTAATCCGCCGGGGTGGGCGGATAATTTCGGCAACCAGGGATTTAGGCTCTGCTTGATCCCGGAGATCAACGGTCCGTGCCATTTGTCCAGGGATTTGTTTTTTAGCCTGCCCTGGCTGTTATCCCCCATCCATACCGCCAGCTCCCAGGCCCCGAGTTCAGCCGCCTTTTCCAGGAGCCAGGAGCGGCGAATCGCTTTGGACCAGGCAATACCCAGGCACAGTCTGTACTCTGGAACCGTGTGTTTTTCCCGGCTGATCTCCTTGAGGGCTGCCCTGTTTTTTTGAGCGGAGGTGATTTCAAATATGCCGGTTGTCCCCTGTCCGTCCAAAAGCCGAACCATATCCCCCTCTCTAAGGCGCATGACTTTTATCATGTGCACCGCCTCCTGCCCGGTGAGGACAAACGGGAAAGTCCATTTCTCCGGGGGGAGATAAAATGTGTGCCTGGTCTTTGCTTCGTTATCGGTCATGTTTTTTAGCTTCCCTACATAAATAAGTCGCTTTATGTCTTGTGATAAAAGGGCCCTCATATCTGTTGTTTAAACAGCAAAAAATCGAGTGTTGGGCCATAACAGACAATTTAGTTTTCAACCATCTGATCTTAAAGAATCTTTAGCTTAAGACTTGATATGGTCTGCAAAGATATATTTATTGCTGGCGTATCCAAAAATGGCTTGCCTGAAATTTGAGAAAAACCACTGGGCTATAAACTAAGTATCATCCATTGCGGGAAAAGGACCAACAGGCTCAGGATAAAAATACCCACCAGCAAAAATGGCCACACCTGGGCAAAGATGCTCCGGATGGGGGTCCCGGATACTGAGGAGCTGACAAACAGGGTGATCCCAAAGGGCGGGGTCATCATGCCCAAAATAAGATTGTGAACCAGAACCATCCCCAAATGCACCGGGGGGATGCCCAGGGCCTCGGCAACGGGCAATACCGCCGGGACCACCAGGTAGATGGCCGCAGTGGTCTCCAGGAAAGTACCCAGGATAAAAAGGCCCGCATTGAGTATAAGCCAGAAGCCGAGTTTTTCGGCCGGAAAGACGCCCAAAACCGCCTCGAATATCCCGGTGAGATCGAACAGGGTCAAGCAGAAGGAAAAGGCGGCGGCGCAGGCTATGATCAGCAATACCTGGGCCGAGGCCAAAGCGGACCGGACCAGGATCCCGGGCAGTCGGCTTACAGGTCCACCGGTGCAAAAGAGATATATTCCGCCCAGCAGGACAAAACCCATGGCCGCTTCGGTTATGGTCAAAATCCCGGTGATCATAACCAGGATAAGGGCAAGGGGAGGGACGACCACCCGGACGATCTCCAGGATCACCTCCGTCCAGGTCCCACTTTGCGCTGCAGTCTTGGCCGTTTTCTCTTTGGAGAAGTTGACCGCAAAGATGCCGAGTGCGGTCAGAATCCCGGGCAGAATACCGGCGGCAAAGAGGGAGGCAATTGAGGTCTGGGCCATGAGCCCGTAGATAATCAGCGGAATGCTTGGGGGGATAATTGGGCCCAGTGTGGAGGAGGCAGCAATCAGGGTGGCCGAGTAGTCGGCCGGGTATCCGCTTTTTTTCAGGGCCGGGAACAGCACCGAGCTCAGGGCCGCGGTCTCGGCCACGGCTGCACCGGTCAGCCCGGAAAGAAAAAAGGCCACAAAGATGGTCACCGAGGCCAGCCCCAGGTGCAGTTTATTCCCCAGTATGCTGGAGACCCTTACCAGCCTAGCGGTGAATCCGCTTTCCACCAGGAGCTCCCCGCCGAAAAGAAATAAAGGGACCGCGGCCAGGGGAAAAGAATAGACCGCTCCCAGCATCTTGGAGACCAGAAACTCTAGGGGCAGATCCAAAAACAAAACTGCTGCGGCCACAGAGGAACAGGCCAGGGCCACGGCCACAGGCAGGCCCAGAAACAGGCCCAAAAGTAAAATAATCAGGGTGAGGATCATTTCTCGGTCCGCAACAAGGCGTTATGCTCGGGGAAGATTCCGAATGCGGCCAGTCCCAGTCCGGCCCAGGCCAGAGCCAGATAGTTGACCGTCATGGGGATGTTCAGCACCGGACTTGTCTGCCCCCAATTATTTATTCCGGCCCTGGCCCCGGCCAGGATCACAACCAAGCCTACGGCCAGGCAAAGGGGCCGGACAAGAAAATTTTTGATCCAGGCCGAAGAAAAAAGGTCCAATCGGAGCAAAAGCCCTGTCGAGGCCAGAAGGCCGCCGCCGGATCCGGTAAGCCAAACCATGGCCGTCTGGGTCATGTCCATGGTCCAGCCTCCGCCCTTGAAGGAGGCCAGTCTGGCTGCGATTTGACAGAGCAAAGAGATGCAGATGAAAAGCAGGGCAGTAGCGGCGAGGAACGCACTGGTCTTTTGGTAGACCGCGAGGATGCCAGCGGCGATCTGTCTGGCCATGGAGGTCTAGGAGAGTTTCATCCGGGCCGTTCCCTGTTTGTAGAAGGGGAGGTCGGTTTTTCTCGCCTCAAGCTCGCTCTTGGCCACAGGGATTGTGAACCGGGTGTTGTCCGCTGCCTGGACATCCACATAGGCCAGGGCGATGCAGTGCCCCAGAGAAGGGGCAAAGGAACCGCTGGTCACAGTGCCCACTTTTTCTCCGTGGTAGTAGACCGCAGATCCGGGACGGGCCGCCCTGCGACCGGGGAGGTTCAGAGCAACAAGTCTGGTTTTGCCCTCATCCAGGGCGTCTTTTCCTATGTATTCGGCCTCGGACTTGAGCATAAAGGAGTATCCGGCTTCAATTGGGGTGTGCTCTGTGTCCAGATCCTGTCCGTAGAGCAAAAGACCGGCCTCCAGGCGCAGGGTGTCCCTGGCCCCGAGCCCGGCCGGTTTGACTTTTTCACTTGCGGCCAGGGCCTTCCATATCTCAAGAGCCCTTTCCCAGGGCAGGTATATCTCGTAGCCCAGCTCCCCGGTATACCCGGTCCGGCTGACTTTAAGCGGGATCCCCTGCCATTGTGTGTCCCAAAAATTGAAGTATTTAAGTTCACGCCAGTTCTGTCCGGGCAGGGCCTCCTCCAGGACCTCGATGGACAGCGGGCCCTGTAGGTCGATTTTTGCGGTATACATGGATCTGTCTTCGATCTTGATCCCCGGGGCCAGATTGGAGCTGATCCACTCCAGGTCCGAGTCCCTGCACGCCGCGTTGACCACCAGCATAAACCGGTCCTTTTCCAGGCGGTAGACGATCAGATCGTCGAGCACCCCTCCGGAGGGGTTGAGCATGAATCCGTACCTGCACTTTCCCGGAGACAGAGTGGCTAGGTTATGGGTTACTATTCGGGACAGACTTTCCGCCGCCCCAGCTCCGGAGAGGAAAAATTCGCCCATGTGTGATATATCGAACAGGGCGGCCCGGGTCCTGGTCTGTTTGTGCTCCTCAATTATTCCGGAATACTGCACCGGCATTTCCCAACCGGCGAAGGGGACCATCTTCGCCCCGTTTTCCCGGTGCCACGAGTCCAGAGGGGTTTTGTTCAGGTTGCCGGTCATGGCTTAGACTCCTTTATGGTCTTTAAGGGGATGTTTTAATCTTCGGCGCTGGCCTGTCTCTACGGTCAGCTGGATTTTGCCCTGCGGATGGCCTGCAGATCGTCTAACAGGTTGACCGTGTGGCCGTAAAGCTTGCGGATGCCCCGGCCATAGTCGGTGAGCGTGTCCTCATGCGGCTCCAGATATTTTTTGTGCAGGTAGCGGTCGTCCAGGATGCTGGAGCTGATGGCCATTGCCTTGGCCACCACCTGCTCATAATAGTCAACCAGCTCGAATTTCAGCTCATTGAGGATGTTGTACATCTCCTGGAGCATTTCTAGATAGTTCAGTTTTTTACCGTGCAGCTTCCTGTGTTTCAAATCCTCCAGCAGCCGTATTTTGCGCGTCTGTCGGATAAAGCTGTATTTTTCCCACACTTCCTGGTATAATTGAGATAGCCTACTGAATTCGGCGCTGTTATCCGGGTTCAGGAGATAGTTGTCCAGAACCTTGATCACGTTGGAATAGAACTCCTCGGAGTAGCCCACAATCCTGCGCTGATGTTTGCTGAGCCAAGCATAGAGGAATTTGAGTCTTTTTTCGTGCGTGTCGGTGTTTTCCACTATCTCCCTTTTGTACTTGACCCGGCCCGTGTATTCGCCTTTGACTATGTCGTTCAGCTTCAAGGTCAGATAGGAGGTGTCCTTTATCAGGTTCACCCGGGTGCAGGATTCCCCGGTCACCGGGTTGACCAACTCCTGGCGCAGCACGGAAAGGGCTCGGTCTTCCTGGACATTATTGGGATCGTATTTGTGCTGTTTGTACACCACCCGGAGGAGGACCACCTTTTTTTCCGGGTCAACGAAGAAATTGTGGCGGTGCAGGTAGTCCTCGGTCTTGGGGTCGAATGCATCCAGGCGGAACAGGGCCAGTTTTTCTACCCGGGGGTAGAATTTCTGGTCCGGATGGGTGTACAGAGTGGTTATACACCTGTCCGACTGGCCCAGAACGCGGATCATAAAGGTTTCCCCCAGTTTGAACAGCCTGCGGCTGAAAAGGGCGGCCGAGGTCCGCCTCTCGGAGACGATGGGGAACCCGTATAGCTCCATCAGGTATTGGTACACGAAGTTTCGGTTCAGCTCGTAATAGTAATTGTTGTCAGGGACAAATTTTTTGATCCGCACCCCGAATCGCTTTAGCTCGGTGTCCAGGTCCGAAGGGAAAGAGGCATAAGTGCCGGTCAGGTAGAAGTCGTCCTCGCCATCCAGGGCCAGGACGTGCCCCCGGTCCATATGTAAGAGAAAGGGCAGAAGCACCGGGTAGTTGTCCATGCTGAATATCTCGGACTTGGCAAACTTACGTCGGAAATTGTCCTGCATCTTTTTGGGCAGTTTGTGACAAATAGTCTGGAGGTTGTGTTGCTTTATGCTCTCCGGAACTTGGCAGCACGGTGCCTCCTGGGCCGGGTATTTCTCCCGTGGGGAATGAATGATGTCAAACTGAAAGACCTCGTTGAAATAATCAATCTGCCTTTCAAAGGCGACCATGCTAAAACCCGGCAGGTGCTCGAATTCATAGAGGTCGGCCTCAAAGGAGGGCAAAAGCTCCCGGGTGTCCACCAGGGGATATCTTCTGCACTCCAAATACGGCTTTATCAGGCACCGCTGGGCTTGAACAATATCCAGGTATTTTTTTAGGGCTATGATATTGTTCAGTTTATATTTGGGGAGTGGGACCGAGCGATTGGACCAAGTAATATTTTCAGCTTCCTGGAAAAAGTCTCTCCATTTCTTTTTCATCTTCTGCTTATTCTTTGCGTGTCCGGGTGATAGATTACGATGTTTTCTTTTGATAAGTTTATGTTTGAGTCTGGATACCTTAAATCAGTTTTCGGTTCAAGTTTAAATTTTGTTTTTGCATAAAAAGCACTATTTGCTTTATTTTTTGTTTTTTATTCTGTATCTTAAGCCTGAAGAATATTTTTTTGAAGATGCGCGACAGTGGGTACTGCATTTGTTGATTTATTGAGATTATGTTTCTAATTATTACATATCTTTCGTCTGTTGAAAAGGTGCGTTTTGCATGTTCAGGGTCCGGGCATATGCATCCAAGACAAATGTTGACACCACGCAGTCATTTTATCTATATCTTCGTGTTGTTTCTGTCCAAAATCTGCAAGTCATATCAGGATGTTCAAAAATGAAAAAATTGGATAAATGTCCGCGGGCCAGGATCAACGCCGAGTACTGCACCTGTACCTATTCAGACTGCCCCAGGCACGGCTTGTGCTGCGAATGCCTGCATTATCACCGCCAGCGGGGGGAGCTCCCGGCCTGTTATTTTACCGAGGAAGAGGAAAAGACGTATAATCGTAGCCTGGAGTTCTTTTTTCAGCGGCACTTCAAGTAAAGGATAGATATGACCGCTAACTGCCTGGACAGGATCCTGGGCATCGTCAGCAGTGTTTTTGATGCCTATTCCACGGTGCTCGTATTGCGTGAGACCCAGGACGAGTATGTAATCGCTAATTATTTTAGTCTTGGCGACCACATAAGCACGGACAGCCGGATACGTCCGGGCACCGGTCTGGCGGGTTGGATACTGCGCAACCAGAAACCGCTTTTGATAAACAATTTTGACCGCGAGGTAAGCTGTCTCGGATACTATCAGCCCGCCGGAGAGTCCAAGATAAAGGCGTTTATGGGCTGTCCCCTTTCCGCAGGAGAAGGGGTGCTCTGCGTGGACAGCAAGAAAACCTATTCCTTTAGTGACAAGGACCAGAAGGTCTTACACCAGTTCGTGCTTTTGGTGGAGACCCTGCGGACCGGGCTCTGTGAGATAGACGCCACCCGGCGCAAAGAGACCTTGTTTGACTGCCTGCGTCTGATCCTTGGGTTACGCTCCAACTTTCCCCGCTGGGATTCGTATATAAAGGAACTTTTGGCGGTGCTCATCCAGTATGCAGGTTTTTCCTGCTCCTTTATAGCCACCCGGGACGAGACGGGATCGGGTTTTTTTCTGGAAAGCCAGACCAATCTGGAACTCAAGTCCCGGATTCCCCGGGACTACAAGTTCAATATCAATTCCGGGCTCGTGGGCTGGGTGTTCAAGAATTCCACCCCGGTTTTCTCCTCCGAAAAAAAGGGGGTGACCAAAATGCCCCTGTTTGGTAAGGAAGTGCACACACCCGAGTTCGCCTCTCTGGTCTGCCTTCCTCTGGTGGTGTGCAAAAAGACCCGGGGCGTTTTGGTCCTGGCCGACCATGAAGATGTGGACTGCGATCGCAATCTGAAGTCCTTTTTGCTTATGGTTGCCGATTATCTGGCTCTTTTTCTAGAGAATCTGTATTTGAGGTCCAGGTTGTGATAAATGTTGAGTTTCAGGAATAATCTCTATACCGGGGGCGGATATGGTCTGGAATAAATTGTTTGGTTTCATGAGCAAGGATCTGGCCATGGATCTGGGCACGGCAAATACCCTTTTGTATACGCCCAGAGACGGAATTGTGCTCAACGAGCCCTCGGTAGTGGCCCTTTCCTCACGGGACAACAAAGTCCTGGCCGTGGGGCAGGAGGCCAAGGAATTCCTGGGCCGGACCCCGAAGAGCATAAACGCGGTTCGGCCCATGAAAGACGGGGTGATTGCTGATTTTGAGGTCACCAAGATCATGATCTCCTTTTTTATCCGCAAGGTGATAAGGGGATTCAATATAGTCAAACCGCGGTTGGTCATCTGCGTGCCCACCGGGATAACCCCGGTGGAGAAACGTGCAGTCATTGAGTCCGGTCTGCAGGCCGGGGCCCGGGAGGTTTTGCTCATAGAAGAGCCCATGGCTGCGGCCATCGGTGCGGACCTTCCCATAGACGAGCCTCTGGGGAACATGGTCGTGGATATCGGCGGTGGGACCACCGAGGTGGCTGTAATGTCTCTTTCTGCTGTGGCTTATTCCGAGTCTGTGCGTGTGGCCGGGGACGAGATGAACGACTCCATCCAGAGATACGTGCAGAACAAGTATCAGATGCTTATCGGGGAAAACATGGCCGAGACCCTGAAGAAAAAAGTTGGTGCGGCCGTGCCCCTCAAGGAGTCTCTGAGCTGCCGTCTGACCGGGAAGTACCTGGTCAACGGCGCCCCCAAATCAGTCCAGATTTCCGATCGGGAGGTTAGCGAGGCCATACGCGAGCCGGTGAACGCGATAGTTTCGGCTGTGGCCCGGGCCCTGGACAAGACTCCGCCGGAACTTATTTCGGACATCCTGGACCAGGGTGTGCTTCTGGCCGGGGGTGGGGCGCTTTTGAAAGGTCTGGATGAGCTGCTGGCCAAGAAGCTGCAGCTCAAGGTGGTCATTGATCAGGAGCCGCTGACCACCGTGGTGCGTGGCACCGGGATCACCCTGGGCAACATGAAGAAGTTTAGTGAAGTATATATAAACTAGCCGGCGGGTTTCGGCTTTGCCGTTTGTTTACGCAAACGAGAACACCAGTTTTTTTCTCCAGGCGAAAATAAGGGATGGGGTGAGCTGGTCCGGCATCTCCAGGACTAGATGCTCCAGCTCCTCCGGGTCCAGAAATAAAAAGGAGGCGGTTTCCGGATCCCGGAGGCCCGAAGGTTGTTTGATCCGGCCGGCGGAAAAGAAGTGAACGGTCCTGAAGTCGGTCTCCGGGTTGGAGTGAATGGTCCGTATCGGATGCATGCCCGGGGGCGGGGATCCAGTCTGTTCAAGGAAGTATCTGCAGGCGGCGTCATAAGCCGCCTCTCCGGAGCGAACATGACCGGAGGCGATTAGGTCCAGGCGACCGGGATAGATTCTGCTTTCAGTTCCTCGTCTCCGGATACAGGCCCTTCGGCGGGCGTCGCCAAGAGTGAGCAGTACCTCGCGGTGATTAAGGCCTTGAAATCTCGCCTCCCTTCTGGACATAACCGCCAGTCTGCGCTGGCCTGCGTCCAGGATATCCACAAATTCAATGCCGCTTTTATCTCTTTTGGGGGACAATTCACTCTCGCCGGGATGGGGATAAAAGGCGCAGGCCGGTCCGGTTAACGAAATGTTCCCGCCTGCATAACTGCAATTCAGTCTACTTGTTTTGCCCGCTATGGGAAAGCCCCTTTTTTCGGGTGGTATTAACCGAGGTTTTTTATGTATGAATATCATTTGCAGGTAACTTCCCAGGACATAGACGGCAACGGCCATGTAAACAATGTCCGCTATCTGCAGTGGCTGCAGGATGCGGCCATAGCCCATTCGGATGCGGTGGGCTGGACCCAAAAGGAATACGACAGGCTGGGTGCGACCTGGATCGTGCGCAGGCACGAGATTGACTATTTCCACCCCGCCTTTGTCCGGGACCGGCTGATCGTTTACACTTGGGTCAAAGAATTCCGCCGTATCAGGTGTCTGCGCAGCTATGAGATGCTGAGGCCGAAAGATGGGGTATGTCTGGCCCGGGCCCAGACCGTGTGGGTGTTTATGGATACCCAGACCGGCCGGCCCCGGACCATCCCTGAGGACATGGCCCGCGATTTTGCGGTCCAGACGCACGAGGCGGCAGCAAAATAACTCGTTATTTTTCGGGGGGTCAAAATAGTGTGGGATGACGTTTCTGATCTGACTTTGCTGGGCAAGAGCAAAACCGAGTATGTGGACCGGGTGAGTCCGGATATCCTAGAGTCTTTTCCCAACCAGTTCCCGGACCGGGACTATACAGTGGTCATGTCCAGCGAGGAGTTCACCTCGCTCTGCCCCATGACCGGGCAGCCGGACTACGGCTGTATAAGCGTGGAATATGTCCCGGATAAGCTGTGCATTGAGTCCAAATCGTTCAAGCTCTATTTATTTAGCTATCGCCAGGAGCCCACGTTTATGGAGACGGTCACCAACAGGATCCTGGATGATTTGGCAGCGGCCTGCAAGCCCAGGTACATGGCTGTAACCGCCGAGTTCAACGCCCGGGGGGGGGTGGCTATAAATGTCCGGGCCGAGTATGCAGGGAAGTGATTTTCCCTTTCTGGAAGACAGGATTTTGGCCCCGGTGGCCCGGATTTCCACCCTTCTAACCCGTTCCGGACAGACTTTGGCTGTGGCCGAGTCCTGCACTGCCGGCCTTCTCGGCTATCTATTGACTTCCGTACCCGGGAGTTCGGCCTGGTTCGCCGGCGGGATCATAGCCTACAGTAACCGGATCAAGGCTGCGGTGCTCGGGGTGGAGGAGGCGGTCCTGGACGAACACGGCGCGGTGAGCAGAGAATGCGTTTTGCAGATGGCCGAAAGTGTTGCCCAGTTGTTTTCCGGCCGCGTGGGGATCGCAATCTCCGGGATCGCCGGTCCCGGAGGCGGGAGCGCCCGGAAACCGGTAGGGACTGTATATGTGGCCTGGCGGACTGATTCCGGGGCCGATGCGCAAAGGCTTCTCTTTTCCGGCACCCGGGAGGAGATCAGACAGGCCGCAGCACTCGAGGCTGTGAATGGACTTTTGCAAAGGATTGTTGCCTGAATGCGTCTTTTTGTGGCTTTGGGCCTGCCTCCGGAATATAAAGACGGTCTGCGGGCGATAAAAGAGAGATGGGAAGCGAGTTTTGCCTCCGGGTTAAAATGGACCCGGCCTGAAAATTGGCATCTGACGCTCAAGTTTATCGGGGAGCAAGACCCGGCTGATCTGGACCGGATCAAGCAGGCCCTGGATTCGGTGTCCTTCAGCCGGCTTTTTTTGCAGGCCTCCGGAGGAGGTTTCTTCTCCGGCCGGGGAAGGATCAAGGTGGCCTGGGCCGGGATGAGCGGGGAGGTGCAAGGTCTGAAGACCCTGGCCTCGGAGGTGGACAAGGCCCTGACCGGGGTGGGGATCCCGGCTGAAAAGCGCCCTTTTCAGCCTCACCTGACCCTTTTCCGGGTCAAGCGTTTCCGGCGGGAGGATCCGTGGAAGGAATTCGGTGATTATCTGAAGGGTAGAAAATGGCCGGAATTTGCTTGCCAAAAGATCTGTCTGTGGCAGAGCACCCTTACCCGGAGGGGCCCCGTCTATGAGCAGATGTATTGGGTACCCTGCCTGGAGGATCAAGGAATCAGGACAGATAATCCCCGCGGTTGAACTTCATCTTTTCCGTGGTGGTCATGACGTCCAGCTCATTGAGCATTTCCCGGACTTCCGGGCCATGCTTGTCCGGGTCCACTTTGGCCTTCATGTCCTCGACAGCCTGCGATATCTCCTCCAGTCCGGCGTAGGCCTCCTTCAGGCTGGATTGGGGGGAGCCCAGCTGTTCTGCGTACATTTCCCACTTGGCTAGGATATTGTCCAGGTTGTCCATGACCGCGCCTGGTGAAGGGTTGTTGTTCAGCAAAGACACCTGTAGATAGGCGGAAGAGGAAATATTTTCCTGAGCCCCGCTCTTGGCCGCCGGAGATGTGTTTGCCTTGTTTTGTTTGTCCGCTTCCTGACGCAGCAACCGGCCGAAATCTTTCTGGTCCTTTTTGTTTTTGGACTGCTGGGCCTGTTCCTGGTTGCGGATCTGGTTTATCTGTTCCGGGTTTATTTTCATTGTCTGCTCCTTAGGAGAAGAAATTTCCTTGGTTGGAACCCTGCAAAAGGATAAGCAAATCTCCTGCCAAAATCACATTTCCTTATCCTTTTTTTGAGTGTAAATAACAATGCCCGGTTTGGCAATACCGGGCAGAAAAGACTGCGGTCAAAAATCTGATTGCTTATGAGCGTTGTCAGTCGTGATATCCACCGGGCGGTGCGGGTGGTGAAAAGGGGGGGGGTTTTGGTCTATCCCACGGAGACCTTCTGGGCCCTGGGCGGGAGTGCGTGCTCGTCCGAGGCTGTTTTGCAGACGGCAAGGATCAAGAACCGTCCTCCGGACAAGCCCCTTCCGGTTGTCATCGGATGCATGGAGCACTTGTCCGCCTTTTTCCGTCCCCGACCAGAGGAGCTGCAAATTGCCGCCTTGTTCTGGCCCGGGCCATTATCCATTGTCGTCCGGGGCGGCCCGGATCTTGCCCCCGTTCTGGCGGACAGCCGGGGACGGGTATCTGTGAGGTGGTCGGCCCATGCCGCGGCCTGCGGCTTGGCTGTTCAGACCGGGGTGCCGCTTGTCTCCACCAGCGCCAATCCCTCCGGCCGGCCCCCGGCCAGGGAATTTATCGAGCTGCATAAGGATATAAAAGACAGGGCGGACTTGTGTTTTGTTAGCGAAGAGGTACCCGCAGGGGGCATGCCTTCCACAGTGGTCGAGGTCACCGTCGGGATGAGCTGTACGATCCTGCGTCCGGGTAAAGTGGGCAGAGAGGATTTTTTAAAAAAAGGCGTAAACGCGTCCCCGCCACCGGATCAAAACAGCCGGGGCTAAAAGTTGTAGCGCAAACCGGTGGTCAGGGCGTTGCTACCTCCTTCATCCCCGAATACTCCATAAGCCGTAGAGCGGTGATGGAGGCGCAAAATCAGGGCCCAGGGGGAATCCGGCAGGGAGAAGGTGGTGTCTATATGCCAATAGAGCATGAGGTGCTTGGAGGAAGGGTTGATCTCCTCCTCGGTCCTGGGCCGTTTTGTGGTCACGGAGGGTCCCATCCCAAAGCCCAGGGTCTGCTCCAGGGTGTCGTGCCAGGGGAACTTGTCCCAGTTGGTGGTCAGTATGGGGAGGTTGAACTCCCAATGTTTCTGAGTCCCGAAGTGCCGGGCCACGTTGGCCTCCAGGCCCAGGGAATAACGGCGCTTTGATTCCCGCCAGAAAGTCCAGCCTGCGGAGGCCACCAGGAGATGCGAATCCACGAAATCCGCCTGGCCGGTTATTGACTTTTGCCAGTCGTCGTCTGTAAGGGTACCGCCGTAAATGCTTATGGAGTAGCTTTTTCCCTTGTCCTCGGACTGCGGCCGGGATTCGGCTTCGGCCAGGACCGCCCCCCCCAAGGTAAGAAAAATACAAAAAAGGAAAACAGGCCAGTGAAAGCGCATAGGCCAACCCCCAAGACTAAATGGTTTCAGGTTGATAACCACCTGATCTCAAAAGGGTAGTGGCAAGTCAATACCCTGTTTTCCGTCCAGCTCCCGGTATCTCCCGGCCCGGAGATACCGAAGGTAAAGGGTTTGGGGGTCAAAACCCAGTGCTTTTAATGTCCCGTGCTCTGATCTCCGCCCGTTTTATCTTGCCGCTTATGGTCTTGGGCAGTTCGGATACGTATTCCACCACCCTGGGGTATTTGTACGGGGCGGTAACCTTTTTGACGTGATCCTGGATGCTTTTGGTCAGCTCCTCAGTTGCCTCCCAGCCTTCGCCCAGAACTAGAGTCGCCTTGACCGCCTGCCCACGCAATTCATCCGGGATCGCGGTCACTGCCGCCTCGATGACCGCTTCATGGGTGATGAGCGCGCTCTCCACTTCAAATGGGCCGATGCGGTACCCGGAACTCTTTATCAGATCGTCCACCCGGCCCAGGAACCACATGTAACCATCCTCGTCCATCCAGGCCTTGTCCCCGGTGTGGTAAAATCCGTGGTACAGGACTTTGTCCGTGCGCTCCTGCTCGTACAGGTAGCCGGCGAAAAGACCGAGCATGGGATTGTCGGTCAGATTTATGCATATCTCTCCTTCTTCGCCTGGAGGTACCTCATTGCCGTCCGCATCCAAAAGGCAAACAGGCCAGATCGGGCTCGGCTTCCCGATTGAACCTGGCTTGGGCTGCATAAACGGAAAGGTGGCTATAAGCAGGGTGGTCTCGGTCTGGCCGTAGCCTTCGTATATGGGCAGGCCGGTGCTCTCTTTCCAGGCCTGAAAGACGCTGGCGTTTAAAAGTTCTCCGGCTGTGGTGCAGTGGCGCAGATGGGACAGATCATAAGCGGACAGGTCTTGGCGAACCAAAAAACGATACACTGTGGGTGGGGCGCAGAAGGTGGACACCTTGTTTCCGGAGATTATGTCCAAGAGACGGTCCGGCTCGAATTTGCCCCGGAAATCCCAGACAAAGATGACCGCATCCGCCAGCCATTGACCATAGAATTTGCCCCACACCGACTTGGCCCAGCCGGTGTCGGACAGGGTCAGGTGGATGTCCCCGGGCTCCAGGTCGTGCCAGTACATGGCGGTTACGATATGGGCCAGGGGGTAGGTATGCAGGTGCTCGACCATTTTCGGAGGTCCGGTGGTCCCGGAGGAGAAATAGACGAACAAGGAATCGTTCCCACCGGCGCGGTCTGGTCCGGAATGGAAATCTTCAGAGGCGCTTTCCACCATTCGGGAATAGTCCAGCCATCCCTGGGTCAGAGGAGAGTCTCCCACCTGGAGGAGTACAGTGAATTCCGGGCAGTTCTTCCGGGCAGCGTCCACCTTGGGCACGGCCGAGTCCTCGATGATCGCTCCCTTTATTGCCGCGAAATTGACCCGGTACTCGATGTCTTTGGTGGTCAAAAGTGAGGGCGAGGGGACGGCCACGGCCCCCAGCTTGTGCAGGGCGAGCATGCTTACCCAGAATTCCACCCGCTTGTATAGAATGAGCATGACCTTGTCCCCTTTGCCAATGCCGGATTCGCGCAGGGCGTTGGCCAGCCTGGAGGAAGAGGAGGAAAAATATTTGAAGTCATAGTCCCGGCGTATTCCGCTGTCATCCACGTGGATCATGGCCGTTTGATCCGGATTGCTGCGGGCTTTGTCGTCAACTATATCCAGGGCGAAATTGAAGTCCTCCGGGACCTGGATATGAAAATCGCGCAGGAATTGTTCATAGCTTTCCGGGCGTATCTTTTTGTGCACTTGCATGGATACCTCGCATTAGAGATTTTGGTTGCTGATCCGCACTTTTTCCGGATGCACAAATCCGGCTAGACAATCACATCCAGGAATTTAGCCTCTTTTCCGTCCAGTCCGCGCAGAGCATGCGGCGTCCTGGAGGTAAAATACAGGCTGTCCCCTTCCTCCATGTGCAAAACGTCCTCCCCGAGCCGGATTTCCAGCCGGCCTCGGAGTATATAGATGAATTCCTGGCCCGGATGCTCGTTAAAGACCAAGTCTTTTTCCTCCTTGGGGGGCACGGTCACCAAAAACGGTTCCATCCGGCTCTCGGCAAAGCGGTAGGCCAGGCTTTTGTAGTCGTAATCTTCGCGCCGGTCCACATTCATCCCTTTACCCTTGCGGACCAGGGAATAGTTGTGCAGATGGGCCTCCTTACCGGATATGAGCACGGTCAGGTCTACACCGGAGGCCTTGGAGACCTCGAACAGATAGCTCACCGGGATCTCCACGGTCCCGGACTCGAAAAGCTCGATTTTTTCCCGGGGAAAGCCGGTCTGCCCGGCCAGTTCCTCTGAAGAAAGGTCCAGGGCATCGCGCAGACCCTGGAGCCGTTTGGCGATTTCCACATATGCGGGTGCTACGGCCATACTCGTTCTCCTTGCTTTATTCGCGTGTAGCTGAGTCAAAAATCACGGAAGGGGGACACTATTTTTTTATTTCCCCTTGGTCAAGGGAGGAGGAACCGAGGCTCAAAAGAGATAAACCGGAATAAATCCTCTTCAAATGTCGAGGGGCCAGGAACATTCAAGGTCCTCTCAGTTCAGCAGAGGATTTTTGTTCTTTTCTAGGTAGCCGGTTTGTCGGGTATCTTTTTCAGACTGACCTGCATACTCCGGCCAGGAGGGTAGAGGCCAGCTCCAGGGCCTGTACAAGGCTGGTGGGGTCGGCCCGGTCCGAGCCGACCAAGTCGTATCCGGTACCGTGGTCCACTGAGGTGCGGATAAAAGGCAGGCCCAGGGTAATGTTGACCGCTTCCTTGAAGTGCAGGAGTTTCAAAGGGGCCAGACCCTGGTCATGGTACATGGCCAGGACAGCACCGTATTCACCGCGGGCGGCGTGATAGAAAACAGTGTCCCCGGGCAGGGGACCGACTGCGTCTATTCCCTGTTTTTCGGCCACTTCCACCGCTGGTCGGATGATTCTGCCTTCTTCATCGCCGATTTTTCCGTCTTCCCCGGCATGGGGATTGAGTCCGCAGACCGCGATCCGGGTTTGCTCCGCCCCCAGGCGGATCAGAAAGTCTCGGGTGAGGCTCAGGCATTTCAAAATCCTTTCCCGGTTTATTAGCCCGGGTACATCCTTGAGCGCCGGATGGGTGGTCACCAGGCTGACCCGCAGTCTGGATCCGCACAGGTGCATACAAACGTTCTTTTGACCGCTTTTCGTGTATTCGGCCAGAAACTCTGTATGTCCGGAAAAGCAAAATCCGGCCCGGTTCAGCGTGGATTTATTGATGGGGCAGGTCACCAGGGCCCAGTCTCTTTTCCGGGACAAAATAGTGCAGGCTAGCTCCAGGCTCTGCCCGGCCACAAGACCGCCGTTGGTCGTGGCCCGACCGAAAGCGGGTTCGAATTGGGCCTCTGGCTCCAAAAGCCAGATCCCGGGCGGGATCCCGGCGCATACTGTGTCTACCCCGATCCTGCGCCAGAAAGGAGGACGTCCGGCGTCCTGGCAGTGGCGAAGCAGGGGTTTTTCCGAGCCGATCATCAAAAGCCGGTCGCCTTTCGGGCACAGCCTCTCTTCCGGGATCCGGACCGCGAGCTGCGGCCCTAGTCCGTTGGGATCGCCCAGGGTGAGGATCAATGCAGACATAGAATTCAGTTCTTGTCGGAAAGCTGCATGCAGTCCTGATAAAAAAGGCAGTTCTTTTGATCGCAATACTTGTTTCCGGCCCGGGCAAAGCAGTCAAAATTGCCCTCCGCCCTCTGGATGGCGCGGATGGCGTTGACCTTGGTGCTTCCCACTTTGAAGCTCAATCCGTGTTTTTTGCCCAGTTCTCTTACTTTCTGCATCTTCATGGCCTGCTCCGTTTTTGGGGTTGGGCGCGCAATCAGGCGGATTTTATCGCGGGCAAAGCCCGTTATGTGCCGCCCGCCCGGCAGTCCACCCGGTCCTGATAAACCGGGCAGCCTATAAGCTGTTTGTGCGCGCCAGATCGGGCGCAAAAACAGCATATAAGGCCAAAGGGGTCTTTGGCAACTTCCTGGAAATAGATTTCCAGCTCTTGGACAACGTTTATGGATTTTTATATTTAATCCATTTCCGGCCTTGGAAAACCAAATCCTTACGCTCCAGAGTCAGTCTCCCGCAAGGCTTTCGTAGGCCCGGGCGTATACCTGGGCCGATTTGGTCCAGGAAAAATCGGTCTGCATGGCCCGCTGCCGCATTTTTTCCCAGATTAATGGCTGGTTCCTGAATATATCCACCGCCTGTTCAAGGCATTGCATAAAGGGCTCGAGCCCGAATTTCCGGAAGATGAAGCCATTGGCATCTTTCTCCGGATAGGGAGTGATGGTATCCTTGAGCCCACCCACAGCGCTGGCCACAGGCAGGGTTCCGTAGCGCAGGCTGTACATCTGGGTCAGCCCGCACGGTTCATAGCGAGAGGGCATGAGAAAAACGTCAGCTCCGGCCTGGATCTTATGGGCCATTTTCTCGGTATAGCCGACAATCCCGGCGATATTTTTAGGGTGTTGCTCCACCAGCTCCATGAGCCTTGTCTCGTAGAGGTCTTTTCCCTCTCCAAGCACGATAAGGCCGGCCCCGATCTCCACCAATTTTTGCGCCGCCTCCAGGACCAAGTCTATCCCTTTTTGTCGGCGCATGCGTCCGATGAATCCGAAGACCGGCCGGTCAGCGAGTTTTTCCGGCAGGCAGAGCTCCTGCAAGAGGCTTTTTTTGCATTCCATTTTCCCGCTCAGGTCCCGGAGAGAATAATTGCGGGGCAGGTATCTGTCTTTGCGCGGGTCCCAGATGCTGTAGTCCGCGCCGTTGAGAATCCCCCAGATCTTGTCCTTGTTTTTGGCCAGCAGACCCTCCATGCCGCAGCCGAATTCCGGGGTGAGTATCTCCGAAGCATAGGTGGGGCTTACTGTGGTGATCAAATCGGAGTAGGCTATTCCAGCCTTGAGCAGGTTAAAGCTGTTAAAGAACTCCACTCCGTCCATATTCCAGGCCTCGAAGGGGAGGCCGGAATCCCAGAACAGCCTGGAGGAAAATCTCCCCTGGAAGGCCAGATTGTGAATAGTGAAAACGGTTTTGGTCTCTTTCCAGAAAGCGGAGCTCCTTTTGTTAAAATAGATGTAGGTGTTGCACAGGGCTGCATGCCAGTCGTGGGCGTGGACTATGCGCGGCTGTGTCCCCAGCCTTTCCATAAGGGCCACGGCCGCCCGGCAGAAGAAAATGAAGCGTTCGCAATTGTCAAAGTAGTCCCCTTTGTGCGTGCAGTAGTAGTGTTTGCGGTCGAAATATTCGCCGCGGTCGATGAAAAAGATCGGAATACCGTGGAAATCAGTCCGGTATATGTCCGTGGTTATGTCCGGCCAGGGATAGCCCACCGGGCAGTTTTCATAGGCCAGGTTGATACGATACTGGGAGGTGGCGATCCGGCCGTACAGGGGGGTGATTACGCAGGCCCTGAATCCGGCGTCGTGCAGGGCCTGAGGCAAAATGCCCACCACATCGGCCAGTCCTCCGCTTTTGGAAAAGGGGTATATCTCGGAGCTTATATGGAAGATATCCGGAGCGTCCTGGTGTCGGCCGGGATTTTTGGCCTGTGGAGACTCTTTCCGTGCCATAAACTGTCCTTGGATGAGGGTTTAACAGCCCGTTGAAAATCACCCAACGGCTGCGTTACAAGGATTTGTCCCACACTCGGTCAGGGCAAAAAGCCTGACTCTTAACCGCGGATAACTGCGCTTTGTCCTGGAAAGTTCTCCAGCGGGCTGCGGGATATGCAATTTTTTTATTGCGGGGTTTGGCTTCCCGGGCTCGGCCAATCCAAACGCTTCTTTATGGTCCCCGCTCACGGCTCGAGCTGTCTCCGTCTGACCCGGAAGTCTTCGAGTATCCGGGGGTGATCAAAGACAAGCCTTGGCAGGCCGCTGAGAGGGAAAAATCCGGTTTCTCCGGCGTCGTCTCCGGCCCGGGGCAGGGTATTGTCTTTCGGGTGCGCTGTGAATACTGTACTTAAGGTGTGCTGGCGCGGATCGCGGTCCGGATGAGAATACACGCCCAGAAGGCCGTCCAGGATCACCTCCAGGCCGGTTTCCTCCAGGGCTTCTCTCTTGGCGGCCTCTTCCGCGCTTTCCCCGTAGTCTACAAATCCTCCGGGCAGTGCCCATCCCACAGGCCGGTTTCTGCGCCGGACAAGCAGGACGCGGTCCGGAGGGGTGAATATGATTATATCCACGGTCGGGACCGGGTTGCGGTAATATGAGACGGGCTGTCCGCAGTGCGGACAGGCTTTGTATTCAGCGGACATGATTTCGGCCTGCAGTTTGTTTGTGCTTTTTTGGTCCCGGTCCGGTTCATGCCGGGAGTAAAACGCGTATGGCTTTGCCGGGATCAGGAAAATCCAAACTATTTCAATTCTAAGGAAAATAATGTCCATTGACAAGCTTTTGCTGGTGCACAAGGGGGCGCTGGGGGATTTTTTCCTGGCCTGGCCCGCTTTTCTGGCTGTAGCCCAAGGATTTACCAACACCGCGCTTCTGTGGCACGGCAGATCAGAATTTCTGCCCTGGCTGGCCCCGCTCGGATTTAAAGGCTGCCCCCCGCAAATCAGAACCGCTCTGGACCGGATGTATTCTGCGGAAAAAATCCCTGAAGGGCTTGAAAACTGCCGCATACTCTGGTTTGGGGTGGACAAAAAAACGGTCGAAGTCCGCGATCAGCGGTTGAGTTTTGTCCGGGCGGTGCGCGGCGGCAGGGAGCATGTCCGGGAGGCCTACCAAAAGCAGCTGGCAGATTTGGGCCTGGGATGGCCCGAGCAATGGGAACGAATGTGGAAAGGCTGTTTCGGCCGGTCCGGATCAGGGTGTGGACGGGTGGTCTTGTTCCCGGGATCGGGGCATCCGGCCAAGAACTGGCCCCGGGTCAAATTTTTTGAACTGGCTGCAGGCCTGGAGGAAATAGGCCTCAAGCCGGTGTTTGTCCTCGGTCCGGCAGAGAGGGGTTTTGTTCCTTGCCGGTTTGAGGTCCTAACACCCCGCGATGTCCAGGAGCTCTCCCGGGTCGTCCTTGCTGCGGACGCAGCGGTTGGGAACGACTGCGGGCCCATGCACCTGGCCGGGAACTTCCGCGTCCCGGGAGTGGAGATCTTCGGACCCACGGATGCCCGGCAGTGGGCGGCTAGGGGGATGATCCCGATTGCAAGCCCTGTTCAATGCGCGCCGTGCTCGCAGACAGCCAGAATCGAGTGCAAAGATCCGGTGTGTATGCAAAAGATCCGGGTCTCAGCCGTGTTCGATGCCCTGAGGTCTATACACATAGCAAATCAGGGTTCTTCCGGGAAATGAGCGGATTTTTTCGATAACACCTCGAAATATAATGCATGAATTTGCCGGACCAAAAAAAACCGGCTCTACTGGAGGAGGTAGAGCCGGTTTTGCCAAAAGGAGGAAAAGTGATTTGATTTACGATTTAGTTAATCTACTGCAAATCCCGGGCCAGGATCTATATTTTGGTTTAGTACATTAAAATCAGGACGTTATCCGTGCAGACAGCCGAAAGCGGGGTTTAAAAATTTATACCGTTTTTCCTTTTGTCCGACCCGGCCGGTAAAAGGAGTTCAATAATTTAAACCCCAAGGGTTTCAGTGACTGTCTGGGGGCGGGCCTTGATCCGGTTACTTTTTCCTCCACAGTCTTTCAGACAGGCCATCGGCTGTGATGCGGGCCGGGGCTATGCCTATTTTCAGGGCCAAAAACATGAACCCGGCCCCTAAAATAGGGACCAGAGCCAGACACATCCAGGGGTGAAGAGTCCGGGCGGCCCCCCAGGCCAGGACCAGGAGCCCCAGAGACAGGGCGGCTGTTTGTGTTACCGGCCCGGAGAGATCCCCCCAGCTGCCGATTCTGCGGCGCAGAAATATCCCTAATAGGAGCACGTTGATCCACGAGGCCAGGCTTGCGGCCAAGGCCAGACCAAGGTGGTTCAGGTGCTGCATGAGCAGGTATCCGGCGCAGATATTGAAAAGCATGCATAAAATGGACACAAACACCGGAGTCCGGGTATCCTCCAGTGCATAGAACGCCGAAATCAGGGAGCGCACCGCGGAGAAGGCAGGCAGGCCGGAGGCATAGCCCAGAAGGGCCAGGTTGGTGGCGGTCACTGCAAGCTGGTCAAAACGGCCGCGGCCAAACAAAATCTGAATGAGCGGTTCGCCCATGCCTATCAGGCCGGCTGCAGCCGGAATACTGATAAACAGGGTCAGGCCGATGGTGGTGTTTAAGGTATGTTTGAAGTCCCGCAGATCTTGTTTTGCGGCCAGAGAGGACAGCGAGGGCAAAGCGGCAGTGCTTACCGCCACCCCGAAGACCCCGAGCGGGAACTGAACCAGTCGATCCGCGTAATACAGATAGGAGACCGAGCCGAACGGGAGCAGGGAGGCGAGCATGGTCCCGATCAGAATGTTCAGCTGGTAGGCGGCCGCGCCTAATACCGTGGGCAGCATGAGTCTTCCGATCTGCTTGACCCCGGGATGGTTCATCTCCACTTTCCCTGTCCATTGAAATCCCTTTTGCCGCAAAAACGGCTGCTGCAGCAGCCATTGTCCCAGACCGGCTATGAGTACCGCCCAGGCCAGGGTATACGGGATGCTGATTTGAGCCAGCCAGGCCAAGCCAGCAGCGGCGATAAGCACGATATTCAGGACACACGGCGCCAGGGCCGGGGCCAGAAAGTGTCCCCGGGAGTTGAGGATCCCCATACACAGGGCCACGCTGGATATGAAAACGATATAGGGAAAGCAGATCCGGACCAGCTGGGAGGTCAATCGGAATATCTCCGGGTTGGATCGAAACCCAGGGGCAACAAGCGCGGTAATCCCTCCGGAGAAGAAAACCGCGGCCAGGCTCAGGGTGCACAGGATTACAAGCAGCCAGACCTGGACCGAGCGGGCCACAACATCCGCGCTTTCCTCTCCTTGCGTCTTGCGGTACCGGGTATAGACCGGGACAATGGCCATGGTCAGCGAACCCTCGGCAAACAGGCGGCGCAGGACATTGGGGAGCCTGAAGGCGACAAAAAAGGCGTCCGCCAGAGGTCCGGCCCCGAGCACTGCGGCCAGAATCAAGTCGCGGACAAAGCCGAGCACACGGCTCAAAAAAGTGGCTACGGAGATGACGCCCGCGTTTCGGGCCAGCTTTCTGGTGCGTGTGGATGTGGCGGAAGTCATGGTCTGTCCGTATTCGATTTTCCTAGGCCTAGTCCCGGGGTAAATTTAAATATGCTACCCGCAGGCCCCTGAGGAGGCAAGAGTTGTTTTGGCTGCTAAAATCGGGGTAAAATGCTTTTAATTCTTCGAGGCAGTGTATGGTTTTTTATCTTTCACCTTCCTGACCCTTTTTGATGTCTGGCTTGCGGCCCGGTATTCTCTATGCCCGCCAAAAAGGAATACTTGCTTTTTGGGCCTGTAAATTAAAATTTGCATACCGGGTCTGCGGTTAAAGATCACCTAAAGGATCAGAAAAAATCCAGGTCAACCTCGGGCAACCGGAAAATATGGACAACGGTTGAGTTCAGAGGCAAAAAGATTTAATGAACCGGCTAAAGGCGGGGCTTTCATGTGGCCTCGGAGGCGATCCGCTTTGGCGGGTCCCCAGGTGTGCAGACCATTCAAATCCAGGGTTGGGAGCATTATGAAAATCCGTATTGTTCTGTTTTTGATACTAGCCGCTTTGTTTTGGGCCGAGAGCGAAACTATGGCCCAGGCTGCCGAGGAACCCGCCCTTGAGGACGGGAATAGTTCCCGGATCATGGATCTGGAAAACGAATTGTACCTGCTCCAAGAGAAAATTGATTCAGAGAGCGAAAAAAGACAAAATTTGCTCGAGGACATAAAAGACCAGGCCGAGGAACTCAGGCGGCAAGAAGAAGTCCAGTCCGAGGTGCAGGAGGCTGTGGACCGGCTGGACCGGGAACTATTGGAGACTGATGAGGTGGTCTACAGCATTCGAAACAACTACTCCCAGGTCATTGAAGATATGGACAAACTGCGCTCCAGGCTCGAGGGGCAAAAGCAGGAGTTTGCAGGCGAGTTTGAGGACCTGGAAGAACAGGTGGACAGTTCTCTTGCCGATTTGCAAGAATTCAAAGAGGATATCCAGGTGCAGATGAACGCGGTCAACGATGCCCTGGGTTCCGGGATGTCCGGTATGGAGAAAAAACTGGTGCAGATATCGGATGAGATGGAGGAAAGAGAAGAGAGATTCAAGGGGCTAAAGGCCGATCAAAATGAGCTGCAAGGGGCGGTGCAGGAGATGCAAAAAAAAATCGGCAGGGTGCAGGAGGATCTGCAGGAATTTCGTCGTAGGAGCACCGGCAGGCAGGACAAGATGGTCCTTTTGCTCCAAAAGAGGGTCCTTATCTGGGGAGGGGTTGTGTGCGGGGTGCTGCTTGTTATTCTCCTCGCCCTGGCGGTACGCACCCTGCGCCTCGAGAAAAAGCTGCGTGACTTTTCCGACGGCAGGGACATGGACTCTTCTGCCCGGGAAAAAGACGGCACCGAGGATGACGATCAGGCCTTGGGCTGGCTGGAAAAGCAAAGAGGCCCCGGAGAGGAGTAAATCCGGCCGGCTAGTTCCGCAGGGTGGCGATCAGCCGGGCAGGCCGCAAAAACAGGTTCAGGGCGTCCAGTATTCCGGGCACAGAAATATCCGCCCCGGACAGGGCCAGGGAATGACACCCTTCGCCGGATAGGACTGCCACGCCTAAAGCGGCTTTCCGGAGCATGAGGGCGTCGTTTCTGCCGTTTCCCACGCACGCACAGATCCCGGCCCCCAGGTTTTTGACGTATTCCAGCTTGCCCTGGTCTTGGTGCCGGGCCGGAAGCAGGTGTAAATGGACTGTTTCCGGGGGGAATTTATCTCGCACTGTGCCGTGGGTGTCCGCGGTCAAAACGTGTACGCTCATCTCTTTTTTCACTTCGGACAAAAGCCCCATGACTCCGGGGATGATATCGCCGTCCAGGGCCAGAGTGCCGTTATAGTCCAAAACCAGGTGCTCCAGGTCCAGCCTTGGACCGCCCGGGATGTTTAGTTCGAGCATTTTGATCCTTTTTATGGTCCTTTGACTTTAGAAGGGGATCGAGAATTAAAATCCACAAGGAAGGTTCTTCCCACAGTCAGATAAACCGGGTCAGGCACGCATATCCACCACCCGGCCCCGGCCTTCCTCCGGGGCGCATGCCGTTTTCACCTCTCCCGGACAGTCGGGCGAGGAGATGGCCGGGCATTTCAAAATTGAGTTTTTGCCTGTTATGCGGTCTATCAGCTCCGCTGCCCGGGTACTTATCGAGCTCTTGCCGGTACGCGGCCGCAGGTCCGGATCCATAAGCGTGTGCCTTTAATCTCCGCTTTCCGGTTTTTTTCTTTCCTCTTCCAGAATTTCCTCTAGGGCGGCTGCAAACCTGTCCAGCTCCCGGCCCGGGATGTTCAGTGGTGGGAGCAGTCTGAGCACGCACTCCTGAGTCAGATTGAGGACGAAGCCCTTTTCCAGGAGCCTCTGCCAAACCCCCTTTCCGGGGAAGGAGAGTTTTACACCCAGCATAAGCCCCATTCCCCTTATCTCCTCAATCATATCACCGGTTCTTTCCCGGGTCCGGTCCAAAAGGTCCCGACCGTATGCCCCGGTCTTTGCACTCCTTTGGACCAGGCCGTCCCGGTCCATGATCTCCAGGACCTTTAAAGCCGCCGCGCAGACCAGCGGGGATCCGCCGAAAGTCGTGGCGTGGCTCCCCGGTCCGAAGGCCTCGGCCACTTCTTTTTTGAACATGACCGCCCCCATGGGCAGGCCCCCGGCCAAGGCCTTAGCCGAGGTTATAATATCCGGACGCAGGCCGAAGTGTTCATGGGCCCAGAATCTGCCGGTGCGGCCCATTCCGGTCTGGACTTCGTCCACGATCAAGAGGAGGCCTCGTTCCCGGCACAGTTTCCGGATAAAATCCAGGTATTCCCTTTCCAGAGGGATCACCCCACCCTCGCCCTGGATTACCTCCAGCATTATCGCTGCGGTATCTCTGGTCAGCACCCGGATCAGGTCCTCTTTGTCGTTGGGTTCGGCGTGGGCGAATCCGGGGAGAAGAGGGGCAAAGCCCTCCTTTATCTTGTCCTGGCCGGTGGAGGACAGCGTGGCCATGGTCCGGCCGTGAAAGGAATTTTTCAGGGTGATTATCTTGTGTTTGTCCTCTTTTCGGATCAGGTTCATATATCTACGCGTGGCCTTGATCGCCCCTTCGTTGGCTTCGGCCCCGGAGTTGCAGAAAAAAACCCGATCCAGGCCGCAGGTGGCAAGCAGTTCCCGGGCCAGGTCCAGCTGTTCCTTTTGATAGAAGAGGTTACTGCTGTGCACTAGCTTTTGGGCCTGCGCGCAGATCGCCTCCGAGACCTCGGGATGGCAGTGTCCGAGATTGCATACGGATATCCCGGCCAAAAGGTCGGTGTACTCCCGGTCCTGGTAATCGGTGAGGGTGAATCCCTGGGCCGATTTTACCGCTATTGGATAGCGGCCGTATGTGGAGCACAGATATTCTTGTTCCAGTTTTTGCAATGATTCAAGTGAGATGTTGTTCATTTCCTTGCCTGTGTTTACATAGTTTTATATATCCCCGGAATGGCCGAATCCGCCGTCACCCCGTTTGGTGTCCTCCAGCTGTTTTGCCGGGACAAAATCGGCCTGAAAAATGGGCATGAATACGAGCTGAGCTATGCGCTGGCCTTGGAGAATAGTTTTTTCCTCCTTGGAGGTGTTCAAAAGAGAGACCACTATCTCCCCCCGGTAGTCCGGATCAATAACTCCCACTCCTTGACTGACCACTAGCCCCTCCCTGGTCCCCAGTCCACTGCGGGAGAACACGAAGCCGGCCACTCCGGGAGAGTCGATCTGTATGCAGATCCCGCTGGGAAAGGCGAAGCGACCGCCGGGGGGGAGGATCACTTCCGGTTTTTCCACCGCGGCCCTGAGATCCACTCCCGCGGAATGGTCCGTGGCATAGGAGGACTCCAGTCTGCCGCTCTTGGAGCGCAGATATTTTATCCGTACCTTGATTCTGGGTATAAACATCATGTGCTTTTCCTTTTTCCGCCTTCGGGCGTATATGCGGACCGTAAACAAATCTAAGTTTCTGCGGGTCAAAAATCTTTATCTTTAACACAGCTGAACTCTTCGGGGTCTTTGCCGGCTTCAATACGTCATTATGCCCCAAACAGGGCCTGTTTTCAAGGACAGGAGCTGACGGGTCGCGACCTTTAAAAGACAACACCCTGTCATCCTGGGCACCCCGCTTTTGCCATTGCCTAACACCCCGTTTTACAGGTATGCATATTAACAGGAACAACGCCTGCGGCCTCCGGTTCCCGGACCGGGTCCGCAGCCGGAGAAAGTGGCAATTTTGCCCAAGCTCCTGTTTTGGAGGTATGTATATGCGCCCGGTAAAAATTTACAGCGTGATTCCCCGCCTGCCCGAAGAACTGCGGCCGCTGTGGGATCTGGCCTATAATTTCTGGTTCACCTGGAGGCATGAAATCCAGGACCTGTTCAGCCAGATCGACCCTTATTTGTGGAGAAAAAGCCGCGCCAATCCGGTGTGGTTCCTTAATCATCTGGAGCAGGACGTGCTGGAGGACCTTAGTCGGGACTCACTGTTCCTGGAGCGGCTGGAAACCGTGCACGGGCAGCTGGAGGATTATAAATCCGAGTCCGCTTCCAGGCTGAAGACGGATATTGGTCAGGGAAGCCCGGTTGTGGCTTATTTTAGCGCGGAGTACGGGATTTGTCTGTGTCTGCCGGTCTATTCCGGCGGCCTGGGAGTTTTGGCCGGAGATCACCTCAAGTCCGCAAGCGATCTGAATATCCCCCTGGTAGGTATCGGCCTGTGCTACCAGCAAGGGTATTTTAGGCAGTATTTGACCAGTGATGGCTGGCAGCAGGAGAGGTATCCGATAAACGATTTCGAGCAGATGCCCTTGACCCTGGTCAAGGACGGGGACGGCGATCCGGTGCGCATAAGTGTGGATCTGGAGGGCCGGGAGATACAGGCCAGGCTGTGGCAGGCCAGGGTGGGACGGGTGGATCTGTATCTCTTGGACAGCAATGTGCTGGAGAACGAACCCCGGGATCGGGAGCTTACCGGCCAATTGTACGGCGGGGATCTGGAGATGCGCCTCAAGCAGGAAATTTTACTGGGGATAGGCGGAGTTCGCGCCTTGCGCGCCCTGGATCTCAGCCCCAAGGTCATCCATATGAACGAGGGGCATTCCGCTTTTGCCGGTCTGGAGAGGATCCGCACCTTTATGAGCGAGCACGGCCTGTCTTTTGAAGCCGCCCAGGAGATCGCCGCCTCCAGCAGCGTGTTCACCACCCATACCCCGGTTCCGGCCGGAAACGATCGTTTCCCCCCGGAGCTTATGCAGCGTTTTTTTGAAGGCTATGCCCAAAAGCTTGGTCTGGCCTTCAAGGTCCTCTTGGCCCTGGGTCGGGAGGACCCGCGCAACGAACAAGAGCATTTCTGCATGACCGTGCTCGCCCTGCGTCTGTCCCGATTCAACAACGGGGTCAGCCAGCTGCACAGCAAGGTTTCCCAGAACATGTGGCAGCGGGTCTGGCCCAGATATCCCGTGGATGATGTGCCCATAGGCGCGGTGACCAACGGAGTGCATATCCCTACCTGGGTGGCCCCGGATATCTCCGATCTTCTGGACCGTTACCTCGGAGGGAACTGGCGGGAGGATCCGGATTACCGCCGGGTGTGGAAGCAGGCGGAGACCATCCCGGACGCTGAATTGTGGAGGACGCACGAACGCCTGCGGGAGAGGCTTATAGAGTTCGTGCGTTCCCGGCTCAAGGATCAGTTGGTGGCCAGAAACGGTCGGCGCCATGACATGCAGATGGCCGAGGATGTCCTGGATCCCCGGGCCCTGACCATTGGCTTTGCCCGCAGATTCGCCACCTACAAGCGGGCCAATCTGCTCTTAAAGGATGAAAAGCGGCTTATGGACATCCTCCAGAACAAGGAGTGTCCGGTGCAGTTCATTTTTGCCGGCAAGGCCCATCCCAAGGATACGGAAGGGAAAAAGATCATCCAGCAGATCGTGCAGCTGTGCAAGTCAGAGGGATGTCGCAGCAGCTTGGTCTTTCTGGAGGATTATGATTTGGAGACGGCCCAATATATGCTCCAAGGCTGCGACGTCTGGCTGAACACCCCGAGGCGCCCCCTGGAGGCCTGCGGCACCAGCGGGATGAAGGCCGTGGCCAACGGGGTGCTCAATTTCAGCACCGTGGACGGCTGGTGGGCGGAGGTCAGTGAGTACGGGGAGGACTTCGGCTGGTCCATAGGCGGGGGCGAGGAATACGAGAACAAAGAGTATCAGGATTTTATCGAGAGCCAGATCCTGTATAATATCCTGGAAAACGATATTATACCCCTTTACTATGAACGGGGACACGGCAACCTGCCCCGGGCCTGGATAGCCAAGATGAAAAGCGGGCTTATGCATCTGGCCCCGGATTTCAACGCGCACAGGATGGTCGGAGATTATGTGCACCAAGCCTACAAGCCGGCGGTGGACAATTACGACAAGCTGGTCAAAGACGACTATCAGCCGGCAAAGGATCTGGCTGCCTGGCGTATGGATTTGATGACTAAATGGGGCGAGATCCGTATCCGCAATGTGGCTTCCGATCACGAGGCGGAGATATTCACCGACCAGGAGGTCGAGGTCACGGCCGAGGTGTACCTGAACGGCTTGAACCCGGATGACGTCAGTGTAGAGATCTACGCCGGGGAAGTCAATTTCGAGGGCGCCTTTGCCAACCGCAAGACCGTGCGCATGAACGCGGTCGGGGCCACCCCGGACGGCTGGAAAGTATACAGTGGCAAGGTCGCCCCGGATTTCACCGGCCGCTTCGGATATACGGTCCGGGCCCTGCCTTATCATCCCCTGCTTCTGGATCCGCACTGCCTGGGACTGATCTGCTGGGCCTCGGAGCAATAGGAGTATGCTCCTTCGTGCGGATACTCTGGTCCACACCCAAGGACTCAGTGAATCGCGGGAAAGGGCCAAAAGATTGATCATGGCCGGGCAGGTCTACGTCCGCCGAAAAGGAGAACACGTTGCGGTCCTAAAACCGGGGCAGATGCTCTCCCCGGATACAGAGCTGTTTGTCCGCCAGGCGGAGCGCTATGTGAGCCGCGGCGCATACAAGCTGGAGACAGCGATCTCCGTATTTAGACTTGATTTGGGGGATAAAGTGGTATTAGACGTGGGCGCGTCCACCGGCGGGTTCACCGACTGTGCCCTGCAGCACGGGGCCAGACGGGTCTACGCCCTGGACGTGGGGTACGGGCAGCTGGACAGCAGGCTACGCGGTGATGAGCGGGTGGTGAATCTGGAACGGACCAACATCAGGCATGCCCAGGCGGATATCATTCCCGAGAAATGTGATTTTCTGGTTATGGATTGTTCGTTTATTTCCTTGCGCACCGCCTTGCCCCCGAGTCTCAAGTTCCTGCGTCGGCCGGCTGAGATGGTTGTACTGGTCAAGCCCCAGTTCGAGGTCGCCCGGGGAGACGCGCCCAAGGGCGTGGTCCGCAGTCCGGAGAAGAGAAAACTGGCAGTGGACGGGATAGTGGATTTCGCAGCCCGGGAGCTGAAACTCAAATTCCTGGGGGTGGAGCCCTCCGGAATCCTGGGGCCCAAGGGCAACCAGGAATACCTTTTGTATCTTGCCTATGCATGAAACCGCCAGAGATACGTTTATAACGGACAAGAGAAGACAGCGCATCCAGAGTGTGCTCGGCCGCAGGCAGCGGGATTTTACCCTGGTCATGAACAATATCCATGACCCGCACAATGTTTCGGCCATTCTGCGTAGCTGCGACGCCTTCGGGATCCACAGGGTGCATTTTGTGTATACTTCCGAGCCCTTTCCCTCCCTGGGCAAGAAATCCTCGGCCTCGGCCAGGAAATGGGTGGATATCACCCGCCACACCAGCGCCGCGGATCTGGCCGGTCGGCTTTCCTTGGAAGGGATGCGTGTTCTGTATACCGGGTTCGGGAGCCGGGCGTCGAGTCTCCCGGAGGTGGATTTTCTCCCTCCGACCGCCGTGGTCCTGGGCAATGAGCACCGCGGTGTGGACGAGGAGTTGAAAAGGCTGAGCCACGGGGAGCTGTATATCCCTATGCAGGGTATGGTCCAGAGCCTTAATGTGTCGGTGGCAGCGGCCCTTATCCTTTATGAGGCCTGGCGGCAGCGCCGGGAGGCAGGAGTGCTGGAGGAAAAAAAACTTCTGCCCGAAGAGTTTGCAGACTGTTACCGGCAGTGGGTGGAGAAGTGAGCCCCGAAGGGAAAAGCGCGGACAATATCTATCTGATCGGTCCCAGGGCCAGCGGCAAGACCAGTCTCGGCCGGGCCCTGGCCGGGTCTCTTAACCGTGAGTTTGCGGACCTGGACCGGGAGATTGTGGCCGCACAGGGCCGAAGCATATCCCGGATAGTGGAAAACTTGGGCTGGGAGGGATTCCGGCGCCTGGAGACCGAGGCCCTGGAGGAGAAAGCGGCGCGCTCCGGCCTGGTGGTGGCCACCGGCGGCGGGATCGTGGAACAGGATCACAACCGGGAGATATTGCGCCGTAGCAAGGCGGTTTTTTTTCTGTCTGCAAGCCCCGGGGTCTTTGCCGATAGGCTGCGACGGGATCGCGACCCCGGGATGCGTCCCTCCCTTTCCGGGAAGGGCGCTCTGGAGGAGTTCGAAGAGATTTTTTACCGCAGGCTGCCTCTGTACGAGGCCTGCGCCGACTATGTCCTGGACGGGGGAAAAGACATCCCCGGGCTGGTCCGGGAAGTACGGGCACTGATCGCGGCCCGGGAAAATGAGCAAACGGATCCTGGATCCGGGGGTGAGATATGAGCAGTGACAGTTTGGGCCGGATCTTTTGTCTGACTACATTTGGTGAATCGCACGGCCCCGGTCTGGGCGGGGTAGTGGAAGGCTGTCCGGCCGGGGTCCCTTTGAGCGGGGAGGATATCCAAAAAGAACTGGACGCCAGACGGCCGGGCCGGGGCGGTGCGAGCACAACGCGCTCGGAAAAGGATCGGATACATATCCTCTCCGGGGTGTTCCAGGGCCGGACCACGGGTACGGCCATAGGCTTTTATGTTTTAAACGAAGGCCATAAAAGCAAGGACTATTCTGAGCTCAAGGATGTCTATCGCCCCGGACACGGGGATATCACCTATGAGGCCAAATACGGGATACGCGACTACCGCGGCGGAGGGCGGTCCTCGGGACGGGAGACCGTGTCCCGGGTGGCTGGCGGGGCTATTGCCGCGGCCTTTCTTAAGACCAAAGGCATTGAGGTACAGGCCTGCACTGTGGAGCTGGGAGGAATTCCGGCCCAGGAGATCGATCCCTCCGGCGCGTCCGCCCGTCCGTTTTTTGCTGCCTGTGGTTTTGCGGCACAAAAATGGGAGGAATTGGTGCAAGAAGTCAGGCGCGGCGGGGATTCCCTGGGTGGGGTGGTTTTGATCCGCGCCTCCGGGGTCCCGCCCGGTCTGGGTGAACCGGTCCTGGACAAACTGGACGCCAGGCTGGCCTATGCCCTGATGGGAGTGGGCGCGGTAAAGGGGGTGGAGATTGGATCCGGGTTTCGGGCCGCAGCCTCCCTGGGCAGCGAGAACAACGACCCCCTGACCCCGGAGGGTTTTTTGACCAACAACTCCGGGGGAGTCCTGGCCGGGATATCCAGCGGCCAGGAGATAGTGCTCCGGGCCGCGGTAAAGCCCATCCCGTCCATCTCCAGGGAACAAAAAACCGTGGATTCGGCTGGTGAGCCCCGGACCTTAAGCATCCACGGTAGGCACGATATCTGTGCCATCCCGCGTATTGTTCCGGTTCTCAGGTCTATGGTCCTTTTGACCCTGGCGGACATGTATCTTTTACAGGCCTGCAGGGAAAGGGTATGAGCCGGTCGGAGTAAAGCCGTTTACAGGCGGCTGTTTGTCCGTAGGCAAGGGCTTTAAATTTTTTGCTTTTTCTACGGTAAGGACGCTCCGATTTGGTTGACGAGGAGCCGTTTTTTGCCGCTTAGCTGCCGTCAAAAGGCTTCAGCCGGCCGTTAGTGCCGGGACAGGCCGTATTTGCGCAGTTTGTACTGCAGGGTGCGCCGGCTTATGCCCAAGCCGGTTCTCCGCTCCTTTCCGGTAAAGAAGGGCCCAGAGCCTTTTTTCGAATATTTTCGTCCATCCCGCAGCCATTATCCAGGACGTGCAAGAAGATTCCGGATACAGATGCCTCTTTAGAGATGACTATCTCTCCCCCTGTTTCATCGCTTCCAGGCTGGCCAGCTCGGAGCGGTCACAAACGATAAGCAGGGTGGCCCCGTCTTCATCGCCTCCCCCTACTGCCAGGACTTCCAGGGTTTGCCGCAGGTCCTGCCAAGTAAGCGAACTTGTGGCCAGCCCGAGGATGATCAGTGCGGCCACAGCGATCAGGATATACCGTTTACGTCCGGAGAAGGTAATTAAATTGTACCACCCGCTTAAAATCGAATCTTCGATGTAGCGTATGGATTTTCTATGTTTTATACTCCTGATCCCTTTTGATGCCAAACTCCGGGGCCTCTTGTTAAAAGCAGCAAAAGGGATCAGGGAAATAAACTCCACATTGAAAGTCGAAAAATTTTAAAATTGAGGTCTTATTCCCTGTATAAAGCAGAAAGCGGGCCATGTCTTGCAGACGCATGCAGCGGAGGATTTGCCGGACAGGGGCTGACGGTTTGTGCAAAAAAGTGCACGGATCAATCAGTGCAGCAGGTCCGGGACATGGGTGGCCAAGGGCTGGAGTTGGGGTCAATCCGACTGGGTCAGGCTGAATTCCACGGCCAAAGAGCCCTCTGCGGAAGTAAACGGTATGCCCAGTACCGGAGCGGAGGGGATATGGTCCAAAGGGAATCCTTTGCCCACTACCACCTCCGGAGTGGAGGCCTGAAAGCTGAAGCCCTGTTCCGAGAGCCCGCTTCTGGCCTGGCCGGCGATCATATTGGTCAGTTCGCCGACCGCATCTTCAATCTCTTCGTTAAACTCGGTAAAATTCTCAAAGAGCATGTTGTTTACTATCTTCAAAACCGCCCCTTTGCTCAGGCTGACCCCGATCACTCCGTGCGCGTAGCCGCTGATCTCTATGAGCCCGGTTATGTCCTCCCTGGCGGTCCGGGTGTCGTTGCGGTACGGCTTGCCCGGCGTGACTTCGAACCCGGCCATGGTCCCCAGGACATTGACCACCGCGTCCAAAAGGGGGTTTAAAAAATTTACGTTGTAGACCTTGGAAAGCATTTCCGCTCAGTGTTTTGGGGTTTGATAAGCTTTTGCTACATGAATGCAATGAGCACGGATTCTATATTTTGATCGTGGATGCGGACCAGCTCGGCCAGCCTGTCCAGAGGTAGGTTGATATTTTCCCAGTTTTTCTCCTCCATCCCGGGCAAGACAAATTTGCCGCCCTCGGCTACGGCCGAAGCGTTGGCCAGATTGTCCGCCAGCTGAATCACCGCCGCATCCCTGGGAACGGCCGCCTTGTCCGGGCGGTGGTGGTGGCCCACGCTGTCAGTGAGCTGCTCCGGCATCTGCCAGGCCGCGAACAGGTCCCGGCCCACCTCGGTGTGATCAAAGCCGAGTATGGTCTCCTCCGCCTCCACCAGGGGGATCATGTTTGTCCGGGCCTCGAGGAGGGCTTGGGTGGCTGCGTAGGGCATATTCTTGAATATAATTAGCCGTCCGGCGTCGTGCAAAAGGCCGGCGGAAAAGAATTTCTCCGGAGGCAGCCCGGTCTCCGAGGCTATGAGTTTGGAATAGATGGCGCAGCTTAAGGAATGTTTCCAAAAGGAGCGCATATCGATAAGCTCCGGGGGGATGTCCCGGAAGAAATTTATGGCCGAGATGCTCAAAGCCAGGGTGGTCAGTTCCCTGACCCCGATAAGGGAGATGGCCCGGGTTATGGAGTCGATTTTGACTGAGAATCCGTAGAACGGACTGTTTACCAGCTGCAAGAGCTTGGCCGATAGTCCGATATCGTTGGAGACCACTTCTGCGATGTCTTCTGCCGAGCTCGAAGCATCCTCAAGTATATCCTTGATCCGGAAATATATATCTGGAAAGGAGACCAGGCTCGTTTCATGGTCCACTATATCCCGGGGCCGCCCCTGGCCCCGGAAGAAGAGATCGCGCATGTGCTCTACGCTTTTGGCCCGGAGTTCCTTTGAGCAGGGCAGGTCCCAGTCCAAAGAGGCCGAGCAAAAGGTTTTTTCCAGGGTTAAACGATATATCTCGTTGAAAAGCCGGCTTTCCGGGTTTACGTAGACAAAGAACTCAAACACGTAATCCTCGCAGCGGCGGAGGAGATCTTTTCTGTCCTTTTCCTCTCCCCTGGATTTTATATGTACATGCCCGATATCCATTTCCCGAAGGGTGGAGATGTCGTTTGCGTTCAGGCCGCGGTCGGCGGGCAAAAACACGCTCCCGTCATAACCGGGTATATCCCTGGCCAGGACCATGCCGGGGCGCAGATGTTCCGTACACACCTTATGCACGATTGCCCTCCGTTGTTTTCTTTACCTGCATTCTGCTACCTTGCCTTTTGATACATGATGCCCCCGGGCCTTGAGACCGGCCGGAACAGGCGGGAGAATTTGTGCAGGCTTTCCGAGTGCCCGATCACCAGATAGCCCTCGGGCTGCAGGTTGTCGTAGAACTGGTTTATAACCTGCTGCTTCATGGCATCGTCAAAATAGATAATCACGTTGCGGCAAAAGATTATGTGCGATCCGAGTATTTTTTTCATCTCCGGGGTGTTTTTCAGGTTCAGCACTCTAAAGTCCACCACGGCCTGGATTCCGGGGTCTATCTTGTAGCCTTCGGGCACTTTCTGGAAGTATTTGTCCAGCATTTGCCGCGGGGTGTTGCGCAGGGAATAGTCGTTGAATATGCCTTTTTTGGCTTTGGCAATCATGGCCGGGGAAATGTCGTTGGCGGTAATGCGGATATCCCAGGCCGCGGTATTCATTCCTAGTGACTCATGGATAAGGATGGACAGGGTGTAGGCCTCCTCCCCGGAGGAACAGCCGGCACACCAGATATAAAGGTCCTTTTTGCCCGCCTTTTTCTGCTCGTTTAAGATGTTGGCCAGAGCAAAGGTCCGGAATACTCCGAGCTGTTTGATATCCCGGAAAAAGCTCGTCTCGTTGGTGGTGATCTTCTCGAATAGATGGTTGAGCTCGTCTCTCTTGTCCGCCGCCCTTTTTAGGTAATTGAAGTATTCGCTGAAGCTGCGCAGATTGAGGGCCCGGAGTCTGGAACCCAGGCGGTTTTCCAGTAGGTATTTTCTCCTCTCCGGGATGTCTATGCCGCTTAGCTCGTATATGAGCCTCCGCAGGTTGCTGAATTCCTGGCCGGTCAGAGGCGGGACCTTGCGCAGGCTGAGGGACTGGGAGGAGAGAGGTGACATAGGTTAAGGTCTTGGGGGTTTTATGTTCAGTCCGCGGGACAGACCCGGTTTAAACGGGCACTTTCCGGATTCTTGCGACCCGGGCTCCGGGCCGGATGAATTGCGGAGGCAAAATACCTGATATGAAATTTGTGTCCAAATTTGTCCGGCCGGTCAAGGGGCAAATTCCCTGACTTCTGATAAAAAGAAATGCATTTTTAGTATTTGTTCGCCGGGTCCTTTTAAACGCTTTTAACAGGGGGGGATGAGCGATTTTTAGTTGCTCCGCAAAAAGGGGAAAACCCAGACTCAAATCATTGCTTTGAGGGCTGGAATCTCCCTTGGGCGGGACTTATAAAACTCCGCACCGGGAGTTTGGTCCCCAAAAGGATGTGGCCGGAAAATCCACCTCAAACCTCGAAAAAGGCATTTTTTTATCCCGTAATGCGCCTTGCAGGCAGCGCCCGGACAGAAGCTGCCAGGGTTTTTTGGACATACACCGCTTTGGGAGACAATTCTACTTGTCCTGGCCGGGTATTTTCCCTAGTTTCTGCGCACCGAAAACAGGTGTTTTTCCCGGAATATCCGGCCAACATTTTAAACTACCGGTGCTTTGGCTTATGAAAACCCCCTGGCTGGCTGTGACCGGCCTGGTAGTGACCATGTTTTTATGGGGCAGCTCCTTTGCCGCCTTCAAGGTCGCCTATATCGCCTATACCCCCCTGTGCGCGATGTTTTTGCGCATGGTCTGGGCCAGTCTGGCCTTCGGCCTGGTCTGGTCCCGGGTCAAGCAGGCCGGCTACAGGCGCGGGGACTGGAAGTGGCTTTTTTTGATGGCCTTTTTTGAACCCTGCCTGTATTTTGTGTTCGAGGGCTATGCCCTGGATTTGACCACAGCCTCCCAGGCAGGCATGATTTCTGCGGTCTTCCCCTTGCTGGTGGTTGTGCTCGCCAAAAGCGTTTTGGGCGAGCAACTTTCGAAACGGTCCATAGCCGGGTTTGCCCTGGCCATTGCCGGAGTGGTCTGGATCAGCCTGGAGAGCCGGTCCAGTGCGACTGCCCCGAACCCGGCACTCGGGAATTTTCTGGAGTTTCTGGCCATGCTCTGTGCGGCCGGGTATACTATAGTGGCCCGCAAGCTGAGCAGCAGCTATCACCCCTTGTTTCTGGCCAGTGTGCAGTCCGTGATCGGGGCGGCGTTCTTTGGGGTGCTCTTTTTTCTGTCTTCCGAGACCTTTCCGACGGAGTTCTCCTGGCCGGCAACTCTGAGCGTGGTTTACCTGGGGGTGATAGTCACCCTGTTCGGGTACACCTTTTTCAACTACGGGGTGAGCAAGATCCCGGCCGGGCAGGCCTCGGTATTCATAAATCTGATACCGGTTTTCGCGGTTTTGCTGGGCTGGCTGCTTCTGGGAGAGACCTTTACCCAGAAACAGTTTTTGGGGGCCGGCCTGGTCCTGGTGGGAGTGATCTGCAGTCAGCGGGGCTCCGCGTCCCGATCCGACCGTTCCAGACCGGTTTGAAACCAAAATGTGTCTCTGAACCGGAAACATGCAAGGAGGGAGCATGGAAATCTTGCTTCTTTTGTTCGCGCTCGGCGCCGGGATTTTGATGCCGGTCCAGGCCGGAGTCAACGCCGAGCTAAGCGCCCAGATCGGGGGCCCGCTGCAGGCGGCCTTGGTTTCCTTTGTCGTGGGGACCCTGACCTTGGTCGGAGCGGTTATTCTCTTGCGCCTTTATTTACCGGACCCGGGCACTTTTTTCTCCGTCCCGGCCTGGAAATGGTGCGGGGGATTCTTGGGGGCCCTTTTTGTGACTGCGACCATATTTTTGGCCCCCCGCCTGGGGGCGGTGACCCTGCTAGCCCTTCTGGTAACCGGCCAGATGAGCGCCTCTTTGATCCTGGATCATTTCGGATGGCTGGGCTATCCGGAACATGCGATCTCTGTCCCCCGCGTCCTGGGAGTGGCCTTTTTGCTCACCGGGGTGGTCTTGGTTCAGAAGTTTTAGGACCGTTCGGATATATGCCGGGTGGGCTAAGGTTTGCAGATACTAATTGCCTGTTTCGCCCCCGTCCCCTCCCAAAGGCCCGGATTGTGCGTGCCGTTTTTTTTTGTTAATGGATGGACAATTGAGGAATGGGTCCTTTAAGGACGCGGATACCCGGGGCTGATGCCCGTGCGGGTAATACAGTATTCCACGCGCCGGTCTCTTCCCCCGCTGGACAGGGATCAACCGAATTAGGCGGGCGAGGAGAACGACTGCAGAGCTTTCAGGAGACATACGCTTATGAGTAAAAACATCCGTATCAAAGAACTGGCCGAAAAGGCTGATCAGGCGGGAAGGATTTTGAGTCGGGCCGGAGACGGGCAAAAAAGGGATTTTTTAACCAGACTGGCCAATATCTTGCGCAGCGAGCAGGACAGGATTGCCCAGGCCAACGCCCGCGACCTGGATCAGGCCCGGGCTGCGGGATTGGATTCGGCCCGGACCGGACGCCTTTTGCTTACACCGGAGGGGATCGAGGAAATGGCCGTAGCCTGCGAGGAAGTGGCTGCACTCAAGGACCCGGTAGGGGAAATCGAGAAGATGAACCGCCTTCCTAACGGGCTTCAGGTGGGCAGGATGCGCATCCCGCTGGGCGTGGTGGCCATTATCTACGAGTCCCGGCCCAATGTGACCATAGACGCGGCCATCTTGTGTCTGAAGGCTGGAAATGCGGTGGTCCTGCGCGGGGGGTCGGAGGCGTTTAATTCCAATGAATGTCTGGCCGGGATTCTGGCCCGGGCCCTGGAGGAGTCCGGGCTGCCCAGGGAGGCGGCGGTCTTTGTCCCTACCACGGACCGGGCGGCTGTGAGCGAGATGCTCAAGCTGGACCAGCATATTGACGTGGTCATCCCCCGCGGCGGAGAGGGCCTAATCCGGGCGGTGGTGGAGCAGGCCACCATGCCGGTTCTTAAGCACTACAAGGGGGTCTGTCACATTTACGTGCACCGCGATGCGGACCAGGACACGGCCCTGGAGATCGTGCGCAATGCCAAGGTCCAGAAGCCGGGGGTGTGCAACGCCCTGGAATGCCTGCTGGTGCACAGCGAGGCAGCCGGGGAGTTTCTGCCCCGGCTCAAGGTATATCTGGCCAAGGACGAGGTCCGCTTTCGGGCTTGTCCACGCTCAGTGTCCCTTTTGGGGGAAAATGCGGTCCCGGCCGAGGACTCGGACTGGGGACGCGAATTTTTGTCCCTGGATATGGCCGTGCGGGTGGTGGATTCCCAGCAGGAGGCGGTGGAGCATATCGAGATATACGGCTCCAATCATTCCGAGGCGATAATAACCGCGAGTTATTCCCGGGCCATGCGCTTTGTCCAGGAGGTGGATGCCTCCGCCGTCCTGGTCAACGCCTCCACTCGGTTCAATGACGGCGGTCAGTTCGGACTGGGCGCGGAGATAGGCATCTCCACCTCCAAGATACACGCGTACGGGCCCATGGGCGTGCAGGAACTGACCGGCTCCAAGTTCGTTGTTTTTGGGCAGGGGCAGATTCGCGGCTGAAAAGGCTGCGGGAGATCAGTAGATGAAGGGAAACGGCACGGATCCGGGTGAGAGGGCAAAAGAACTGCGCCGGCTTCTGGATTATCACAATTACCGCTATTATGTCCTGGACGACCCGGTTATCTCTGATGCCGAGTACGACGCCTTGTTCAGCGAGCTAAAGGAGCTGGAAGAGAGACACCCCGAGCTGGACGATCCGAGTTCTCCGACCAAGAAGATAGGCAGCCCTCCCCTGTCTGAGTTTTATGCCCGCAGCCACAGCATCCCCATGTACAGCTTGGACAATGCGTTTTCCTTTTCCGGGTTCGAGGACTTCGTACACCGGCTGACCAGGTATATAAAGCCGGAGGAGATGCAGTTCTGGGCCGATCCCAAACTGGATGGTCTGGCTGTGGAGTTTGTCTATCAAAGAGGGGAGTTTTCGGCCGCTGTCACCCGGGGAGATGGGTATACGGGCGAGGAGGTAACCGCTAACGCCCGCACCCTGCGCAATGTCCCCCTGCGTCTCTTGCCGAGCGCTCCGGTCCCGGAGTATTTGGAGGTCCGGGGGGAGGTGGTGATCAAAAAGAAAGATTTTTATCTCTTGAATTCCAGGCAGATGGAAAAAGGAGAGAAACCGTTCGCCAATTCCAGAAACGCGGCCGCCGGCTCCATGCGTCAGCTTGACTCCAGGATCACCGCTTCCAGGCCCCTTTTTTTCTATGCCTACGGTGTGGGCCTTGTGGACTGGTCCGGCCGGGAGCCGGAATGGAAAAGGCAATCCGAGATAGTGGCCGGGCTCCGGGAACTGGGCCTGCCCACCGCTCCGGAGGGCAGATTCTGCCCGGATGTCGGCTCAGTTCGGGACTATTACCGCTACATCAGTGAAAAACGAGAGGATTTCCCGGTAGAGATAGACGGAGTGGTTTTAAAGGTTGACTCCCTGCAGGCCCAGTCCAGGGCCGGATTTACCGCCAGATTTCCTAGATGGGCCCTGGCCCTTAAATTCCCGGCCCGGCAGGCCGAGACCCGTCTTGTAAATATCCGCATCCAGGTGGGAAGGACCGGGGTACTGACTCCGGTGGCTGAGCTGGAGCCGGTCCAGATCGGAGGGGTGACCGTGTCCCGGGCCACCCTGCACAATCAGGACGAGATCCGGGCCAAGGATCTGCGTATCGGAGACCGGGTGATAGTCCAGCGGGCCGGGGATGTTATCCCGGAGGTGGTTCGGGCCTTAAGCGAAAAAAGAGACGGCTCGGAAAAGGGGTTTGAGTTTCCGGCGAACTGTCCGGTGTGTGAAAGCAGGGTGGTTCGTCTCCCCGGGGAGGCGGCCGTGCGCTGCGTGAATTTCTCCTGTCCGGCCCGTCTGGCCCAGGGTCTCAAGCATTTCGTGTCCAAAAGCGGTCTGGATATCGAGGGTCTGGGCGGCAAATGGATCGAGATCCTGACTGAAAAGGGCATCCTCGCCTCGCCAGCGGACATATTCACCCTGAAAAAAAGCGATCTCCTTCCTTTGGAGCGTATGGGTGAAAAGCTGGCAGGCAATATCCTGCAGGCTATTGACAGGGCCGGGCGCAAGGCGAATTTGGCCGCGTTTTTGAGTGCCCTGGGCATCCGCCTTGTGGGGGAGCAGACTGCCAAGGTCCTGGAGAAGAATTTTTCTGACCTGGATGAGCTGGCTGCGGCCGGAGAAAGGGATCTGCAACAGATCCCGGATATCGGCCCGGAAATTGCCGCCTCCATAAGTGAATTCTTTGCCAATCCGGCCAACCGGGAGATGCTGGAGCGCTTTCGAAAGCTGGGTATCTGGCCCGAAGCGCGGGAATCCGGGGACAGATCCCGGCCTCTGCAGGGCACAAGATTTGTTTTGACCGGGGCCTTGTCCTCCATGACCAGGGAGGAGGCCAAAAAGGAGATAGAAAGCCGGGGTGGACGGGTGGTATCCGCGGTCTCTTCCCGGGTAGACCATGTGGTGGCCGGGGAAAAACCAGGAAGCAAGATGGCCAGGGCCGAAGAAATCGGGGTGCCAGTTCTCAGGGAGGATGAATTCCGGGCCCTGCTGCAGGAGAAATGAGGACCAAGGAAGACACGCTTTCTTTTTGCATCCATATTTGAATTTGACTCCCGGAAGGGGGAAATAGGCGGTCCTGCTGTTAAAGGCATGGAAAAGGATCAGGCGGATGAAAATCGCAGACAAGGTTTTAGAAACCCAAACACATAATCCTGGATGTTCAAAGGGAGGAATTATGTCCACTTCAATTATTGTCACTGGAGCAAACGGTAGGATGGGCTCGACAATAGCCGGGCTGGCCGCAAAAGACAGAGACCTAAACCTGGTCGGGGTGGTGGAGCGCCCCGGATCGGAACGGGGTCTGGAGAGTTTTCGTGCCCCGGTGTTTACTGACCTGCAAAAGGCCATGGCGGACAGTCCCGGCGTGGTGGTGGTGGATTTCACTTCGCCCGAGGCCGGAATGGATCTGGTACGCAGCTGCCAAGAACATTCTTGTGCCGCGGTTCTGGGGACCACCGGGTTTTCTTCGGAGCAGACCGCGGAAATGGAAAAGCTGGCCGAGACCGCCCCGATTTTCTGGGCCCCAAACATGAGTGTGGGCATAAACACGCTTTTGCAGATCTTGCCCCGCCTGGCCGGGCTTTTGGGCCAGAAATATGATATGGAGATATCCGAGATGCATCACCGGTACAAAAAAGATGCCCCCAGCGGGACTGCGCTCAAACTGGGTCAGGTTTTGGCCGAAGCCCGCGACCTGAGTCTGGAGGAACACGGAAAGTACTGTCGGAAAGGTATGATCGGGGAAAGGAGCGAAGAGGAGATAGGGGTCCAAACCCTGCGCGGCGGGGATGTGGTCGGGGATCACACCGTGTATTTCTTCGGTCCGGGCGAGCGGATCGAGGTCACGCATAGGGCGCATTCCCGGGAGACGTTTGCCCAGGGGGCGCTGCGGGCGGCTGCATGGATCTCGGGGCGCAAGCCGGGAAGGCTGTATGGCATGGCTGATCTGCTTTCTTGAATCGGATCTGACCCGCCGCAGGGTTAAAATATCCGGTTTTCCGATGGAAATCCGGGGTCAAAAGTGTTTTTTCGCCGGGGTTTTTTAGAGTTCAGTCCGCTCAAAGCGGGAGGTATCCCAGTTTAATGTCTGATATAAAGGAAATAGTGCAGGCCATAAGCCGGGTGGTCCTGGGCAAGGAGCAGGAGATAAAAATGGCCCTTACCTGTCTTTTTGCCGGAGGGCATTTGCTCATAGAGGACTTGCCCGGGATAGGCAAAACCACCCTGGCCTATGCTCTGGCCCGGGTGCTGGGCCTGGAGTTCAACCGTATCCAGTTCACAAGCGATCTCTTGCCCGGGGATATTCTGGGCGTGGGCGTATATGATCAGGGCAGCGGGGATTTTGTCTTTCATCCCGGTCCGATATTTACTCAGGTCCTTTTGGCCGACGAAATCAACAGGGCCACTCCCAAGACCCAAAGTGCCCTGCTGGAGGCCATGGAAGAGGGTCAGGTCAGTCTGGAGGGAAGGACCAGGGACCTGAAGCGGCCTTTTTTTGTCATCGCCACCCAAAATCCGCAGGAACAGTCCGGCACCTTTCCGCTCCCAGAATCGCAGATGGATCGCTTTCTCATGCGTATTACCCTGGGATACCCGGACCACGGCTCGGAGCGAGAGCTCCTGAGGCTGGGTCGGATGAAGGAAAAAACGGATTCCCTGTCCGCTTTGCTAAATGCGGAAGACGTCCTTGAGCTGCAAAACAAAGTCCAGAAGATCAAGGCTTCGGACAGTCTTTTGGCCTATATCCAGGATATCCTGGACCGGACCAGGAAAAGCGAAGAGATCATGACCGGCCTGTCCCCCCGGGCCGGTCTGAGTCTGCTTCAGGCCGCCCGGTCCAGGGCGTTTCTGGAAGGACGTGATTTCGTACTCCCTGAGGACGTCCAACAGGTCTTTTTTGCGGTTGCCGGGCACAGGCTCCGCGACATGCAGGCCAGGAGGGAGTTCGGCCGGGACCGGATCGAGGAGTTTCTGCGCCGGATTGCGGTACCAGTTTAGATGAACCGTGTTTTTTTCCGGAAAATAAGATATCTACTGGCTACGCCGCCTGTAAAGGGACTGCCCCGCCATGTGCCCCCCGGATACTGCTTCATTCTCCCTACCGGTTTCGGAGCAGTGTATGCGGCCGTGCTCGCCGCAGTACTGGCTGCCGCGGTCAATTACAACAATAACTTGGCCTTTGCCCTGGGCTTTATCCTTGTGTCCATGTTCATTGTCTCTTTGGTCCACACCCATGCCCAGGTTAAAGGCCTGGTCCTGGAGTCCCTTAGGTCCGAACCCGTGTTTGCCGGGGACATGATTGAATACACTTTGTTTATCTCGTCCCCGGACAAAGACAGGTACGTTTTGGAAGTCGGTTTTGCCGGACAGGGAGGCATTGTTCTGGATGTGCCTGGGGGGGGTGAGGCCGAAGCAATGCTTTATTCCCGGGCCAGGGCAAGAGGCATGTATCCTGCCCCGGAGCTTGTCCTTAGTTCCAGATACCCGTTCGGGATTTGCCGGGCCTGGCACAAATTTCGGCCCGCGCAACTTACACTGGTCTATCCGGAAAGGTATCATCCCCGCGAGGAGGTCCTGGCCCGCTTCTTCCAGGCCAGCGGGGGCCAGGGGGCAGAAGACAGGGAGGAGTTCTCCGGGATCAGGGAATATATCCGCGGGGATCGGCCCCAGGTTATAGCCTGGAAGGCCTCGGCCAAGGGGACGGGGTTGCGGAGCAAGGAATTTTCCGGGGAAAGCGGCGAACATATCCGGTTTACCTGGCACGATTTGTCTGATCTGGACGCGGAGTCCAGACTGAGTATGCTTGCCTCTCTCGTCCTGGAGGCGCAATCGTGGGGCAAGAGCTACGAACTCGTGCTTCCCGGATTTCATCTGGGTCCGGGTAGCGGCCATGATTTTATGGGTCATTGTCTGCAGACCCTGGCCCTTTATGATCCCGGGGCGCATGCGCCGGCACAAAACAAGATCCAAAATAAATAGCCCCACTCGTATTAAACTGATTTTTAAGGGCCGGATATTTTGTGTGCTTTTAAACGCAGGTTTTTTATGCTCTGCTTAACAGCCGGGAACTAGTATGCCCAAGAGAATTGAGAGTCGGGACTTCTGGCCGGCTATATCTTTTCTGGCCGCGCTTACGCCCCATCTGGGGCATCTCCCGTGGTGGTCTGTGCTCTACTCCGTCGGGTCCTTTGTCCTTTTTCTGTTTTTACCGGGAAACAACCCGGGCAGAAGGGGCAGATGGATCATGCGCATCCTGATCCTGGTCCTGTTTGCTTTGACCGTAGTCTCCTTCCAGGGGACCATAGGCCGGGATGCCGGGACCGCCATGCTCGCGGGGATGCTCGGACTCAAGCTCCATGAACTCCGATCCGGCCGGGACAGGAAGCTGTTTTGTCTCCTCAATTATTTCCTTGTCTTGACCTGCGTTTTGTATTTTCAATCCTTGCCGGCCGCCCTGTACATGCTATTTGCCGCGTATCTGAACAGTGTGGCCTTGGTCCGGGTGCTGCGGGGGCGCGGGCATTGGGCCGCTGACATGCGTCGGGTGGCGTTAATCCTGCTCCAGTCCGTCCCTTTGGCGGTAATACTGTTTTTATTCTTTCCCCGCCTTCCCGGGGGTCTCTTTGGTCTGGAACAGGCTTCAAACCTCGGGGTCTCCGGTATGAGCGATTTTTTGGCCCCGGGTGAGATAAGCAGTCTGGTCATGTCTGGGGAGCCGGTGTTCAGGGCCAGTTTTTCTGGGAAAAGGCCTGTTGCGCAGGACCGCTACTGGCGGTGCATGGTCTTTGGGGATATGGACGGCCCGGTATGGAAGGCCTTTCCCGGCTGTCCCGGCCGGGAGGATATTGTCCAGCAGGGGGAGAGCTTCAGCTATGAGCTGACCGTGGAAAAACACAGCGGGGTGTGGGTCCCGGTGCTCGGGGTGCCGGAAAGGTGGTCCGGAGAGGTGCGTTTGGACTGCAATGGACTGCTTCGTTTCAACCGCCGCCTTGAACGCAGGAAGAGGATAAACCTTGTTTCCCAGCCCGAGGCAAGGCTTAAGGGCGGGAATCCAGAAGACTATCTAGACCTGCCCCAGGGTGTGGGTCCGCAGGCGAGAGAACTAGCCGCGGACTGGAAAGGACTCCCGGAAAAGGAAAGGGTAAAACAGGCAGTGGACTTTTTCCGCGAGGGCGACTTTGAATACACCTTGTATCCGGGAGTGATGCACGGTGACTATATAGATAAATTCCTTTTCCGGGAGATGCGGGGGTTTTGCGAGCATTTTGCCGCCTCGTTCGCCTTTCTGATGCGGGCCGCGGATCTGCCCAGCCGGGTAGTAGTCGGGTATCAGGGCGGTGAGGTAAACCCCTTGGGTGGGTATGTCCTGGTCCGGGAAAAGGACGCCCATGCCTGGGTCGAGATATATATTTCCGGAGTCGGATGGAAGCGGATGGACCCGGTGGCCATGGTTGCCCCGCAAAGGGTAGAAGAGGGCTTCTCCCCGGTTGACGCCGGTCAAACCGAGACCGAACGGCAGGAGGCGGACTCGGTTTTTGACTGGATGCAGCAGGCCTTTTTTTTCTGGGACGCTGCGAACAACGTCTGGAATCAATGGGTGCTAGACTATAGTTCCCGGACCAGGGGCCGGGTTTTATCCGGCCTTAAATTGGACAACCCAACTCTTGTTGGGGTAGTAAAGATTAGCGCTATTTTTCTTGGGTTGGTTTTCGCGGCGTATTTTGCGGTCCAATTCGGGCGCGGGATAATTGCCGCGTACCGGGAGGACCCGGTAACCCGGGAGTTCAGGCGGTTTGAAAAAAAGATGTCTTTGGCCGGGGTGGCTCGTCCGCATTATATGGGACCGTTGGATTATTTGCGGCTTATAGAGTCAAGATGCGATTCAGACCGCAGTGTGCAAAGAATCGTTGGTCTGTATATGCGTCTTCGCTATCAGGGATATGATCCCGGTCTTATGCTCGAATTCAGGCGGGTGGTGCGGGAGTTTGACCCCCGAAGGCTTTGCTGCGGCGCCTGATTTTGGCCTTTGAACAACCCGATCAAGCCTGCGTTGGATGATAGATTATGCAGTTTAAAACCGTGTTTTTTTTGCTGTGCTTTTTTCTGGCCCTGCCCGGGACAGTCCGGACCGCTCATTGCGGTATGGAGCTGGAGGGGTTTGTTCTGGACAACATCAATGCCACTGCCGAGATCGGTTTCGGCCTTAATTTCACCGCTCCGGAAGAGATCTTTTCCGTCTTGGATGAAGGAGAGACCCTGGAGCTGTCCTGTCGGGCGGAACTCACCCGGATCCGCAGCTTTATCTGGGACGAGCATATCGCAGAGGGGGATTATATCTGTATTCTATACAGGGATAAGTTAAACAGCAAATATGTGTTGGAGTGTCCCAAGGGGACCAAGGTGGCACAAGATTCAGATCCTGAAGATATTCTGTCCCGTCTGAGTCAGGTGCGCATCCCTATTTGTCCCTGGTCCATGATTTCGGAGGGGGAAAAGTATTCCGTGATCCTGGAGGCGGAGATGAAAACGGAAGGGGTCCCGGAGTGGATAAGAGGGCCCCTGTTTTTCTGGTCCTGGGATCTGTTTGACCCGGTTTATTACGAGATGCAATTCGATTATTAGACCCTACACTTGCGGGTTTAGCGGCAGGAAATGAACGATACTTCAATCCGCGTTGCAGAAGCGGAAACCAAGGAAAGAAAGAAGAGACAGCGGGAGATTGTCCTGGCCCTTGCGGCTGTGGGGGTGATTGCCGGGCTGTCCTGGGTGGAGCTCAAGTATTTCGGGGTGAATTCCTATCTCTTCCTGGGGCTTTTCAACCTGAATATTATCCTTTTGCTTCTGGTGCTTTTGCTTGTTTTGCGCAATGTGTTCAAGCTGGTTGTGGAGCGCAAACGCAAGGTCCTGGGCTCCAGGCTGCGCTCCAGGCTGGTTCTCATCTTTATGCTCTTGTCCATAATCCCCACTTTACTCATGTTTATTGTGGCGGTCCGCTTTGTCCAGACCTCTGTGGATTACTGGTTCAAATCCCAGGTGGAGAACTCCATGCAGCAGGCCCTGGAAGTGGGTCAGGCCTTTTACACTTCAGCCGAGGAGGATCTGGAGAGCAAGACTGAAGTCATACTGGACCATATCCGGGACAAGGAGTTTTTGTGGGGCGGTCCGGGCATGAACGAGTATATGGCCAGGAAGCGCAAGGAGTACGATTTAAGCCTCCTGGGCGTGGTCTCTCCGAATTTGAGGGAGCAGAATTGGTACCAGTCCGAAGAGTGGGAGGAGAATTGGCCTCAGATGCGCAACGAGGTCCCCTGGAAGGAGATGCGGAAGGATCCGGAGTACTGGACCGGTCTGCATCCCAGCGAGAAAGGGGATCTGGTCCTGGGCGTTCGTCCGGTGGACAAGTCCAAAAGCGGTTTTCTGGTTTTGGGGGTCACCCTTAAACAGGATGTCCTGGCCAAGCTGGACGGCATCGTCCGGGGCGTGGAGGAATACCGCCAGCTCAAGTCCCTCAAATATCCCCTGAAGGTAGCCCTGTATACTATTCTGGGGATAATGACCCTGCTTATTATCTTGGGTTCGATCTGGTTCGGTTTCAAGGTGGCCCGGGAGATATCCGCTCCGGTGCAGGCCTTGGCCGCAGGGACCCAGAGGATAGCCAGGGGTGACCTGGACGTGCGGCTCGAGGACCAGTCCGACGACGAACTGGGACTTTTGGTCCGGTCCTTTAATTCCATGGCCGGGGATCTGCAGGAGATGCAGGCTAGCCTTACCCGGGCCAATGAGAAGCTGGCCAGCCAGAACCGGGAGCTGGAGGCCCGCGGCGAATACATGCAGGCGGTTTTGGACAATATCACCGCCGGGGTTATTTCTTTGGACCTGCAGGGCCGCATCTCCACGGTGAATAAGGCGGCCGAATACCTTTTGGGTATTGATGCCGATCGGATCATTGGGGCCTCCCCCCTTAATCTAGTCCGGGCGGAATACGCCCAGATAATCCGGGACATGTATGATCAACTGAGCAAAGTGCCTGGCAGCCGGTGGCAGAAGCAGCTGGATGTGGAGGTCGGGGGCAAGATGACCAAGCTCTTGGTCAACGCCCTGGTCCTTAAGCCGGAACACGGAGGAGACGGAGGAATTGTTGCGGTTTTTGAGGACATAACCGAGCTGGAAAAGATGCAGAGACTGGCCGCCTGGAAGGAAGTAGCCCGGCGCATAGCCCACGAGATAAAGAATCCGCTTACCCCGATCAAACTGTCCGCCCAGCGTTTGCAGAAAAAATTCGGGGACAGGACCGAAGATCCGGTTTTTGATCAGTGCACCCAATTGATTGTCCGCCAGGTGGAGCACCTGCAGGAGATGGTCGGGGAATTCTCCATGTTTGCCAAACTCCCGGAGCTAAAGCCAAGATTCGATTATCTGGCTCCGCTATTGCAAGAACTGGTGGAGGAGTTCAGACAGAGCCACAGCGATATACGGTGGGAGCTGGAATTCAAAAGCACGGTCCCGGGATTCAACTTTGACCGTGAGGCCTTGAAAAGGGCGTTTATGAACCTGCTTCTCAATGCCGCCGAGGAATTGAGCCGCAGCAAGCCCCAGGGAGAGATCCATATCCGGGTCTTTCACGACCGTCCGGTGCAGAAAGTGAGCGTGGAGATCATGGATAATGGTCCGGGGCTGAGTTTCGAGGAGCGTTCCCGGGTATTTGAGCCATATTACTCGCGCAAGAAGATCGGCACTGGCCTAGGTCTGACCATAGTCAAGTCTATAATCTCGGACCATCATGGATATGTGCGGGTCAAGGCCAATGATCCGCAGGGGAGTATCTTTGTGGTCGAGTTGCCGATTGCGGCCTGATCCGGGCCGGCAAAAACCGTGCAGGAGTGTGTATATGCCGGAGAAAATGCTGATTGTGGATGACGAAGAGGATATCTGTTTTTCCCTGCGCGGGATACTGGAAGACGAGGGATACCGGGTGGAGCAGGCCCCGGACGGGGAGAGCGCCCTGGAGAAGATGGACCGGGATACGGATGTGGTGTTTTTGGATATATGGCTGCCGGGGATTGACGGCTTGGAGGTCTTGGATAGGCTGCGCTCGGATTTCCCGGATGCAGTAGTGGTCATGATTTCCGGGCACGGCAATATCGAGACCGCGGTCAAGGCGATCAAGAAAGGGGCCTTTGATTTTATTGAGAAGCCTCTTTCCCTGGAAAAGGTCTTGGTCACCGCGGGTAAGGCTTTAGAATTCCGCAGGATAAAGGTGGAGAACAGGGATCTGCGCAGTCAGATCAGCCACAAGGGGGTCACGGACATTTCCGGGGATTCGGCCCCCATTCGCAGGCTGCGGCAGGTAATAGACCGTGTGGCCGGGGTCAACTCCTGGGTGCTTATAACCGGGGAGAACGGGACCGGGAAGGAGATCGTGGCCCGGGCCATCCACGCCCGAAGCCGGCAGGCGTCCAAGCCCATGGTGGCGGTGAACTGCGCGGCCATACCAGAAGAGCTGATCGAATCCGAGCTTTTCGGGCACGAGAAAGGGGCGTTTACCGGGGCCAACGATTCCCGGCGGGGAAAGTTCGAGCAGGCGGACGGGGGGATCCTTTTTCTGGACGAGATCGGGGACATGAGCATGAAGACCCAGGCCAAGATCCTGCGCATCCTTCAGGAACAAAAATTCGAGAGGGTGGGCGGGCGCAGGACCATTGAGGTGAATGTACGGGTCATAGCCGCGACCAACAAGGATCTGGAGCAGGAAATAAAAGAGAACAGGTTTCGCCAGGACCTTTATTTCCGTCTGAATGTCTTTCCCATCCATGTACCGGCCCTAAGGGAGCGGCTCCAGGACATCCCGGCCCTGTTGCAGGAATTCGTGCACGGATTCTCCGAGGAACACAACTTCAAGCCCATAAGCTTTTCCAGAGCAGCGGTGCGCAGACTGCAGGAGATGGACTGGCCGGGAAATGTCCGGGAGTTGAAGAATTTTGTGGAACGGATGTATATCCTGTATCCCGGCCAGGAGATAACCGAGGATATACTCGGTTTGGTGGATCAGGCCGAAACCGGGGAGGAACCGCGCGGAGAGCAGGAACACCTGCAGGAATTGCTCCATGCCGGGGATTTCAAGGAGGCCCGGGCCGAGTTCGAGGCCGCGTATCTGAAGGAGAAGCTCAAAGAGTTCGGGGGCAATATATCCAGGGTGGCCGAAGCCATTGGACTGGAACGCAGTTCTTTGCACCGCAAGCTCAAGGGTTACGGGATCAAGACCGGCTGATTATCCCCTTATCCAGATGACGTTTTCCATCCGGCCCTGGTCTTTGCTCCGGCGGTAGGAAAAAAAGGCCTCGCTCAGGCAGTGGGTGCACAGATCCAGGCTGAAGATGTTCTCCCGGCGCATTCCGGCCGTAAGCAGTTGATCCCGGGTCAGGCTCCACAGATCCAGGCACGAGTTCTCCAAATTGAGATAGCCGAGCATAGACTGCGGCCAATGCCGCTCAAAATCGCGAAACTCACTGCATCCCGGTCCCAGGCTTGGGCCGCGTACCGCCAGGATGTCCTCCGGGTCCAGGCGGTAGAACTCACAGAACCGCTTTATCCCCGTAGCCGGGAATCCGGCCCTGTTTCCCCGCCACCCGCAGTGCAGAGCCAAAATATATTTCCCGGATTTGTCCGCGACCATAATCGGCTGGCAGTCAGCGGTCCTGATCAGCAGTGCCTGACCGGGGGCGGACGAGGCCTGACCGTCCGCCTCCGGGAGCGGGTCCGCCTCCCCGGGCTCAAAGAAAATATTGGTGCCGTGCACCTGGTTGAGTTCCCTGCGTTCAAATATGCCCAGCTCTGGCTCGGTTTCTTGATTGTCTGCCGGGACGCTGATTTTGGTCCCGAAGTAGCAGCCGATATTCGGCACTCCGGGAAAGGAAAACCGGATCAGATAGGGCCAGGCCATTTAGTAGGTACTCCTTGTCTCATTTTCGGTTACCACATAGTAGACCGGCTCGTCCCAAGGTTCGGCCGGGATCTCCGGGACCAGCTGAAAATGATAGGCGGCGCCGACGAGCATGCGGCAGTGATTATCCGCTATAAAGCGGTCGTAATATCCCCCACCGAACCCCAGGCGGTATCCGCGGCTGTCAAAGGCCACCCCGGGCAGGATAAAGGCCTTTATCCCGGAACAGGAAATCGGCCGGCGCTGTGCCCGGACCGGCTCCCGGATCCCGAATTTGCCTTCCTGGAGTTCGTCACTCCCGTCTACTCGGAAAAAATCCATTTTTCCTTTCTCCCGACAGCAGGGGAGGACCGGATACGCCCCGATGTCCAGCAGGTGTTCGAATAAAGGCCAGGTATCTACTTCGTTTCTTATGGGCAGGTACAGACCGATGTACTCGCCGGGACAGATATTGCATAGCTCAAGTATGCTCGAGACTATTGTCCGGCTCTTTTCCCGCACCTCAGCGACCGGCATATCCTGTCTGCGCCTTACCATCTCTTGGCGCAGCTCCTTCTTGTCTGCGGTCAATGCGTTTCCCCCTGTTGTTTTTTGCCTGTATAACGGTTAATTGCCCAGGTTGAAAGGGGCTATTTAAGGGCCGGCAAAATCTTTTTTTAGGGATAAAATGAAGATACTCAATCTGGAAGGACGCCATTTGGTCCAGGCCTGGCGCAACCAGGGACACGAGGTCTTGAGCATCGGCCCGGAACGGGCCTGTGACATCCGGGTCAGCCGCACCCTGTCTTTGAGTCGTTTGTGGTCTATCCTGCGGGAATATGAATTTTTCCCGGACCTTGTCTTCTGGAACGATAACTGCCGCCCGCCCTCGGTCATCGGTTTCGAAACCCTGCCCTGTCCGTGCATAGGCTTTTCCATTGACCAGTACTGCAACCCCTGGCATGTGCCCTACAGCGCTGGATTTGACCTCATGCTCGTGGCCCAGAAGGATTATCTGCAGTTTTTCGGCCGTCATCCCGTACATCCGGAAGGGAGGTGGTTTCCGCTTTTCTGCAATCCGGATCGGGACTGGGACCGGGGTGAAGAGCGGGACATACCGGTCGGCTTTGTTGGTACCCTGGACCCCCCGCTCAATCCGGAGAGAAAACCTTTTTTGCTGCGCTTTAAGGAAGAATTGTCTTTGCATATGACCACCGGGGATTATGTGCCGGTCTTTAATCGCTGCCGGCTGGTGTTGAATCAAAGCGCGGCCGGGGAACTCAATTTCCGTATATTCCAGGCCGCTGCCTGTGGCGCAGCGGTACTCACCGAGGAATGTGGCAACGGCCTGCTCGACCTCTTCGCGCCCACCCGGGAATTGTTTGTCTATCCCCGGGGAAATATTTCGGTCGCTACCCGGGTATGCTCGATTGTCCTGGAGCGTCCGCACAAGACGGCCGAGGTGGCCAGAAGGGGTCGGGAGAAAGTGCTCCGCCAGCATTCAGCCCCGGTCCGGGCCAGGGAGGTGATCCGGATGGCCCGGGAAGTTATCCGGGAAAGGACCTTGGACAGGAGATTGGGCAATAGGGCCGCAGTTGCCCGTGAGCTGGCCAAGGCCTATATGTTTTTGGCCACCGATAAAGGACTCCCGCTTACCCTGGAGCTACGCCATTTTTATCTGCAGGCGGCCCAAAAATATCAAAAGGCCTTTCCCGGGTGATTCGGGGCGTTTTTTCAAGGCTGCCGCCAGTTGACATCAGGGCGGGAATAAATCAGGGTCAAAGCTCAAACGCGGCTAATTTGTGCCTGCAGCGGAAAGGGTATAAAAATTTATACCCTGTGTTGCAGTACCTTTGGGTGCTTTTAACGCGGGGTCCGGCACTTAAATTGAAATTCGAGTGCCGGGGGGCCAAACATAAACCGGCCGGGGGTTGTGCCGCCCGGTAGCAAAGAGATGTATATGAACAAGAAGGAAGCGGTCTTCCGGGGGGTGATAATGGGCGGCTCCATAGGCCTGATTGCCGGATGGTTCGGAATGAACCCTCCCCGGGCACTTGCCTTGGGTCTGGCGTGCGGCCTTTTGGCCGGAGTGACCAAGGCCTTGGTGGACAAAAAAAAGGGTCAGTAGTCTTTGAGGAAGGCCCCGGTTATCGAATTTGGGTCGTTTTTGATCTCCTCCGGGGTACCTGCGGCAACTATTTGGCCTCCGTATTCTCCGCCCCCGGGGCCCAAGTCCAGGATATAGTCCGCGCTGTAGACCACATCCAGATTGTGCTCGATCACGATTACGGTCGCTCCCTTGTCCACCAGCTGATTCAAGACCTGGATCAGTTTGCCCACCTCATGCATGTGCAGTCCGGTGGTGGGTTCGTCCAGGATGTACAGTGTGCCGGGCAGGCTCCGTTTGCCCAGTTCGCGGGATATCTTGATCCGCTGGGCCTCCCCTCCGGAGAGCGTGGTCGCTGGCTGGCCTAGTTTCAGATATTCCAGACCCACGCGCTCCAAAATATCCAGCCTGCGCTTTAAAGTCGGGTAGCTGTTAAAGAACTCTTTGGCCTGGCGTACGGTCAGATCCAGGACCTCGGAGATATTTTTGCCTTTGTACTCAATTTCCAGGGTCTCCCGGTTGTAGCGTTTTCCCTTGCAGGTCTCACAGGTAACGAACACATCAGGCAGAAAATGCATTTCCACCCGGATCAGGCCGTCACCTCCGCAGGCCTCGCACCTTCCCCCGCGCACATTGAAGCTGAACCGTCCCGGCCGGTATCCCCTTTTCCGGGCTTCCTTGGTTGCGGCGAATATTTTGCGGATTTCGTCAAAGACCTTGGTATAGGTGGCCGGGTTGGAACGTGGGGTGCGGCCGATCGGGCTCTGGTCGATGGAGATCACCTTTTCTATCGCCTCCCTGCCCTTCAGCCCGCCGATGGTCCCGGGGTTGTCCACCCGGATCCCCCGGCGCAGGGCCAGGTGTTTGTACAGGGAGTCTACTACCAGGGAGCTCTTGCCCGACCCGGAGACCCCGGTGACCACGTTCAGACAGCCCAAAGGCATGCCGCAATCCACGTTTTTCAGATTGTTGGTGCTGACCTTTTTCATCCATAGCCATCCGGCCGGGGATCTCCTGTTTTCCGGCCTGGGGATCTTCAGGTCCCCGCGCAGATACTTCCCGGTCAAAGAATCCGGCTTGGCTCGCAGGCCGGCCACGTCTCCGGAATAAATGATCTCCCCGCCTCTGGCCCCGGAACCCGGCCCGAGTTCAAGGATATAATCTGCGTTCAGGATGGTATCCTGGTCGTGCTCGACTACTATCACGGTGTTTCCGCGGCCGCGCAGGCTTGCCAGGGCCTGGAGCAGGCGATTGTTGTCCCTGGGATGCAGGCCGATGCTCGGTTCGTCCAGGACATAGGTCACCCCGACCAGTCCGGATCCCAGTTGGCCGGCCAGGCGGATGCGCTGGGCCTCGCCCCCGGAGAGTGTGGACATGTTCCTGCCCAGGTTGAGGTAATCCAGACCCACCCGGGACAAAAATTCCAGTCTGTGCTTCAGTTCAGCCACCAGGGGAGCGGCTATTCTGGATTGTACACCGCTGAATTCAAGGCCGGAAACCCATTTGAGCGCCTTGTCCACGGACATGTTCACGAAGTCAAAGATATTTATGTCCCGGACATACACAGCCAGGGCCTCGGGCCTAAGCCTGGCCCCTGCGCAGACGGAGCAGGGCCGGGCCTGGCGGAAACGGGCCAGCTCGTCCCTCCAGGCAAAACCCAGGCCAAAGCCCTGTTCAAGGATACCTACTATCCCTTCCCAATCTATATCCGGATCGCCATAGAAAAGGGCGGCAAGGGCTGCGTCTGAATAGTCGCAAAGCGGGGTATCCGCATCGAATCCGTATTTTTCACCCACCTCCTGCAGCCGGGGTAGAAATTTGTCCAGAGTCTTGCCCTTTTTAAGCGGGATCAATGCCCCCTGTCTTATGCTCAGGCCGTGATTGGGCGCGATCAGATGCGGCTCAAAGTATTCCACATTTCCGATCCCGGAGCATTGCGGACAGGCCCCTTGGGGGCTGTTAAAGGAAAAAAGCTGCGGGGAAGGACTGGGCAGGGACAGACCGCAGTCCGGGCATACGGCTTCGGTGCTTAAGAAGAGCTCCTCTTTGTTTATGATCTGTACCCGGATACGGCCTCGGCCCAGGGAGAGGGCCAGCTCCACTGAGTCCGCCAGTCGCCTGCGGATGTCCGGCTTGATGGCCAGCCGGTCCACGACCAGGTCTATATTGTGCTTCTTTTTCGGGTCCGGTTCCGGCAGGGGATCTAACCCGGCAATCTCTCCGTCTATCCGGACGCGGACAAATCCCTGGGCCTTCATCTTCTTCAAAAGCTCCTTGTGTGCCCCTTTTTTGTCCTCCACAAGCGGGGCCAGGACCATGAACTTTTCTTTGTCCTCCAGGGAAAGGATGCGATCAATGATCCGGTCCTCGGTCTGGGCCCGGACCGGCAGACTGCATTTTGGGCAGTACGGCACACCCAAACGGGCGAAAAACACGCGCAGGAAGTCGTAGATCTCGGTGACCGTGCCCACTGTAGAGCGGGGGTTCTTGGCCAGGGTCTGCTGTTCCAGGGAGATGGCCGGGGAGAGCCCCTGGATGTTTTCCACCTGGGGCTTGTCCATCTGGGGCAAAAACTGTCTGGCATACGCGGACAGGGACTCCACATACCTACGCTGTCCCTCGGCGTAGATTATGTCAAAGGCAAGGGTGGACTTTCCGGAGCCGGAGGGGCCGCAGACCACGATCAGTCGGTTGTGAGGGATATCCAGGTCCAGATCCTTGAGGTTGTGGTGCCTGGCTCCCTTTATGCTTATCCAGTCCATATCAAAAGGAATCCATCCCGCTGTTGAGGCGCAGATAGAAGATGGTCCCTTTTTCCGGAGCGGATTCAAACCAGACCTCGCCTCGGAGGTACCTCTCCGAGAGCAGGCGTATGCTGTAGGTGCCCAGCCCCCTGGCCCTGCCCTTGGTGGAAAAGGAGCGTTTGAATATCTGGGAGCGGACTTCCTCGGACATATGCTGGTTGTTGTGTACCCAGATGAGCACTCCTTGCGGGTCCTGTTCCGCGCCCATGGTCACAGTCTCCCCGGACCCGGAGGCCTCCAGGGCGTTTTTGAGCATGTTCCCCAGCACCCGATAGAGGATCCTGGGGTCGGAAACCACCTGCGTCTCTTGTTCCAGAAGGCGGAGCCTGATTTCCTTTTCCCGGGCCACCAGGTGTTCAGAATATCCGCTGCGCAGGTGCTGCAAAAAGGCGTTTATCCCTACTTTCTCCGGGTAGAGTTCCAGATCGTTTTTTTCCGCGGCCATAATATCCTTTTGGGCCTGGATCTGCTCCACTATGGCTTGGCACTGTTTGTCCGCCAGCTCGGCCAACTCCCGGTTGTCCTCATCTGTATTCTGCGCCAGCATCTGCAATATGCCCTGTACCCCGCCGGTGCTGTTTAAGATATCGTGGAAAAATATTCGTTCCAGGATTTCCCGCCTTTTTTCGTGGCTGATGTCGGTTAGGTGAAAGGCGGAGAAAAAATAGCCCTGGACTGTTAACGGAGTGGCTGCCACACGCAGGTCCAGGGCCTCGGTTTCCTGCTTGGCCCGGCGCAGTATCCGGCATTCCTGAGAGTAAATGTTCCCTTTCAGGCTGTTTACAATGGCCCGGGCCGCCCCGCAGTAGCGGCAAAAAGGGGTTGTTCCGCACCCTTTGTCCTCCTGGGCGTGGACGCAGTTCAGGATTTCCCCGGGCCTGGATCCGGTGAGCTCGGACAGGTCTCGGCCGGTGACCTGCTCCAGGGCGCTGTTGCCCAGCACCAGCTGGCGCCTGTCGTTCAGTATCATGACCACGTCCGGGATCGCGTTCAGGACCGCCGGGATCGTCCCCGAGGCCAGAAAGGCCTTTTTCTGGTCCTCCAGGACTTCCGGTGCATAGATTTTTGCTGGAGCGAAGTGGGTTTTTTTTTGTGTCTTGACGCTCATTTGTCTGCCCGGGTTTTTATCTTCAGCCTATTGCGGCTGTGGGGAGCAAAATCTTCAGGGCAGCCCATTATCGGGTGCGGACTAATTTTAGGAGCAATCCCGGAGATACGCAAGGGCCAAGTTATCTGCCTCTGATCCGGGCGCTGGCTGCGTTCATTTGACCGCGTCGGGCAGAAGGGGTAATTTGCTTGTCTGTGGGATCGTCCCTGCAGGGAAACCGGAAAACCACTGTCCTTTGCTGTTGTGCGCCATATTTTGTCTGCAGATGTCCCGGGTGCAACGCTTACTAACAGCCGGTTGATTTTTTTATGGCCACCTTGTGACCAAAAGCTTAAATTTTTTACGTACGGCTTTTGTCGCTTCGGCCTTGGGCTTGTTTTACGCCGTTTTTTTAAGGATTTTCGAACGGACTGCAATATAAGGTTTTTTAACAGTCAGTTAGGAGGGGCAGTTTGTCAGCAGGCTTGATCTTTCTCTTTAGCGGACGAAATCGATGACCGCCAGAAAGGAAATAATAGTTAGCGGCCAAGTCCAAGGGGTGGGGTTTAGGCCTTTTGTCTACCGGACCGCGGTATCCCTCGGCTTGAGTGGTTTTGTCCTCAATTCCTCGGAAGGGGTCAAAATAGAAATCCAGGGTGATCCGCAAAGCGTGACCGTTTTTACCCGGGCCCTTGAAAACGATCTCCCGCCTCTGGCCCGGGTAGTCAAATTACAGAAAAGAGATATCCCTCCCCTCGCAAAGGAAGATGGATTTAAGATAGGCAAAAGCGACCGGGAAAAAGGGCACCAAGTGCTCATTAGCCCGGATGTATGCACCTGTGATGACTGCCTGCGGGAACTCTTTGACCCTAATGACCGCCGCTATTTGTATCCGTTTATAAACTGCACCAATTGCGGGCCGCGGTATACCATAACTCGGTCCATCCCCTATGATCGCCCCCAGACCTCCATGGCCTGTTTCCCTATGTGTCCCGAGTGCCACAGGGAATACGAAGATCCTCTAGATCGGCGTTTCCATGCCCAGCCCAACGCCTGCGGCGAATGCGGGCCGCATATCTGGCTGGCGGACAGAAAAGGACGCGAATTGTGCTTTCAACATACAGCCGTCCAGAAGGCAGTTGATTTGCTCTTAAAGGGTAAGGTCCTGGCCGTGAAGGGGCTGGGCGGATTCCATCTGGCCTGTGATGCCCGGGATAGCAATGCAGTGCTGGCCTTGCGCCGGCGCAAGAACCGGCCGGGCAAGGCCCTGGCTGTGATGGTGGGCAGCGCCGCCCATGCCGCGGAACTGGCCCGGGTAAGCCCGGAGGAAGAGGCGCTTCTGACCTCGCCCCAACGGCCGATAGTGGTTTTGGAAAAAAGAGGCTCCTCGCGGATGAGCCCGCACATCGCCCCGGATACGAACAGCATCGGGATAATGCTCCCCTATACCCCGCTGCATTTTGTTTTATTTTCCCTGCTCGAATCCGGGCTCTCCGAGGGCTCCGGCCCGCCCGCCCTGGTCATGACCTCGGGCAACTCCAGCTCCGAACCCATCGCCCTGGGCAACAGGGAGGCCCTTGCCCGCCTAAGCGCAATCGCCGACTATTTCCTTTTGCACAACCGGGACATACTTGTCCGTTGCGATGATTCAGTGGCCTATTCCCGTTTTTCTGCTTCCGGATTCTACCGCCGGGCGCGGGGATACACCCCGGTGCCGATATTTTTGGCCTCTTCCGGGGACACGGTCCTGGGCACGGGTCCGGAGCTCAAAAACACCCTGTGTCTGACCAAAGGGGATCAGGCTTTTGTCTCCCAGCATGTCGGGGATTTGAAGAACCTGGAGAGCTATGATTTCTTTTTGGAGATGTTCGGGCATCTGCAAAAGATTTTGCAGGTGGAGCCTCGGGTGGTAGTTCGGGATCTGCACCCGGACTATATGAGCTCCCGATTTGCCATGGACCGGGAAGATTGCTCCGTGTACGCCCTGCAGCACCATTTCGCCCACATTCACGCGGTAATGGCCGAGAACCGTTTCCAAGGGGTTTGCTTGGGGCTGGCCCTGGACGGGACCGGGCTGGGAGAGGACGGCACGATATGGGGCGGGGAGCTTTTGCTGGTGGATAATCGTAGTCTCGAGCACACCAGGCTGGGATCTTTCACGCCACTACCCCTGCCGGGCGGGGAGATGGCGGTTCTGGAGCCCTGGAGGATGGCCCGGTCCTTTCTTTACCACCTGGACATGGATGTGCCAGCGCCCTGGACGGACGAACTCGGCCGTGAGGACCAGCTTTTGCTCCGGGTACTGGAAAAGGGCGTAAACTGCCCCTTGAGTTCCAGCTGCGGAAGGCTTTTCGATGCCCTCTCCGCCCTGCTCGGGCTGGCGGTGAGAATCGATTACGAGGGCCAGGCAGCAGTGCGTTTAGAAAAAATCCAGGACACGAGTGTTAAAGACAGCTATTTAGCGCCTGTATACAGGAAACACGGCTTTTTGTACCTCTCCAGTCCGGAATTATTTGCCGCTGCAGTCCGGGACGTAAAGGAAAAAGCAGATCCCGGGGTCATAAGCCGCAGATTTCATCTGGGCCTGGCCGAAGGCCTGGCCGGCTGGGCAGCCGAGGCCTCAGCTGATACCGGAGTCAGGGACGTGGCTTTGAGCGGCGGGGTGATGCAGAATCTGACCCTTTTTTGTGCTTTGCTGGAAAGGCTTGAGAGCAAAGGCCTGCGGCCCCTGGTCCATTCCTTGCTTCCGGCCAATGACGGATGCATATCCCTGGGGCAGGCCGCCTTCGGCCAAAGACTTCTGCAGCTGGGAGCGGACCGCGGCCGGCGGAGCTGCCCCCCTGCAGACTAAATTATTTCTTCCGGGAAAAATAGGTAATGTCCAATACTCTGGTCATAAATTTGACGCGTTTTGGCGATCTTTTGCAGACCCAGCCCCTTTTGACCCACCTGAAGCAGAAAGGGGAGTATACCGGACTGGTGTGCCTGGAGAATTTCGCTCCGGCCGCCGGGCTCCTCAGGGATGTGGACCGCGTCTTCCCCCTGCCCGGGGCCCTTTTTCTCCGAGATCTGGATCGTTCCTGGGTCAAGGCGGTGCAGTCGGTAACTGACTGGCGGAACAGTGTTCAGGACCGGATCAGCTGGGACCGGCTCATAAATCTGACTTCTTCCTTGAGCGCGAAAATTCTGGCCCGCGCCGTGTCCGCGAACGAGAAGAGCGGATTTTCCGTGGACGAGTTCGGTTTCGGCTCCTTTTCCAACAAGTGGTCCATTTTCCTGGAGGCTTCCTCCGGATTCCGGGGCAGCAGCCCGTTCAATGTTGCGGACATATTTTTGCGTGTGGCCGGCGTGGATTGTTGTCCTCCATTTGAGCTCAAGCGGCCGCAAAAAGAGGTCCGGGAACGTATGCTCCGGGTCCTGGCGAATCGTTCGCCCGCGGGATGTACCGGATTTGTTGGCTTTCAGCTCGGGGCCAGCGCGGAACAGAGGCGCTGGCCGGTTTCAAGTTTTGCCGAGTTGGGCGGGTTGGTCTGGGAAAGATATGGGCTGTGTCCGGTGCTGCTCGGCTCGGATTCCGAGACTGGTCTAGCCCGCAGATACGGGCAAAATTCCCGGTCTCCGGCGGTCAGCCTGGTCGGTGAGACCGGGCTGGAGGAGTTGGCTGCCGTTTTGAAAGAGATCCGTGTCCTGGTGACCAATGACACCGGGACCATGCACCTGGCGGCCGGCCTGCACACACCGCTCATGGCCTTCTTTTTGGCCACGGCCCAGCCCTGGGATACGGCCCCGTACCAGGAGGGCTGTTTGTGCCTGGAACCGGAAACAGACTGCCACCCCTGTGCTTTTAACGCCACCTGTACCCGCGATTATGCCTGCCGGCAGGCGATTAGCGCGCATACCGCCTTTGATATGCTCGAAGCGTTTCTTAAATGCGGTAAGTGGCCGGAGTATTCCGGGTTAGGGGTGAGGCCCTGGATCACGGCCAAGCGTTCCGGATTTATGGATTTAAAGGGCCTGTCCGCGGAAAACGAAGACGACCGGACGCGGTGGATGCGGATACAGAAAAGGGCGTATTCAGCTTTTCTTGAGGATGTAAGGCCTGATTCCCGGGGGCTTAAAAGGCCTTCCCCGGAGTTTGTCTATTTTGTCCGGGAAGAGGCGGGGCAATTGCGTTCTCTATTTGAGCTGGTCCGGACCCGGGGGGAGATGCTGGTCCGCTCTCCGCGGCCGGCTATGCACAAAAAGTTTATGTCCAATTGGTTCCAAGTAGGTCGGATGCTGGAGGAAAGCGAGATATTCCCTATCCTGGCTTTGCTCTGGAAGGTCCATTCTCAGGACGCCGGCCGGGATATGCAGCAGTTTCTGCATGTATGCCGAAGTTATGAACAACTTTTGGGTTTTTTTGGCACTGAATTTGTATAGGGTTGACCAGGCGGATGATACAGGAAAATTATACAGGAGGAAGGATATGATTATCATCGATGGTCAACAAAGCGATGTCCGAATCAGTAATTATGACAATCTCGAGGACATCCTGGTCAGGATCATGGAGGACGGGCACATCCAGAACCGGGTGGTAACGGACGTTTTGGTGAACAATGAAAATTTTTCCGAGATCTATCCCCACCAGGCCGAGGACCTGGAGACCGAGGAGATAGAAAAACTGGAGATAAAAACGGTTTCCGTCTCGGACATGGCCGTTAACATAACCAGAGAACTGTACAAGGTCTTGAATCTTATGGCCCGGGGCGGAAGCCAGGCGGCCGAACTCTTTCGCGTGGCGGACGATGCAGAGGCTTTGGACATGTACCAGGATTTGTTGGAGGTGACCCGGGATTTTCTGGGTATGGTCGGCACCCTGCGCGATCAATTCCGGCTTCGGGCGGACCAGGAGTTCGAGGCCAAGCTGCAGAGACTATCCGAGTTGTTCTCTGAGATGATCGAGGTCCAGGAAAACGAAGATTATGTGCTTTTGTCCGATTTGCTCGAATACGAATACCTGCCCCATGTGGAGGAATGGAAGGCCGTGGTCGCGGAGTTGCGCAAACAACTAAAGCAGGTGGTGCATGATGAGCGCAACGAATAGGATAGATCCCTGTGAACTGGAAGAGATCTATGAGATGCAGGCCGAGGAGCTCTCCTTGATTGAAGATGAGGATGTGGCCGGGGCCATGGAGATCGCCCGTAAAAGAGACGCCCTGGTGCAGAAGAATCTGTCCGGAGATCTTTTAGAGGAACAGTCCAGGGAGCTGGTGGATAAAGTCAAAAAACTGCAGGAGCTGCAGAACCGGATTTCGGGCATGGCCAAAAAGTTAAGAGACGACCTGGAAAGCGAACTAATCCGGGTCAGATCCGAAAATACCCGCTTCAACGGGTATAAACAGGCATCCAGGCACACCCCACTCACGAACAGGTTCAGCAAGCATGGGTAATCGATTCCGCTCCTTTGACCCAGGGCGCGGACAAGGATCACGGACACGAAACTCGGGCGTTTGATGCGTTCGCTTGTTGGCTTTTCCTTTGCACGGTATCGAGCCTGATTTGGATAGATGGTAGCAGTTATTCCCGCCGAACCGAAAATAAGCCCGATTTACGGGCTTATTTTCGGTCATAGTCCTCGTGTAACGCCCTTCAAATGTTTTTTTTTACTACTATCGACTCGGAAAATCAAATTTGTCCTTGATTTTTAAGATAAACAAGAGCAAAAAGGTCTTTCGGAATAAGAAAATTCGCATTCGCGCACCGATGGAGCCGTTTCCGGATTCAGGCCGCGTCTTACCCTGCGGTATTTGATAAAAGACCCTAACTATTGATTCAGTTTAAATGCCCTTGCCTGCAATATGGCCGGCTTTTTCAAAAGCCGCCTGAAGCGGGACTCCGGAGCCCGGGGCAGCTGAGGCCAGGGGCTGTTTTTGAAGAGGTGGTTTTTTAAACGTAAAAACTGCAAAGGATAGGGGAGAAATGGCACAAAGAGAACAATGGGGAACTCGGGTCGGCTTTATTCTGGCTGCGGTAGGTTCGGCTATAGGCCTGGGGAACATTTGGCGGTTCCCGTACATGGCCTATGAAAACGGAGGTGGAGCTTTTCTGCTTCCGTATTTTTTCGCGATGATAACTGCGGGGATTCCGATCATCATCCTGGAATTCGCCTTGGGGCATAAATTTCGCGGGGCCGCGCCCAAGGCATTTTCCAAGGTGTCCAAGAAAATGGAATGGCTCGGATGGTGGCAGGTGCTGGTCTCCTTCGTGATAGCCATCTATTATGTGGCGGTCATCGGCTGGGCCATGGACTATTTCTACCTCGCCTTCAGCCAGGGCTGGGGGCAGGACACCAAGGCCTTCTTTTTCGGCGAATTTCTGGGCCTGACCGATGGCGCTCTGGAATGGGGCAGTATTCAGATGCATATCTTTATTCCGGTGCTTATCGCCTGGGCCTTGACCTGGCTGGTGCTTTTCAGTGGGGTGCGCAAGGGCATTGAAGTGGCCAACAAGATATTTATGCCCCTTCTTTTTATTCTGGTCCTGATCATTGTCGGCCGGGCCGTAACCCTGCCCGGAGCTGCAGAGGGGCTGCAATGGCTGTTCAGACCAGATTTCAGCAAGATATTCGACTATCAGGTCTGGGCCAACGCCTATGGACAGATCTTTTTCACTCTGAGCGTAGGTTTTGCCATCATGATCACCTACTCCAGCTACCTGCCCAAAGATTCGGACATGAACAACAACGGTTTTATCACCGTGTTCGTCAATTGTGGTTTCAGCATTCTGGCCGGAATTATGATCTTTGGCGTTTTGGGATATATGGCCGCCCAGGAGGGGCTGGGAGTAGACGAGGTGGCAGGCGCCGGAGTGGGGCTGGCCTTTGTCACCCTGCCCAAAGCCATAAACCTGCTGCCGGCTCCGGCCTTTTTCGGGGCCCTGTTTTTCGCCGCCCTGGTCTTTGCCGGGCTGAGTTCGTTTATTTCCATCAATGAGGCCTGCTGCGCGGCCTTGATCGATAAGTTCGGCTGGAGCAGGAAGTTTACGGTCTCCCTGTATACAGTGATCGGTTTTCTGGCCAGCCTGATCTTTGTCACCGGCGGCGGGCTGTACGCCCTGGATATCGTGGACCATTTCGTGAACAATTTTGGTATCGTGTTCTGCGCGTTGGTGGAAGTGATCTTTTTGGGCTGGTTCTTTAAGACCGATACCCTGAGGCAGCACGTGAACAAGACCTCGGATTTCGCAATCGGGTCCTGGTGGACGATATGTCTTAAGGTGGTAACCCCGATTGTCCTGGGCTATATGGCCGTGGCCAACCTTGTTGGGGATATTAGCAGTCCATATGAAGGCTATCCGATTCAGGCCTTGCTGCTTCTGGGTTGGGCGGTTGTCATCGGTATCTTTGTCCTTTCCTTTGTCCTGCAGCTGCCCAAGGGCCAGGAGACAGAAATAGACAAGTTCGTCAGTAACGAATAAATCCGGGAGGATTGAGATATGAGTTTTGGAGCTATCTTGATGATGGTTTTGGGGCTGGGTGTGACCTGGGGCGGTGCGGCAATTTGTTTGCATATCGCCCTCAAGAGCCGCCGGGCTTGATCCCCGGCTGAGGAAACAGGGTATAAAAAGGCCCGGACAGGTGATTGCCTGTCCGGGCCTTTTAGCTTCAAGAAGCAAAATCTTTCCTGCCCTTCTTGGTTTTAAAAAAGGGATTATGCGGCGTTTAGGGAGTTTTGTATGAGTTCGGTTGCCCTGCGGGCGAGTTCCCCTACCTCGGGTTTGGATATCTGGTCGTCCGCACCCACGGCTCGACCCTTGTGCCTTAGCTTTTCGCTTATAAGCGAGGAAAAGAGGATTACCGGGAGATTCTTGAGACCAGGGTCATCCTTGATGTTTTTGGTCAGGCTGAATCCGTCCATGGTCGGCATCTCAATGTCGGAAATGACTATATTCAAATACCCGCTTACCGGCCGGCTTTCTTTTTCCGCCCGTTCCTTTATCTCTTTTACACACTCCCAGGCCTCTTTGCCATGTGTCTTTTCCAGCACCCGGAAGCCGGCCTTCTCTAGCATGGCCACCAGCATTTTGCGCAAAAGAGAGGAGTCGTCTACAACCAGGGCGGTGTATTCCTGCTCGCTGTAGTCCCCCAGGTCTTCGTCCTGTTTCAAGGTGGATTCCGGATGGATTTCGCCCACGATTTTTTCCAGATCGACCAAAAAGATGATTCGTTCTTCGATCCTGACCACCCCGATCACCGAATGATCGCTGAACATGGAGACATATTCCCCCGGAGGCTCCACATCCTCCCAGCTGACCCGGTGGATGCGGTTTACCCCGGAGACCAGGAATCCGTTGGTTATCTCATTGAATTCAGTGACCACAATCTTTGCATCCGGGTTGGTTATTTTGGGTTTACCCATCCACAGGCTTAAGTCCACCAACGGGATTATTCCGGAGCGCTGCTTGAAGGCTCCGAGCACGGCAGGATGCGGTGCGTTAGGCATCTCGGTTATCTTTTTCGGCCTCCTTATGATCTCCAGGACCTTGGCCACATTGACCCCGTAGTAGCCGCGGTACCTGCTGTCTTCGTCCTCGTCGATGAAAAATTCCACTATTTCCAGCTCATTAGTGCCGGATTCCAGCAGGATATTGGTCTGCTCCATGTGCGCTCCTTGATCGTTCAATTGCCCGGATGACTTCCCGGATTATCACCCCGGGGGTTGAGGCCCCGGCTGTGACTCCGATGCTGCGATAGTTCTCCAGGTCCTGTAAATCCAGTTCTGCCGCTGATTCCACGTGGGTGCAGGCCACTTTCTGGTCCCGGACCACCTGGACCAGTCTCCTGGTGTTTCCGCTGATTCTACCTCCGATCACTATCATGAACTCAACCCGCCTGGCAATGTCGATTGCTTCCATTTGCCTGTTCCGAGTCGCCTCGCAGATGGTGTCCGCCACCCGGAGATTGTTGCCCAGAACCGAAAACAGCCTCCCCTGCAAGGCCCGGAACTGGCTTTTGTCTTGGGTGGTCTGCGCGGTGAGCAGATAGTTTTGCTCCGGATTGATCCGGGCCGGGTCCAGACTGTTTTCCTCTTCTATAATTGTCCATTGTTGCCGGGCGTGGCTGATCAGCCCCTTGACTTCGGGATGGTCCGGCTCTCCAAACAAAAGGAGATGGTTGTCCCGGCTTAAGGTGGCAATGGCCTGCTGGGCCTTTTTTACCTTGGGACAAGTGGCATCCACCACCTCGGCCCCGATTTTGTTCAAGGCCTCTTCTTTGTGTCTGGGGATGCCGTGTGCCCGGATGACCACCCGGTCCTCCGGCCTGGCTTGGTCCGCGTCCTCAAGGACCACCACCCCTTTGTTTTCGTACTCTTTGAGCACCTGTGGATTGTGAATTATCGGTCCCAGGGTACAGATCCTCTTTCCAGTGCCCTCATGCAGGGCCTGGTCCAGCTTTTTCAAGGCCAGACTCACTCCCATACAAAAACCGGCGGTGTCCGCAAGGACTATTTGTTTTTCCGTTTGATAAGCACTCACTTCTGATCTCCTGTACAGGAAGTAGGATTTGCTTTTTGCGCTTTTTTCACCTCGGCCGCCAGCTCTTCGGCCTCCTCCCAGCTTTGGCAGCGGCAGATTTTTTGGCGCAGCGCGCCCGCCCCGGGTATTTCCCTGATTATCTTCGGTCCCAGGGTGCGCAGTTTCAAGAGTCCCTTTTTCCCGGGATCGCGTTTTTTGTATTCCGCCACCAGGGCCTGGAATACTTCCATTGTCCCGGGCGGGGGAGGGCAGGAGGTCGTGGTTTCTCCGTACATTCTTTTGAAACGGGCAAAGATCGCCGGATCCTGCAGCGCACCGCGGGCGAACATTACTGCATCCGCCCCGGTGAGTTCAAGGCATTTGATCCCGTGTTGGGCAGTGAAAAGGTCCCCGCTGGCAATGACCGGAATATTCAATTTTCTTTTGAGTTCGGCCACAGCGGTCCAGTCGGCTGTCCCGGAGAATTTTTGCACCGCGTATCTGGGATGCAGGGTGATCCACCCGGCTCCCATCTGTTCCAGAGCCTGGGCTATAGCAATATATCCCTGTCCGCAGGCATCCCAGCCCAGTCTGAGCTTGAATCCGGCCTTTTTTTCCCCGACCGCCCGAAGCAGGGTTTTTGCTGTTTGGAACAAAAGTTGTGGTTCTTTGAGGAGGGCGGCCCCGGCTCCGGTTTTGGTTACCTTTTTTACCGCGCAGCCGCAGTTGAGGTCAAAGAAGGAAAACCCCCTCTCGAGCAGACCGCCGGCAGCCGGAGCAATAAAATCCGGGTCAGACCCGAATAGCTGGACTACCAGGGGACTGTCCCCGGGACAGGTCTGCAAGAGTTGCACCGTGCCCTTACTTTGGTGCATAAGTCCCTTGGCGCTGATCATTTCGGTACAGGCCACACTGCAGCCGTAGCCGCGACAGAGCATGCGGAAAGGGAGGTCGCTGAATCCGGCCATGGGGCCGAGCCAGGGCGAAGCAGGGGAAATAGGAAGCAGACAGGGCATTTGCTTTAGACCAAGAGATTTATTCCCTGGCGGTTTTCCAAATCCAATTCCTGGAGCCTTATTTCCGGGTACAAGGCGTGCACCTGGAAGGAGAGGACTTTTGCCTGGGGATAACCGGGACGGATTCGGGCCAAAAGGGTCATGTCCTCGATGCGGACCAGGGCGTAATTGGGGCCCACATACTGCAGCACTGCCCCCTGGACTATGTCTCCGACCGCATAGAGCTGTCTGAATTTTCTTTGCCGCGGGTTGCTGGAGCGGTAGTAAAGGAGCTCTCTTGCCTTTTCCTTGATGCGCATGGAGTATGCCGTTTTTCTACTCATTCGTGGTCATTGCGGATCTTTTCCTTTCCCGGCGAATGAGATAGAGGTTGCGGATATAGATAACAAGCCCTCCGCCCTGCCCGAGGATAAATACCGGATCGCGGCGGTATATGGCGTAGGAGAGAAGGAGAGCACCCCCGGCCAGGCTCAGGTGCCAGAAGTGTATGGGGATGATGCTCCGTTTGGCCTTTTCGCTGGCTATCCATTGGACCAGGAAGCGGCCGGAAAAAAGGAGCTGGGCAAAAAGCCCTATGCCGATCCACATCTTTTCTACCATCAGGTATATACTCTTTTTTGTCCGGGGCAATTGGAGTCTTTTGTGCAGGGCAAGACCCCCCGCCCTTTCATCCAACTGACCGCCAGGGTGTCAATTAGTCCCACCCAAAGCCGGTTTTTTATGCCGTATTTTGTCTTTCCCTTTTGCCGGGGGCGATGGTTGACCGGGATCTCTTCGATCTTTTCGAATCCGTTGATCCTGGCCAGTGTAGGTATGAACCGGTGCATGCCTTTGAACAAAAACACCCCCCTTAGGCACTCCCGTTTAAAGGCGCGCAATGAACAGCCGACATCGCTTATCTGTTCCCCGGTGACCAGGTTGCGGAAGCTGTTCGCCGTGCGGGAGGAGATCCTGCGAATCCGGGAGTCCCTCCTTTTTGCCCTTTTGCCGTTGACCATGTCCGCGCCCGTGCTTTGCAGCCGATCTAAAAGCACAGGAATGTCCGCGGGGTCATTCTGTCCGTCTCCGTCCAAGGTGACGATTATCCTCCCGCTGCAGTTCTGCAGGCCGGTGTAAAGAGCAGCGGACTGGCCGTAGTTTTTGTCCAGGGCTATATAGCAATGGCCTTTATACCTCTTGGTCACTTCCTTAAGAGCCTCGCGGGTGTTATCCTCAGAGCCGTCGTCTATCCACAGACATTCCCGCGGGGAATTTATCCCCCGGCATGCCTCTTCTATCTCTTCGGCCAGCTGGACTATATTTTCCGCTTCATCCTTTACCGGGACCAGGATGCTCACTTCGATCTTTTGGGTGTCGGCCGCGGTTACGTCCAAATCACCTCCCTCGGTTGTGTTCGCTTTCAATAATCAGCTCCACCTCGTCTTTGGAGAGCCCGCTGGTTTCAGCCAGGTCATTGATTTCCTTCCCCTGTCGATAACCCTTGATCACTGCCTGACGGACAAACTGAGGGGATTTGGTAAAACTGTCCGCCATTTTGAGGAGCTTGTGCAGTTCCTGGGAGCGGGATTCCAGTTTTTTTTCCAGCTCCAAAAGTTCTTTTTGTCTTTCTTCGAAATTCTGGATCATTTCCTGTTCCAGGGTGGTGTTAAACCTCAGCTTGTCCAGAAAGGTCTTCTGGTTTTTCTGCAGCTGATTGAGGAGGGCCTCGGAACGTTTCAGGCGCAGGAAAAAAAATAGAACCAAAAGCAAAAGCAGGACCTCTATAATTCCGGTAATGATTATTGTCCAATGAAATGAGCCCATAATAGTAAATGCTGCTGAGTCCGGGTTATATTTCCAGGTTAAGGATGTTACCCACTTCCGAGTCTGGGTCCCCAGGATCTTCTGCCTGATCGTGCTGCTTTTTGTCCTGTTTTTCCTGTGGCAGACTGTGCTTTTTACCTTTTTCCTCTCCTTCCTTGTGGACGAATATTCTGCCCTCGCTCTTTTCCACCTGTTGTACCTGTTGCTGGTCCCGCTTGTGTTTCTGCAGGGCCATCTCTCCCAGAAATCCCTGTTGCACCTTGGGTGCGTCCTGATTGACCACCTGGATCTTTTGCAGATTGGGGGTCTGGGAAAGGAGTATGGCCATTTGCTGATACGCGTTCATGTCATCTCTCCGAAAGAACCCGGTTTAAAGTCAAAATCTGCCTAAGGCCTGTCAAGAAACTCTCCATACAGTGAGCCGGGTCTTTGTTTCTCTGCTAGCAAAAATAATACCTGTTAAAGTATAAGCCCAAAATCCGATTTTGTCATCAGGGCGGGGAAGGGGGGGTTCGGGAGGATGCGCTGCGCTTCAGGGAGGAACGGGGATGGATTATTTGATGTAGTATTCCTCAATAAGCAGATCTGAGAGCTTGCCGTTACTCAGATGTTTATTGACCACACTCAAGAGATCCTTTTTCAGTCTGTCTGCGTTTTCTTTGTTTTGCAACGAGATAAGCTCTTTGTTTTTTAGGTAGTAGTAGATAGCATCCCGTAAAAGGAGTTTTTTGCGGTCTATTTCCCAGGCCAGTTTACTATTGTCCGTGGACAGGGCAAAGCGGCAGTTCAAAAAGATGGTCCCGTTTTCAGTCTCGTGCGGGATCCAGAACTTTTCCAGGGCGATGCTTTCCCGGGATTTTGCCTCGGGTTTTTCCCGGGCTTCCTTTTCCGGTTCCCGGGACTGAGAAGGGGCGTCTTTTTCCCCGGAAAAGAAGAAAAAAACAACCGCCCCGATAAGAATAAGGAGCAGACTGACTGCTGCGGCCAAAACCCACCACCTCTTGGCTCCGGCCAGCTTTTTGTCCCCTTTGTCCTCTTTTTCTCTTTCCTGCTCTTCGTCCTGTTTTTTCCCCGAGTCGTCTTCTTCCAGGTCCTCGTCCAGAAAGGGGGCGTCGTCCAGGTCCAGCTCCACCTTTTCCTTGCCCCGGTCTGAGGGCTCAAAACCGTTGTCCAGGGAGACATTTTCCCGGCTGTGGTCCTCTTCCTCCCGCCGTTCCGGCTCAGGGGTGTTTTCCGGGTCGTTTTTTTCCGGGGGATCGTCCGGGACTAGAAAAAGCATGGAGTCACATGGTGCCTATTCAAAGATTTTGTCTATCTTCTGACCCAGGGTTTCCGCGGTGAATGGCTTAACGATATAGTTGGAGACCTTGGCCTGGACCGCCTCGATTATGTTCTCCTGCTGGGCCTCGGCAGTGACCATGAGAAAGGGCATGTCAGAGAACTCCTCGCTGGCCCGGACCTTGCGCAATAGCTCGATGCCGGTCATCTTGGGCATGTTCCAGTCGCTGATTATGAAATCTATCTTGTCTTTGTTCAATATCTCCCAGGCGGTGGTCCCGTCGTCCGCCTCCACGATATTGTTGTAACCCAGCTGCCGCATTATATTTTTTATTATTCTGCGCATGGTCGAGAAATCGTCAACTATCAATATCCGCATATCCTTGTTAATTTCCGCCATGAATGGTCCCCCTAATAGTTGCCGAATCTTTCAGTGAATTTGTTTCTCAGTTTGGCCAAGGATTGTGAATGGAGCTGGGAGATACGCCCCTCGGTGATATCCATCACCTGGGCCACTTCCTTCATGGTCAGCTCTTCCACATAATAGAGCGAGAGCACGAGTCGCTCCCGATGAGTCAATTCATCAATAAGTTTGCTCAATTTGTCAACAATATCCTGAAATACCGTGGACGGAAGGGGATTCGATTCCCGATGCTCCTCCATGATAGTAGAGTAGTTGTCCTGGACCGCCTCAAAGCTCAGGCAGAGCTGATTATTCAGGGCGCTTAGACCCTCGTCTACATCTTCGGCGGAAAGCCCGGTCTCCTGCTGGATCTTTTCCGAAGAGGGGGACTGGCCGTGGAGCTGCTCAAAATGGTGAATGACCTCCTCGATTTTCTTGATCCTTTTTCTGAACCCGCGGGAAAGCCAGTCCATCCTGCGCAGCTCGTCCAGCATGGCCCCGCGGATACGGTTGTCCGCGAAAGTCTCGAATTTGATTTTCTGCCCGGGGTCGAATTTTTTCACCGCTTCCATAAGCCCCATGGTCCCGGCACTGATGAGCTCCTCGAGGTCCACGTGTTTGGGCAGCTTGTGCTTCAAACGCAGGGCGGTGATCTTGATTTTCGGAGCGTATTCCCGGAATATCTGTTCCTGTTTCTCCGGGGGCAGCTCTTGAAAATATATTCCCGGCTCCTCCAAGACCTTCCAGGCCTTATTCCCGGAAGAGGAGTTTTTTCCAGAAGAATTTGATATTTCCATCCAGTTGCTCAACCGGTTTCCAGTTGACGATCTTTCGGGCGCAGCTGCTCAGAGCTGCGGCCGCAGGAATAGAGTCCATGGTGAAAAAGGGGACTTGACTGCTGACCGCTTTTTTAACTCCCGGGTCCAGGGGTATGGTCCCGGTCAAATCCAGGGATATGCCCTCCAGAAAGTGGTCGCAAGCGGCATAGAGTTTCTTGAATACCTCCTGGCCGTCCTTTTCCGAGCGACACATGTTTATAAGTACCCGGAAGCGGTGGATGCCGTGATTGTTGTTCAAAACCTTTATCAGGGCATAGGCGTCTGTGAGCGAGGTGGGCTCCGGGGTAATGACCACCAGGAGTTCCTGCACCGCCAGATTGAAATAGATAACATTATCGCTTATTCCCGCTCCCGTGTCCACGATAAGGAAATCCAAAGAGTGGTCCAGCCGGTCCATGGCTTCCAAAAGCTCGAGCTTCTGCCCGGCGGAGAGACTGTTTATCTCTGTAGCCCCGGAAGAGGCCGGAAGTATGGTGAACCCGTAGTTGGTTCGGACCAGGATTTCTTCCAGGGAGACCCCGGATTCGAAGAGGTGGAAGATATTGTATTTCGGTGTCAGGCCCAGAAGTACATCCACATTGGCCAGGCCCAGGTCAGCATCGAGCAAAAGCACATTTTTGCCCATTTCGGATAGGCAGTGGGCCAGGTTCACGGCCATGTTTGTCTTGCCTACCCCTCCCTTGCCCGAGGTCACGGAGAGGACGACAGGTAGATTATTATTCATACAGGATTCCGTTGTTGCCCGAAGGCATTTCATGTTTGAATATAAGCCGCCAGATATCCTTTTTGGCCACCCGATGCGAGCAGTCCCTGAGGCCGATGCCGAAGGAGAATCCGGATACCGGCAGGCCGGTCCTCCAAGTCGTATTCAGTATGCCCCCGAAGATACATGCCTCGTCCAGTTTAGTCCAGATAAGGCTTTTGAGTTCCGGGTGGGAATATCTGCGGATATAGCTGTGCATATGGATGTCCGCATACACTGGACTCAAAACCAGGTGCAGGCCCATGTCTTCCGGATGGTCGCCGCGGGCCAAGAGCCAGTCTTTAAGGTCCTGGCCCGGAGTCATGCCCGGGATGTCCACCAGGACCAGATCGTGTTTTTTGCGCAGGCTTCCCAGCCGGCCCCAAAGCGCCCGGGAGGCGATTTCCTCATAGGCGAACCCGGAAAGGTCGCAGTAGTGCTTAAGAAACAGGCGCCCCCCGGCGTGCAGGGCATCCGCATTGGCCACGCATACAGAGATTTCCTTGTGCTTGCGTTTGCACTCCAGGGCGTAGCGGATGAGTGATGTGCTCTTGCCTGCTCCGTTGGGGCCGCAGAACCCGATGACTTCCTGCCGGGGGAAGTTCTGGGTCTCCAGCCCGCCGGTTTCCAGGAATTCGTCCAGGACCGCCAGAGTGGGGCGGCCGTTTTTGTGCAGCCTGTGCCATATGCGCATGATCAGTTCCGGGGCCACTCCCTCCTTTTCCAGGTGCTCCAATCCCAGGGCCTGCCTGGAGGTGAGCTTGGACTTGTCCAGGCCGGGGCGAATAAGATCAAAAATGCTTTTTTTGAAGGTTTCCCATTCCCGGCGCCACCCCGGGTCCACTGGATCGGAGCCCAGGGCAAAGTCCTGCGCGGTTCTGCCGTTGTCCGCATCTTTGTTCTCCAGGCCAGCGACCACCTCGCAGACTGGCTTGCCCTCGATTTTTTTGTGTTCCGTGCTCAAAATGGCCGCCTCTGAGCCCAATTCAGACTTTATTCTGCCCATGACCTCGGACAGGGTCCGGCCGGTATAGGTTTTAACCCGCATCGTCCATCCTCACTACCTTGGCCGATTCCAGTCTGATGTCCGGCGGGATCTCCGCCTGGGAGATAACCGGCAGAATGGGGATGAACCTCTGGATGAGCTGGGCCAGGTGAGGCCGGACCTGGGGGGAGACCAAGAGGGCCGGTTGTCCTTCCGTGACCGTGTTTTTCTCCATAAATTTGTTCAAGGCCTGGATGATCTTCTGCGCCCTGGCCGGTTCCAGGGCCAGAAATGTGCCCTGGTCCGACTGCCGGACACTGTCCTGGATGACCTTGTCCAACTGCTCGTCAAAGGTAATTATGGGCAGGATGTTGTTTTCCGATAGATAAGGCTTGGTCACCGCCCGGCTCATTTTTTGGCGGATGAGTTCGGTTAACTGCTCTGCGTCCTTGGTTTGGGTCCCGAAATCAGCCAGGTTCTCCACGATGGTCAAAAGGTCGCGGATGGACACGCCCTCCCGGACCAGATTCTGCAGGACCTTCTGCACCGTGCCCAGGTTGAGCGTCCCGGGCACAAGATCTTCGACTGCCTTGGGCGCCCTCTGGGCGAGATTGTCCAGCAGGCTCTGGACCTCCTGTCTGCCCAGAAATTCGTGCAGGTTGCGCTTGAAGACCTCGGTCAGGTGGGTGGCTATCACGGTGGAGGGGTCCACGACCGTGTATCCAGCCATGGTGGCCTCTTCCTTGCGTTCTTTGGGTATCCATAGGGCCGGGAGGTTAAAGGCCGGCTCCAAAGTCTTCACCCCTTTTATCCTGTGTTTGACGTCTCCCGGGTCCATAGCCAGATAGTGGTCGATCATGATCTCCGCCCGGGTTACTTCGTTGCCCTTGATCTGGACCGCGTATTCCCCGGGTTTGAGCTGCAAGTTGTCCCGCAGGTGCAAAGAGGGGATGACCACGCCCATATCCAGTGCGAACTGTCTGCGGATGGATTTAATGCGTGAGAGCAGATTGCCGTTTTGTTCTTCGTCCACCAGGGGGATGAGCCCGTATCCGACTTCGAGTTCCAAAGTATCCAGGGGAAGCAGGCTCTGGACCTCTTCCGGAGTGTCGGCTGTTTTTTCTTCTGCCTTCTGGCCCTTTTGGGCCTCTTTTGCCTCCAGCATGGCCCGGTTTTTGGCGGACATGATCGCGATCATAAAAATGGCTGCGGACAGGATGCCGAAGGCCAGAGTGGGCATTCCCGGGACCAGGGCGAACATGAGCAGTACGCCGCTGACCAAGCGCAATGCGCGGGGGTGGAATGTGAGCTGGCCGATGATCTCTTCGCCCATCTGTGCTTCAGCCGCGGCCCGGCTGACTATCATGCCCGCAGAGGTAGAGACTATGAGCGAAGGGATGGTGGAAACCAGTCCGTCGCCTATGGTCAGCAGGGTATAGGTTTGGGCCGCTTCCATCCAGGCCATGTCCTTCTGAAAAACGCCGATAAGCAGCCCGCCGACTATATTGATAACCGTGATCAATATGCCGGCGTTGACATCACCCTCCACGAACTTGCCCGCACCGTCCATGGCCCCGTAGAAGTCCGATTCCTTACGCAGGGCCTCGCGCTCTTTCTTGGCTTCTTGTTCGTCAATCAACCCGGCGTTCAGATCGGCCTCGATGGACATCTGCTTCCCGGGCATGGCATCCAGGGTGAACCGAGCCGCGACTTCCGCTATGCGGGTGGTGCCTTTGGTGATGACCATTTTGTTCAGGGCAAAAAGGATAAGGAAGATGATTATCCCGATGGCAAAGCTGCCCCCGACAACAAACTGCCCAAAGGCCTCGATCACATTTCCGGCCGCCCCTGGGCCGCGTTCTCCGTGTAAAAGAATAAGCCGGGTGGAAGCCACGTTAAGGGCCAGGCGGTTCAGGGTGGTCACCAGGAGTATAGAGGGGAAAATGGAGAACTCCAGGGGCGACTTCATGAACATGGTGGTCAGGAGAATGACCAGGGAAAAGGAAATACTGAAGGAGAGCATAAGATCCAGGACGATGGTGGGCAGGGGAATGAGCATCACGAACAGGATTATGACCACTCCTCCGGCCAGGAGGATGTCTCCCTGCTTGGCGAAGCGGGAGTAATCCAGGTTCATAATTGCTGATTGTTTTGATGCCATAAAATTGACGTCCGGACTTATCCGGGTTGCTTTTTGTATTTATAGAGTTCTGCCAGTATTGCGGCCACCGCCTTGTACATCTCTTCGGGTATGGACTCTCCTATTTCCACACTCTTATACAAAGCCTGTGCCAAGGGCTTGTTCTCCCGGATGGGCACATCGTGCTCCCTGGCGATTTCTTTGATCTTTTCCGCCATGTAGTCCGCGCCCTTGGCCAGGACCAGAGGCGCCGGGGCCTTGCTAGGGTCATACTTCAGGGCCACGGCAATATGGGTGGGGTTGGTAATGACCACGTCCGCCTCCGGGACCTCCTTTCTCATCCGTTGCTGCATGGAAGAGAACATCTTCTGACGCTGCTCTTTTTTCATGGCTGGGTCGCCTTCTGCCTGCTTGCGTTCGTCCTTGATCTCGTCTTTGGTCATTTTCAGGTTTTCCTCGTAGTCCCAGCGCTGATAGACTAGGTCGATTATGGCAATTATGATCATGGGCACCAGGGCGTAGAGGAATGTCTTGTATCCCAGCTCCAGGATGTACACGATCACCCCCTCGATGCTCTGGTAAAATAGGGGCAAAAAATTGTGGATCTCAGATTTGATCACCAGGTACGGGGCCACGGCAATGACCGCGGCCTGAAAGATGCTGCGGACCAGCTTGATCGCGGAATTCAGGTTACATATCTTTCCCAATCCGCTTACTATATTAAATTTGGATATCTTCGGCTTGAACGGCTTGAAGGTCCACAGGTGTCCGACCTGGGCCCGGATACAGACAACACAGGCCAGGAAAACAAAGAGCATTATCGGCAGCAGGATCAAGGCCATCTGCTGTATGCTGTAGACAAACACGGAGCGTATGGTGTCCGTGTTCAGGTCCATAAGGATCTGCTTGTCCAGGAAAAAGCGGCAGGTCTCGGTGAGTTTTGTGCTTATAAACGGAAAGGTAAGGCGGATGATGATCAGTCCGGCAACAATAGTTACCGCTTTGGGCATCTCCTCGCTTCGGGGTACATTCCCTTCCTGGCGGGCCTTTCTCCTTTGTTTGGGAGTGGCTTTTTCCGTTCTGCTCGGGTCTTTTTGGGGCATTATTCAATCCGGGGTTGCATTTCAGCTTCCGGCCCTAAGCACTTGCAGGAACATGGAATCCAGATCCGCGACATAATCGGTTATATACACCGTCATTAATTTGAACAGCATGCCCAGGAAAATAAATCCGACCATAATCCGGACCGGCATGCCCACGAACAATACGTTCATCTGCGGCGCGGCCCGGGCTACCAAGGCCAGGGCGATATCCACCAGGATGACCGTGGCCGTGACCGGGGCGGCTATCTTGACTGCCAGCAGAAATAGCATGGCCGAAAAGCTGAGCATTTTGTCCAGGAGCACCGGAGTGAGAAGGAACCCGCCCGGGGGAACGATCTCAAAGCTTTGGGCCAGTCCGGAGAGGAGATAGAGGTGCCCGTTTAAGGACAGAAAGATAAGCAGGGATATCATATACAGGAGATGGGCGGTGACCGCTTCTGAAATCCCGGTTATAGGATCGACCACATTGACTATGGCAAAGCCCATCTGGAATCCGATCAATTGTCCCCCGGTCTGAACGGCTGCGAACAGGAAGTTGACTATAAGCCCCAGGCTCAGACCGAGCAGGAGTTCACCCAGGATCATGAGCAAAATCCCTAGGGGATGGTCCGGGAAATAGGAGGGGTCAAAGGAAAGAGCGGGCCACAGCCCCAGGGTAAGGACCAGGCACAGGGCGGCCTTGATTGTCCGGGGCAGGGCCTGCCCCCCGAAAAAAGGCAGAAGAAAGAGGACGATACTCACCCGGAAGAAGGTCAAAAAAAAGCTTGTCAGGGTTTGCTGATCCAAGTCAAAAAGGTCCATGCATTGCCATGAGCAAAATGCGGACCAGAGGATCGGGGACGGTTTGGCAGGCTTATGTATCCTGCCTGCAGGGTCAGGACCAGGCTGTACCTGTTAGCGGGCTGTTTTCCGGATCCGGCGGACAAGAGTGGAGACCTGTTTTGCCCACCCGGTAATGCATCCCGGCATTCAAGACAGCCTTGAAGCAGTCGGCCGGGCCTGAGTCAATTCCGCTGCGAAGAGGTAAGGCTAGTCCAGGATATAGCGCATGGGGTCTACCGGGACCCCGTTGTTGCGCACCTCGTAGTGCAGATGGGGGCCGGTGCTGCGACCGGTGTTGCCCACATGGCCTAGGAGTTGCCCCCTTTCCACCTCCTGGCCGGGCTCGACCTTGTATCTTTTCAGGTGTCCGTAGCGGGTCTTGAGGCCGTTGCCGTGGTCCAGAACCACGCATATTCCGTAGGCCCCGTCCTTGCCGCTGAAGACCACCTTGCCGTTGGCCGGGGAGTAAATTGGGGTCCCTGTGGGGCCGCTTATATCCAGTCCCTTATGGAATTCACGCCTGCCGGTGAACGGGGAAGTGCGATACCCGAAATCCGAGGATACCCAGCCCTGGGTGGGCCAGATGGAGGGAGTGGAGGCCAGGATCTGCTTTTTGTCCTTCAGGTGGTCCAAAAGCTCCTTTTGCCTCATCTGTTCCAGCTTGGCGTCCGTGCTCAGCTCGTCCAGGAAATTGTGCATCTTGCGGGCCAAAAGCTCCTGGCGATGGCTGGAGAGGAAGGCCTCGGACAGCTTTTCTATTTCCGGACCGCCCAAAGAAGGTGAGAGGAAGGGCTGCCCGGAATCCAGATTGGCCATCACCCGCAGTTTGGAATCCAGGGCTTTGACCTTGGTCAGGTCTTTTTCCAGGGAGTTTATTTTCTGGGCCAGAGAAAGGAGCTGGCCTTTTTGCTTTTGTATAGTTTTCTGTGAATCCTGCATCTGGGTCTGCATAACCTGATATTTGTGATAGAAGGTCCCGAAATATACGCTGCTGCCAAGCAGTCCGATAATCAAAAATAAAATCACAGCCGGAGTCCAGCTGCGGATATGGAGCTTGCGGCAGCACCCCTGTTTTTCTTTGAAAACAATGATTTCGTATTTAGGGCCGATCATGTCTGTCCCTTTTTATTTCGGGTTGTCTCTATTTTTAGACTTTGGAATCTAGTTTAACTGCGAATCCAAGTCAAGTTGCCATCTGGCAATGGCGTTAAAAATATTTTTTTCAATCATTTTGTCCCGGCCGGTCAGGGCCTCCAGGCGGGAGAGCACTTGCTTTCTTTTGTTCTTCCCCGCCGAAGGGCAGGGGTTTTCCCAAACCGGCAGCTCCCATTCCCGGGCCGCCTTTATGAGCCTGCTTTTTTCCGTAAGCAGCATGGGCCGAATGACTCGGAGTCTTCCGGAAAAAAAAGGTTCGTTGGCAGTCATCCCGCGTATGTTTCCGGTCTGGAGCATGTTCAAGAAAAAGGTCTCCACCAAGTCCTCCCTGGTATGTCCCAGGGCCAGGTGGGTCAGATGGTAGTCTCTACAGAGCTCGAACAGCCTTTTGCGCCGTTTCCAGGCGCATAAGAAACAGGGGGACTTTTTGCGGTTGGCCCGGGAATGGGCGTAATTGCCGATGTCGGTTGTCTCGGTATAAGCGGGCACCGGCTGTTTGTCCAGCCAGTCCAGAAGGGGCCGGTGATTGCCGGGGTCAAAACCGGGGTTTATATGCAGGACCATGATCTCGAAATAAAAGGGGACCATGCGCTGCCTGGCCAAAAGCACCCTGAGCATGGCCCAGCTGTCCACTCCGCCGGACAGGGCCACTCCCACCCTGGCCCCGGGCCAGAGCATGCCGGTGCGGTGCATTAGCTTTCCAGCGCTGGATATGCAGTTTTTCTGGGCGTAGGAAAGTCTTTTCCCGGGCATGAAAATTGTCCTTTATTTTTGTTAGCCAGGTATGGTAATAAAAAGTTAAACGGACCAAACAATACTTAGACCCTTATTTATAGCGAAGACTTTTTAATATCACCTGGCTACAGAGGTCAAACAGTAAAGAGGGAGGAAAAATGGTGATAATCAACAGTCAAAAGTTCCCCAGTCAGGAACAGCTGGTGGCGCATGTGGACCGGACCAGATGCGACGGTTGCGCCATTTGTGTGGATATCTGCCCCACAAACGCGCTGGAGGTGCGGGAAAACAAGAACCGGCCCGGACACAGGGTGGTTTTTGTTTATCCCCGGTTGTGCGAGGGATGCGGAGTGTGTCAGGGGACCTGCCCCAAGGAGGCCATCTTTATCCCCGGGTTCAGCCTTATGGATCTGCGGCGGATGATAAAACAGGCCATTGAGTATAAAGAACCGGCCTGATCCGGCTCATCGCTTTATATCCTGCTGCAAGCAGGTAATATATCCGAGTGTTTTAAAATCCGCTCCAAGCTGGCAAGGCTTCCTGTCCTTCGCTTCCCCGACAGTGTTGACAATCCGAAAACCCGGTCTATAATTCACAGTTGGGAGCAATACTCTTTCCGGGCCACGGCCGGCCCGGCTTTGCTTGGCAGTGCGGCGGATATTTTCCCTTGACCGATGCCGGGTTAACAGTCTAAATAATTCTGCTTTTCCAGTCTGCGCACTGGTGTGCAGGCAGCGGGTTGCCCCTTTCTTTTGTTGGCAGGGGGGATAGTACCGCGCTAATTCCGGCTTGAAAACAGTCTTATACGGAGAGAATTATGGCGAGGATTACTGTTGAGGACTGCCTGGCTCAGGTGGACAACAGGTTTATGGTGGTTCAGATGGCGATAAAGAGGATCAAACAGTACAATGACGGCTACGAACCGCTGGTGGAGTGCAAGAACAAGAGGGTGGTCACCGCCCTGCGGGAGATAGCCGCAGGCAAGGTAAAGCCGTCCAAGCCCATTGAACAGGCAGGACTGAATCTAGATTAAATATGGCAAAAAGAGATTACTACGAAATTCTGGGGGTTTCCAGGGACGCTTCAGCTGAGGATCTCAAAAAGGCCTACCGCAAGCTGGCCATGAAGTATCATCCGGACCGTAATCCCGACGATCCGGAAGCAGAGGCCAGATTCAAAGAAGCTGCCGAGGCCTACGAAGTCCTGCGCGATCCGGAGAGAAAGGCCAGATACGACCAATTCGGACATGACGGAGTTAACGGGGACGGGTTCCAGAATTTCAGCTCTGCCGAGGATATATTCGGTGCGTTCAGCGATATTTTCGGGGATTTTTTCGGGTTTGGTTCCCGCAGGGGTGGCCCGCGTCCCCGTTCCGGCGTGGATTTGCGCTATGACATGAGCATCACCTTCCGTGAAGCGGCCAAGGGAACGGAAAAGGACATTGAAATCCCCAAACGGGAGACCTGCGAGCGCTGCTCCGGATCCGGTTCCGAGCCCGGTCACAGGCCGGAGACCTGTGAACACTGCGGCGGGGCCGGGCACGTCTACCGTTCGCAGGGCTTTTTCCGGGTGTCCATGCCTTGTCCGGCCTGCCAGGGCCAGGGAACCATTATCAGGCATCCCTGTGCTCAGTGCCGGGGGCGGGGGTTGATAAACGTAAACAAGAAGATCAGCGTGCGCATCCCGGCCGGAGTAGACAGCGGCAGCCGGCTTCGCGTGCGCGGCGAAGGCGAACCCGGAGAGCACGGCGGTCCGCCTGGCGATTTGTATGTGGTTATCCATGTCGAGGAGGACAAGATCTTCAGCCGCCAGGGCGAGGACCTTTTGACCCAAGTGGAGGTTAGTCTGGCCCAGGCCGCGCTGGGGGACAAGATCGAGGTCCCCACCCTGGACGAGCCAGTGACTATGGAGATACCCAAAGGGGTGCAGAGCGGGGATTCATTTAGACTTAAGGGCTTGGGGCTGCCCAGGCTGGGGAGCACCAAGCGCGGGGATCTGCACGTAGTGGTTCAGGTCCGGACTCCGACCAAATTGACCAAGAGACAGGAGGAGATCCTGCGCGAGTTCGAACAGTTGGAACGGGAAAAGAGCGGGCACAAGATGAAGAATTTTTTCCGCAAGGTAATGGGCGAGTAGCCGGAAGTCGGAAGGGCTTTCGTAGTTGATCTGCATGAGCAAAAACAAGCTTTCCCATGTGGACGCCCGGGGCCGGGCCAGTATGGTCGACGTCGGAGACAAGGAGGTCACTTCCAGGCGGGCCGTGTTTGAGGCCTGGATATGTCTTTCGGCCGAGACTTTTACCCTGGTGGAGGAGAATCGTATCTCCAAGGGCGATGTTTTGTCCGCGGCCCGGATAGCCGGGATAATGGCTGCCAAAAAGACCTGGGAGCTGATCCCCCTATGTCACCCGGTTTTTTTGGACCATATTGATGTGGGCTTTGATATGCACAGGGAAAGTGGCCGCATCCGGGTCTGGTCCGAGGTCGGAGCCGCCGCCAGAACCGGGGTGGAAATGGAGGCCCTGGTTGCGGTGCAGACCGCATGCATGACCATCTATGACATGTGCAAGGCGGTGCAACGGGATATAAGTATTAAAGATTGCCGCCTGGTGCATAAAAGCGGCGGCCGGAGCGGGGTTTACGACCGCTGACCGAACCGGGGCTGACCCCCGGCCGGATCTTTTATGCCTTACAGGGTTAACCAGCCCGGCCCTTTTTCGTTAGCCTATCTCCAGTACCTGTTTTAGGACCTCTTTCTCCCCGCCTTCCTCGTTCCATTCCATATCCATGAATTCTGCAGTCCATTTGTTCCGAATGGGGTTAAACCAGGTCCCGCCCATATATCTTTCCTCCTCGTCCCAGACCACGGCCTGAAAGCGGTGCAGGCGCAGCCCCTCAAGCATTTTTATTGCCCGGTCCAGGATATTTCCGTTGTTCAGGACCTTGGTCACCACTTCTGCCTCGCAATGGGTCATGGACTCGATGGTCAATCTCTCAGGTGTTTTCATCTTACCAGACCATGCGCACAGGCACACCCTTGTCGTGCATGATTTTTTTGATCTCCGGCAGGGTATATTCCCCGTAGTGGACTATGGAGGCGATGAGTGCGGCCGAGGCCCGGCCTTTTGTCACTGCATCGACCATATGCTCCGGGCTGCCAGCTCCCCCGGAGGCGATGACCGGGATACGGACGTGATCGCAGACAAGCCGGGTCAGATTCAGCTCGTATCCGTCCTTGGTCCCGTCCGCATCAATGGAGTTGAGACATATCTCCCCGGCGCCGAGCTCCTCCATTTTTCCCGCCCAGTTCAAAGCGTCCAGCCCGGTCTTTTTTCTGCCCCCGTGGATAACTATTTCGTATCCGGAAGGGATGTCCGTGGATCGCTCAACCCGCAACACATCCATGCCGACTACAATACACTGCGATCCGAAGGCGGCTGCCCCCTCGGAGACTATGTCCGGGTTCTTAACCGCAGCTGAATTCACGGAGATCTTCTCCGCCCCGGCCAGGAGTACGTCGCGCATGTCCTGGACTGAAGCCACTCCCCCGCCCACGGAAAAGGGAATGAATATTTTTGACGCGACTTCCTCCACCACCCGGAGCATTATCCCCCGGCCTTCGGCCGAGGCGGTGATGTCGTAAAAGACAATTTCGTCCGCCCCGTTTTCATAATACAGCCGGGCGGTTTCCACCGGGTCGCCTATGTCCACGTTGCCCTTGAATTTTATCCCCTTGGTCAGTCTGCCGTCCCTGACGTCCAGGCAGGGAATGATCCTCTTGCTAAGCATAAAGCTCCCCCCGGCAGTAGGAATTGAAGTTGGCCAGTATGCGCAGTCCGGGACGGCCGCTTTTTTCCGGATGAAACTGCATGGCCCACAGCCCTTCGCGGCCAAGTACGGAGCAAAATTTGGTCCCGTATACGGTCTCACCCAGGATATATTCCTGTTTTGGCTGTGGATAATAGGCGTGCACAAAATAAAATTCCGCGCTGGGATCCACCCCGGTGAAAAGAGGGCAGGGAGCAGTCAGCTCCACGTTGTTCCAGCCCATGTGCGGGATATTGATTTCCTCCCCCTTTTCGTCGGTCCAATCCGGGTCAAAGATTCGGCATTCTCCGGGGATAAGGCCCAGGGTGGAAGTGTTGTTCTCCGGGCTGTAATCCAAAACAATCTGTGAGCCCAGGCAGATACCCAGAAGCGGTTTGCTGTTTTCCACACATTCAGCCAGGGCCTGATCCAGCCCGCTGGAGCGAAGATAATCCATGGCCGATCCGGCCGCGCCCACGCCGGGGAAGATTATCCCTTCGGCCCGGAGAAGATCCTGTATGTTTTCGGTTATCAGGTTTTGGATTTCCAGATAATCCAGGGCCCGCTTGACGCTGGTCAGATTACCGGCATTGTAGTTGACAATGGCCAGCATTGATTCTCTCCTTTTTATTCCCTGCAGTTGATCAGGTGCTATTAGCAAAACCCGACGGGCCTGAAAAGGGTCTTTTTGTTCACCCGGGGGAGGCACGGACTGTGTACTTTTGCCCTGCTTTGGGTTAGCAGGGTCCTGGCTTTGCCCCCCCGGCCGGGGCCCTGGGATTGGATATTGGCCGGGAAAAGCAAACACGGGAAAAGGGAAGTGGAGATACAGGAGAAGGCGTACAAAGTGCTGCAGGTTTTGCGCGGGCGCTATCCGGAGCCCGAATCCGCCCTTAAATGGAATACGGCCTGGGAGCTTTTGGTGGCTACCGTGCTCTCCGCTCAATGTACGGATGAGCGGGTGAACAAGGTCCTTCCGGGTCTTTTCCGCAGATGGCCGGGGCCGAAAGACCTGGCCGAGGCCGACCAGCAGGAGGTGGAAGATGTGGTGTACTCCACCGGGTTTTACCGCAATAAGGCGGCCAATCTGCGGCGGGCCGCCGCGATCATTCAAGACAGACATTCCGGCCGGGTGCCCTCGGGCATGGAAGAACTCCTGGATCTGCCTGGAGTGGCCAGAAAGACCGCGAACATCGTGCTTTACGGTGCCTGGGGGATAAATGCGGGCCTGGCCGTGGACACCCATGTAAAAAGGATCTCCCGTAGGCTGGGGCTGACCGGGCACACCGATCCGAACCGAGTGGAAAGGGATTTGATGCGCCTGTTTCCCCGCAATAAATGGGGGGAGATCAACCACAGCCTGGTCCTTTTCGGCCGCGAGGTATGCACGGCCAAAAATCCGAAATGCACCGACTGTGAGCTGCTAGCTGTCTGTTTATGGCCGAAACAACAAAAAGAGACGATAACGTCATGAATTTAAAAGAATTTAAGCTGGCAGGTACCGAGGGCGCGGCCCGGGCCGGGGTGCTCAATACCGCTCACGGCAAGGTGCAAACCCCGGTGTTTATGCCTGTGGGCACCGTGGGGAGCGTCAAGGGTTTGGGGCCGGATGATCTGCAATCCACAGGGGCAAAGATCATTCTGGGAAACACCTATCATCTGTACCTGCGTCCCGGGGATGAGATGCTCAGAAGAAGAGGGGGCCTGCACAGGTTCATGGACTGGAAGAGGCCGATTCTTACCGATTCCGGGGGGTTTCAGGTCTTCAGTCTCTCCGGGCTGCGTGAGCTCTCTGAAGACGGAGTTTGGTTCGCCTCCCATATAAACGGTTCCAGGCATTTTTTCTCCCCGGAAAAAGTGGTTCGCATCCAGGAGAATATAGGTTCGGATATCATGATGGTTTTGGATGAATGCGTCGCCTATGAGCAGGACTACGAATATACCAGAAAATCAGTTGATCGGACCGCAAGGTGGGCGGAGCGCAGCCGCAGGGCGTATCCGCCCGGACAGGGCGACCAGCTCATGTTCGGGATCGTCCAGGGCGGCTTTTATCAGGACCTGCGCAGCCTGAGCGCCGGGCAGATAACCGGGATCGATTTTGACGGCTACGCCATCGGCGGGTTAAGTGTGGGTGAGCCCAAGGAAGAGATGCTGGGGCTTATGCGTTTCACCGCCCCGCTTCTGCCGGAAGCCAAACCGCGCTACCTGATGGGCGTGGGTAAGCCCCTGGATATCCTGGAGGGCATAGCTGCGGGCATTGATATGTTCGACTGCGTACTGCCGACTAGAAACGCCCGCAACGGCACTCTGTATACCTCCCGAGGCAAGGTGAATATCAAAAGGGCGGAATTCAAGGAAGACGACTCCCCACTGGACCCGGAGTGCACATGCTATACCTGTCGTACCTTCTCCCGGGCCTATCTGCGCCATCTGTATATAAGTCGAGAGCTTTTGGCTTACCGCCTGAACAGCCTGCACAATGTGCATTTTTTTGTAAATCTGGCTGCCGGGGCCAGACAGGCGATAATGGAGAACCGTTTCCATTCCTTTTTGCAGGCCTATCAGGATATCTACCAAGAATAAGCCGTAAGGTATGCCTTTTGTCCCCGCAGTCTCAGCATCCGGTTTTGTGTCGCTCTTTAACCGACCGAAAGCAGGGAGCAGGCCGCCGGTAAACCGGCCGGCCGGTTTACCGCTGTTTACAATTTCTGTTTTGAGTGTTTATTTTACTCCCTGCCTGAGACAATAGATTTTGGAAGCCCCTGCAGGGCCGGGTGCAGAAGTAGGGAAAGACCGGAGGCTCTTGCTGATTGTTTGCTGTGTTTTCGGCGGCCGGTGTCAATTACTTTCCCCGGGCTGGGGAAGACAGTTTCTTGCCTGCAGTTGTGGGCTAGAGCGAGGGTGCAGGACGCTATGGATACCTACAGACAGATAGCCGAGGCCAGAAGGGTCTTGGATCTCCCGGAAAGGGCGACCATGGAGGAAATCAAGTCCGCCTACAGGCGGGCGGTTTCCAGGTGGCACCCGGATAGATGCCGTGGAGACCGGGAAAAATGCCAGGAGATGACCCAGGAGATAAACGCCGCCTACCGGGTGATAAAAGACTATTGCGCCAATTACCAGTACTCCTTTGCCAAAGAGGAAGTGGAGAACTATATCTCCGAGGAGGAATGGTGGAAAAAGCGCTTTGGCAGCGGACCGCTCTGGGACGAGGATTAGCGGCTTGCCTTTAATCTCTTAATGGCAGTAAAGCGGCAAAAAGATCAAACCCTTATATACAGATAAGCCCTTTTCCGCCCCTGATTTTTTTTGCGTCGTCCCTTGGGATTGGGAACGAACTGCAATATAGGGACTCTCAGCACTCAGCCAGCGAAGCCGGGCAAAGCCGCGGTCTGTCTTTTGGATTTGCCCGGGCGATTGTGTTTATGTGTGCGCTCCTTTAATCTTGGTCCTGTTTCTCGTAGGCGGTGGGCCCGCTTTCATACCCGACTTCTTTGAGCCACCAAGCCGGATAGAACACTGCCTGGCCAATGCCGTTGCGGTCGTTTATATATCCGTCGTTGTATTTGATATACAGGTCTTTGGCCAGTTGATTCCAGGCGGAAAGCACCTCTTCGGCGTGCCGGTCCGCATATTGGGTGAGCATTTCCCGAGCCTGGTTCTTGTCCCCGTGCTGCCATTTCCGCAACGCCTTTTCCTCCAGCTGCTTTGTCTCCTCAAAGGATCTGTCTTCAAATTCTGAACCTAGCTTGCGGATATCTTCGATCATGTACTGGTATTTGAGCATGGCGTAGTTGGCCACGTAGTTGAATGCGGTCCACATGCTGCCTGGATCGTATTTAAGGATGTCTGCCTTCTGGATACTTGCGGGCAGATCCTGCGCCCCGCAGTAAAAAGGCATCAAAACCGAAGTGGCTGGCCGGTCCGGACCGAACCAGACCCGCCCGCCTATGGGGTCCGGGAGCCAGGCCCGGGACTGGTTCACATAGGCGTAAACGCAGCGGTAGATATTCAATGGACGTTCAAAGGCGCCCTTTACCTCGCTCAGCTGCCCTTCCCGGTTGGCAATGCTTTCCGCTCCGCCCTCGAAGCGGTTGGGGTTGCCAAACGCCCCGGCAGCCAGCCCTTTGGTCATGTCGAATTCAGTGCCCTGGTAGTTGTCCCGGTGGATGCGGAACAGATCCTTAACCCCCAGCTTTTCATCCGGCTTGATGCTGAACGGATATTCTTTGGTAAACGGGCCTTCGACCCAGGCGGAGAGATCCAGGGAAGGGGCGACAAGCGACTGCGCCCTCCATACCCGGCGCAGGGAGTAGTACGGATGGTGAAACTCCCCGTCTCCGTATACCCTGGCCCAGTCCAGAGGACCTTTTTCCGGGTCCCACCACCTCTTGTCCCGGGCGACATCAAAGATGTTTTCCGAATACATCATGTCCGCTGTCCCCTTTTTTACCTCCCGGATGCGGAACTGGTTGGCCGCGACAAAGAAATGCTCATCCGGGACCCGCTTGGCCACCCATACCCCGCTGTCCCCGTTGGGGTCGTATCCGCACATCTCCATTACCCAGGCCTCGTCCGGGTCGGCCACCAGCAGGGTTTCTCCGGTCCCGTAGTAACCGTATTCCCGGATCAGATCGCCCATGAGCCGCACGGCCTCCCGGGCGGTCGTGCATCTCTCCAGGGCCACATGGGACAATTCCGTGGAATAGAATATCCTTTTGCCCGCTTCCGGTTCGGGATGGACCTTGGCCTTGTCCGTGCATTCGCCTATGGAGAGCTGGTGTTCGTTCATGAGTCCGTAGTTGGCGTCAAAATAGGCATAGGTATGTCTTACCTGGGGAATATACCCCAGGGGTTTGGACTGCGGGAGATCCGGGTTTTTGTAGCCCGGTCCCCGGGTGTCTGTAATCAGCCTTTGGGTCCGGCTCTTGTTCCATTTTTCCTTGTACCCCAATGAGCACGGGGTATAGTAGACTGTTCGCCTGGAGCCGGGCTCATGGTCCATGGCCGGGACATGGATTAGTCTGGCGTCCCCAAGCCCGTCATCAGAGTGGGAGACCATCACCGAACCGTCTTTTGAGGCCTTTTTGCCGACTATTGTTGTGGTGCAGGAATGGACTGGGCCGGAGAAAAATACCAGGATTAGGCTGCTTATGAGCAGGCTGGGCAGTATTTTCATCTTGCGCTCCTGTTGAAGTTGTTGCCTGGGGACTAAACGGGCAGACCGCAGCCCGGGGGGGACGGAAATTGTCTTTTACTCTCTAGAACACAGGGGCCGCCGATTAGCAAGCCTTATTCGGCCGGACCGGACTTTTTCCGCCCTCCGCCGCTGTCAGGGAGCCGCTCCCAGAGTAAGCGGGGGTTGAAGAAGAGCCCTTTTCCCTGTAGACTAAAGATTATTATGCCGAGGCGAGTGCTGGTTTGCGTCCGGCAAGCACGGGTGGAGAAGTATGTCAATTACTGCTTTGAAATGCATTCAGTTTAAAGATGGCCATTTGCAGGAGATCACGGACAAGGTGGCCTGCGAGGAGGAGATCGAGGTCTTCTGGCCCGGGGTGGAGCCGGTGCGGCTGTGGGCCATGCCCCGGGACCTGGAGGAATTGGTCCGGGGGTACTGTGGGACTGAATTGTGCCCGCCGCAGAGCAGGCCGGTGCTCGAGAGGCGCGAAGGACAGCGCTTTTATCTGCGTCCCGCCCCGTGGCCGGAGAAAGAGGCAGAGGAATCCGGCAGCCCGGGCCCTGATCTGGTGTTTTCCTGTATGCAGGATCTGCTCTCCAGATCCGGCTCCTGGGAAGAGACCGGGTGTTTCCATCGTGCGGCTGTTTTTGATAATCAGGGCAATATGTTGCGCATGACCGAGGACATAAGCCGGCATAATTGCATCAACAGGCTTTGCGGCTGGGCCATAGATACGGAGCAAAGTCTGGGTTCCGGACTCTTGTGCGTATCCGCTAGAGGGACGGCAAGCATAGTCCATAAGGCCCTGAAAGCCGGAGTAAGAACTATGGCCTGCAGGTCCGCGGTAACCACGGCGGCGGTGGAGCTGGCCAAAATGCAGGACATGGTCCTTATCGGTTTCGTGCGTCGAGACAGGCTCACTGTTTTTGCCGATCCCGGGAACCGGTTCACCGTCTGAATCCGGCGTGCTGTTTCTCGGCGCGGGGATTTTGTGGTCTGTTTTCCGGGTCGGGTGGATTTGGCGTGGACACGAGCTCTGCTCCCGAGGGGGTATTTGGGGCGTTGACAGCCTGTCCCCGGGATTTGCAAAGCCGGGCAAACATTTTTTTTCAGAGGCAACCCATGCAGCCGAGATTGTTCCATATTTTCCGCAACACCCCCTTCGGCCGGGAGACTCTCCTGCAGTCCATATATTTCTGCAAGGCGACCGGAGAGCGGCTTTATATTTATATCCCGACCAAAAAGCAGTTTATGCTCTATGTAGGCTCCAAGGCCATTCAGGTCGGGCTGGATTCCTCTTATCTATCCGATCCGGGCACAGCCGAGGACCATTGCCGCCAGATATTGGATTACTCTGGATTTACAGCTGATTTTTTTCAGCCGGAAGAATACACCGCCTCTACTTTGCCGGATGTCCACCTTGATTACGAATATCTGTGCTGTCCCCGGATTATAAGCGATTTGTCCACCAAGATCGGATTGGGCCAGATCGAGACCAAGGTGAGGCAGATCCTGAGGGAGGCCCCTTTTCCGGTGCTTATCCCCAGTCAGGTGTACAAGCCGTGGAAGTCGATCACTGTGTTTTTCGGCGGGTCAGAATCTGCAAAAAGCGCTCTTTTGTTCGCGGCCTCCCTGGCCGAGCGGGCCGAGGTCCCGTGCAGGATATTCACCCAGGATGAAGGCAAGGGGTGGGAGAGCTATGCTGACCAGATCAGAGAGCAATTGGGCGAGGCCTGGAGCGGGGAGTATGAATGGAAATTTTTCACCCAGGGGTCAATGCGGGACAATCTGTTCGAAGTGGAACACGATACCCTCGCGGTTATGGGCATATTCGGTCATCCTCCGCTGAAAAAGGCGCTTTTCGGGAGTACAATGGAGCTTATTCAGTCCCATCTCCCAAACAGCCTTCTGCTGGTGGGGGATAAATGCTGCTTTCCGGGCGGGTAGGCGTTCCCCGGGCAGAAAAAAAGCCCGAGCGATTCGGGCTTTTGTTGTTTATAGGCTTGCCTGGCCGGGTCTTATGGGTCTCTGGCAGGCCCGGATCTGAAGCTCCTGGACTATAAGCCGTTCGTAATCAACGGCTGGACGGGCCTTAAACCGACTGTTTTCGTTTTCCAGATAGGAATCCAGGAACTGACTTTCTTCCCAGAAATCCAGGAGTTCGTCCTCTTCCAGGATCCGCAGCTGTTCTTCCAAGGCATAATTTTCCGAGTGGGGAAAAAAGCTTCCCATTCTGTTCTTATCCCTCCTTAGTTTTTACTGTCCGTACTTTCCCCCTAACGCGTCGGATAAAAGATGGCAAATGTTTTTTTCTCCGGGTCCCGGACAGGCCTTTCAGCCGGAGTAGTCCGGTCTGTGCGGGGGGCTGTGGTCTCCGTGTTCGTGGCCGGTATGCCCCAGCGGATGGGCGTGCTTATGGACGTGCAGAAGAGCGGCAGAGTTCTGTTCGAGCCGTCCGTTTCTGAGTTGAAAGAAGTCATCGCAGGTGCGATCCAGGAAATCATAGTCGTGCGAGACATTGACATCCTCCCCTCCCTAAAGGAAGGGGATTCCTGGCTATGCAGCCAGGACCGGTACTCTGTCGCCATTTCCCGGCGGTTCCTGCTTCCGACCGCTTGTGCGATTCGATCCACAGGCCATCCCCCTCTGCCCGAGGGTTTTGATATTTATGGCAGCGTTATGATCCGCATTGATCTCAAGGCCGCAGGCCTCACACACGAACCGGCTCTGCGATCTCCGGTTGATCTTTGACACATGGCCGCACCAGCAGCAGGCCTGTGACGTATGGTGCGGAGGAACCTTGACCAGTTCCCCGCCACGCCAGTTCAGCTTGTAGCCGAGCTGGCGCATGAACTCACTCCAGCCTTGATCTAGGATGGATTTGTTCAACCCGGACTTGGCCCGGACGTTTTTGCCCGGCTTCTCCCTGGTCCCCTTTGCAGAATGGGACATGTTTTTCACTTGCAGGTCCTCCGCATACACCACGGCATAGTCCCGGGAAAGGGCCGTGGAATGCTTATGCAGATAGTCCAAGCGGGTATCCCGGATCTTACGGTGGACCTTGTTCACCTTCGCCTTTTGCTTCTTCCAGTTCTTTGAAAACTCCTTCTTACGGGAAAGTTTGCGGTGCTCCCTGGCCAGTTTCTTCTCCACTTTCCTGAAGGCGTTTAGCGGTTCGCCAAACGTACCGTCCGAGCAGGTGTAGAACCGGGAAATTCCCATGTCCAACCCTGTGCTTGGCTCTCGCACAGGACAAGGATCGGGGACTTCCTGCTCCACCTGCACGGATATATACCAATGCTTTCCGTCTCTGGATACAGTCACGTTCTT
>JBKHGE010000003.1:0-125612 GCA_046539845.1 Desulfonatronovibrionaceae bacterium
CAAAGTGGACATATATGTCAAGACATCAGTAAGATATATATAACAGATAGTCAAAGAGCCATTCATCCCGGAAATTGAATAACCGGGAATTCTTGCTCAATTTTTCTTAAAAGAAGACCTTGAAGATTCAAGAGGCCTGAATAAGGAAGTGGCCACTGCCATAGAGCCTTTAAAGAATTTTTATCCGGCCGAGGAATATCACCAGGACTATTTGGCCAAAAAAAGAGGAGAGCCTGCAAAAACATCCCCAAAACAGCCGGTCGCGAACACAAATGACAATTCCGTTCCTGCAAATAATTATCAGGAAAGAATAAAAAATCTGACCGCTCTTCAATTCAAAGTGACTCAAAAGGACGGGACCGAACCGGCATTTAGCAATGAATACTGGGACAACAAAAAAGAAGGTATCTATGTGGATGTGGTTTCCGGAGAACCTCTTTTTTCCTCCAGGGATAAATTCGACTCCGGAACTGGATGGCCCAGCTTTACCCGGCCGATTGATAAGGACAGTCTGGTTACTCGGGAAGACAACTCCCTTTTTACCACCAGGACGGAAGTCCGCTCCGGAAAAGCCGACTCCCATCTGGGGCACGTTTTTGAGGACGGACCGCCCTCGACTGGTCTGAGATACTGCATTAACTCAGCCGCACTCAGGTTCATTCCCAGGGAAAAACTGGAAGAAAACGGGATGGGCGAGTATATGAAGGAATTCAACGGGGAGGAATAGCCATATATCTTTGGCTCTTCGACTTTTGATGTGGATTAACTGCTCACAAATGAGTTTATTTTTGGTTCTCGCCTCCGCCACTCAGACTTTTGTCTGAGTGACTGGACAGACTCAACTGCAAAAATATATTTTTTGCAGGCGCATCTGGACAGGCTCCTCGAAGAATAGCTTGAGGCGCTTGAAGCGTCCGGTTTCCCGGTGCAAGCGGATTTGTCTGCCGCTGGACACAGGATGTGTTAGAGGCGGCAGACACCTCGGAGGCGGCCAGGACGGCCGCCGAGAATGAGCGGCACCGGTTTCCGGACGCTTCAGCCCGTGATTACTTACAACGAAACTACTTACTTCTGAGTTTCCTCTTATCCCCGACGCGCATGGTCAATTTCTCCTTGTCCATGAACTCCAGAAGGGGAATGGCGAATTTGCGGGAGAGACCGGTGAGTTCCTTGAAGTCCACCGGACCCATCTCCTCGTTTCGGGAAAAATAATCCCGGAGCATTCCCTTTAGTTTGTCCACTGCCTGGGGAGAGAAATAAAAATCCGCGTTTATCTTTATAAGCTCCTTGTTTTCCGCAAGCAGGCGCAGGACCGGCTCCGCCTCTTTGGGCTTTAGGTCCAGCTTTTGCAAAAGCTGTTTAACGGTCGGGGGTTCCAGCCCGGAGCTTGTGTACTCCTCAAGTATTCTGGAGCGCAGTTTTTCCTGGTCCACGGCCAAAGACACCTTGTGCTCCGGCAGGCGCAAAACCTGCTGCTCGTTTATAAGCTCTTCTGATTTTAAGAGCCTTTCCAAAAGGAAATGCACCAGCTTGTCCGGAAGGCCGTGCGCCCAGGCCGAAGTCAATTCCCCCCGGGAGACGCCCTGGCGAAGGGGATTTTGCCTATGGTAATTCCCCACATACTCCAGAAGCTTCGCACATAGCTCCCGAACGATCTCCCCGCTTACGTAAACCCGGTTTTCCCGGTCATAGACCAGGGCCTCCTGACGGCCGCCCATGGTCTGCAGGGCTTTTTCCAGGGCCTTGCCCTCCATGTCGGTCATTATTTTCAGCTGCGGCAGACTAAGCCCGCGGGGACCGGCCCATTTAAGCTGCATGGCAATAAGTTCCTCGCCAGTGGCATGGGCCATTTTTTCCAGTTCCTCCACTTCCGGAGAAAATCTTTTCACCTTCCCGGCCAGGGGGTTGATTATCCTGGCCCCGGCAATAGTCCGAAGCGGGGAAAAGGAACGTAGAACGCATCTGTCCCCGTACACCCCGGCCATGAAAGTTTTGAATCTCACCTGGGCCATGCACGTCTCCCCGGCCTCCAATTTGTCCCTGTCCAAAAGATATATCCTGGCCATTATTTCCTTGGAGCCGTGGTGGAAATGCACTTCCGTGCGGTGGCGCAGGGGCCTGGCTGCGGACTTGAGATAGGTAAGCTCCAGATCCCAGACCGGACTAGGGAACAGGGTCCCGGGATGGGCCAGGACATAACCCCGTTCCAGGGCCTCCACATCCACGGAATGCAAATTAATGGCCGTACGCATGCCGGCTGAACTTTCCTCGCGCTGCTCCCCGTGGACCTGAATGGAGCGGACCTTGGTCTTTAACCCCTCGGGATAGACGGTTATCTCCTCCCCGACCCGGACGCGTCCGGAGACAGTGGTCCCGGTGATGACCGTCCCGTGTCCACGCATGCTAAAGACCCGGTCTACGGGCAGACGGAACAGATCGGCCCGTCTGTGGGTTGCAAACCCCTCCGCGGTTTGGGTAAGCGCTTCCTTAAGTTCATCCAGACCGGCCCCAGTATGGGCGGAAACCGGTATTATGGGCGCTTCTTCCAGAAACGTGCCCTGCAGATAACCCTGAACATCGTCCAGGACCAACTCTAAAAGCTCGTCATCAACCATGTCCAGTTTGGTTATGGCCACCAGGCCGTGCTCTATGCCCAGAAGAGAACAAATCTCCAGATGCTCCCTGGTCTGGGGCATGACTCCCTCATCCGCGGCCACCACCAAAAGGACAAAATCTATCCCAGCCGCTCCAGAGACCATATTCTTGACGAATTTCTCGTGTCCGGGGACATCAACAATGCCCAACCTTTGCCCGCCGAGACCGTCCATAAAGGCGAACCCGAGCTCAATGGTGATCCCCCGCTTTTTCTCCTCGGACAGCCTGTCACAGTCTATCCCGCTTAAAGCCCGGATCAGGGCGGTCTTGCCGTGATCAATATGTCCTGCCGTGCCCATTATAACCGGCATAAAACACCCTTTGCCTTTGTCATGCTATTTGCGGATTCCAAGATATTAACAGCGGGCCTGCCTTGCTTTCTATCCGAAGCAAAGGGCTCATTTTAGACCCCGGCCTCGTAAAACGTCTTATAGGCCTGATACGTGGCGTACACATCCGGTTTGCTCACTATCTCGAAGGGGCTATGCATACCCAGCACTCCGGGGCCGAAATCGATTATGTCCATCCCGTAGACAGCCAGATGCTTGGCCACAGTACCCCCACCACCCTGATCCACCTTGCCCAGCTCGGCCATCTGCCAGGGGATATCTTTTTCGTTCAATATCTTCCGCCACCAAGCCACGTATTCGGCGTGGGCGTCATTCGCCCCCACCTTGCCCCGGTGGCCAGTGAACTTGCAGAATACCGGACCGTGGCCGATAAGCGAGGCGTTCAGCTTCTCGTGCACCTCCTGGTAATCTGGATCCATAGCCCCATGCACGTCAGCTGATACCGCCCGGGTATGTTGAAACAGGGTGCGGATGTTTGTCTCCGGCTCCCAGGCGGCCAGAAGGTCCTCCAGGCAGTACTCCATAAAATGGGACTTGGCCCCGGTGGACCCGTCCGATCCGATTTCCTCCTTGTCCCAGAAAATAGCTACACTAGTATATTCCGGATCTTCAGCCTGCAAAAACGCGTTCAGCCCGGTGAAAACGCAGACCCGGTCGTCATGCCCGTAGGCCCCGACAAGCCCCTCGTCCAGCCCGGCGAACCGGGCCGGTCCGGCCGGAACCACCTGCATCTCCGAGCTGTACAAATCCTCCTCCACAATGCCGAATCTGGCGTGCAGGACTTTCAGCAGGTTTTTGTACACCTTGTGCTTTTCATCTTCGCCCAACGCCAGATCCGGTTTGTGCCCGAGCATGACGTTCAGCTTCTCCGCCTCAAAGGCTTCGGAGAGCTTTTTGTCCATCTGTTTCGAGGCCAGATGGGGCAATAGATCGGATATGCACAGGACCGGGTCTTTTTCATCCTCGCCGATCACTACCGGGACGACATTCCCGTCTGTTTTGACGATCGTCCCGTGCAGGGCCAGAGGACGGGACAGCCAGTGATACTTACGGATCCCGCCGTAATAATGTGTCTTGCCTAAAGCCACTTCGCACTGTTCAGTGAGCGGTCTTTGCTTGAGATCCAGATGCGGAGTGTCGGCGTGGGCGCCTAAAAGGCGTATCCCCTCGAACAGGGGCCGGCGACCCCGCCGGGCCAAAAATATGGTCTTATTTTTGTGCGCCCGAAAAACCCGATCCGCGGAAAAATCCTCAGCAAAGCCTCGATCGCGGAGGACTTCGGTTACGTAGGCCACGGTCTCCCGCTCGGTCTTGCACCGAGTCAAAAAATCCAGGTATCCGCAGGCGAACTCGTGCACCTCTTCCTCATTCGCGGCGTAAATCTCCCAGCAGCTCTTATTCTTGTATTCCAACTGCATCTTTTCTCCTTTTCAGCAGATTTTCAAAATAGGCTATAGTCTCTTTCAGGCCCTCCTCCAGACCCCAAACCGGCTCCCAGCCCAATTTGGACCGGGCCAGGGAGATATCCGGACGGCGGCGCTTGGGGTCGTTTACCGGCAGGGGTCTGTACACGATCTCTGAGTCTGAGCCGGTGAGCTCAATCACCTTTTCGGCCAGCTCCAGTACGCCTGTTTCCACCGGATTACCCAGATTCACCGGACCGGTGAATGGCGCGTCAGACTGCATAAGCAGAAGCATCCCTTCCACCAGATCCCGGACATAGCAAAAAGACCGGCTCTGAGTGCCGTCCCCGTAGATGGTTATCGGCCTGTTTTGCAGGGCCTGGAGGATGAAATTACTCACCACCCGGCCGTCATTGGGATGCATGTTCGGCCCGAAGGTGTTGAATATTCGGGCCACCTTGATCTCCAGGCCATGCTGGCGGTGATAGTCGAAAAACAGGGTTTCGGCGCAGCGTTTGCCTTCGTCATAGCAGGAGCGCGGCCCCACCGGATTGACCTTCCCCCAGTAGGACTCGTCCTGGGGATGTACTTCCGGGTCCCCGTAGACCTCGCTGGTAGAGGCCTGAAAGATACGGGCCCCCACCCGCTTGGCCAAGCCGAGCACGTTTATGCTCCCATGCACGCAGGTCTTGGTGGTCTGCACCGGATCGAACTGATAATGTATGGGTGAGGCCGGACAGGCCAGATTGTATATCTCGTCCACCTCCACATACAGGGGGAAGGTGATATCGTGGCGCAGGATCTCAAAGCGGCGATGGTCCAGCATATCCCGGATATGCTCTTTCTGGCCGGTGAAATAATTGTCGCAACAAAGCACCTCCGCACCCAGATCCAAAAGGCGGCGGCACAGATGGGAACCGATAAACCCGGCCCCGCCGGTGACCAATACCCGCTTGCGCACCAGCCCCTTGAATTCGCCCTGCAACATACTCGCCTCCCCAGGTTATAAATAAGATATTCACTTTACCCTAACTCACTGCCTGCAAATTCTTTATTACGCAGGCCGCACACGCGATTCGGACAAGAAAATACTTGAACCGCCCGCTTCGCTCATGACACAGAGGCCGCCAAGGAAAAGCGTATTTCAATTTGCCGGGTAACGGCAAATTGAAAGGCAGCCTTGTCCAAAACCGTTTCCCGGTTTTGGACAATAACTTGGCTCCCCGCCTTCTTAGCGTACTTGGCGCCTTGGCGGTTCAACTATCTTGTTTTTATAATAAATTTCCCGGCATAAGGCATCAACCACAGGCCAAAAACACTGACCAACAAAAAATGATGCTCTATTATTAGTCCAAATCCGGCATCGCCTGCCTCAAAGACTGCACAACAAGAGAAAACTCGCTCTCCTGCAATGTTCGTACATCCAGGCAGAACCAGTCCTCCTCCACTCGTCCGACAAGCGGCGGATCGCAGCGCAAAAGACCGTCCTTTAGTTCCGGGAGCCCCATGCCTTTCGGCCGCAGGCCGAGCATATACGTGGGCAGGTCCTGCTCCGGGAAAGCCCCGCCCCCGACCCGGGAACTGCCCAGCATGATCGCGGTATTCACCTTTTGCCCGCCGATTTTTTTCTGCACAAGACGCTGCAGACGCCGGGCCTTTCTCTTCAAATCCGCCTTCCCCGCGCAGATCATGTTCAGGGTGGGTATTTCCTCCTCTGCCCTGTCCATGTCCAGATACAGACGCAGAGTGGACTCCAGAGCGGCCAGGGTCATTTTATCGATGCGCAGGGCCCTGTTCAGGGGGTTCACCTTTATTTTGTCTATATATTCCCGGCGCCCCAGAATTATTCCCGCCTGTGGCCCGCCCAGAAGTTTGTCTCCACTAAAAGATACAACGGATACGCCGCCTTTGATAACCTGTTGTACCGTGGGCTCGTGCATAAAGGAATGCCCGGCCGCGTTAAAATCAAAAAGATTACCGCTGCCCATGTCCTCTATTACCGGAAGGCCGTGATTTTCCCCAAGCTGCACCAGTTCCTCCAGGGGGACTTCCTTGTGAAAACCAATTATCCGGTAATTGGAGGTGTGCACTTTGAGCAGGGCGGCGGTGTCCTCGCCCACCGCGTTTTCATAATCGTGCAGGTGGGTGCGGTTAGTGGCCCCCACTTCGCGCAGAATTGCCCCGCTCTTGGCCATTACCTCCGGAATGCGGAACGACCCCCCGATCTCCACTAGCTGACCCCTGGAGACTATCACCTCCCGATCCCGGGCCAGGGTATCCAAAATCAACAAAACAGCGGCCGCGTTGTTGTTCACCACCAGACCGGCCTCAGCCCCAGTAAGACGGCACAAAAGGTTTTGTACATGGCTGTAACGCGATCCCCTCTGTCCGGTTTCCAGGGAAAATTCCAGGTTAGAGTAGTGCCTGCAGGCCTGCTCTACAGCCGAACAGGCAGCCTCGGCCAGCACGGAACGGCCCAGGTTGGTATGGATCACCACCCCGGTGCCGTTCAGGACCCTGCGAAAATGCGGTCTAGACTTACGACGGACAAAATCATAGAGCCGACCGGACAGCCTTTCCAAAGCAAGCTCCCGGCTGTCAGCGATTTCGCCATTCTTGATCCTTTCCCGGCACCGGTCCAAAAATTCATTTGTCAGATCCCGGAGCATAGTCCGGGGCAAGACGGAAAGCTCCCTGTCTTCAAGAAGCGTTTCCAACAGGCGGTCCACAGCCGGCAGAAAGCGGAACAGATTACTCAAGCCGTTCTCCATTCTTGTCTTTTTAAAATCTTTTGACCAGATAGACCCGGGCCGGTTTTGTGCGCTTTAATACCCACGCCCCCGGGAAACCGAACCATACTGCCAACCATGCATACAAGTCAAAACCCGGACTAGCGGGCTCAAACATTCTCCCCGTGCGCAGACCAGTGCGGGAACAGGGAATATACCCGGCCCAAAAGATACAAAGAGCCGCAGACCAGGATGTCTTCTGCAGGCTTGGCAAGTACAGGGACAAGATCTTTTAGGTCCTGCTTTTGGGCCCTTTGACCCAGCTGGCGGATAACCTCGTCCCGGGCGTCGGCCCGGTCCTTTTCCCCGAGGGAGCACACCGCAACCGGACAAAAGAAATGCTTCAGCGCCGCGCACATTCCGGATATATCCTTGTCTGCAAAGCAGCTGAATATTACCAGCCCTGGTCGGAAGCCTGAATCGTGCAGAACGTGGTAAAGCGACTCCAGGGCGTGCGGATTGTGTGCCCCGTCCAGGACGATGTCCGGGGCGCGCCGCACCCGGTGCATACGACCGGGAATAAGGACCTTCAGATCCCGGCGTCCCGGCACCGGCAGCGCGGCCAGATCCTTTATCCGGCAGTACTCCCCCCAGGCCTTTTTGGCCAGGCGGAAATTGGCCTCCAGAAAATTACCCCCAGCCTCCGGGGCGGAAACAAAGGAAACGACAGCACCTTTGTCCCGGGCCGCCGCGCGCAGGATATCCCCGATCCCTCCCGGCTGGGGAGCGCTTACCACCGGAGCGGTCTTGATTGCTGCCGCCTTGTCCCCGGCTATCTCCTGTAAACTGTTTCCCAGCACCCCGCAGTGATCCCGGCCCAGGGGAGTAAACACAGTAAGCTCGGGAACAAATGCGCTGGTGGCATCAAACCTGCCCCCCAAACCGGCCTCGAACACGGCCAGATCCACTTCACTTGCGGCGAAAAGCAACCCAGCCAAAAGGGTCAAAAACTCAAAATAAGTCAGACCGAGGTTTCCGCAGCTCCGGAGTATCTCATTTCCGGCCGAAAGCCACTTTTCCCGGGAGGCCATCCGACCTCCGACACTGATGCGCTCCCGGATATCCGCAAGATGCGGCGAGGTGTACAAGCCGACGTAAAGTCCCTGTCTCCGGGCCAATTCCTGGATATAAATAGCGGTACTCCCTTTTCCGTTGGTCCCCAGAACATGGATGATCGGAAAAGGAGAACTGCCCAGTCCGGTTCTGGAAAGCGCCTCCTCCATCCGGGCCAGCCCAAGATCGACCCGGAAAAGCCCCAGCCTTTCCACATATCCCTGCAGGTCTTCAAAGCTCTTAAGCGTTTCAGTCAATAGGAAATGCCCGTAATCTTGATTTGTTTTGACAAAATTCGTCCGCCCCAGCGAATGCACCCTTTATCCGCCCCAATGGCCGCGGGCTATAAACAGGTCCCCTTCCGAGACAGTCAAAAAACCTTTCCGGGCTCTCTGGATGCGGCTTCTCCACTCTTGCCTAGTAAAACTAATACCACTATAGATGTGGGTCTTTGGCAGCAAAAGTCCAGACAACCAAGGAGACGGAGATGAGTCTTGTAAGCAGAGAGGACGCATTAATATACCACTCACGGGAAAGAAAGGGGAAGCTGGAGACAATGCCCAGCAAGCCCTGCAGCACACAAAAAGAACTGTCTATGGCCTATACTCCGGGTGTGGCCGAGGCCTGTCGGGAAATACAAAAAACTCCGGAAGATGTCTATCAATACACGAATAAGGGTAACCTGGTGGCCGTGGTCTCCAACGGGACAGCTGTTTTGGGCCTGGGCAATATCGGCCCGGCCGCAGGGAAACCGGTCATGGAGGGCAAAGGGGTTTTGTTCAAGGCCTTTGCGGACGTGGACACCTATGATCTGAACATAAACGCCGCAGACCCGGACCGGATCATTGAGTTCGTACGCATGCTGGAGCCCACCTTCGGGGGCATCAATCTGGAGGACATAAAGGCCCCGGAGTGCTTTCACGTGGAACAGACCCTGATCCGGGAAATGGACATACCTGTGTTCCACGACGACCAGCACGGAACAGCCATTATTTCCGGGGCTGGGCTGATAAACGCCCTGCGCATTAACGGCAAAAAGCCCGGGGATTTGAAGATGGTGGTCTCCGGGGCCGGGGCCGCGGCCGTGGCCTGTTCCAGATTCTATGAATCACTGGGGGTGGACCGGGATAACATATTTATGTTCGACTCCCGGGGCCTCATCCACAGAGAACGAGAGGACCTCACCCCGGAAAAAGAGATGTTCGCCCACACAAAGGATCTGGGACCGATGCACGAGGTCATCAAAGGGACAGATATCTTCCTCGGCCTGTCCGTAAAAGGAATACTCACCCCGGAGATGGTCAAATCCATGAACAGGGACCCGGTTATCTTCGCCATGGCCAATCCGGATCCGGAGATCTCCTACCCGGAGGCCAAAGCCGCCCGGCCGGACTGTATAGTGGCCACCGGCCGGTCCGACTTTCCAAATCAGGTAAACAACGTCTCCGGCTTTCCGTTCATTTTCCGCGGCGCGCTGGATGTCCGGGCCCGCAAGATAAACGAGGAGATGAAAGTGGCTGCGGCCACAGCCCTGGCCGACCTTGCCCGGGAACCGGTCCCAGAGGAGGTCCTGAGCGCCTATGAAGTCGAGAGATTAGAGTTTGGCCCGGACTACATCCTGCCCAAGCCCCTGGATCACCGGATCGCACTTTTTGAATCCCCGGCCGTGGCCCAGGCGGCAGTTAAATCCGGAGTGGCCCGCACCTCCATCGACCTTACCGCCTATCGGGATGACCTGGAAAAGCGTTTGCGAAATCTGGAGAAAAAAATTAAGGATCACCTAACTGATCTCTAAGGCCGCACCGCGGCCCCGTGCCTCAACCAGAAAAACCAGGCCGGAGCACAAGTCATGCACGAAATGTCCATAGCCCAGAACCTGATCCAGATAATCGACGAGGAGATGCAAAAGCACGAAGTGCACAGACTAAACAGGGTAAAAGTCGTGCATGGACAGCTCTCGCATATTGTGCCTGAGGCGCTGGAGACCGCATTTGAGGTCCTGACCCAGGGAACCAAGATGCAGGGGGCGGCCCTTTTTCTGGAGGAGAGGCCGCTTCGGGCTAAATGCCGGGAATGCGGCCGGGAATTCTCCCCTGAAGGCGGGGATCTGATGATAATGACCTGCCCGCACTGCCAAGCCGAATTCGGACACGAGATTTTGTCCGGCAAAGAGCTCTTTATAGAGGAAATTGAAGCCGAATGATAAAAAGGAGACCCATATGGAACAGCAGATAAACATAGCCCGGGACATCCTGGAAAGAAACGATCGTCTGGCGGATGAACTCAGACAAATATTCACCTCCAAAAAGGTCCTGGTCTTGAACCTGATGAGCTCACCGGGCGCGGGTAAAACTACTTTACTAGAGAACACCCTGACCGCGCTCAAGGACACGTACAACATGGCCGTGATCGAGGGCGACGTACAGACCAATAACGACGCCCGCCGCATAGAGGCCACCGGGGTGCAGGCCATGCAGATAAACACCGACGGGGGCTGCCACCTGGACAGCTCCATGATCCAGAAAGTTTTAAATGAATTCGATCTGGACAAGGTGGATATCCTGTTTGTGGAAAACGTGGGCAATCTGGTCTGCCCGGCCGAATTCACCGTGGGCGAAGACCATAAGGTGACCATCTTGAGCGTACCCGAGGGTGACGACAAGCCGGAAAAATATCCGCTCATGTTCGCCGAGTCGAGCGCGGTTATTTTAAACAAGACCGATCTCTTGCCCTATGTGGAGTTCAATATGGACCGGGCCGCAAATTTCGCCCGCAGTCTAAAACAAGACGTCCGTATCTTCCCGGTCTCGGCCAAGACCGGGGAGGGTCTTGAAGACTGGTATGTATGGCTTACCGAACAGGTGCAGGCCAAGAAATGACCCTGCCGGCTGACGTCTCTTTGGCCTCCATCTTGGACAGCGTGGCCGACGGGGTGTTTACCGTGGATCTGGACTGGAATGTGACCTATTTCAATGCCGCGGCCCGGGAGATAACCGGCATTCCCGCAAGGGAAGCAGTGGGCCGCAAGTGCTGGGAGGTGTTCAAATCCAGCATATGTGACCGTGAATGCGCCCTAAATGCCTGCCTGGAGCAAAAGGGATCCATATCCAATAAATCCATATACATCGTCCGTCCGGACGGGGAGAAGATCCCGGTGAGCATAAGCGCGGCCCCGCTGAAAAACGAAGCCGGGGAGACCATAGGCGGGGTGGAGACCTTCAGGGACTTGTCCGATCTGCAGATCATCCGCCAGCAGATACAAAAGAACTACACGTTTGAGGATATTGTCGGCAAGAGCAAGGCCCTGAAAAGGGTGTTCTCCATTTTGCCTCAGGTGGCCAAGAGCAGATCATCGGTGCTTATAACCGGGGAATCCGGAACCGGAAAGGAATTATTCGCCAAGGCCATCCACAGCTTAAGCGAACGCAGAGACGGCCCGTTCATTGTAGTCAACTGCGGGGCACTTCCGGAAAATCTGCTGGAATCCGAGCTCTTCGGGTACAGGGCCGGGGCATTCACCGACGCCAAGAAAGACAAACCTGGCCGCTTTCAGGCCGCGGACAAGGGGACCATCTTTCTGGACGAGATCGGGGACATGCCCCTGTCCCTGCAGGTAAAGCTCCTTCGCTTTCTGCAGGAAAAGACATTTCAGCCCCTGGGCGCCAACGAAAACGTCCAAGTGGATACCCGGGTGGTTGCGGCAACCCACCAGGATCTGTCTCGGCGAGTAAAGGAAGAGAAATTCAGGCAGGACCTGTACTACCGACTGAACGTGGTCCCCATAGATCTGCCCCCGCTGCGGGAAAGAGTCGAGGACATCCCCCTGCTGGTCAACCATTTCATCCGCAAGCTGAACGCGGTGCAGGGAAAAGACATCCAGGGCATATCCGAGGACGCCCTAGCCGTGCTCATGCGCCACAATTTTCCGGGCAATATCCGGGAGCTGGAAAACATCCTGGAATTTGCCTTTATCCTTTGTCCGGACGGATTCATTCGACTGGAACACCTGCCGGAGCACCTGCAGCCCGGGGACTCCCCGACCAGAAAAGAGCCCCTGACCCTGGAGGAAATAAAATGCCAGGCCGTGATGGAGGCCCTGGCCAGGAACAAAAACAAAAAGATGCAAACCTGCCGCGAGCTGGGCATCTCTAAGGACACCCTGCGGCGGATGTTGAAACGCTGTTCTCAGGCCTGATCCCTGCCAACCGGGCGCAAAACAATCCCTCGCCTTCTGTATAATGGCGCACAATACGCCCATACTCACCACTAAACCCATTCATTCTGCACATAACCTATTGATATAAATCATCTTTACATATCTGGCACGCTCAATGCTTCTAACAGTAACAAAGGGACGAAAAAATGGAAGTGAACATCAAAGCAGGTACAGACGACTCTGAGACCCGATTGGGGCTTATCTCCCACGGCAATCGGTTGGCTACTGTTTTTGATCAGGCCACAGAAATAAGGCTCTTTGAAATCATCGAGGACAAAATTTACCCCGCAGGGCATCTCTCCCTCCCGTTTGGAGATCTGATGGGCAAGATCTCTTTAATCAAATCCTGCGGGGTAAACATTTTGATTTGCGGGGCAATCAGCTGCTGCGCCCACAATATGCTCAAACAAAAGGACATAGCACTCATACCCTGGATAACCGGAGACCTGGACAGGGTTATTGCCGCATTTGAAACGCAGCACCTGCACGAACTTTCCATGCCCGGCTGCCACACCCCGGTTGAACCGGGCAGATGCCGGGTGAGAAGGAGAGGCAGCGGACAAATCTGTAATCGGAGGATAAAATGAAACTTGCTGTAAGCAGCCAGGGGGATTCACTGCAATCGCCAATAGATACCAGGTTTGGAAGGGCTCAGGGCTTTATCATCTATGATACAGACAACAGCTCTTTTGAATTCATGGAAAACAAGCAAAACCTGAACCTGCCCCAGGGGGCGGGAATCCAGACCGCGCAGAACGTGGCCAATACAGGCGTAAAAGCGGTCATAAGCGGTCACATTGGCCCCAAGGCCTTTTCCGCGCTGTCCAAGGCTGAAATCGAGATCTATTTCGCCTCCGCGGGTACAGTGGATGAGGCCCTGGAGGCGTATAAAAAAGGACTCCTGGAAAAGGCTCAGACCCCGGACAAGCCGGGGCACTGGTAGACCGAAGTACAGAGCAAGGAGGTATACAGGATGCCGGGATTGGATAGAACAGGACCGGACAGCCAAGGAGCCGGGACAGGCCGCGGTCGGGGGAGATGCGCCGGGACCGGCGCTTCGGGCGGCGGCCGCGGCAGAGGTGGAAACGGCCGCCCGGGCCGGGGTGGCAAGCGCAGCAGATAAAAAAAACAGACTAAAGAGGTGATAGCTATGCCAGGATTTAACGGAACAGGACCATTGGGACAGGGACCGGTAACCGGACGCGGTATGGGCCGGTGCACCGGAGCCGTGCCTGCGGGGGCTGTGCCGGGCCGGGGCTTCGGCTTCGGCTTCGGCATGGGCCGGGGTTTCGGCCGCGGCAGGGGCCGGGGCTTCGGGCCGGGGCCGATGACCGCATGGTACGGATATGCCCCGCCAGCAACGGAACCCGTGGACGAAAAAACCGCAATTGAAAACCAGATCAAGGGTCTGGAAAATCAATTGGAGATTTTGAACAATAGATTGAACGAAATCTCCTAAAAAAATAAAACGGGGCGGAAAAACCGAGTCTGACCTCTTCCCCTGATTCCGCTCCGTTTTTTTATCTCCTATACTTGTTCTTCAGGGAGCACAAAATGCCGGACAATTACAAAAGACCGGGGTCTGCAGACCGCATTAGAAACCGGACGTCGCCGGCCGGTTACCAGGGACAGGGAAGAAACGCCCCGGCTGGATCGACATGCTATTGCCCGCAGTGCGGAACCATTGCCCCGCATACACCCAAGACCCCGTGCGTGGATACAAAATGCCCGAACTGCGGCTCACCCATGACCCGCAAATTTTAATGCGCCCCCAGTGCGCGGGAAAGACCACTACCCCGGGAAACATTGCCTATGTCTTCCCGCCCGGCAATGGCCAGACCGATCCGGGCAGCGCAGAAATCAAAAAGGAGATCCCTAATGCAAATAGCTGTTGCCAGTGGCAAGGGCGGCACCGGCAAAACCACGATAACGGTAAACCTGGCCACATACCTGATCGAGCAGGGTGAAGATGTCCAGCTGGTTGACTGCGACGTGGAGGAACCGAATTCCCATTTCTTTTTGGACCTAAAATATGACGCGGAAGAAAAGCAATACGTCCAGGTCCCGGAAATAGACATGGACAAATGCTTGGGCCAGTCCTGCCAGAAATGCATCCGGGAATGCAGATTCAAGGCACTTATCTGGATGGTGGATCAGGTAATGGTATTCCCCGAACTATGCCACAGCTGCGGCTTGTGCAAACTGGTCTGCCCCGCGGATGCCGTGGGAGACAGCCATAGGGAAATCGGGGCCATGCGCCGGGTGAAAAAGGACAACCTGCATATTTACGGAGGTCTGCTCCGTATCGGAGAAGCAATGGCTCCGCCGCTCATAGCCAGAGTCAAGGAGGCGGCCCGGGCCGAGCCCAAGGGGACAACCATCCTGGACTGCCCGCCGGGAACCACCTGCCCGGTAATCGAATCCCTAGAGGGAGCGGACTATGTAATCCTGGTCACTGAACCCACCCCGTTCGGCCTGTATGACCTGCAATTGGCCGTACAGCTCATGCAAAAACTCCACTATCCGTTCGGGGTTGTGGTTAATCGCCAGGGGATGGGCGGCGAAGAAGAGCTGGACAAATATCTTCGGGAAAACGATATAGAAGTGCTGGGCCGCCTGCCGCATACAAAGGAAGCGGCCGAGGCCTATTCCCGGGGCGAGCTCCTGGTGGATGTCTTCCCTGAATTCCGGGAAATATACGCCGACATCTGGCAACGAATCGAAAACAAAGTCTCCGCGGAGGTGTCCGCATGAAGGAAGTAGTAATCATCAGCGGGAAAGGCGGCACCGGCAAAACCAGCATTGTCTCTGCACTGGCCGGATTGGGCCCCAAAAAGGTGCTGGCTGACTGCGACGTGGATGCGGCTGATCTGCACCTTATCCTCAACCCTGAAGTTCGGGAGACTATGCAGTTCATAAGCGGAGAACTGCCGGAAATAGACAAGGACTTGTGCGTAGAATGCGCTGAATGCCTTGAACACTGCAAGTTCAATGCAATTAGCGAGGATTTTCAGGTAATAAAGGAAAACTGCGAAGGGTGCGGGGTATGCGCCTTTGTCTGCCCCACGCAGGCGGCCAGGATGTATCCCCGGCATTGCGGGGAATGGTATATCTCCGACACCCGCTTCGGGACCATGGTCCATGCCAGCCTGGGTATAGGGGAAGAGAACTCCGGTGTCCTGGTGACCACGGTGCGCAAAAAGGCCGGTGCCCTGGCCGAGGAACAGGGAGCAGACCTTGTCCTGGTGGACGGCTCCCCGGGAGTAGGATGTCCGGTAATTGCTTCCCTGACCAACGCGGACGCGGCGATTGTGGTAGCCGAGCCCACGGTCTCCGCAGAGCACGATCTGCACCGGGTCTGCGAACTCACCGAGCACTTCGGGATCCAGACCATGGCGGTAATCAACAAATCAGATATAAATGAGCATATTTCCGGGACAATAGAGAATTATTGCCGGGAAAGGAAAATTCCTGTATTGGGCAGGCTTCCCTATGACTCCGGATTCACCCGGGCCCAGATCAAAAAGCAGAACATACTCGAGTTCGATCCAAACGGCCTGGGAAGAACCATGCACGGGGTCTGGGAAAACATGCGCAACCATCTGCAAATATAATTATCACGGGAGGATAGAACATGGCTGAAGAACAATGCGGTTCCTGTTCAGGCAAGGAATGCGGCAAAAACAAGGAAGACGAAAAACTGCAGGCCAGTCTGGGCAAGATCAAGAATAAACTGGTCATCCTCTCCGGCAAGGGCGGCGTGGGTAAAAGCACAGTGGCTGTAAATATTGCGGCCGCCCTGTCTCTAGCCGGGAAAAAGGTCGGGCTTTTGGATGTGGACGTCCACGGTCCCTCCATACCCAGAATGCTCAGTCTGACCGGGGAGCAGCCGCATATTGAAAAGGACTATATCGAGCCCATTCAATGGAGCAAGAACCTGTGGGTCATGTCCCTGGGGTTTATGCTTCCCAACCGCAATGACGCGGTTATCTGGCGCGGCCCGATCAAGATGGGTTTGATAAAGCAGTTTTTGCAGGACGTGGCCTGGGGCGAACTTGATTATCTGGTGGTGGACTGCCCTCCGGGCACCGGGGACGAACCCCTTTCCACCCTGCAGCTGATTGGTCCCTCCGCCCAGGCGGTAATCGTCTCCACTCCGCAGGGAGTGGCTGTGGACGATGTGCGGCGTTCAGTGACCTTCTGCAGCCAGGTGGGCAACCCTGTCCTGGGGCTGGTGGAAAACATGAGCGGATACGCGTGCCCCAAATGCGGGGAAGTAAGCGACATATTTGCTTCCGGAGGCGGCGAGGATCTGGCCCGGGAAATGGGCATAAAATTTTTGGGTCGCATTCCCATAGATCCGGAAGTTGTCCGCTCCGGGGATCAGGGCTATGTCTACGTCAAGACCCATCACGAAAGCGAGGCCGCCCAATCCATCGGGCGCATAATCAAACCCATGCTGGCCATGGGCGGTGATCTGCAGGAGAAGTCCAACCCCGGAGGGGACCAGACCGAGGAAAAGCCCGCGCCCTCCGAGGGGAAAATAAAAGTGGCCGTGCCCGTGGCAAACGGCAAGCTGTGCATGCATTTCGGACACTGCCAAAAGTTCGCCATGGTGGAAGCGGATGCCGGGAAAAAAGAAATCCTGGGTATGGAACTTATGGATCCCCCGCCGCATGAGCCCGGAGTATTGCCGGAATGGGTGGCCAATCAGGGGGCCGCTTTAGTCATCGCCGGGGGGATGGGCTCCAGGGCGCAGAGCCTTTTCAACCAGCACGGAGTCAAGGTCCTGGTCGGCGCACCGGCTGAGGGCCCGGAAGACCTGGTCAAATCATATCTGGAAGGCACGCTTAGTACCGGGGAGAACGTCTGCGATCATTGATTTAAATTGGGTTCCACCTGAAATAAATACATAAAAACAGGCGGCCTTAAGGCCGCCTATTTTTATGGCTCCTTACCGTAAGGTATGGATTTTCTTCCCAGCATAAGCTTTTGCATATAATGCTCCAACGAAAAAATCCATAAGGTTTGCCCAAATAACCAGGGACAGAAAGCATGCCGATTTTTTTTGACCTTTGGGACAAATAACTTTAGAAGAAGTGGCTCAAGGAAATTAAACAAGCGGATTGAATGCAGGACCTGCATGACCAAATCTTATATTCCCGGGAGGAAGGATGGACCCACTAGGACAGAAAACCCAGCAATTTGCCCAGCAGATCGAGAGTGAGGCCGATTCCACGACGAACCCGATTTTGGAGAAGATCCTTAACAACCTGAGGCTGATAGGGATCACACTCGGAGGGATAATCCTCATTGCCGCAGCATATTCCGGGCACAGACTGTACCAGGACCACCAGGCTGAACAGGCCTCGGCCAAGCTGAACGAAATCCAGGCCCTGGAGGATCCTGCGGCCCGGGCCGAGAACCTGGCCGAGTTCACCGAAAACGCTCCAAAGGACGTGGCCGTGGCAGTCCAGCTGGAACTGGCCCGCGCCCTTATGCAGACCCAGGATTTTGAAGCGGCAGCAAGAGAATTCTCTGCTCTAGGGAATATGGACGGGGACTTGCGGCCCATTGCCATCCTCGGCCGGGCCAAGGCCCTGCAGCTGGCCGGAAAATACGAAGAGGCATTTAATATGCTCGTAGAAAACAGGGATAAAATGCCTGAGGCCTATGACCGGGCCCTGCAGAACATGCTCGCTTTTGCCGCGGAAAAGAGCGGACATTGGGATGCCGCCCTGTCCGCCTATCAGGAGCTAAAGGCCGCGAGCGGCATGCTTCAGGAACAGGGCAAAAGCGGTTTCTTTGACTATAAGATACAACAGATGCAAGAAAAAGTGGCCGGATAGGAGCAAACCATGCGCGAGTTTATCCTCAGCGGGGAAAAGGGAGAAAAACATCTTCTGCTGGGCAACGAGGCCATAGCCAGGGGGATTATAGAAGCCGGGGCCGGATTCATATCCTGCTATCCGGGAACCCCCTCCTCGGAGCTCCCAGATACCCTTTTCAGCCTGTCTCCCAAAGCGGACTACTACTTCGAATACTCTCCGAACGAGAAAGTGGCCATGGAGGTCGCGGGAGGGGCTGCACTGGCCGGGGTGCCGGCGGTGGTGACCATGAAGCATGTCGGGATCAATGTGGCCGCGGATCCCCTGATGACCTTGAGTTATATAGGCACTCCCGGCGGGCTCATGATCTTGAGCGCAGACGATCCGGGCTGCCATTCCAGTCAAAACGAGCAGGACAACCGCTATTATTCCCGCCTGGGCAAGATACCCTGCTTTGAGCCAGCCACTGCCCAGGAGTGCAAGGATATGGCCAAAGAGGCCCTGCGCCTTTCAGCCAAATGGGAGCAGCCGGTTCTTTTGCGGACCACTACCCGGGTCAACCACCTGCGAGGAATAGTCGAGTTCGACAGCGTGCCCCAACCCCGGACCACATCCGAATTCACCAAGAATCCCAAACGCTTTGTCCCGGTCCCGGCGGTGGCCAGGATCCGGCACGGCATTCTTCTGGAAAATCTTAAGGCCGTAGCCGAAGAAGCGGAAAAGTCCGGACTCAACTACACCTTCGGCCAAGGGAAAATAGGGGTTATAGCCAGCGGGGTTTCCCGCGCCTATCTGCACGATGCCCTGGAAGACGAATCCCGGCTTGATTGCCGGGTATTGGAGCTGGGTATGACCTATCCCCTCCCAAAGAAGAAAATAGCCGCTTTTATCCAGAAAGTGGAACAGGTGCTCATCCTGGAGGAACTGGAACCGGTGGTGGAGGAGGCGGTCCGGGCCATTGCCCAGAAGTCCGGGGTCAATGTGCGCATTGTGGGCAAAAGCGAAAGCCTTTCCACGGAGGGTGAATATTCGGCCGATCTCGTCCGCCGGGAGCTTTTGCGCCTGCACGGGATCGAGGAGGACGCAGCCCAAAAAAGCGAAGTGGATGTACAGGCCCTGCCTCAACGCCCCCCCAATCTCTGCGCCGGATGTCCGCACCGGGGGACCTATTATGCGGTGCGCAAGATATTCGGAGACGAGGCTATCTACTCTTCGGATATAGGATGCTACACCCTGGGGCTTTTACCGCCCTTAAGCGCTGCGGATTTCCTTTTGTGCATGGGCTCCTCAATATCCGCCGGATGCGGCATGGCCCGGGCCGAGGGCCGGCCGGTGGTCGCTTTCATCGGGGACTCCACCTTTTTCCACTCCGGAATCACCGGCCTTATAAACGCAGTGTACAATGAATACAACCTGTTAGTGGTCATTTTGGACAACCGGACCACAGCCATGACCGGACATCAGCCCCATCCCGGAGTAGGGAGCACCCCAGCCGGGGAAAAGCCGGAACTGGACATAGAAGGAATTGTCCGCGGCTGCGGAATCGAACGGGTAGAAAAGGTAAAACCGTTCAACCACCAAAAAACCATGCGCGTCCTTGCGGATTTGAAAAAAGAAATAGGTGTCCGCGTACTTATTACCGAAGAACCGTGCCCGCTCTATGCCCGACGAATGCTGGGCAAAAAGAAATCCGGAAGGGCCAAAGTCCTGGACAGCTGCGAAGGATGCATGGAGTGTATCGATACCCTGGCCTGCCCGGCCTTTTACGTTGAGGAGGACAAAGTACATATAAACCCGGGCCAATGCGCCGGGTGCATGCTGTGCGTCCAGATCTGTAAGCACATCCAGGCGGACAAGGGAGAATAATATGGACAAGACCCGTGTTTTTTTGACCGGAGTAGGCGGGCAGGGGACTTTGACCGCGACCAATCTGCTCGCGGAAATTGCCGCGGACAGCAAAATGCCGGTTACGGCCGGAGAGATCCACGGGATGGCTCAGCGGGGAGGGATAGTGCATTCCTTTGTCCTTATCGGCGGATCCAAAAGCCCTAAGATAACCCAGGGTGAGGCTGATGTGCTCCTGGGATTCGAGCCCCTGGAGACCATGCGGGCCCTTGAATTCCTCCACCCGGACGGAGTGGTCGTTTCCAGCCTGAGCCCGGTACTTCCCTTGAGCGTATGCATGGGCCGGGATACCTACCCGGACATAGAAACAATCCGGGAGAAATGCCGCCTGAGTGCAAAGACCGCCCACTTTGTTCCTTGCGGGGACTTGGCCCGGGAGACTGGCGTGATGCAGACCGCCAATATGGTCCTTATGGGCGCCCTATTCGCCTCCGGCCTTTTGCCTCTGGGCCTGGAAAACCTGCGCTCCGGCATCAAAAAACACCTCAAGCCGAAAATAGTGGATGTGAACCTCCAGGCTATAGAACTGGGCGCGCAAAGCATTAGCTGAAACGATGGACATCCGTTTCACCCGCATTTTGCACCAGATCTTGGAGAAAATGGACCTTCATTCGCCTCTGCGCGAAGGACTGGCCGGCATACTTGAATCCGCAGCCCGGGACCTCGGTTATAAAAGGATGTCTCTGGCCATTCTGGAGCCGGTGTCCAAGATCATTGAATTCAGTCTTTACTATGGCCCGGGACGGCCGCCCAAGCACTCATACGTGCCCGGGGAAGGGATCACCGGCACTGTGGTCCAAAAGAAAGAGCCGATAGTGGTTCCGTGCATGGCCGAGGAAGAGAGCTTTCTGAATCTGGCCTTCGGCCGCAAGCCGGAAGAGCTACAGGATCTTTCCTTTATTTGCGTTCCTGTCCTGCGCAAGGATCCGGAAGGGATTCCGGAGATACTCGGTGTCTTAAGCGCAGATCTACCCCGACTGGATGAAAACACGCTCAATGAGCACTGCCTATTTCTACAGGTCCTGGCCCAGATCATCGCCCGGCAGACATCTTTTCTCCAGGACGAAATCACCAGACAGCGGGACAATACGTTTTCGCCTCCGCCCGGGGAACGGGAGAAGGTACAAACCGATATCATCGCCACCTCCAAGGCCATGCAGGAAGTCCTGGGGCAGGTCGGCCAAGCCGCGCCCAGTGAGGCCACCGTGCTTATCCGCGGGGAGTCCGGGACCGGCAAGGAGCTTTTGGCCGAGGCCATCCACGCCAACAGCCCCCGGGCCAAAGGCCCTTTCATCCGCCTTAACTGCGCCGCGCTCCCAGCCGATCTACTGGAAAGCGAGCTGTTCGGACATGAGCAAGGCGCATTTACCGGAGCGGTCAAGGCCAAGAAGGGGCGCTTTGAGCTCGCCCATGAAGGCAGCCTGTTTTTAGACGAAATAGCCGAGCTGAGCGCGGCCGCCCAGGCCAAACTCTTGCGCGCCCTGCAGGAAGGAGAAGTCCAAAGACTAGGGAGCGAAAAGGCCACCCAGGTGGATGTGCGTATTGTCTGCGCCACACATCAGCCCTTGGAGGACTTGGTGTCGAGCGGGGGCTTCCGCGAGGACCTGTACTACCGGATAAACGTCTTTCCTTTGTTCATACCTCCCCTTCAGGAACGCAAAGAAGACATCCTGCCGGTGGCCGAGCACTTTTTGCAGGAATTTGCGGAAAAGTATTCCAAGGATATAAGGCGGATATCAACTCCGGCCATTGACCTGCTCATGCAGTATCACTGGCCCGGTAATGTCCGGGAACTCAAAAACTGTGTCGAAAGGGCGGTTCTGGTCTGTAGCGAGGAGGTAATCCGTACCTATCATCTCCCGCCCAGCCTGCAGACCGCGGAGAGTTCAGCCACCGACACCCAATTCTCATTCAAGGAAGCAGTAGCCCGCTTTGAGCAGGAACTCTTGGTCGAGGCCCTGAAAAAAAACAAGGGCAATATGCTCCAGGCAGCCAGGGAACTCAGAGTTACCTACCGCATTCTGCACTACAAAGTGCACAAATATCGCCTTGATCCAGATAAATACAAATAGATTCAGCCGGATACAGCCTCTGTCTTGGAGCGCATCCCGTTTTTTCGATCCCGGCGGTAATCCACCTTAAGGGTCATATAGATGCGGTCGCAGTCCCTGTGCATATTCTGGAAGCACTTGTCCACTGCGGCCATAACCTCCTCCCAGGCTCCCTCGACGCAGGTCCCCATCGGCCCCGCTTCGCAAGGCATACCGCTCTCACGCAGTATATCCACTGCCCGCTTGACGTATGCACTCACGCCAACCCCCTTGTCCAAGGGGAATATGGCCAGCTCGGCAATAACACTCATAATGACCTCCTCTCTTCTTCGCGACAATAACCAAACATGATTACCATATCACTTTGCATAAAACAATAATCACCACGCAGGGCACAGAGGGTCTGAAGGAGCGAAACACCTTTCTTAGTGGGACAAAGCCCCAAAAATTGCCTACCTCCAAATTGGCTACAAGGCCTTCAGAATAGAGGCAGTGAACTCCCGACAGCCCACCTCTTTGGCCCCCTGCATCTGCGGGGCCAGGTCCGCGGTCACCCGGCCTGAGGAAAGGACCGAGTCCGCGGCCGAATAAATTTTCCCGGCCGCCTCCGGCCAGCCGATGTGCTCCAGGAGCATGGCCCCGCTTAAGATCATGCTCATGGGGTTAGCCATATCTTTTCCGGCGATTGTGGGGGCTGTGCCGTGCGTGGCCTCGAAAAGGGCCAGATCATCGCCCATGTTCACGCCCGGGGCGATTCCCAAGCCTCCGACCTGAGCGGCCAGGGCGTCGGAGATATAATCCCCGTTTAAGTTGGTGGTGGCAATAACGTCATACTGCTCCGGGCGCATGAGAACCTCCTGGAACATGGCGTCCGCGATGCGGTCCTTGAGGACTATGCCGCCCTTTCCCTGTTTACCCTCGAGCGCGAATATCCCGGAAAACTCATCATCAGCCAGCTCATATCCCCAGGCCCGGAAAGCGCCCTCGGTATATTTCATTATATTGCCCTTGTGCACCAGGGTAACGCTTTTTCGGTCCTGATCCCGGGCGAATTCGAACGCCCTGCGGCAAAGCCTCTTGCACCCGGCCTCGGTAACCGGCTTTATGCCCACGGCGCTTTTTTTATCCACATCAGCATTCATTTCCGAGCGCAAGAACTCGACCACCTTCTCCGCCTCAGGAGTGCCGGCCGCCCATTCGATCCCGGCGTAAACATCCTCGGTGTTTTCCCGGAAGACCACCATATCCACCTTTTCCGGGTGCTTGACCGGGGACTGGATCCCGGAAAAATGCCGCACAGGACGAATACAAGCATACAGATCCAGGCTCTGGCGCAGGGTGACATTAAGGCTCCTGAACCCGCTGCCCACCGGGGTGGTCAGCGGCCCCTTCATGGCCACGCCAGCCTTTTCCAGGCCGTCCCAAGTCTCCCGGGGCAGATATTCGCCGCTCTCCTCAAAGGCCTTCTCCCCAGCCAAAAGCTCCTTCCAGACCAGGGTCCGCCCAAAACCATAAGTCTTTTCCACCGCCGCATCCAGGACTTCCCGGGCCGCATTCATAACTTCCGGCCCGATACCGTCCCCCTGAATATAAAAGATCTCCTGCTCCATTTTCACTCCTTTGGATTGGATATACTTACTCCCCGGCCTATAAAAAGGCCACTTGCCCACCATAAAATCGGAAAGCAACATCTAGCGGGACGGAGCCGATCCGTCAATTAAATGGAAAAATGCATATTGGATGTACTTTTCAGGCCGGCGAAAGCAACCCATACTTTTCCACATTGACAGGACGCCACAACGTGGCTACTTTGAATTAAAAGGAGGCACACTACATTTTGTGCCCAAAAATTCTTTGTTCTCAGGAGAACCGCTATGGAAGTCGGAATCAAGGAAGCCAAGAACAACCTGAGCCGCTATCTAAAGCAGGTCAAGGCGGGTGAGGAAGTCATCATAACCGAACGGGGAAAGCCCATCGCCCGGATAGTCAGGGAAAACTCCACCCTTTCCTCGCTGTACGCCGCGCTTGCCCCTCTAATCCAAAAAGGACTGATCCAAATGCCCAGCCGGAATGTGCGGGACTTACCGGCGAATCCGGTTGACGCCCCGGGCAAAGCCGCGTCCGATATGGTCCTGGAGGATCGCAGATGATCCTGTATCTGGATACCAGCGCCCTGGTTAAACGCTATTTTCAGGAGGCCTTTACCGAGAAAGTTGTGGCTAAATGGAAAGATGCACAAGCAATTGCTACTTCCGCCGTAGCTTATGCGGAGACCTTGTCCGCAATATACCGCAAAAAAAGAGAAGCCAACCTTGACGAGGACACCTTGCTAAAACTTATTAATATTTTTCAGTCCGACTGGAATGGGTTGGTTCGCATACAGGTTACTGACGAACTCAACAAATATATTAATCTGGCTTTGCAAAATCATCCATTACGTGGATTTGACGCCGTGCACCTGGCCTCGGCTCTGGTAATCCTTGAGCAGTTTCCGGATGATGTATTTTTTGCCTGTTTTGATGAACAGCTTAATACGGCTGCCCGGGATGCTGGCCTGCGAACTTTTTGACTCCACTTTAATGGCTAAACTTTTGGGGTACAAAAGGCAAAAAGGGGTACTACATACCCCTTGACAGTAACAGCTTGCTATTATTGTAATTTTTTTAAAATTTTACCGCTAAGTCTGAAAGCCTGGTTGGATATGTATGGCTCGCCAGGAGGCCCAGCCTTCCCTTCATCCCTCTTTCAATATAAAGGGTGACTCTATTCTTTTTCCAGAAAAGATCGCATATCCTGGGGAACGCCGATATGGATAAAGCCGTTCGGGTTTACCAGATAAGGTACATTCTTTATGGACAGGGCCGTGGCCACCAGCAGGTTGTATTTCAGCCGCGGGAAGCTCCCATCCGCGGCTTCCAAGTCCGCAAATGAATGCTCAAGCAAAGCCTTTAGGGCCAATTCTTCACTGTCATCGGCCAGAGTGGCTATCTTTTTGTTCTTCTCCAGACTGTTTTCGGAAAGCAGGGAGACAGGGATGACCTTGATCTTAAAATCGCTGCGTATCTGTTCCGATGCCGCCGCATCCTTAAGCAGGTTTTGGCAGTAGGAACACCCCGGATCGACAAACATATAAGCCTCTTTTTCTCCAGACCCGATATCCAGACTGAACATCCGGGAGGGCTCAATCCCCAGATACTCCATGTCCACGCGCTCGGACAACCGCCTGTATTTTTCAAGGCTGTCTATGCGCTCCCCGTTCCAGACATCAAAAAGCTCCCCCTGAAAGACATAACGCCCGTCCGAGGATATAAGATAGGTCCTGCCGGATTCTGTACGGACAAAATTGAGTTCCTTTTGCGGAAAGCGCTCCTTGCTTATGATCCCCTGCGGGGGATCAAAGGATGCGGCCACGGACTCAAAAGGGGCCAGAGACAAAAAAAGCGCGGCAGCAAAGAATAAACGGATCATTTCCCTCTCGCTTCCAAAAAAAATTTTAAATACAGGACGGGCCTCTTTACACCCGTCCTGTATCGGGTTTCAGAAAAAGGACAATAGGCGACCCGGGGATTACCACTCCCGCCAGTAGATTATCTCCCCGGCCAGCGACCCGGGTGAAAAGGAGGGAATACCGCTTTCCTCTGAGGAGACGCCCGGAGCCCACGGAGTGGCCCGGCCATCCTCTTCAGAAAATGCGCCCGCCCCGTATTCCTTGATATCCCCTCCGGAGAGCTGGACCAGGTACTTGAAATCCGAGGCCTCCACAGTAAACCGATCGCACTCGTCATCTTGAAGACTCCGGCCGGAAGCACAGTTAAGGGCCCAGGAACGGGACTGCCCCCCGCACTCGCATATCTCCGAGGTAGGCATATTGGTACTAAAAAACACTGTATCATGATCAGTGGTTGACGGCGTGGAATAGCAGCGCTCGCGATAAAATGCCCCGCCGGCTTCATCCAGGGGGACCTTCCAGGAGGCGCTGTTGGGATTTGTGTTTGCCTTGTCCAAATCATCACGGCCCAACTCACTGCTGTCGTTTATATTACTAATGGTGGCACAGCCTTCGTTGGTCGCATTGCAGGTAAAAGGCACTCCGTACAGATAGTTGTAGTCCTGGTTGGTATCCTGGGTCTTGTCGTCCGAGACAAAATATCGGCCCGTTCCAAAGTAAATATACGGGAAATCCATTTCATCCGGAAAACAGTCCATAAAGACCACCGGAGCTGTAACCGGGTCTTCGACCGAGCTGCCCAAAAAATCCTCTTGATAGTCCCACTCGGAAGGGTCCGCAGATCCGGTAAAGATCTTTATCACTCCTCCGTCCATTTCGCTATACCGGCCATCTGTATTGTTTGTATATCCCAAAAACACAAAATCGGTTTGCCCGTCCTCGTTTACGTCCATACCCTCGGTCAACAATCTCCCGCCAAAGGCATCCTTAATATTCGTTTCATAAGTGGCGTTGTAGCCATCAGGACCGTCAGTCAGGTCCACGGTAAATATCCTCAGTTTCTGCTCCGAGGTCCCATCATATCCGGTGGGGCCGGAAGCGAACATGATATAATGGCTCCAGTCCCCGTTTTCGTCCTTGCGTTTTACATAGGCCGGACCGGAATAGGTAAAGCCCATGTCCTTGGGGGCAAAACTCCATAAATATTCTGGGTCCTGGGGATTGGTCACGTCCAGGGCGTAATAGGCGGAGCGGCCGACCGACTCGGGTTCGGTGTCAGACGGGGGATTTATATCCCCGTTTCCGCAGGCCCCGCCCAGGCGCATCCCGCCTATAAGTATCTTTCTGTTCTCGGTCTGAACTAAAGAAGGCTTTAAGTCCACGGAATAGATATGGCTGTAGTCCGGGCTGGCTGTATACCGCAGATAAGGCAAACTGTCCTGGGGGATAAACGCCCATTCCTCCCGGCCCAGCTCCGGCTGGTTCGGACCGTCGGAACAGGAATCCCTGGAAGCGCATATCTGAGCCGGCTGCATCTGCCCGCCCAAATTTTTCACATATCCGGCCCGGAAAGCATGCAGCATCCCGTCATTGCCCCCGGCGTAAAGCATGGAATAATCGTCGTATTCCACAGCTACAGGAGTGGAATATATGATGTCTCCCAGTTTCCATTCGCCGTCCCCGCTGGCCCGCGAGCGGCAGCCGCTTATATGCTCTCCGCGGGCGTAACGGATAAGATCTTCATACTGTGGGGTCTCGGAGTCAACCAGGCACCCGGGGAAATCTGTCCAGTCCGTGCCCAGGAGGGACTCAAAGTCAGCACCGTTTTCTGGACTGAACTGGACAAAATTGCCCCCCTCGTCAATGCTGTAGATATCCCGGCTTGTGGCATTGCGGTCCCTTAGTTTTTCCCCGCAGGAATACAGGGAGTGCACATCCTCGATTGAATGATACACCTGATCCGGGGTGTTGGGAGTCAGGATGGTGCCGTTGTCCGCCGCTGTATAGGATTCTATTCTGAGAGAACCCTGTTCCACAAGATATTTGAGGATATTGTCCCCGCCGACATCCAGTTTCAGATTGCCCCGTTCGTGCAGACTGTCATAATCCTTGGGATAGTCCTCGCGGATATTCTGCACGGCATTGCCGTCAATGCGGGCGTTTAAGTACCAGTCTCCGAATATATCCCCGGTCCAAAGCACCTTGTTGTTGTCCCCGAAATCCTTTTCCGGATAAAAGGCGGCCTGGTTGATAAGCGAACCGGTGGTTTCCTTGGCGGTCAAGGCGGTGATCGAGGTCCCTGAGGCCACCCCCTGCTTTATCTCCGAGAATATGGCGGTCAAAGCCTCGGCCATTTCCTGACCGTTGGAAGCAGCGAAATACGCGTCCGGCACCCCGTCTTTGTCTCCCTTGTCCCACTCCGCGCAGCAGTCATCATAGGTGCCCCCTGGGGTGCATCGGCTTCTGGGATAATTCACATATTTGCTGTCCCCCCCGTAGCCGTCAAAGGTATACGGCCACCCGGAATCGCAACCGGCCATCTCCTCAAAGTTCCCAAAGGCGGCCACTGTTTTCATGGAGTTTTCACCCTGCTGGCTGTCACTAAAGGTAAAAAGGGAGTAAACGTCTGCATTCTGCTCCTGGGACATTGCCTGAGAGGTCCTCAGGTCCTTGGTGTGCAGTTTGTAGGCATACTCGTCCGGATCAACATTTCCGTTCCATTCCCCGTCTGAGATGAGAACCACTGAACTCTGTCTGCACCATGCGGCCTCCAGCTCTCCGTCATTTTCTTCATAATAGGGGTCTCTTTCTCCGCCGCGGTCCTCGTAGTCCTGATTCCGCCAGCTCAGGTCGTCCTGCCTCAAGTATCTATAAGCCTCGCGCACGGCCTCGCCGGTCGGGGTCCCGTTATAGGGGATGGTCTCCTCCAGCTCGGAGATCAGGGCCTGCATGTCAGCATTGTGCACTCCATGCCTGATCGGCCAGTACAAAGAAGTGGAATAAGGGATAAAGGCAAACCGGACCTGGTCAAAATTTTCCTGGACTATCCCGGAGCGGTCCTCTTTATCTATTCTAAGCCGTGCGTAACGATCCTCGAACCAGCCCTCGATATCCAGGAGCATATCCTTGTCCAAGTAATCTCCTTGCCACCAAGTATTATCCGGGCGCACGTAACACCTTTTCTCGCCAAGTCCTGGAATGTTTACATCAACGTATCGCCTGGAGCCCTGCGGACGGAGAATGCAATAGTCCCTGTTGTTCGGGCAGTCCGCCTTGCCTCCGATAAGGGCCTTGAGGCTCACGTCCACCCGGGTCATGACCAAAAAGTTCAACAGATTGCCGGAGACACTGTCAGCGTCGCCGACACGGTCGGTATGGGCGGGATTGCCATCTATCTCCCAGTAATCATTGCTACTATCGTATTCGTAGTACTCGCTAGGATCAAAATAACCATAATAAGAGGTGGAGTTATCATAAGAGGTGCTTACCTCTCCCGGGTCGCCGCAGTCAGCAACATACCCACCGTACCCATCAAAATCATTCCCGTAGTTGGCCGGAAACTGCATACTCCCGGAATAATCCATCACCAGGAGGACATTTCCCTTTACATCCGCGTTAATAAACGGCGGAAGAGAGACATATGTCTCCATGCCCCCAAAACAGACCACCGGGAATAAAGAAAGAACCAGGGTCAAACAAATTTTTCTGCTGGTTGCCGCTGCATTAAACATTGTTTCCCCCCTGATCTTGCATCCGGACCAAAACAACATGTTCGCCTTTGGACAGGACATAAACCCGGTCGTATTTTTGGACCGCAGTCCTGGTCCCGTCTTCAGCGATTATCTCCAGCCTGGAGTATTTGAGCGGATCGTGCCTGTATAGATTGATCACCCGAGTGCTTCGGCCCAGGTACTGCACCGGACCGAGTACAGAATAGCCCTCGGACTTATATTTCTCCAAAGTCATCTGAACTTGAGGCTCATCCTGCTTTTCCTCATCCGGTCCCTCTGCAGCAAATGCAAACGCACCGACAAACAAAAGCACCACAGTTAAAGTAAAAACAGCCACTTCTTTGCCCATGTCTACTCTCCCCGGACGTATTTTACAAAAAATTTAGTCCCTTTCATACTTGATCTCCACTATGGACTCACCGCCATTGGAAAAGCCGCGTCCGAACACAAAATATATGTCTCCGTCCACTGTAGCGTTTCTATAAGCCACGTACTGAGTATCGTTGGAGAAATCGGAGGAGACTGCATTGGAGGACCAGAAAGTGGAATTATTGCGCAAAGAAGAGCCCTCTGGAACAGCGGTGGTCGCATTTATATCGATTATCCAGGTCCCGTTTCCAACCTCATTGTCGTCTATTTTCTGCACTGCTTCATACGCCGCCCCGTCCGCAAGGTACAGATTCTCGTGATATACCCTGTAGCTGCGGGTTATTTGCAAGTCGGTAGATGCGGTGCGGATGCCGTTAAGACCGATCACCGCCAACAGGATGAGGAAAATAAGGGAAATCAGCAGAACAGATCCTTCCTGTTTGCGGGACTGAAATAAAGCCCCAAAACGGTTCTCCGCCCCCTTTTTAATCCGGATAACTGCTTCTCTTTTTTCTGGCGTCCTGTTCATTCTATCCTCGGTCGGACATTGTTCAGAGTAATGGACTTGGAGTCACCCCCACTGTTCCAGGTCACAGTGAGCTGGATTTCCTTAATATTGTTGGTCGTCCCGGTTGTGTTCACGGTCCAGCTGACCTGGAACTGCTTCCCGAAAGAATTTATGGCCTCGTTGTGCGCCCCGTCGTTTAACATCGGATCTGAATAGGCAACATTTTTGAGTTCTTCCAGTTTGTCCATGCCCACATCCATTGCCCGGGTTATGTACCGGGCGTCCCCGCTGCCTTCAGCGAAGTGGCCCTGCATCTGGGCCAGGGCCAGAAGACCGACGCTCAGGATGACCAAGGCCATCATTATCTCCAGAAGGGAATATCCTTTATTATCTCTCATAATCACAGCCCCATGTTCCGGCAGCGCACCGAACTGTTAAAGCAGTATTCGGTGTCAAAATTGTCCGCATACGCCCCGGAAATCTTGCCACAGATGCCGATGTTCACCATCCGTACATTGGTCGCGTTCGGGGTATATCCGAAAGAAAACGAGGTTATATCCTCGGCCAGGACCTGCATGGATCCGTTTGAGCTTGGCTGCATATTGAGAGTATTGTTACTGGCATCGTATCGGAAAATGCGGTCCCTGTCGCAGGATCCGTCCCCGTTGTAATCATACCTAACATTGATTGAGGTGGAATTGTTGCTGTATATCCCGGGGCAAGTGGCGTTGGCCGGATTCAGCCCGGCCATGCGCAGATCCCTGGACATCACCTGCATGGCCGCCCGGATTCCCTGCTGCACGTCAGAGAGCTTGCTCTGCTCCGTGTATTGTTCATTGGTGGTCATGAATACCGAAGTCAGCCCGGCCAGGATAACCACGGAGATGGCCAGAGAGACCAAAAGCTCCACCAGGGTGAATCCCGCGGGGCTTTCAAGCGCATTCTTGATTTTCTCGATTTTTGACATTGCGGTCCGCTACTCGATTTTGACGTTTCCGTTGAAGCCGACAACCACTTTTTTGGTACTGTTGTTATTGTTTCTGCAAAAGACATGTCCAAAGGTCCCGTCCGGCAGGCCCAATTTATCGAAAGTGACGCGGGTGTGCGAGGAAAAAGAGGGGTCGTGCAATTGAATGTGGTTATCATAACGCTCGGCAAGATTAACCGTTTTTATGATCTCATCCGTGGCGGAACTGCATCCGGCGGTGGAATCGTTTTCCACGCAGATCGTGTATGAATTAAGGGCGCTAAAATCTATTGTACACTCACTACCCCTTTCAATGGCCTTCATCTTGGTCTCTTCAATATCGGCCAGGACATCCCGGGCCGCGGAGTTGAGGCGCATTTTGGGCAGCAGCGTGGAAAGTGAATTTGTGGCCAGGGTCACGAGCACTGCCACCACGGCCACGGCCACCATCAGCTCAATAATGGTAAATCCCTTCGCCCTCTCCGGGCTTTTTTTATTCATCCAACTCACTTACAGCCCCTGCCTTTTTCTTAATAGTTTAATTATCATTTATCCATTGCCAGCCTGCATGGCAATGCCTGTAACGTGAATTAATCGTGAAACCGGAACTTTTTGGCCGTGCGGATTAAAAGAATAAAGGCAACAGTTGATTATATCAATCTGCATTTGCGATAGAAGATCGCCGGGGCTGGAAACCCAATTCATTGCAATCAAAAGTCTTTCCTTGGGATAACTCTTCTCTCAAGATTATTAAACCGGTCTTTATACGCACTGTAACAATTGACCAATACTCCTGTTTGCTTTGACTAACATGCAGATTTTGCTTATTGGTCATATTATGGATAAAATCAATAATCCGCATGATCATTTTTTCCGCAGGACCGGGAGCGATCCCAGGGTGGCCGGGGACTTTTTGGCCAACTATCCACCTGAAAATATTGCAAAACATCTTGACCTGGACCAGCTCGAGATTCAAACGGGTTCCTTTGTGGACAAGGACCCGCAGGAACATTATAGTGAAAGCTTGGTTTATTTAAGAAAAATCAATATCATATTTCACAATAAAGTATCCTGGAGTTATTAATGCTTGGTAAGGATGAAGTAGATATTATAATCCGGATCCTCGAAAGGAATCCTCGGATAATGGCGGCGTATCTTTTGGGCAGCGCCGCTTCCGGAAAAATGCGCGAGGACAGCGACGTGGATCTGGCTGTCCTGGTGCCCGACAATGAGTCCTTGAGCGGCATGGAAAGAATTGAACTGGCTTCGGAGATAGTGATTGCAACCGGCCGGATAGTGGATATAGGCGAAATAGGCCCGGACAATCTTGTCTACGCCAAGGAAGCGGTACTGGGTGGAAAACGGATCTTTATCCGGAAGGGGGCAGAAGCGGAAATGAAAATCGCCCGCATTCTGGGGATGTATATTATGTTCAACGAATCCAGACAAGAGGTTATCCATGCCTATCAGTCCGGATGATGTGTGCAGAAACAAGGCGGCGATCATAGAAAGAGCCATCCGCCGGGTAAAGCAGGAATATGATTTTGACCCCGGGCTCGAGGACTTTACCCATATAGATGCCTTGATTTTGAATGTGGAAAGGGCATGCCAGGCGGCTATCGACCTTGCCATGCATATTGTTTCCAGGGAGCACCTGGGAATGCCTCAGAGTAACGCGGATTGCTTTCGTCTCCTGTATCGGGCGGGGTTAATCACAAACGGTACAATGCGCAACATGGTTTCCATGGTTGGCTTTAGAAATATAGCCATACACGAATACCAAGGGCTGGACACGGATATTATACATGCTATCGCCCGGGAAAAGTGGAAATCGCTCGTGACATTTTGTTTTGAAACAGGGATTAAAATCGAACCATAAGCGCCCCCCAAAATAACCCCGGCCATGCTTAAAGCGGCCGCATTAATCGTGAAACCGGAACTTTTTGGCCGTGCGGATTAAGGCGGCCAGGAAAAAATTATCCCTCTTTACCCATTTAAAGATAAATCCGTTTCTTTTGGCCAGCCTGCGGGCGGTATTTAACCCCACGCCGGTTCCGTGCACCCGCTCCGGATCAATATCGTTTCTGATCCATACATACGGCCTGCCCCGGCTCCTGCCGCTTCGGACAAGCACCTTGGAGGAGGAGTAGCGGGCGGCGTTTTCAAAAAGTATATACAAAACCGCCTCCATCTCCGAGCGGATGCACTTTGTTTCCGCCGGATTGAGCAGGGTCTTTTCCGGCTCAAGCTCTTCCTTGAAATCACCCAACACCCCGGAAACCAACCCGGAGAGATTCGTTTTTTCCGGTTCCGGTTCCTCTGAACCGGAGTCCTTGATTATCCGGAGCATGTTTCTGAAGTCCCTTTCCAGAAAAGAGCGGCCCTGCTCCAGACGCTGCAGGGCCTTTTTGCTCCCGGTGTCCCGCAGAAGCTCGAAGTCCACCCGCTGCGCGGCCAGGAAATTGCCCAGCTTGTGGGAAACGGTCTGCAAAAGGAGCTCTTGATATTCCCGGGTCCGCTCCTTGTATCTTTTGTAGCGCCGAAGGAGCTGAAGAAAAAGATAGGTCAGGGCCGTGACCAGGATAAGCTCCCACAACAAAATGTTAAAAAGCATCACCCCGGCCTTGTCCGCCCAGCTGTCCCAAACCATAAGCGACATCTGATAATCAATGACCAGAAAGGCTATGTCCAGAAGCAACAGGCACAGAAAAAACACCAGGGCGAAGTGAAAAAGGAGCTTGAATTCGGAACTTATTCTGATTTTGGCCTCCAATACTACTATTTAGCCATACATAAGCTCAAAATTTCTATACAAACAATTTATTAGTAGTGTTAATCTTTAGAATATTTCCAAGCCTCTCCCGGCAACTTATGAATAAGCTCACTTTTGAGAAAATCGAAAGCAGAGGCAAAATCCCAATGCATATCCGGCCTCAACAGAGGTCTAATGTCGTTTGCAAATTGAGATTCAGAATACTTCGCATACATATTTTCCTCATACATGGCCCGGGTAATATTTACTCCAGCATGATCCATATACTTTAAGAAAGCATAAATTATACGCTCGGTATCCAGTTTTCTGCGTTGAGTTTGAAACGCATGCCATAAGTCAAACATATCCCGCCCTTTTTTACGTTGGTAAAGGGCGCGCAATTTGGTTGCCAGCAATTCCTCCAACTCGTAAGTCAATATTCGGGCTTGGCCATTATACCAGGGAGAGTCCACATAGAAAGGAATTCTTTGCAGTCCGTACACTGAAAAGTGTTCCCGGGAATTTATCTCCACCTTCAGCGTCAAGGGGACATCTTCTTCCGACAGAAATCGAAATTTGAAAGTCACCCTGCCTTGAGTCTGTTTCCATTTGGGCGCGCCCAGCCACGGGGCAAGGGCATCTCTCAAACTGTCCATCAAAGGACCGATAGGACCGGGATTGACTTGAACCAGGTCAATATCTTCTGAATAACGAACGGCTGGCAAATAGAGTTTGAAAAGGGCGGTTCCTCCACGGAAAGCCAGACTGTCTTTTAACACTGGATGCCGAAACATATCTACAAGGGCCCGACTAATGACCAGATCCTGTTCCACCATACTGACATCCGGCCACGGTGCGTTTTTTTGCCAATGGATAATGTATGCTTGAGGAATCAAATTTCCGGCTCCACCCTACTGTTAATCAACAGTCTCCAACGCTTGCTTTTTGCCGCGCCCCTAGCCTGCACTGACGGTAAAAGCGAGGACTTTACCGAATCCCTTTGTAAAACAAGCTCGGCCAAAGGATCGGACAACTCATTTGCACCTACCAGATCTAAAAGATATCCTAAACGCTGAGTCCAGGATATTGGCGATTTTGAAGCCACTTTTATCAGGTTTGGCCCTTGCAATCTCGGGGATAACTCGGCAAGCAATGTAGCTACATTGTCCAGCCCTCCGCACCGCTTGAAATAGCCTACAAGATCAAAAGCTGTGGCCTCAGGAGTGGATACATTCAACAGGCCGGCAGGAGTATTTCTGGTCTGCACAGGTATCTCCCGGACATTATTCCTGACTATAAATTCAACCCAAACATTTCCGCAATTAATTTCTCTTCGCGGCTTGTCCACCACCACTTGAAATACCTGTGGACGCTGATGAGCTGCACCATAGTAGGCGGCGGCGCTTAACAAGCCAGCGTAATATGCCGACCCCAGATAGGCCATCATTTCTGGAATAAATTGCTCAGCCGGGAGACAACCAAGTAGCCGATAACGCGGGGGAATAATCACATAAAATCCGCGTGTAGGACTCGCGACAACCCCCTTTTGCTTCAGACGATACAAGGCTGAGTACAATGCTCGTGCAGACAGGTGTGTTTGGCGTTGAAGACTCTGAAAAGAAAAACACATCTTTCCTTGAGCCTCCAATTCGGATATTTTTGTAAAAAGCATCTTCTCTCCTGGCTGAATTGTTTGCACTATTTACTGCTTTTCGAAGAATAGTGCAAACAATTCAACCAAAAACCAACTTCCACAAAAAAATAAAGGGCCTCATATATCCAGCCGATACCCCCGGGCCTTGTAGGTGACAATGCTCTCCGGGGGAATCACCTTGCGGATCTCGCCGATGTAGTGACGGATAACGTCCTCGCCCACGGTCACATCCGGCCACACAGTCTCCAGTATCTCCTCCTTGGGCACCAGCCGGCCCTGGTGCCGGATAAGGAGCCGAAGCACCTCCCATGCCTTTGCGGACAGGCTTTCTTCCCGGCCCTGCTTTTTGATCACCCCGGTGTTGAGGTCAATATCGGCATCCCCGATGCTTATCTGATCCACTCGCCCATCCCGGCGCAAAAGGGCGTTCAGGCGCAAAACCAACTCCAGGGGGTCAAAAGGCTTGGTCAGGTAATCATCCGCCCCGAGTTCAAAACACTGTTTCTTGTCCTGTAAATCTGTCTTGGCGGTCAAAACCAGAACCGGGAGCCGGAAACCTTCCTCTCTCAAACGGGCCAGCAGATCCTCACCCCGGCCGTGCTTGAGGATCAGATCCAGAACCAGGGCGTCAAAATATCCGGCCCGCCCTGTGTCGAACAAACTCTCATCCGCGAACCACTCCACAGTGAATCCCCGGGTCCGGAGATATTCCTCCAGACCGGCTCCAAGGGCGTGATCGTCCTCAATCAAAACCACCCGCATGAACTATCCCTTAACTGATTTCTTCGTGATTATCCGCCGGATACTTTGTACGCCGCGCTACCGGTCCGGCCTGTCCCTGTTTGATTCATTATCTGATTTTCCGGCAATTTGAAACACCTGACCGAAAATTCAAAAACCCGAGAGCAAAAGACGCTCCCTGGGCATTCACAGGCAAAAAGGATTCGGGGCCGAGAACACGTATTTTCCTCTTGTCTAACCAGCTGGAATAAAAGGTTAATCTAGACAGAGACTTCGCCCTTGCCCAATTGCGGATTTATCGTTAAGGATTTTTGTTTTTCGGTCGTCCGGTTGCCCGGCTGAGACCCTGCAACAAAAATTTCCCTGCCCAAAACAAAATCCTAGACCAGCAGCAGGCGGAGCAGGTCCCCGCAGTCACTGTCCGGACGGAGCCAAGATGAGTCTCCGGCGGGGCATTTCATCCACAAAACCCAACGTAGCCGGAAACGACCAGAACCAGCAAAACAGGGAGTAGTCATGCCCAGAAGAAAACCGCATATTTCTCTGCCGTCCAAAGAGGTAGTCAGCCGTGTGCTCTGCCTGGGAGCAGAGCAGTTTTCCTCCTGGCCGGAATCAGTGCAGGAACTGGCCGTAAGCCTGGCCGCGGAACTGTTTATTATCCGCTACAATCCCTTTATCGACACCGACTTGGTTATAAACAGCGTCTTGTCCAGACTGGACAACGAACGCTCCGCTCTTTCGGTTGAATACTTCCAGCAGATCCGCGACTGTCTGGAAAGTTACATCCAGCGCTTTAAGGAGGACCGCGATTTTACCTCCCGCGTAAACCGGGAGATGAAAAGAATACTCCCGGAAAAGAATTTCAGTGCGGATCCGCATATCCTGGTGGCCTGCTCCACGGATGCCACCGACCTGCGCATGGAGTTGCCCATGTTGGTCCTCTTCCCAGAGACCACCCTGCAAATCCAGGAAATCGTGCGCTTGGCCAACGAACTTAAATTCAGCCTGATTCCCAGGGGCGGGGGTTCCGGACTGACCGGCGGGGCTGTCCCCGGGCGCGGCCGCTGCGCCATTTTGAGCCTCAGCCGGATGAAGGAGATAATCTCCATTGACAAGGAGGAAATGGTCCTTTGCTGCCAGAGCGGAACAACTACCCTGGACGCGATAAAAGGAGTGGCCAATCAGGGCCTTCTTTTTACCGTGGACCCGGCTTCCAAATCCGCCTCCTCCGTGGGGGGGAATGTCTCGGAGAACGCCGGCGGTCCCTTCGCCTTTGAATATGGGACCACCCTGGACAATGTGTTGAGCTACAAGATGGTCCGCCCGGACGCTTCACTCATCGAGGTGAGACGCAAGGACCACCCCAGACACAAAATCCTGCCCCAGGAATCGCCGATATTCGAAATACTAGACTCAGAAGGAAATCTCCTGGAGACCATCACCTTGAGCGGGGAGGAAATACGCAGCGCTGGGCTGGGCAAGGACGTGACCAACAAATACCTGGGCGGCCTGCCCGGAATCCAGAAAGAAGGAGTGGACGGGGTTATAACTGATGTCTGTTTCACCCTGCACCCGCGCATGTCCATGTCCCGGGTCCTTTGCCTGGAATTTTTCGGCGCCTCCATGCGCAACGCCATGTATGTCATCCGGGATATAGTCGGCCTGCGGGACAAGATCCGTAACCAGGGGGACTTGGTCAAGATCTCCGCCCTGGAGGAGTTCGGATCCAAATACGTCCAGGCCATCGAATACCGCAAAAAATCCGAACTGTACGAGGGAGAGCCCATTTCTGTACTCATAGTCCAGCTGGATTCCAACAACAGCGAGGCCTTGAGCCAGGCGGTGAAGAACATCGTGGACATCGCCACTCCCTATGATCAGGTGGACATTTTCGTGGCCCGAGACGAAGCTGAGGCGGATCTCTTCTGGGAGGACAGGCACAAGCTTTCGGCCATTGCCAAGCGCACCAGCGGATTCAAGATCAACGAGGACGTGGTCATCCCCCTCAAAGTCATTCCAGAGTTCTCCGACTTTATCGAGGAGCTCAATCTGCACTATCTGGCCCGGGCTTACCGCACCGCCTTGAATGAGGTCCTAGCCCTGGAAGGCGTTGACGTGGCTGACGAGTTCATAGAAATGGAGATGGAGGTCACCAAATCCATCCTGCAGCAGGAGGTCTCCAGGAGTGAAATCGCAGAGCAGGAGCTGGAACTGCAGATTGAATTCTTCTTTTTGGACCTGAAAAACCGCTATTCGGATCTGGATGAAGAACTGTCCGCGATCCTGGAGAAACTGCGCAATACTCGGATCATTGTCGCCAACCATATGCACGCCGGAGACGGGAACTGTCATGTAAACCTGCCAGTTAACTCCAATGACCCGGAGATGATGCATCAGGCGGAAGAAGCCGCGGCAAAGGTCTTTGCCCGGGTCCTTGAACTCGGCGGACAGATCACCGGAGAGCACGGAATCGGGATCACCAAGATCAACTACCTGGACGAGGCCAAGATCAAGGCTCTGAAGACCTACAAGGACGAGGTGGACCCGGTAAACATATTCAATCCGACCAAACTGACCCAGAAAAAACTCCCGGTCACCTCGTACACTTTTTCCTTCAACCAGCTCATAGAGGACATCCGGCGCACCGGAATAAAGGACAAGGAAAGGCTTACCGGGCTGCTCCGGGACATCCAGACCTGCACCCGGTGCGGGAAATGCAAACAGGTCTGCCCCATGTTCCTTCCCCGGGAGGGATTTCTCTTCCATCCCCGGAACAAGAACCTGGTCCTGGGCGCCCTTATTGAGGCCATCTACTACAGCCAGCTCATCTTCGGTGAGCCGGACATAAAGCTCATGGCCACGCTGCGCGATTACATGGAGCACTGCACCGCCTGCGGCAAATGCAGGCAGGTCTGCCCTGTAAAGATAGATAATGCTGCGGTTGCCCTGCGCATGCGCGCCTTTCTGGATGAAAGAAACGCCGGGGGCCATCCGATAAAGACCCGGGTTTTGGACTATCTGAGCCGCAATCCGCGCAGCCTGGTCCCCAAGGCGGCCCGCCTGGCCGGAGCCGGACAGATGATCCAGAACCAGGTCACAAGATTGGTACCGGCAACATGGCGCTCCAGGATAGACAATCCCCTGTGGCGCTCGCCCGGTCCGCAGACCGGCGTCCGCAACCTGTATGACGCCCTGCCCATGCAAAGCAAAAAGATCTTCACCCCGGAAAGGGACACCCAGAGGACAGTGCTCTATTTCCCCGGATGCGGAGGCGGGTTGTTTTTCCGGGATATCGGCCTGGCCACTCTGTTTCTGCTTCTGCGCACCGAAACCTGTGTCATACTCCCCCCGGCGCATATGTGCTGCGGCTACCCCCTGCTGTCTGCCGGGGCCGTACAGACCTTTCAACGCATCCACAAAGAAAACAAAAACGCTTTGCAGTATATGGTCAACTCCGCCTGGGAGGATGGTTTCCGGCCGGACACAGTACTTACCGCCTGCGGCACCTGCCGGGAGGGAATCGCTGACTACGGACTGCACACCCCGCCCGGAAACATGCAGCATATGGATGTTTTGCAGTACCTGCTTCCCAGGCTTCCGGAAGTCCGGGACTACGACGCCCGCCCCCTGGTCTATCACTCCGCCTGCCACGCGGAATGGAGCGGAGTGAACCCGGCCGCATCCGGAGAGATATATGCGGCAAAGCTGGAGGACCGGCTGGGGACAAAGATCCAGCTCTCAGCGGGGTGCTGCGGGGAAAGCGGACTGGGGGCGCTCAGCTCCCCGGAAATATACAACGTGATCCGCAAACAGAAAAAAGAGAGACTGCATTCAGAGATGGCCGCCTACCCAGAAGACAGACCCATCCTTGTGGGCTGCCCATCCTGCAAAATCGGAATAAGACGCAGTCTGATCCAACTCCGGGACAAGCACAATGTACTGCACTCGGTTGAATTCCTGGCCTATCTGATCGGGGGCAGGACCTGGAAAAAAGATCTGGCCCGGATGCTAAACGGAAAAAAATAAAAAAATGCGCTACTTGGGAATCGATTTCGGTATAAAACGAGTCGGCCTGGCCCTGAGTGACCCCGGGGGGAAGCTGGCTTTTCCTTTGCGCACCATCTTTCGCACCACCCGGGAGGAATTTTTCTCCACACTCCTGGAGGCCATTGAAGAAAACAAAGTCCAGGCCATAGTCCTTGGCATACCGTACGGTCTGAACGGACAAATCACCCCAGGCACAAGGCAGGCCCTTAATTTTCTGGACAGCCTGAAAAGGCGGGTGGGCCTTCCTGTATTCACTTTGGACGAATCTTTATCCACCCTTGAGGCCGAAGGGCTTTTGCGCCAAGCGGGCAAAAAAAAGCGCTCCCAAGAGGCAGTGGACCAGCACGCGGCAGCAGTAATCCTGCAGAGGTTCCTTGACGACTCCTAAAGCATGGATTAGCTCCAGTTCAATGCGTAAAACAATAATCTCCACCTGCGCGATCTTTATCCTCTGCCTGGCCGCAGCCCTGGCCGGGACCGCATATATCAAACACTCCATGACCCGGCCCCAGGGAGAGCAGGGCGAAGAGGTGCTGATAACCATTGCTCCCGGGGAAAGCTTTGCCGCAGCAAAAAGTAAGCTGGCACAAGAAGGGCTCTTGCATTCCCCGCGGATATTTACTCTGTGGGCAAGGATCACCGGGAAGATAAACCGGGTACAGGCCGGGGAGTTCCGACTAAACTCCTCCTGGTCCCAGGCCCGGATCCTGGAGCATTTAGTCTCCGGACGCGAAGCCCTGTACAGGCTAAGCATCCCCGAGGGCCTTGCCCGGTGGGAAACGGCCCGGATAGTGGAGAACTCCGGACTGTGCGACTCGGAATCCTTTCTCCAGGCAACAGAGAACTCCACTCTCTTGCGCGCATTGGACATCCAGGCAGCCACTGCTGAGGGTTTTCTCTTCCCGGACACATATTTTTTGCCCCGAAGAAAACAAGATAACGCCTCTTATGTCCTGGGCATGCTGGTAGGCAGATTCCGGCTGGCCACAGCCGGCATGTGGGAGGGGATGGATTTTCAAAACATACGAGACATTGTCACCCTGGCCTCCCTGGTGGAAAAAGAGACCGCAGTGCCGGAGGAAAGGCGTAGAATAGCGGGAGTATTTGTCAACCGCCTGAACAGGGGGATGCGTCTGCAGTGCGACCCCACGGTCATTTACGGGATCAAGCCCGAATTTGACGGAAATCTGAAAAAGGAGCACCTCAGGGACCCGTCCAATCCCTACAATACCTACAGACACTCCGGCCTTCCGCCCGGCCCCATCTGCTCCCCAGGACTGAGGTCGCTTAAGGCGGCCCTGGACCCGGAAGAGCACGATTTTTTGTATTTCGTCTCCAGAAGGGACGGCAGCCACAAATTCAGCCGCACCCTGGCCGAGCACAACCAGGCGGTCCGGGAATTTCAGCTCGGCCGTTAAATCCTCTTTTCCTCCACAGCGTGACAGGCAACCCGGGTGCCGTCTTCCATATCCATAAGCCGGGGTAGTTCCTGTCTGCATCTCTCCTGCACATGCGGACAGCGGCCACTGAACACACAGCCGGGGGGCAAATCTATAGGCGTGGGGACCTCGCCCCTGAGCTTTATATGCTGAGACCCGGCCTGCCCCAGCCTGGGGATGGCGCTCAAAAGGGCCTGGGTATACGGATGTCTGGGGGAGTTGAACAGGTCCTCGGTCCGGCCCACCTCGCACAGGGCGCCCAGATACATGACCGCAACCCGGGTGCTGAAGCGCTCCACTACCGCTAGGTCATGGGTGATAAACATATAGGTAAGCCCGTGTTCTTCCTGGGCGTCCATGAGCAGGTTCAGGATCTGGGCCTGGATGGACACATCCAGAGCGGAAATAGGCTCATCAGCGACAATGAATTCCGGGCTGACCATCAAGGCCCGGGCAATGCTTATCCTCTGTCTCTGCCCTCCGGAGAACTCATGCGGATACCTGAAAGACCAGGCCGGGTCCACACCCACCTGATGCATGATCTCGGCCACCCTTTCCCGGACCTGTTTTCCGGGCATGTCCGGGTTGTGAAAGACCACCGGCTCGCGCAGGATCTGCTGCACGGTCATCCTGGGATTCAGAGAGGCATACGGGTCTTGAAAGACCATCTGCATCTTCCGTCTGTAAGGGAGCATGTCCTTGGGGCTTAAATTGTCGATACGCTCCCCGCGGTAAAAGACCTTCCCGGAATTGGGCGCATGCAGACCGATCACTGCCCGGCCGAGTGTGGACTTGCCGCAGCCGCTTTCCCCGACTACACTGAACGTCTCTCCGGGATAAATGGAAAAGCGGACGTTGTTTAAGGCCTTTACCACGGTCTTGACCCGGGTCAGCCGACCGTTTTTGAACTTAAGCTGATCCAGAAAACCGCCGGAGATATCAAAATACTTGACCAGGTCCTCCACCCGGAGCACTTTATCCAGAGACATGGAAATCTTGTCTTGCATACGATCAGTCCTTAAAAAGGTGACAGGCGACCTGTCCCGTACCTTCCGGATTTTCCTTGAGCTCCGGCGTCGTTTGGCGGCACACCGGCATGGCCTGCGAGCATCTGGGATGAAAGGAGCACCCGTCAGGGATGGATGTCAGATTGGGCATGGTCCCGGGTATCTGGTTCAGCCGCTTTCCGCTGTGTCCGGCCTGGGGCAGAGCGTTTATAAGCCCCCGCGTGTAGGGGTGCTGCGGATTGTCCACTACATCCCGGGTCTTTCCGGTCTCCACCACCCGCCCGGCATAAAGCACCGCGATCCTCTGCGTGGTCTGGGAGACAACTCCCAGGTCATGGGTGATCAAAATGAGGCCCATGCTCTCCTTTTCACAGAGTTCGGTCAAAAGATCCATGATTTCTGCCTGGATGGTCACATCCAAGGCGGTGGTCGGCTCGTCCGCGATAATCAGGGCCGGATCGGTCAAAAGGGAAATGGCGATGACTATCCTCTGACGCATCCCTCCGGAAAACTCATGCGGGTACTGCTTGAGCCTTTCCTCAGGTGAAGGGATATACACCTGCCTTAGCTTGTCCAGGGCGATCCTCTCCGCTTCCCGCATCGACATCCGCGGCCGGTGGGCCAAAAGGGTCTCGGTCATCTGGGTGCCGATGGTCAAAACCGGATTCAGGGTCATCATCGGGTCCTGAAAAATCATGCTGATCCTGTTTCCCCGGATGTGACGCATCTTTCTCTGCGGATACTCGCTTATGAGCTGGCCTTCGAAAAATACCCGCCCCTCGGCGATGTACCCGGGTTTGCTTATCAAATTGATCACGGAGAAACCGGCCACTGATTTTCCGGCCCCGCTCTCTCCCACCAGTCCTAGCCTCTCCCCGGCATTCAGATCAAAACTTATGCCGTTTAAAGCGGTCAGATCCCCGAAGCGCAGGGCGAAGTTGACCACCAGATCGCGGACCTCAAGCAGCTTGCTCATCTATCATCCCTTGTACAATTTGGGGTTAAGCACGTCCCGCATCCAGTCGCCAAGAAGGTTGATGACCAGAATCAAAACCACCAGCAAAATCCCCGGGAAAAGAGTGATCCACCACGAGCCGCTTAGCATATATTCAAAACCAATATTTATGAGCGAACCGAGAGACGGTTTGTGCGGAGGCATACCCAGTCCAAGAAAGGAGAGCGCCGCCTCGCTCATGATGGCATTGGCCACCTGAATAGTGGACAAAACAAATATGGGGGAGAGGCAATTGGGCAGGATATGCCGCCACATAATCCGGTTGGAACGGAATCCGATCACCCGGGCCGCCTCCACATACTCCTTTTTCTTCTCCGCCAGAACAGAAGCCCGCACCGTGCGTGCGTACTGCGGCCACTGGGCCAGCCCGATGACCACAATCAAAAAAGGGACTGCGATCTCTTCAAACCTGCCCACTCCGATCGCTGTCTGCAGGACCGCGCTGACAAATATGGCTACCATGAGATAGGAGAAGGAGAGCTGCACGTCTGCCAAGCGCATGAAAAAGGAATCGAGTCGCCCCCCAAAGTAGCCGGAAATAAGACCAATAAGCACTCCGAGCGCTGCCTGCAGGGCCACCGCAGCCACCCCGATAATTATGGACACGCGCATGCCGTAGATCATGGTGGACAAAAGATCCCGGCCCTGGTCATCGGTCCCCAGGATAAACTTCGGGCTTCCTCCCTCCATCCATACCGGGGGTATCTCCGAGTCCAGGATATCTATAATCGAAGTATTATAGGTGTCATACGGAGCAGTAACCGGGGCCAAAAAAGCTATTACAGCCAAGACGATCAAAACCGTGAAACTGACCATGGCCACCGGATCTCGCAAAAAGCTGTACAGGAAATACGAATCCCGGAAGCTTTGCCACTTGCCTCTTAGGTTCATTCCACCCCCGTTATCCGAACCTGCGGATTGACCCATCCATAGATTATGTCCACCACAGTATTAACCACGACCATAACCACGCCCACAAAAACAAGATAGGCCACCAGAAGAGAAGTATCACTCCTCTCCACTGCCTCCATAAACAAGAATCCCAGTCCCTGCCATTGGAAAACCGTTTCCGTGAGAATGGTAAAGGCAATGGTTATACCCAGCTGGACACCGCCCACGGTGATCACCGGAAGGAGGGTGTTTTTGAAGGCATGGACCATCCAGATGCGGCGCGGCCTAAGACCCTTGGCCCAAGCAAATTTGATGTATTCGGATTCCAATACCTCCATCATTTCCGAACGGATAAGACGAATAAAAAGGGGTAGCATGATGGAAGACAGGGATATGGCCGGCAGAATCAGATGCTTGAACCCGTCCCAGGTAACCAGGCCGGACTCCCAGCCGTAAATGGACACCGTTTCCCCCCGGCCGTAGGATGGAAGCCAGCCCAACTCCACGGAAAAGATATATACCAGGACTATGGCGGTCAAAAACACCGGGATGGACACACCGATAATGCTCCCGCCCATAATCACCCTTGAGAACCAGTTTTTGGGATAAATGGCCGCAAAAACCCCCAGGGGCACGGATAAAAAGACTATTATAATGCTACTTGCAAACACCAGCTCGATGGTGGCCGGGGCCTTTTCTAGGATCACTTGCGTGGCCGGCTTATGATAGAAATACGACGTGCCCAAGTCCCCTCGGGCCGCGTCTTTCAAAAAGCGCCAGTACTGAGTGACGACTGGATCATTCAGTCCCATCGCCTCGCGCAGTTGCTCCCTTCCCGTCTCGGACACGGAAATCCCGGTTATCATCCGCACCGGGTCCCCGACATTGTGCTTTATGGCAAAAGCGACAATGCTGATTATGAACATAACCAGGATAGCCTGGGCAACGCGTCTGACTATAAAAGCAACCATACTGTCTAAGCCTAAGCCGTGTTCGCGTGACTGTTTTAAAACCGGTCTCCCCTTTACATTCAAGAGCGGGCCGCAAGCGACCCGCTCTTGTATTCCGGGGAGCCCCGAATTTACTAGTTGATTACCAGATCCCCAAAGTACGGGAAGTTCTGTTTGTTGACTATGTCCTCGATGTTCATATTGTCCTTACCCGCCCAGGAGAGGTGCTGCCAATGGAGGGGAACATAGGCCGCATCGTCATAAACCAGACGGGCGGCCTTCTGCAAGAGTTCCTTGCGCTTGGCCTTGTCCGTCTCGCTCTGGGACTGCAGGATCAGCTCGTCCAACTCTTTGTTGCAATAGTTGCCGCTGTTATACTGTCCGTATCCGGTTTCCTTGTCCCGGCACATAAGCAAGAACTCGAAATAGTTGGCCGAGTCCTCGGTGTCCGGATGCCAACCGATCATCTGGATATCCGCACTTTGCTCATCGAACTTGGTCCAGTACTGCGCCTTGGGCATGGTATTCAGATTGACCTTGATATTGATCTTGGACAGCATGGAGGCCACTGTCTGGGCGATTTTATCGTCCTTCACATACCGGTTATTGGGAGCAATCATGGTGCACTCGAACCCATCCGCGTAGCCGGCCTCTTCCATAAGTTCCTTGGCCTTGTCCAGGTCGTAACGGGGAGTAAGCTCCGACTGATAGCTGAGGAACCCGTCCGGTGACTGCTGCCCGGCGGCAGTAGCCCGGCCTCCCATGATCTTGTCCACTATGCCTTTATTGTTGATGGCATGGATAACGGCCTGGCGCACCTTGCGGTCCGCAAACTCCGGAGCGCTCTCCTGGTTCAGCTGGAAGGTAATTATCCGGCTTCCGGGCATGGTCACCAGATCCACTCCGTCATAATTATCCACACGTTCGTAATCCTGAGGGGCCACGGGCATGATAAAGTCCACATCCCCGGAAAGCAAAGCAGCCACGCGGGTGGAATCCTTCTTGATCGGAGTCAAGATTATCTTGGATACATTTCCGGTGTCCGGATCCCAGTACTGGTCGTACTCCTCAAAGACCGTCTTTACGCCCTGCTGGCGTTCAGTGACCATATACTTTCCGGTCCCGGACTCATTGGTATTGGCGAATGAATACCCGGTCTTTTTGATCTGATCCTTGGGTTCGCCGTTTTTGTCCTCACCGGTATAAAACTCCTTGTCCATGGGAAAGATATAAGTGGCCATATTCAAGACCAGCGGATAAGGCTTCTTGGTGACCAGTTCCACTGTATGCTGATCCACTGCCTCCGCCCCTTCAAAAGGCTCGAACAAGCCCTTGAAATCAGGGCTCTTTTTCAGCCTTTCCAAGGTCCAGACCACATCCTCGGCGGTAAACTCGTTTCCGGAATGAAAAGTCACCCCTTCGCGCAGATGAAAACGCACGGTATTGTCGTCTACCCGCTCCCAGTCCTTGGCCAGCCTGGGCTCGAAGTCCATGTCCTTGGTCCAGCGGATAAGCGGATCAAAAACCAAGTGCGAATACTGCAGCATACCCCCGGAAAGTTGGCAGTGCGGATCCAGGGAAACCGGGTCCGCATCCATGGCCAGACGCAAAGTCTTGCCTTCGGTGTCCGCCTCTTTTTCGGACTCTGCCGCGGCCTTTTCCTCGGTTTTCTGCTCTTTCCCGGCCTCTTCTTCCGGCGCTTCCTGGCACCCGCCAATCGCCAGGGCCAGGAGGAGCATCATTGCCAAAACCAGACTCTTCTTTACCATCCCTTACTCCTTCACCCTTTAAATAAGTTTACCAAAATGACCGTGCGGTCATACCTATTAAAAACAAAATAATCAATGGCTGTGTAACAGTTTTAGACGCCGTGCGGCAGATGGATAACACCAGCAGCCCCGAACAAATTGGCCAACCACCGAATTTATCAGGCCATTGAAAATCTCCCTCTGCCTGCGTTGCTGCAATAAGTTCAAACTCTTACGTACGGATAAGTGCGCTACGACCGTGAACTTTTTAGCAACTTGCCCTTAAGATTTTTGTACGACCTGCATAATATGGAATTTTTCAACAATCAGTTAAATCCCCAACCGGACTTAAGCCGAAAACAAAAATTTGCCCTGCGACTTTTCCGGCGACAGGCAATCTATTTCCCACTACCGGCAATGGCCTTTTTCACCTTGTCCATGAGTTCGGTCAAATCCACGGACTTGACCACATAATAATCGGCGGCAATGGATTTCAGATCGTGCTGAAAGCTGTCGTAGGCCGTGCACAAAATAACCGGGACATCGTTGTCCCTGGCCCGGATTTCCTGCAGGATATCCAGCCCGGATTGCTCGCCCCCCAGCTTTATATCCAGAATCACCGCGTCCGGATCTGACCTGGACAAAAGAGAGCCCACGCTGTCGCTGCCGTCGGAAGTAAACACTTTGTAGCCGTGGCTTTCCAGCTCCTCCTGATAAAGCATGCGGATATGCTTTTCATCGTCAATCACCAGAATACGCTTAGCCATACAGCCCTCCCTATCTATTCACGCCCCATTTCCCTCCCCGGGCTTCAGGCCAGCCCCGGAGCGTCTGTTCATCGCTTGGACCTAATTAAACATTTTTAAGAGGCCAAGGCAATATGCAGTCGAAAACAGTTTTCATTTTAATACCCCAATCCTGCGCCCAAAACCAGTAAAGAGATCAAAGCCCGGGGTCAAAACAGGCAACTCCCCGATTGTCGACAAGCAAAAGAAACATAACTATAATATTACTACCGGCTACCGGGGGCCTATTCGACCCCGGAAATAGAGAACAGACAAAAATCAAAACCGGATAAACGCGTCAGATGATAAAGATATGATCCATGTATTCATTGAACCGGACAGGAAGCGGGTGACCGCCCGGGGGTGCAAATCTGTGCACGGGGTGCTCAACCGGCTGAATCTGGAAGCGGACCAAGTCTTGGTCATAGATGAGAACAACTCCCTGCTCACCCCGGACAGACTCGTGCGGCCCGGGTCCAGAATCACAGTGCGCAAAGTGGGCTCAAGGGGCTAAACATGAAATGTTCCAGGTGCGGCCTGCAGGCGGTTGTGGCCCTGCCCAGCCATCACGCCGGATTCTGTCGAGACTGCTATCTCCTTTTTTTTGCCAGGCAGATTCAAAAGGGGCTCAAAAAATACCGGATGCTCAAGCCCGGAGACCGGGTACTGGTGGCCTTAAGCGGGGGTAAGGACTCCATGGCCCTGGTTCACCAGCTGCATGAGCTGGGCTGGGAGCCGCACGCCCTGCATGTGGACCTGGACATCCCGGACTCCTCTGCCCCGGCCAGGCAAATGGCTGAAGACTTCTGCAACTCCCTTAACGTGCCGTTAAAAATAGTGGAGGCCGCAGCACACGGCCTGAGCATCCCCCGGGTCAAAAACCGGGTCCGGCGCCCGGTGTGCTCGGTCTGCGGCAAGATCAAGCGCTACCTGTTCAACCAATTTGCTCTGGACAAGGGATATACCGCCCTGGCCACCGGGCACAACCTGGACGACGAGGCCGCAAGACTCTTGGCCAACACTGTCCGCTGGGACATATCTTACCTGAGAGACGTAGGCCCAGTCCTTGAAAAGAGGCAGGGCTTTGCCCGCAGAATAAGGCCGCTGCATCGGGTGACTGAATTCGAAACCGCCAATTACTGTTTCTTAAGCGGTATCGAATACAATACCCATCCCTGTCCGTACAGCCGCGGGGCCAGTTTTAACGTGTACAAAGACCTTTTACACCGCCTGGAGCGCTCCCAGCCGGGAAAAAAAATCGCCTTTTACGAAAATTTCCAGCGCCACGCCCGGTCCTGCTTTGAGACCTGCACGGAAAAAAGCGAGGCCGATCTCGCCCCCTGCACCAGATGCGGCTACCCCACATCCGAGGAGGTATGCGGGGTATGCAGCCTGAAAGAGACCCTTGAGGAAGGCTAATCCGGATAAGCCAAAAATAAAATACTTTCCTGGGTCCGGACCAGGGACCCGGGAAAACGATCTTGGATCAGGCCAGGCTGTCCAGGGCCTCGCAGACCTTGTCCCCCATCTCCGTGCATCCCAGGGCCTTTTTGCCCGGCTGCATGATGTCCTTGGTCCTGAACCCGCTGTCCAATACATGATGTACGGCCTTTTCCACCAGCTCGGCTTCTTTTTCCAGCCCCAGTCCAAAACGCAAGAGCATGGCCCCGGACAACACAGCGGCCAAGGGATTGGCCGCATTTTGTCCAGCTATATCCGGGGCGGAACCGTGAATGGGCTCGAACAGCCCCGGCCCGGATTCCCCCAACGAGGCCGAAGCCAACAGCCCGATAGACCCGGTTATAACCGCCGCCTCATCGGAAAGAATGTCCCCGAACAAGTTCCCGGTAACCAGGACGTCAAACTGGGAAGGATCACGGACCAGCTGCATGGCCGCATTATCCACATACATGTGTGTAAGCTGGACATGCGGATACTCTTTGGCCACCTCCTCGACAACCTCCCGCCACAGACGGGAGACTTCCAGGACATTGGCCTTGTCTACCGAACAGACCATCTTCCTGCGCTTTTCCGCCGCCTCAAAGGCAATCCGGGCAATGCGACGCACCTCGGATTCGGTATAGATCATGGTGTTGTAAGCGGCCCTCTGCCCGTCCAGGTGCCTTTCACCCCGCGGCTCCCCGAAATAAATACCCCCGGTCAGCTCCCGGACCACCAAGAGATCAAGACCTTTGGCCGCGATGTCCGCGCGCAAAAGAGAGGCCTCGGCCAGATCCGGGAAGGTGCGGGCCGGGCGAAGATTGGCGAAAAGCCCCAGCTCCTTTCTTATACCCAGAAGACCTTTTTCCGGCCTGAGTGCGGGATCCAGACCGTCCCATTTCGGTCCGCCCACCGCGCCGAGCAGGACCGCATCGCTTTTCCGGCATATGTCCACGGTTTCCTTGGGCAAGGGGCCTTTGGTCGCGTCCACTGCTGCCCCGCCTATGAGCCCGTGAGTCTTCTCCAGCAAAAATCCGCTTTTTTCTGCGACCGCGTCCAGGACCCGAACTGTTTCCCGGACAATCTCCGGACCTATCCCGTCTCCGGAAAGGACCGCCAGTTTATAACTCATGTCCACCCCTTTTCTGCAATTGTTTGCGCACATAGGAAACAAGCCCCCCGGCCTGAAGCAGTGAACGCATAAAATCCGGCACCGGACTGGTATCAAAGGCCTCCCCGCTGGAGAGGTTTTTGACCCGGCCTGTTGCTGCATCCACCTCCAGGTCTTCGCCTTCAGTGATACGTTGCACCGCATCACCGAGTTCCAGGAGCAAAAGCCCCATATTGAATCCGTTGCGGTAGAAAATACGAGCGAAGCTGTGCGCGAGCACCACCGGGATCCCCGCCCCCAGTATAGCCAAAGGCGCGTGCTCCCTTGAGGACCCGCAGCCGAAGTTCTTGCCCGCCACCAGGATGTCGCCCTTTTTAACCCGGTCAATCCAGCCGCTTTCCAGGCCCTCAAAACAGTATTTTCCCAGCTCCAGGGCATCGCTGGTCACCAGAAAACGGGCCGGTATTATGGCGTCCGTGTCGATATGATCCCCTACCCTGCGGGCATGTCCTGTATACTGCATAGTTGTTCCTTTAATATGCTGTGGTTACTGAATTTCTCCCGGATCGGATATACGGCCCTGTACCGCAGTGGCCGCGGCCACCCTGGGACCGGCCAGATAGACGAAGCTGTCCAGACTGCCCATACGGCCCTTAAAATTGCGGTTAGTGGTGGCCAGACAGACCTCGCCCTCGGCCAGGATACCCATATGTCCACCCAGACACGGACCGCAGGTGGGAGGACCAATAATCGCCCCGGCTTGTAGAAATATCTCCAAGAGCCCTTCTTTCAGGGCGACACTGTAGACTGCGGGAGTGGCCGGGAGAACAATGAACCGCACTCCGGGAGCCACATGCCTGCCCCGGATGATCTCGGCCGCCTGGCGCAGATCGCTGATCCGGCCGTTGGTACACGACCCCAAAACCACCTGGTCCACCCGGACATCCCCGAGCTCCCGGGCCGCACAGACATTGTCCGGGAGATGCGGACAGGCCACCTGCGGGACGAGTCCGGACGCATCTATGTCTACCCGGCTTGAATATTTTGCCCCCTCATCCGGATACATCTCCGGGGCATCCCTGCGATTGTGCTCCCGGCAGTATGCCGCGGTGGCCTTGTCCGCGGCAAACAGACCAGCCTTACCCCCGGCCTCAATGGCCATATTGGCCATTGTCATCCGGGCCTCTATATCCATTTCCTGCACGGTCTCTCCGGAAAATTCCAGGGCCCGGTACAGGGCCCCGTCTACTCCGAGTTCGCCGATCGCCTTAAGAATAATGTCCTTGGAGCAGACATCCGGGGGGATGCGGCCGTTTATCTCCACCCGGATGCTCTCCGGGACCTTGAACCAAGTCTCGCCCAAGGCCATGCCCGCGGCCACGTCCGTGCTGCCCAGACCGGTGGCAAAGGCCCCGAGCGCGCCATAAGTACAGGTATGGCTGTCCGCGCCGATGACAATATCCCCGGGGCCGACCAGGCCCAGCTCCGGCAAAAGGGCGTGCTCCACCCCGGACTCACCCCCTTCGTAATAATGGGTTATGCCCTGTTCCCGGGCGAACTCACGCACTTTTTTCACCTGCTGGGCGGAAGCGATATCCCGATTGGGGGTAAAATGGTCGCAGACCAGGGCCACCCGGTCCCGGTCAAAGACCGTGGCGGCCCCCATCTGGCTAAATGAATCTATGGCCAGTGGCGCGGTGATATCATTGGCCAAGACCATAGACACCCGACAGCGAACGATCCGCCCCGGAGAGACCCCTTTTTCGAGGCTATGCATAGCCAGGATTTTTTCGGCTAAGGTCTGGGGCATACGCCTTCCTCCTCTTTTTTAGCCAGCCGGTTCAAGGCGTTTATATATGCCTTGGCGCTGGATATGATTATGTCCGAATCAGCGGCCCTTCCCACCGCATTCATTCCGTTTTCTTCCAGGCGGACCGTGACCTCGCCCTGGGCGTCAGACCCACCGGTGATGGCGTTCACAGAATAGCGAACCAGATTGGGGCTCTTACCGACCAATTGGTCAATGGTATTAAATACCGCGTCAATGGGCCCGGCCCCAAAATGGGCCAGTTGTTTCTCCTGCTCATGGACCTGCATCTTTATCACCGCAGTGGGGATGGCCATGTTCCCGGAAATGGAACTCAGGTATATCAGGCGGTAGCGGTCCGGGATACGGAAGACCTCTTCCAGGACCACCGCCTCCACATCCTCGACATAGATATTTTTTTTGCGATCGGCCAGGTCCTTTAATACCTGCATGACCTGATCCAGGTCCTCCCGGCTCAGCCGATACCCCAGGTCCTCCAGCTTATTCTGGACCGCGTGCCGGCCGGAATGCTTACCTATGACCAGGTCGCTGGCTTCCTTGCCTATGCTCTCCGGGGTCATTATCTCATAGGTCTGGCGATTTTTGAGCATTCCCGCCTGATGCACTCCGGACTCGTGGGCGAAGGCATTGGCCCCGGTGACCGCCTTGTTTGGGGGTATGGGCTGGCCAATGATCATAGACAGCAGCCTGCAGGCCGGATATAATTGCGTGGTATCCACATTTGTGTCCAACTGATAAAAATCCCGGCGTACGTTCAAGGCCATGACCACTTCTTCCAGGGCGGCGTTACCCGCTCTTTCCCCGATTCCGCTCAGGGTGACCTCGGCCTGACGGGCCCCGGCCTTGAGTGCGGACAAGGTATTGGCCACGGCCATCCCCAGATCGTTGTGGCAGTGCACGCTGAAGACCACCTGATCCGCCCCGCTGACATTCTCCCGCAAATGCCGGATGAGCCCGGCAAACTCCTCGGGCAGGGTATAGCCCACAGTATCCGGGATATTTATCACCGTGGCCCCGCAATCTACAGCCGTCTGCACCACCTGAACCAAAAAATCCGGGTCCGAACGGGAGGCATCCTCTGCGGAAAACTCCACATTCGAGCATAAAGAAGAGGCCAGGGACACGCCGGATCTGGTCAGTTCCAGGACTTCCTCCCGGGACTTGTTCAGCTTGTACTCCATATGGATGTCCGAGGTGGCCAAAAAGGCGTGTATCCGAGGACGGACGGCATGCTTTACCGCCTCCCAGGCCCGCTCAATATCCCCGGGCATGCAGCGGCAGAGCCCAGCCACCTCACATTTTTCCACTGCAGAGGCAATCTCCTGGACCGCCTCGAAATCCCCGGTGCTGGCCACCGGGAAGCCGGCCTCGATCACGTCGACTCCCAGCCGCTCCAGCTGCCTGGCCAGGCGGACCTTTTCCCGGGTGTTCATGGTCGCCCCGGGGGACTGCTCACCGTCACGCAATGTAGTATCGAAAATAAATATCTTATCCGACATATCTATGCTCCATTTTGTTTTTAAGTTCAGCCATTAAGACCCTGCTTGCTCGCATCTGCCAGCGCAAATTCAGGTCTTGCGGCTACCGGGCAGAAACGCAGGGCCGCCCGCCCGGAAAATCAGGACCCGAGTGCGCACATAAGATTATGAGATATGAGGTTTAGAATATTTTACGAGAGTTCCCTGAGGGACTCCCGTAGGTTGGTATCTTTGCGTAGGGGAAGAAAAAGAAAGGAATAAAGCACCCCGGAGAGCAAATAGCCCATAAAGAAGAGGAAGCCAAACAGCCTCGGCTCTGAAGCCACCAGGACAAACAGGAAGATGACCGTCCCCGTGCTGGTGAAGGGGTGGGCACGGATAGCCTCCACTTCCTTGAACGAGGCGTACTTGACCTGGCTGACCATGAGCAGGGCCAGGACCAGGGCCAAAACAAGGGTAAACCAGGGCAGGACCGTGTAAGCGAAACCCTGGGGGAGATACCGGCTGAAAAGGACCAGAGTAGCCAGGGTGCAAGCCGCAGCCGGTATGGGCAGCCCGATGAAAAATTTGCCGGAGGAGGGAGACTTGCTCTGGATGTTGAATCTGGCCAAGCGCAATGCCCCGCTGGCCACAAACAAAAAGCTAATGGTCACGCCGAGCCGGCCCAGATTCTGGGTCTGCCACAGATAGGTCATAATGGCCGGGGCCACTCCGAAAGAGACCAAGTCGGCCAGGGAGTCAAACTGGACCCCGAAATCCGAACCCGTTTTGGTCAGACGGGCGACTTTCCCATCCATGCCGTCAAAGAAACAGCTGATAAGGATACACACTGCACAAAGCTCAAAACGGCCCCCCACTGCAGCCAATATTCCCCAGAATCCAGAAAACATGCTGGCTGTAGTCAAGAGATTGGGCAAGATATAAAACCCTTTAAATCGGGGGCCACTTTCCTCTGGCATATTATTTTTGTTTCTCTCCGAGAATGCTTTGTCCGGCCAGGACCTTGTCCCCGACCTTGACAGCGGAAGCATATCCGGAAGGCATATAAAGGTCAAGCCTGGACCCGAATTTGATCATCCCGTATCTCTGCCCCCTGGCTAGGTGATCTCCTTCCTCGGCCCAGACAACTATACGCCTGGCCACCAGCCCGGCAATCTGGACCACGGTCCACAGCTCTCCCTCTTCGTCCCGGATCTGCGTGGCGCATCTCTCGTTCTCCTTGGAGGCTTTGTCCAGAGAGGCGTTTATGAACCGGCCCGGAAAGTATCTGAACCTTTGCACCGTCCCGGCCACAGGCATCCTGTTCACATGCACGTCAAACACGTTCATGAACACGCAGACCACTGTTCTCTTTTCCCCGGTGAACGGGTCAGAATCCGTGTCCAGCCGGACCACCTTTCCGTCCGCCGGGGACACTGCCTTCCCATCTTCCCCGGGTATCACCCGTTCCGGATCGCGGAAAAAATTGAGGCCGAAAACAAAAGCAATCAGGCCCAGAAGGGCCGGAAGAGCCCATTCAAGCAGGGCAAAAACCAGTGTTGCCGAGGCGCACACTGCAAGTGCCGCCGTACCTTCCGGGCATATGCCTGTTCTGCGTTTGTGCATAATTATTTCGCCTTTATCTGTTTATAGTTCTTGCGCCAAACCAGATATTAATGACCTCTAAATGCCGCCGACGGCGGTTTTATTCTAAAGAGTGCTCTCAAAAATTCGGGCTTGCCTCCATGAATAACCGGGGCCGTAACGCCATAAGGCGTGGCAAGCCTTATCTCTGCTGTTTTTCGCGCCAAGGATAAGACTACCTTCTTTTGCTCCCTTCCCTGGCCTTTTTATCCCCTTTGCGATCTATGCCTTTGAGCCCTCGAGCTGGGCGTAGATTTAAGAAAGAAGCCGGCTTCAAGACCCCGCCTATTTATTGTACTGCTTTTTCCATTCGTCCAGAAAGAGCAGGCTGGTCTCCAGGTCATCCAGCCTGCCTTCGGCCCGGCGGATGTGAAAAACCAAATCCTCAAACCCCACCCCCGGAGACAGCCTGTACCTGTCCAAAAGCTCTTTAATCCGGCCCTGCAGCTCGGGATCCGCCTCGCTCAAGAGGTCATCTCCTTCCGTCTTTTTGCCGTCCAAAAGCCCGGCTGCAAACATGCGGTCCAAAAGCCGAGCCATGCGGTGCTCATAGGTATGCTCGGCAAGAACCCGCTTTCTAGCCCGCTCGGCAAAGATCAGCCTTTCCTGCGGCCGGGTCAGAAAGTAATCAATTTTATCCTTTAAATCATTGATAGTTGTGAAAGTGACTACCTCTTCCCGGGAAAAGAGTTCCGGCAAAAGGCTCCGTTCGTCAGTCAGCTGAAAAGCCCCGCAGGAAGCAAGCTCAAACGTCCGCGGATTTACGAAGTCCCCGGGGACTACCTCCTGGTCCGCCTGTATGCTGGAATGCAGGTTCAGGTTTATCTTGGTTGCGCAAAATATCCGCACCGCCTCCTCCGGTTCGATGCGCCTGCCCTGCATCTGGACAAAAGGTTTCAGTTCGGCCGCCCCGTCCCATTCAGTGCCCCAGATCTTAAGATCATAGCCAAGGAGAGACCCAAAGGCCTTGCGCCTGTTCGGATAGCCGGCACCCAGAAAAGAAATATCGCTGCCAAACCGCCTTTTTTCCACTGAGTCCGGCTGCAGAGGGCGGTGGAATTCAGGATCCGCGGCCAGAGGAAGATACATAAACTCCCGGACCTTACTTTTCTTCAATTCCTCAAAAAAGGGCTGCTTCTGGATAACGGCAAAAAAATCATAGTAGGGGGCAAAACTGCGCCAGTACTGAAATACCCGGAAATCCTCCACAAACCACATGGCAGTAGGCACACCCTGCTGGCGCAGCCTGGACAGGGCCTGCCGGCTGAGCGGGGCCTGGGCCAGGGCCAGGACCAGCCCTGGCTGCATGGTCTCCACTTTGGCCAGAACCGCTGAGGAGACCACCTGCAAAAAGCTGTTCTCCAGATGGTCCAGGCTGGAAGAGGAGACCTTGAGGCCCTTCAGCCCGTCAAAAGCGGTCTTGAACACCGGGGCGTCAAACACATCCACTTGATGTCCGAGCCGTTCAAGGGCGCTTGCGCAGTACCTGCCCACCGGCAGGGAGCCTCCGTACATAGGCAAAACAACCAATATTTTCATACCCCGCCCGCCAATCGGTCAAAAGAACCCGGGAGTTCGTCCGCTCCCGGGGTGCTCAGGCCCGCCTGCACAGCCTGTTCAGTCAGATCATACATCTCCCGGGAATGCTCAAACCCGGCCAAATGCAGAAAACCATGGGTCAGGAGACGGATAAAATGCTCCAAAACCGGACAGCGGAAAAGGACCGCTTCCCGGCTTACGGCCCGCCAGCTTATTGCCACCTGCCCTCCGCCCCGGCCATCTGGAAAGCTCAATACATTCGTCGGCCCCGGACAGCCCAGAAAGCGCTCATTCAATCCGGCCATACGCCTGTCGCCGCAGACAAAGACTTCCACCCCTGCGCTTTCGCCCGCGGCGGTAAAAGAGGCCACCCGGGACAAAAGCCTGAGCACAAAACGCCTGTCCAGACCCAAAGATAGCAGGCAAAACGGTTCATAATCAAGAACGATATCCATTGTCCTAAACCTCAGCAGGGATTAAAGACGCATTTAAAAACATATTGCGGCCCCACCACCCGGCAAAACAGCTCCAAAGGGCCTATTTGCTGTGCTCGGGGGACAAAACAAATCACTATTAACCCTGCCCCAAGCCCTTGCAAGCTTCATTCCGGCTGCTTATCCTTCCCTCCGGGAGGAAGCTTCTTGTTCCCGGGGCTGGATTCCCTGGATTCAATCTTTTTTCTCTCCACCGGGTAGTCAATGCGCTGGTGAAAGATCCCGGTTAATATCTTCAGAAACACCTCCCCCAGGACATAGAGTTCGCGAAGGGTAAGCTCGGATTCGTCCAGCTCCCCCTCGGTGTATACTCTGCGGATGGTATTTTGGATATGTCCCTTGAGACGGCTCGGAGTGGGTTCGACCAGGGTCCGGCTGGAGGCCTCGATGACATCCGCTAAAAGCAGCAATCCGGCCTCCTTGGTCTGCGGCTTGGGCCCCGGATACCGGAATTCCTCTTCCCGGATCTTTTTATCGGCTTTGTTTCCAGCCCGCTCCACGGCCTTGTTGTAGAACCAGGCTATAAGACTGGTCCCATGGTGCTGCTGAATCAGATCAATTATCTCCTCGCCCAGGCTGTTATCCCTGGCCATTTCCACGCCTTTTTTGACATGGGAAATAAGGATGAGTGCACTCATGGACGGGGCCAGCTTGTCATGCCTGTTTTTCCCGCCGTACTGGTTCTCTATGAAATATTCCGGGTTTTTGAGCTTACCAATATCGTGATACAGGGCGGCCACCTTGGCCAGCAAAGAATCCGCGCCTATCTTTCTCGCGCCTGCCTCCACCAGATTGGAGACCACCAGACTGTGATGGTAGGTCCCCGGCGCCTCGATCATAAGCCTTTGAAGCAGGGGCTGCTCCAGGTTCATCATGTCCATGAGCCGGAAGATCGAGGTATAGCCCAGGGCATACTCCACCATAGGACTGAAGGCCAAGACTATGACCAGGGAGAAAAAGGCGCCGGCCAAGACAAACACTGTGCCGCTTCCCAGATACATCCAGGACTCCCAGGCAGCCAGATTCACACCCGTCCAGATGACAATAAGCAGCCCGGCCAGGGGGAACAGACTCTTTAATACCTGCAGCCTTGTGCTCGCCCGACTGAGGAGAAAAATATACAGAAACGACCCGGCCAGAAAGTACAAAAAGACGGTTATCCCCTCATCCAGAAGGATAGTACAGACCAGAGAAAGAAACACTGCTGCCAGTACGCATATCCGCTGACGCAGGAACAGGCACAAAAGCCCGGCCCCGCCCATGACCGGCAGGGAGTAGGCAAAAAAACCCGGATTAACCGTGGACAAAGAAGAGGTCAGGGGATCGGCGGCAAGGCCCAAAAACTTGGCGCAGCAGCCGAGGACCAGGGTGACCATGGCAATAAAGGAAATATCCCGCTCCCGCAGCCTGACCTTGCTGGTCCAGTTGGGGCAAACCGCGAAAAACACCCCGGCTGCGGCTCCCAGCATCAAAAAAAGCCCCAAAGATCTCCCCGGGCTGAAATATTTCGGCTTGTACCGGAAAAGGGCCTGGAGTTTCTTCTGCTGATCCGGGGTAACCCTCTCCCCCTTGCGGACCACGATCTCGCCCTTGGCCACACGGTGATAGACCGGGTCCACCTGGTTCAGGACCTGATCCAGCCTTTGCTCGGTGCTCTCCTGATTCAGGGTCAGATTGGGACGCAGTAGCGGGACTATGAGCTCCTCAACCGCGTTTCTGGAGCGCAGGCGCAGATTGATTCCGCGGCGCAGAAATTCGGAAAAATCGCGCTCCAGGGACTGGACATCACCAATCCTGCGTATATCCATCTCCAGGGTCTCCATCCCTCCGTGCAACCTGCGGATAAGGATCCCGGACTTGTACTGGCTTAAAAAATCGCCATCCGCAACTATGCCCTGTTCATAGCGGTCTTTGATCCAGGGCTTTATCTTCTCCCGGTATATCTTTCTCAATTCCGGATTCTTCCAGGCCTTCAGGGCCGAAGAAGATAGGTCGATATCCGTCTCATCCAGGGTGGCGCTAAATTTCTCCGGCCGGGAAGGATCGACCTCGTCCACGGTCTGCAGGACCTGATCCACCTTCTTTTGCAGATGGCTCAAAGGCTCCAGGCTCAGATCGAACACAGGGGGCTGGCTCTTGGCCACCTGCTCCCTCCTGGCCTTGGTGGATTCCTCGTCCTCAATCAGAAGGGCCTGAGTGGCGGTGACATCCCGATCCGCCACCTCCCCGGCCAAAAAAACGGTAATCCGTGGCTGGAAATTTATCCCGTATAGAACGGACAAAACCAAAAGGGCCAAAAATAAAAGGCCCTTGCCCCGGTGCTGGCGTGGGATATTAGTCTGTGCGTCCTTTTTCGAACCTGTCATAGGCCTTGATAATCCGCGCCACTAGATCGTGGCGGATGACGTCCCGGTCGTCGAAGCGGACAATATCCACCCCCTGGACATTTTTCAAGATTTCCGCACCTTGAACAAGACCGGAATTGGCGCCTCCCGGGAGGTCGATCTGGGTAACATCGCCAGTGACCACGGCCCGGGACCCAAAGCCCATCCGGGTCAAAAACATCTTCATCTGCTCCGGAGTGGTGTTCTGAGCCTCGTCCAGAATGATAAAGGCGTCGTTCAGCGTCCGGCCGCGCATAAAGGCCAGAGGGGCAACCTCGATTATCCCGGACTCTATAAGCTCCTGCACCTTTCTTAAGTCCAGCATATCGTGCAGGGCATCATACAAAGGCCGCAGATAGGGATTTACCTTTTCCATGAGGTCCCCGGGGAGGAAGCCGAGCCTTTCCCCCGCCTCCACGGCCGGCCGGGTCAGGACTATCCTGGAAACAGACCTCTGCATCAAGGCGGCCACAGCCAAAGAGACCGCCAAATAGGTCTTCCCGGTTCCGGCCGGACCGATCCCAAAAACCAGGTCATGGTTTCTGATGGACTCCAGATAATCCCTTTGACTGAGTGTCTTGGGGACAACCGTACGCCTGGGAGTGGTCACGCAGGAGTCTTTACGGAACATTTTTTTCAGCGATGCACTCGGATCGCGGGACAAAATCCGGATGCCGGCCTCTATATCCCTTGAATCCAGCCGGAATCCGCCTTTGAGGAGTTCTGAGAACTGGACCAGGAGGTTTTTGACCATGTCCAGGTCCGAAGGATCAGAGGAGGAGATGTAAATCGCGTTCCCGCGGGTCTCACACTCCACTCCGGCCGCCCGGGCGATAAGCCTCAGATTTTCCCCCTGCGGCCCGCACAAATCCTGAAGCAAGGAACTATCCTCAAAAGCCAGTTCTCTGGAAATTTTCTGGGTGTTTTCCATATACTCAAAAGCGGGCGGCCTCTGGCGGCCGGCCCGCAAATTCCTCCTGGAAAAATTTTGTTATTTTGGTTAAGTCCGGGTTGCTCTGTGTGCAATACCGGTAACAGGGGGGCAAAGGCAACCCTGATTTTGGGACGGATTCGCTTCCGGACCCGTAGACGGCCAATTGGCCGATATCCAGCAGACCTGCCCGTTGAACGGGAGGAGTCGTCAACTTCCAATCCATTAGGAATGCATCCGATGGACATAAAACTTTTGGGGACCACATTTCTGACCCTTTTTCTGGCTGAACTCGGGGACAAGACCCAGCTGGCCTGCATACTGCTTACAGCCAAAACCCAAAAGCCGGCCACTGTGTTTATCGGGGCTTCTCTGGCCCTGGTCCTGGTCACTCTGCTGGGGGTGACTTTCGCCAATATCATCTGCAATTACATCCCCGGAGAAACGATTCGGAAAATAGGGGCCGCAGCCTTCATTCTTTTGGGCATCCTCATGTTCGCGGACAAGATATGAACCCCGGTCACCAGCGACAAAAAACAACATCTCGGAGAATTGGGACGCAAGGGCATGCCGGACTAACCGGCCTGCCCACTCTTTTACTCCTTACTCTGGGAGTGGTGTTTTTTTCTTTGCTTTGCCCTCCCTTCCTGGCCGCAGAGGAACCAAGCGAACCGTGGCGGCTGGAGGCGGACCGGGTCAAGGGGGACAAATCCGCCCAGATAGTGGAGGCCTTCGACAACGTGCACATCCACCGCGGGGAAGATTATATGCGGGCAGACTACGCCCGATACTATCCAGAAACGAACTGGGTCTTTCTTAAAGGCGATGTCCGGGCCAAGTGGAACCAAGACTTCATGCAGGGGGAGAAGGCAGAGTTCGACCTTAAGAACAAAGTCGGCTGGGTAAAGAACGGTCAGATCTTTCTGGACCGGGAGCACATCTATTTCAAGGGCAAAGAACTGAAAAAGACCGGGGCAAACACCTATGCATTCCAAGAGGCCACTGTCACCTCCTGCGACGGGGATACCCCGGCCTGGTCGCTTAAGACCTCCAGCGGGAGCCTGACCATAGATGGCTACGCCGACCTGTGGAACCCCCGCTTCCGGGTCAAAAACGCCCCGGTCATGTACTCCCCTTTTATGTTCATCCCGGTCAAGACCAAGCGGCAAAGCGGTTTTCTGCGTCCGGAAATAGGAACCAGCGACCGCTTGGGGACAAATATAAACCAGCCTTATTTCCAGGTCATTGACGAGGAAAACGATATAACCCTTTATGAGAACTTCTACTCCCGGCGAGGGCTCATGCAGGGCCTGGAATTCAGGAGTACCCCGAACTTAAGCGATCAGGCCCTTTTCAGGGCCGACTGGATGCGGGACAATAAGACCGCAAACACCGAGGAGGACGAGGACTCGCAATTCGACGACGACGGCCTAATCCGGCCAAACGAGAATCGCTTCTGGATCCGGGGCAAATACGACGCCACTTTCCTCCGAGACTGGCAGGTAAAGCTGGATGTGGACTATGTCTCGGACCAAAACTATCTGCGCGAGTTCGATTCCGGATATTCCGGCTTCCAGGAAAGCCGGGAGCAATTTATGGAGCACTACGGCCGGGACATAGACGACAACGACGCCCTGACCCGGGAAAACATCCTGAGCGTAAACCGCAATTGGGCACACACCGGTCTGGACGCCCGCATCGTATACAAAGACAATCTCAGATACAAAAACAACAACCTGGACGAGAAGTACAACCCCACGGTACAGAGACTGCCGGAGATCAACTATAACTTATACCGGACCGGAATCCCCGGCACGCCGCTGGAAATAGAAGCGGATAACCAGGCGGTCTATTTCTGGCGAGAATACGGGACCCGGGGTTCACGGCTCGATATCCATCCCCGCGTTAGCCTGCCCTGGAATACACCTTTTTTTACTCTCACGCCCAAGGCCGGATGGAGGGAGACTATCTATTCCATAGACCGGTTTGAAAACGATCCGGAGATACGCAATACAGAGGACAAAATCCAGACCCGGGGGGTCTATGACTTTTCAGTGGACGCCTATTCCCAGCTCTTTCGGATCTATGACCTGTCTTCCCCACTCAAGCCGGAAACGCACGGTGTAAACGCCTCCAGGTGGACCAAAATAAAGCACGAATTCCAGCCGGATATTGAGTATTTTTACCGTCCGGAAAAAGATCAGGAGGAGCTGCCCAAATTCGACTCTTTGGACCGCCTGGCCGCAAAGGACGAACTCACCTATTCCCTGGACAATGTCTTTACCCGGCGGAAAGACTCCATTGTCCCCTCCTCGGAAGGCAACTCTACCCAGCTCAAAAAGAGTTACCTGGATTTCCTGCGCCTCAATCTGGAACAGAGCTACGACCTACGCGAGGCCCGCAGGCAAGAGGACCGGGACAAATACCCCCGGCGGCCGTTTTCCGATATTTTGATCGATCTGACCTTAAAGCCCGAGGATTGGATAAGCTTGGTAAACAGGTCCTGGTACTCCCCGTATCTGAAAGAGATCACCGAACACGAGCATATGCTCCGCCTTTATCAAGACGACATTGGTGCCGTGTGGTTCGGGATGGACTACCGCAGAGAAATAGATGAATACAAGCGGAGCCGGGACGAGGAATTGGAGATAATGAAACTGGGGGCCCGGGTGGATTTTATTCCCAACTGGAGGCTGACCGGTACTGTGCGCAAGGATATAGCCGAGGATGAATATCTGGAGCGGAGCATGACAATAACTTATCTGCACCAGTGCTTTTCCGTGGATTTCATCATGGACCGCAAGGACTACGACAACAGATACGAGGTGCGGATAAACTTGCTCAACCTGGGCACTGTCGGGGGCTGATATGTCCATCCGCATCCTGCCCCCGGAACTGCAGAACCAGATCGCAGCAGGCGAGGTAGTGGAACGTCCGGCCAGCGTGGTCAAGGAACTCTTGGAGAACAGCCTGGATGCCGGGGCCGGCAATGTTCAGGTCAGCATCAGCCAAGGCGGGCAGGAACTTATCCGGGTCAAGGACGACGGCCAGGGCATGGCCGCCGAAGAAATCCCCCTTGCCCTGACCAGGCACGCCACCAGCAAGATACAATCCCTGCCCGACCTGGAGCGCATAAAAAGCTTTGGTTTTCGGGGCGAGGCCCTGCCCAGTATCGCCTCGGTGAGCAGACTGGAAATGAAGTCTATCACTCCGGATTCCGCGGAAGGATACTGCCTGGAGGTCGACCAGGGACAGGTCGGCGAGGGCCGTCCAGTGGCCCTGGACAAAGGCACGGAAGTGACCGTCAAGAACCTGTTCTCCAATACCCCGGCCCGGCTGAAATTCTTAAAAACCGTGAACACAGAACACAAAAAGTGCCTGCAAATATTCAGCCGCATGGCCTTGGCCCGTCCGCAAACAGACTTTGAGTTCTTTGTCCGGGACAAATCCATAAGGAGATTTTATGCCGGGCAGGACCTTGCCGCCCGACTAAAGGAGATCTGGCCGCAGAAAGTCTGCGAGGGACTGCAGGACTTTTATCTATCCTCTGGCGACTGGACGATTCACGGCCTGGCTGGCAGGCCGGATACGGCCCAGGGCCGGGCTGACCGTATATATTTCTATGTGAACAACCGCCCGGTCGCGGACAAAATGCTTTTGTCCGCGGTACGCGCGGCATACAAGGGGAGTCTTTTGTCTCGGGAATATCCGCAGGCGGTGGTCTTCATAGACCTCCCCTTCGAGGAAGTGGATGTAAACACCCACCCGGCAAAAACTGAAGTGCGCTTTTTTAATGAAAGCGAAATATTTACCCTGGTCAAAAAAGCGGTGGCTCAGATATTCGGGCCGGAAGTCCAAAAATGCCAGCCGTCAAAAACAGGCTTAAATCCGGCGCATCCTTGTAGGACTAAAATCAGGGAACCCGAAACCAGGAGAGGATACGGCACCGGCGAAGGCAGCAATAAAATGCACCTGTGGTCCTCGCCGCAGCCGGAACCCGACTTTGGACCGGAAATATTTGGCAGCCTCTCAAGGGGGCAAGAAGAGGAATCCCCGCCCAAGACCGGTGTTGATCTGCGCTATCTGGGCCAGATCCTGGACACCTATCTCCTGGCGGATAGCTCCAAAGGGCTTGTCATCCTGGATCAGCATGCAATGCACGAAAGGATCCTGTACGAAGACATATGCCGCAGAAAGGAAAACCCGCGGCAGAAAAAGCTCCTGCTCCCCCTGGAGATCGCCGCAAAAAACGCGGAGAAACAGGCCCTGGCCCGGGTGCGCGGGGAATTGCTCCGGCTGGGATTCTCCTTTAAGACTGGGCAAAACTCACTTACTTTAACCGCGGTCCCGGAATGGCTGTCCCCGGAAAAGGGCCGGGAGTATGTCCGAGACATCCTCTCCGACCGCGAGCCGGATTCGGAAAAGATGCTCATAACCCTGTCCTGCAAATCAGCGATCAAGGCCGGGCAAAAGCTGACCCGGGACGAGGCCCTGGGCCTTATAAGCAAATGGCTCCGATGCCCGAACAAAGACTTCTGCCCGCACGGCCGGCCGGTCAGCTCGGTATGGGACGGGCAAAGCCTGGAAAAATTGTTTAAAAGGACGTAGAACACTTTCGAGCTAAATACGATTCAGGAGGGTTTACATGCGCATCCTTATTGTCGGCTCGGGCGGCCGGGAACACGCCCTGGCCTGGAAAATAAACAAGAGCCCGCTGACCGAAAAGCTATACATCGCACCAGGAAACGGAGGAACGGCCGCCCTTGGGGAGAATATCCCAGTCGAGGCTGCGGACATCCCATCCATAGTCCATCTGTGCCGGGAGAAAAAAATCGATCTAGTGGTGGTTGGTCCGGAAGAACCGCTGGTACTGGGGCTCAGCAACTCCCTGGAAAAGGAGGGCATCCCCTGCTTCGGTCCCGGGGCCTTCTGCGCCCAGCTCGAAGGAAGCAAGGCCTTTGCCAAATCGCTCATGACCGAGGCCGAGGTGCCCACTGCAGACTACGCGGCCTTTGACGAATTCGAGACCGCGAAAAATTATGTCCGGGCCACCGATCCGCCCCTGGTGATCAAGGCAGACGGGCTTGCGGCCGGCAAGGGGGTGGTCGTGGCTGAATCCCAAAAAGAGGCGGTGAACACCCTGGAAGAGATGATGGTCCGGGAGAAATTCGGCTCGGCCGGGAAAAGAGTGGTCATTGAGGAAGCCCTGCAGGGAGAGGAGGTCTCTTTTCTGGCTTTTTGCGACGGGCACGACATCGCCCTTCTGCCCTCTTCCCAGGACCACAAGCGGATCGGGGAAGGGGACACCGGTCCGAACACCGGGGGGATGGGTGCATACAGCCCGGCGCCGGTACTGCCCCCGGAAAATATCCAACAGACAGCCGAACTGGTTATCCGGCCCATAGTCCAACACCTGGAAGGTATGGACCGTCCATTTAAGGGAGTACTTTACGCCGGACTGATCATTACCGCTCAAGGGCCGAAAGTGCTGGAGTACAACGTTCGTTTCGGAGATCCGGAGTGCCAGCCCCTTTTGATGCGCCTGGACTGCGATCTGGTGGACATAATGCTCGCCTGCGTGCAGGGCAATCTAAAGGAAAAAGAGATCAAAATAAAACCGGAGCACAGCATGTGCCTGGTCCTGGCCGCGGGCGGCTATCCGGGGAGATACGAGAAAGGACAGGTCATCTCCGGACTCAGGGAGGCGGAAAGTCTGTACGCAGACCTGGAGATATTCCATGCCGGGACTGCAATAAATCAGGGCAAGACCGTGACCAACGGGGGGAGAGTGCTGGGCGTGACCGGGCTCGGAAAGGATCTACGCGAGGCCCGGGACAAGGTATACGCGGCCGCGGAAAGGATCAGCTTCAAGGATGTATATTTCCGCCGGGACATCGGAATGCGCAGGCTTTAATCCTTCCCCCCCTTTGGCCCATCGATGGGTTCATTACTTCCCAGCGATGGCCGTGAGGAGGTAGCCAAAAAGCCGCCCCCACGGACAATACAAACCATTATCTGCCCACCAGGAAACACTTCAAGGGCACGAAGAAAATAAAAAACTTTGCGAACTTCGAGTGTTTCCTGGTGCTAATAAGCATATTCTTAGATTGCCCTACAAAAAATCCGCAGACAAGACCCGATAACCTGTCATCCCCACAAGCGGGGGACGATTATAAACAGGGAGAGTGCACCCAGTCCGATCTTGGCCACCACTCCGAAGACCTTGCCCCAGAAGGCGCCCAGAGCGGCCCGCCCTGCCTCCTGCAGGCTGCGTCCCTGCAGTTTTTCCATGATAAGGCTCCCGGCGTAGGCTCCGGCAAATGCCCCGAGAAGCGCCCCCAGCCCGAACAAAAAAGGGGCCAGGAATATGGCCCCGGCCACGGCCCCGACTATGGCTGCGATATTCCCTTTTCTGCTTGCCCCGTAGCGCCGGCCGCCCCATATCTGACCGGCCCATTCCAAAACCTCGCCTACTATGAGCAAAATAAGCACCAGCCCGAAAAGCCACCAACCCATTTCCATCTGGGGATAAATCCATTTCCAGATCAAGGCCAAAGCCAGAATAAGCCAATTGCCGGGGAGACTGAAGATGTTTAAGGCCAGACACAGAATAAGGATAAGGGTGAATGCCCCGGCCAGAACTGCGGACATGGTCAACTCCCTGTCCGCACCGGAAACGAGCCGGAGGGGGGTAAATTTTTGCGGATAAGCCAGACCATAAGATACACCACCGGGGTATCCAGAAGGGCAATGCCCAGCTTGACTATATATTGGCCGGCGATAAGCTGCCCCACCGGCATGGTACCCAGAAAGGCGATACTTATGAACACCAGCGTATCCAAGAGCTGGGAGGAGGCAGTGGAGATATTGTTCCTAAGCCATAAATGCCTGCCGGCAAACACTTTTTTCCAGAAATGAAAGGCCCACACGTCATGGGTCTGACTCAAAAGATAGGCGGTAAAGGAGGCCAGAATGATGCGCGGGGCAAGCCCCAAGACCGCTTCAAAGCTTTCTTGACCCTCCCAGAACCCAGCCGGCGGCCAGAGCAGGCACAGCTTTATAAGGACCATGCTCACTAAAAGGGCTGCAAAGCCGCCGAAAACAGTCTGCCGGGCCTGCTTTTTGCCCCAGATCTCGCTTATCACGTCTGTGGCGATAAAGGTCACGCTGTAGGCCAACACCCCGGCCGGAACCACCAGACCACAAACAGTGATTATTTTGGCCGCAAGAACCGCGGAAATGACCAGGCTGCCGGCAAAGGCGCAGGTCAAAAGGGTAAGAGAAAAATTGCCGTTCATGCCTGTCTATCCGGAGATTTCCCGGCTCGCTTTCTCTACAGCTTCGGCCATCTCTGTCCGGGCCTGTTTTATCTTCTCCGCCAGGGCCGGGTCTTCCAGGGCCAGGATCTGGGCGGCCATCCAGCCCGCATTTTTGGCTCCGGCCTTGTCCAGAGCCAGGGTCCCCACCGGGAAACCGGGGGGCATCTGCACAGTGGACAAAAGGGCATCCCATCCGCCAAGCGCGGAGGCGTTTATCGGGATGCCCAGGACCGGCAAAACGGTCTTTGCGGCCACAGCTCCAGCCAGGTGTGCGGCCATGCCCGCGGCGCAGATAAAGACGCGGCAGCCCTGGTTCTCGGCCTTCCGGACCAGCTCAGCGGTCCTCTCCGGGGTGCGGTGGGCCGAAGTCACGGTCATTTCATATTCCACACCCAGCTCCCGCAGCACAGCGGCGCAGGGTTCTACCTGGGGCAGGTCCGACTTGCTGCCCATAAATATGGTCACCTTGTTCATAAAAAACCCCTACTCGGATTCGCGTTTGTCCACCACACGCTCGGCCTTGCCCTGGCTAAGGGGCAAGGAATTGCGTTCCACCAAGTCCACGCGTGGAGTAAGAAGTATCTCCTCGCTCAATTGCTTGGCGATCTTCTGCTGCAGTCCCTTGAGAAGACGCATGTCCTCCACAAAAGATTCATCCTTGACTTCCACCTTGACCCGCATCTGGTCCAGGTACCCCTCTCGCTCCAGTTCGATCACGTAATTTTCGCCCACCTCAGGCAGGGACATAAGCACTCTCTCCACCTGCATGGGATAGATATTTACCCCCTTTATGATGAACATATCGTCGGCCCGGCCCTTGATGCGATCAATACGCCGGTGCTTACGCCCGCAGGGGCACTCCCCGGGTATAAACCGGGTCAGGTCGCGCGTGCGGTAGCGGATAACCGGCATCCCTTCCCGGGCCAGGGTGGTCAAAACGAGCTCGCCCACTTCCCCTTCCGGGAGCGGCTCCAGGGTCTCGGGGTCCACTATTTCCGGCAGGAAAGCATCCTCCCACACATGCATCCCCTGCTGGTACTCGCATTCAAAGGCCACGCCCGGTCCGTTCATCTCAGACAAGCCGTAAGAATTATACGCCCTGATCCCGTACAGCTCCTCCACCCTCTGCCTTATTTCTTCGGTATGCGGCTCGGCCCCAATCAAGAAGGTACGCAGGTAAGTGTCCCTGGGACTCAGGCCCATCTTCTCGAACACTGTGGCCAGATGCAGGGCATAGGAAGGAATGATATGGGCCACGGTAACCCGAAAGTCGGTCAGCAGCTTTATCTGCCGTTTGCTGTTACCCGCTCCGGAAGGGATGGTCATGCAGCCCAGCCTTTCCGCCCCATAATGGATACCCAGCCCGCCGGTAAACAGGCCGTAGCCGCTCATGTTCTGAAAGACATCCTTGGGTCGGGTCCCGACCATATGCATGCATCTGGCCACCAGATCCGCCCAGACATTGAGATCATTTTCCGTGTGCATGATCACGGTCGGAGAGCCGGTGGTCCCGGACGAGGCGTGCAACCGGACCATGTCTGATACGGGCCGGGCCAAAAGACCGTCCGGGTATTCATCGCGCATGTTCTGCTTGGTGGTCACCGGCAGCCTAGCTACGTCAGACGCGGTATTTATATCCCGGACCGAGACCTTTTTCCGGACAAAACTGTTGCGGTAAAACCTGGACCGGGTGGCCCGGTGAACGATATTTTTCAGCCGCACTGCCTGGAGATCTTCCAGCTCGTGGCGACTCAGGAATTCGCTTGGGTCGTAGTATGCATGCATGCCTGCTCCAGTGTCTGAATATGGTCGGCAAATTCAAAGGGCTGCATGCCGGTTAAGAAGAAGCTACAAGACCTGGACCTCGTCCTCGGAAGGCACCGGCGGATCGGCCAGGTTCTCAAAAGCGGTGTAGCGGTCCAGATAGGCCAGTTCCACGACTCCCACCGGACCATTCCTCTGCTTCCCGACAATGATTTCGGCAATGCCCTTTTTGGGATTGTCTTCCTTTTTATTGTAAACCTCGTCCCGGTACAGGAACATGATCACGTCCGCATCTTGCTCAATAGCCCCTGATTCACGCAGATCGGAGAGCATGGGCCGACGATTGGTCCTGTCCTCCACCTTGCGATTCAGCTGGGAAAGGGCGACCACCGGGACGTCCATCTCCTTGGCCAGGGACTTAAGCGACCTGGAGATCTCGGAGATCTCCTGCTCCCGGGATTCGATGCTCCTGCCCCCGCGCATGAGCTGCAGATAGTCGACAATGACCATATCCAGCCCTTTTTCCGCCTTGAGCCGCCTGCACCTGGCCCGAAGCTCCATCCCGGACAGGGCCGGGGTATCGTCAATGTATATCGGGGCCCGGGACAGGTCGTCAGCGGCATGGTAAAGCCGGGTCCAGTCCTCGTCGTTTAAAAAGCCGGTGCGCATCTTTTTCAGATCCACCTTGCCGTAAGAGCAAAGCATACGCATCATGAGCTGGTCCCTGGACATCTCCAGGGAAAACACGGCCGTTCGGGTGCTGTTGGCGGCTGCGGTGCGCATACCAACGTTCAGGGCAAAAGCGGTTTTGCCCATGGACGGCCGTCCGGCCACGATAATCAGGTCTGTGGGTTGCAAGCCGGCGGTTATCTCGTCCAGATCCGGATACCCGGAGGGGATGCCGGTGACAAGGTCCTGGCGGTCCACCCGCTGCTCCAAAAGATGAAACACATCCTGGATAAGTTCCTTGCTGGAGCGGAAGACCGGCTTGCTCCCTGCATCCGTTACCGCAAAGACATTTTTTTCTGCCTGGTCCAGAAGCTCCTCTACCCCGGTCCCGGGACTGAAGCTGTCGCTTATGATCGTGGCCGCGGTCTGAATCAAATTCCGGCGCAGAGATCTTTCCTTGACTATCTGGGCATAGTGCAGGGCGCTGGAACTGACCGCGACTGCTTCAGCCAGCTCACCCAGGTATGCGGCTCCGCCCACGTCCTCGAGATCCCCCCTGTTTTCCAGATGATCGGAGACAGTCAAGAGATCAATTGGCGAATTTTTGCGGTACAGTTCCAGAAATCCCTGGTAGATAATGCGGTGGGCCGGGGAATAAAAATCGTTCTCGTCCAGGAGGTCGATCAGTTCATGCATGATCGCATTGGACAAAAAAACCCCGCCCAAAACCGCCTGTTCGGCTTCCAGGTTATGGGGGGGGACTCTGTGCAGCAGATCAGCGGAGACCCGATCCAGGCCTCCGCCTCCTTGTCCTGATTCCTTACCTTTAGGAAACGATCTAGGATTCTTCCTGTTCTGATTCTGAGCCATGCCTGACCACTTGTATCCGTAATGTGGCCTTAACATCAGGATGCAGTTTGATTTCCAGTTCGTATTCGCCCAAGGCCCGGATGGGATCTTCCAGCACTATCTTGCGCTTGTCGATGTCTATTCCCTTTTCCTCCAGGGCATCGGCTATATGAGCCGAGGTAACCGACCCGTACAGCTTATCGTTTTCCCCGACGCGGACCGGAATGACCACTTCGGCGGAGTTGATTTTCTCCGCCAGTTCCTCGGCTGCGAACCGGATCGCATCCATCTTTTTCTGCAGCTTCCTGCGCTCGGTCTCGAACGCGCGCAGATTGGCCTCGGTAGCCAGCATGGCCTTGCCCTGAGGAAGGAGATAATTGCGGCCGTATCCCGGCTTAACATCCACCTCGTCCCCGAGCCTGCCCAGACTGTCTATATCTTCTCTTAGAATTAAGCGCATATCATCTCCCTATACGGTCTTCTTCCGGACCTCTGTACTGTGGGTTGCAGTATAGTACATAAGGGCCATCTGCCTCGCCCTCTTGATCTCCCGGGTAAGCTGGCGCTGATGCTTGGCACAGGTCCCGGTTATCCTCCGGGCCAGGATCTTGCCCCGGTCGGTGACAAAATCGTTCAGCAGGTCGGGATTTTTGTAGCTCAGCTGTAGATCCTCGTTGGCGCAAAAACGGCAGAATTTCTTGCGCGGGGTGAATTTCTTGAATACCATCCTAGCTGGCCTCCTGTACAAACTCGTCATCCAGTTTCACGGTCAAAAATTTAAATACTCCTTCCGAGATGCGGATATTGCGCTCCAGCTCGGTCACTTTCAGCTCCGGCAGACCGTACTCCAGCCGGACATAGCGGCCCCGGGTGACCTTGCGCACTGGGTAAGCGAGTTCCTTCTGGCCCCAGTCGTCCACTTCGACAATCTGGCCGCCGTCGCGCTCCACTATGCCGGACAGCTTGTCCAGCAGGGTCTGCCGCCCCTCGGAACCCAATTCCGGATCCAGCAAGAGCAGGGTTTCGTACTTCTTCATCCTTGTGACTCCTCCTTATGGTCTTTTTGGCTCCTGTTTAAACAGGAGCAAGGAACAAATAAAAATAGTGTATTATTATCGTCTCTGTCAAGAAACAGGACCGTTTGGCCCTGTTGCCGGCTGTGGACAGAAAAAATCCCAGGGGGAATCCCCGGGATTTGAGATCTATTTTGGTAGCGAGGGAGGGACTTGAACCCCCGACACTGCGGATATGAGCCGCATGCTCTGACCACCTGAGCTACCTCGCCGTGAAGAGGCACCATTTACAAGCATACACAAAAAAAATCAAGGGTAAATTGGGAGCCGCTAAACGGCCCCGGACAAATTGGACTACGCGGGCAAAACCTGTTAGCCAAACTCCACTGAAGGGGAGAACCCAGGCTAAAAGCCCGGTATGTTCCACTCTTTTCAGTAGACATTTAACCTCAACCCCAAATTAAAGATCATGCCCAAATTTACTCCTTTGCCTTTTTTTAGTTATGATTGGACACGAAAGGAAATAACCCCTGATCATGTCTTGGCCCCGCCCTACGACGTCCTCTCCGCCGTGGAAAGGCAGGCCTTGGCGGATAAAACCAGGCACAATGTGGTCAATATCGATTTGCCCCGGACTTATGAGGATGCGGCCTCGCTTATAAAAAGCTGGATAGACAGCCGCGTGCTGGTGCGTCGGGAAAAGCCGGTTTTTTTGCTCCAGGCCACCGAATACGAGGTGGAGGGTCGAAAGCTCGTAAGATGGGGGGTTATGGGCGGAATGCAGCTCACCCCGTATGGCCAGGGCCAAGTATATCCGCATGAAAAAACCTATCCCAAGGCCAAAGAGGACCGCTTGGCTCTGACCCGGGCGGTACAGGGTCAATTGAGCCCGGTATTCGGCGTATTTGACGACCCGGAACTTACCCTTACCGCCCTAGGAGAAGAAATGAGCGGTGTGCAACCGGAAATCGTGGCCGAGCTGGACAAATGCCGGCACAGTTTATGGGTGCTTCCGGAGAAATACAACCAGAAGTTCAGCAGGCTGCTGGCGGACAAGAACGTGTTCATTGCCGACGGACATCACCGCTATGAAACCGCCCTGGCCTATAAAGAGGAAAAAAACCGGAAACAGGGCCCCGGTCCGTGGGACTATGTGTTTACCTACCTAAGCAATATCTCCTCCCCCGGTCTGGAGATATTCCCCTATCACCGCGTCCTTTCCCACAACCGCGAATTCGATTTCCGGGAAGCGGCAAAAAAGGCGGCCCAGTTTTTTAAAATCCGGGATTTGGTAAGTACAACCGAATTTCCGGACAATACCCCGGCCAACTCCTTTATTCTTGTCTTGGCGGATTCAAATACGCTTTTTATCCCCAGATTTGAATCCCGGGACATATTCGACGGAATCGGTTCACATGTATTGAACCACTTCTTTCTGGAAACCGCCCTGGACCTGACTGACGCGGACCTGTCTTCCGGAGACTTTTTGTCCTACACCTTTTCCGCAAAACTGGCCAAAGAAAAGGTGCGTCAAGGTGACAGTCAGGCTGCTTTTCTGCTCAAGCCGGTGCCCATGGAAGTGATGCGCGAAGTCTGTTGCTCCGGCCGGGTCATGCCCCGCAAGTCCACTTTTTTCTATCCCAAGCTCCCAACCGGACTGGCCTTTCACCTGTTTGACTGATGGACACGGACGCGGCCCGCAGCAGATTTCCCCGCGGCCTTTATCAGCCGGAGCAGGGGTTCAGATTCTCAGCGGACGCCCTTTTGCTCAGCGCCTTCGCCCACCCCGGAACAAAGGGAGAGATCATTGACCTGGGCTGCGGTTGCGGGGTGGTCGGCCTGGGCCTTGTCCTTTTCAATCTGGACTGCGATCTGCGTCTCAAAGCCGTAGACCGGGAGCCGGAAATGATTGAGCTGGGCAGAAAAAATGCGCGCCTGCTGGGTCTGGACCGGGATGTCATTTTGGAGCAGATCGATCTGGGCCGGGAGCAAAAGAAGCTCCCCAACGAGGCCTTTGACCTGGCTCTGGCCAATCCCCCCTACCATGCCCGCGGCTCGGGCCGAGTCCCGGCTCAGGCCGGAATCGAGGCCGGGGCTTTCGAAGACCAGGACCGGGAAGGCTTGGAAGTTTTTTTGTCCGCAGCCAAACGCGTCTTAAAAAACAAGGCCCGGATCTGCCTTGTCTATCGCAGTGAAAGAATCCAGGAAGTCCTCACCCACATGGATAAGCACAGACTCAGGGTAAAAAGGATACGCTTTGTGCACGGCAGGCAGAACCAAAAGAGCAGACTGGTGCTTTTGGAAGGGACCAAAAATGCCGCTCCCGGGGGCTGCTCTTTGGAGCCGCCGCTTATTTTATACCATGGCACCCAGCTTACTGAACAGGCCGGGCGGTTTTGCCCCTTCCTTAAGTGCAATCCCGAACGCGGCAAGGATATATAGACCCTCCCCCAAAAAGGGCTTGTCTGTAAATGCCGGCTGGAAGCAAAATCACTTGTCTACGGCAATAACATCCGGGCAGCTGCGAGCGTTTTCTCTGCACTCTTTGAACTTCCCGGCGGCCCGGACAAAGTTGGGCGCCCAACACTCGTGGCCCAGGGCGTGAATATGGGTGTATCCGGCCAGGACATTTTTGTGGATAAGCCCGTCCATGCTTCCGTTTATCCCCACCCCCCTTTCCAGTTTAAGCGCAAACTCAAAAGGCAAGTCAGAAGCAAGCCGGCAACTGGAGTAATGGAACTCGTGACCGCACACCCAGGAATCAACCGGGAAAAAGGGGTTCTCACGGACTATTGTCCCCTCTACATAACCGTGCCCCTGCGGCTTTTTACTCACGCTGGTCTCCACCGGCAGGATCCCGGCCATGGGAAAGGTCTGTCCTGCGTAGGTCAGGTAGCGGCCGAGGTACATAAAACCCCCGCACTCAGCGTAGACCGGGAGCCCATGGCGAACCAGCGCGGCCATTGCGGTCTTTAAGCCGTGGTTTTCCGAAAGCCCGGTGCCCAAGGTCTCCGGGAACCCTCCGCCCAAATACAAACCGTGGATCTCCGGCCACGGCTTTTTCTCCAAAAGACTCAATTCGACCACGCTGGCCCCGGCCCGGCGCAGGGCGTCAATATTTTCCTGGTAATAAAACCATAGCGCCGCATCCCGGACCACGCCAATCACTGGCCCGGACTGGCGGACAATGGAAAAGCCGGTCGAAGGAGCAGGACCCTCCCCCGGTGGGGCGCTCCGGGCCACCTGCATGATTCTCTCCAGGTCCAGGCAATCCCTGCCCACAGAGGACAAAAAGGCAAATATCTCCTGTGTTGCTCTGAACTCCTGATCCGAGATAAGCCCCATATGCCGCTCCGGGATAAGATTTTCCCTTATCTTGGGGAGCTCCCCCAGGACCGGGACCTGGGTGTGGGTCTCGATGCTGCGACGGACAATGTCTTTATGCCGCTTGCCAGCGGTCTGATTAAGGATGACTCCGGCCAGAGTCAGGTCCGGCTCAAAGGTCTTACAACCGTGGACCAGAGCGGCCATTGTCCGGGTGGATTTGGTGCAGTCCAAAACAAGGACCACAGGAGCCTTCAAAAGGCGGGCGAGTTCTGCTGTGGAAAAGGTGCCCTGGACATCTTTTCCGTCAAAAAGGCCTCTATTGCCTTCTACCACGGCCACATCCGAAGAGCAGGCGAAGCTCCAGAAAAGATCCAGTACGCGGGAGGAGGGAAACAAAAAAGGATCCAGATTCGAGGCCTTATGACCAGCCGCCAGGCTCAGCCATTTGGCATCGATATAATCCGGACCCTTCTTGAAAGGCTTTACTTTTAACTTCTGGTCATGCCATGCACGGCAAAGGCTCAGAGAAATTATGGTCTTTCCTGAGCCGCCTTTCAGGCCAGCCAGGACCAGCCTGGGGAAATTCACGCTCAAAGCGGACAAATGCTTATATCACGGTGCATGGCAGAAAACCGAGAAAAAACTAGGCACCTTCTTCGTCGTGCTGCTTCCCGGCCCCGGCCAGTCCATACATGGTGGTGCTGCCACTGGACCAGAATTCAAGCTTCTGCTCGTTAATCAGCTCGGTCAAGAGTTTCTTTACTTCCCGGGCTTTCATCTCATCGCCCAGGAGCTTGGAAAAATCGTTGAAATAGAACTTGCTCTTGGTTTTGGATTTGGATTCGCAGAAATCCAGGATCTTCTGTTTGGCTTCTTCCTTATCCATTTTTTCTCCTTGTTTAAGGCGGGTGCCCGTACTACGGGCACCCGATTTTTAACATATGCTAGAACTTGAAGTTAGTGGTCTGTCTCCAAGTATAGTATGCGGGATCACGGAAGTCATCAATCAGATGATGGGTAAATTCCAGATCGCATTTCTCAAAGAAGCGTTCCCAGCCGATACGGTCGGCCCAGTCGCCCAGGCGCTCGTATTTCTTGGCGTCGTTCTCATAGGCCTCAACGATCTGGCGGATAGTCTTGGCCAGAGTCGGCCAACGCGGGGGCTCATTGGGAATGAAGGCCACTACAACCTTGGAGAACTTGGGTTCACTGATGCGGTTGGAGATCTTGCCGCCGGCCATGATGACCAGCCCGTCACCTTCCTTGTCCGCCAAAGGCAAAGAGGGGCACATGGTGTAGCAGTTTCCGCAGAACATGCACCGCTCCCGCTTGATCTCCACGGACTTGACTTCCTTTTCCTGGCCGTCCTCTTCACTGACAACCGTCTTCTTCTTCGGACGGATAGCGCCAGTGGGGCAGGCGGCCACAGCCAAGGGGAGTTCGCACAAGTTGTCGATAAACTCGTCGTCGATCATCGGCGGCTTGCGATGGTAGCCGAGGATGGCGATGTCCGAGCAATGCACGGCTCCGCACATATTCAGGCAGCAGGCCATGGAGATGCGCAGCTGGGCCGGCAGCTTCATGTCCTGGAACTCGTCAAAGAGTTCGTCCATAACCACTTTCACGGTACCGGAAGCGTCGGTTGCCGGTGTATGGCAATGGATCCAGCCCTGGGTGTGGACGATATTGGTCAGGCCGGCGCCGGTCCCGCCGACTGGGAACTTGAAACTCCCACCGGGATGCTTCATCTCGTTCAAAGCCTTTTTGAGATCCAGGGTTTTTTCTTTATTGTCAAGGATGAACTCCACATTGTTGCGGGTGGTAAAGCGGACGTAACCATCGCAGTACTTGTCCGCGATCTCGCAGATCTCGCGGATGGTCTCCACGCTCATGAGCCGGGGAGTACCACAGCGAACAGTATACACTTCGTCGCCGCTTTCCGCCTTGTGCATCAGGACCCCGGGCTCCAGGATCTCATGCCACAGCCATTTGCCCTTGTTCTTTTTGATGACCGGAGGCAGAAAATCAGTAAAATGCCGAGGACCAATATCAGTAATCCTGTCCTCCATCGGCTTGTCTGGATTGTATCCGGATGAAATAAAAGCCATTTTAGACCTCCTAATTTATCTCTGGTGGTGTTTGCGGAATTCCTGGATGTCGCGATCCCAGCCGCCGGGCACTTCCTCTTCCTTCCAGAAGATGTACGGATTGTGCCGCGGTTCCTGTACGTGCCTCGGATCCGGATCGACACCGGTTGCTTCCAGGAGTTTCTGGAATCCCTGGCGCTTCATCAGCTCACCCAGGCGCTCGCGGTTCTTGCCTTCTTCCATCCACCAATCCCATACGCCTTCAATGATTTCCTTCACATTGTCGTAAGGTTCCTCCACCTTCATGAAGGGAACCAGCAGGGAGGCCATCTGGGCGCCGTCCAGGATCGGGGCCTTGGCACCGCAGAGGATGGACAGGCCGCGGTCATTGCCGATGCGCAGGGCGCGGGGCATGACGTTAATACAATGCATGCACCGAGTGCATTCCTTATTGTTTATCTTCAGCTTGCCGTCTTCCATCCACATGCACTTGGTGGGACAGAGGTCAATGACTTCCTTCTGGATGTCAAACGGACCCCAGTCACGCCCGGCATGCGCACCACCGTTGGGTTTCAGCTCTCCGCCCACGTAAGCGGCCACGGCTTCCTGATCGATGCGGATCTCGTCCCGCCAGGTGCCGATAAAGGCCATGTCCGAACGAGCGATAGAAGCCACGCAGCCGTTGGGGCAGCCGTCGAATTTGAACTTGAACTTGTACGGAAAGGCCGGACGGTGCAGCTCGTCCTGGTACTCCATGGTCAGCTGATAGCAAAGCTCCTGGGTATCATAGCAGGCCCATTCGCAACGGGACTCGCCCAAGCAGGTGGCCGGAGTACGCAGGTTGGACCCGGATCCGCCGAGGTCCTGCTCCAGGTTGTGGGTCAATTCATAGAAGATCTCTTCCAGCTGTTCGGTACGGGTGCCGAGGAAGACGATGTCTCCGGTGGCCCCATGCATATTGGTCAGACCGGAACCGCGGAACTCCCACAGATCGCAGAGCTTACGCAGATAATCGCTGGTGTAGTATTTACCGGAAGGCTGGTTCACACGCAGGGTGTGGAAATGGGCCACACCGGGGAACATTTCCGGCTGGTCGCAGTAACGGCCGATAACGCCGCCGCCGTAACCGAAAACGCCCACGATGCCACCGTGCTTCCAGTGCGTGGTCCCGTCCTTGTAGGAAAGTTCCAGCACGCCAAGCAAGTCGTCGCAGACGTCTTCAGGAATCTGTAACTCGACATTGTTCGGGTTTTTATGCCTGGCCTCAGACTCCCTTTTGATCTCGTCCACGAAACTCGGCCATGGACCGCTTTCCAGCTGGTCCACAAGTGGTGTTTCATGTTTAGCCATTTTGCATCCTCCTTAAATTATGGTTCCACCTATCATATCCTAATGACCGCACTGCAAAGATAAACATAAATCTTCGCAACAGTCCAGGTCAATCAACCCAAATTTACTGCAGTCTAGATATTGTGAATTTTTCCACTATTACGCGCTTTTGTCAACCGGGAAAAACCCTTTTGCCGGACATCTCCGCGCAGGGACTGTTCACGATCAAAGGCGCAAACTCACTTTTATCTGCTATCAAGCCGACTCGCCCAGTTTGGCCTCTAACTCCTCCTTGATCTCGCCGGGGACTTCAAACCCGGTCTCTTCGGCCTTGGAAAAGTATTCGGCCGCCTTTTCAAACTCGCCCCTTTCCAGGCTTACCAGCCCCAGATTGTTATACGCCGGGCCGAAATTAGGCTCCAATTCCAGTGCCTTTTGGCACTGCTTTTCACATTCCACCAGGTCCCCCTGCATCAGATAGGCACTGCCCAATGATGCATGAGCCTGGATAAACTGGGGATCAAAAGAGAGCGCCCGGCGAAAGCTGGCTATTGCCTTGTCCACCTCGTGCTTCTGCAAATGAACAAAACCCATATTGCTGTGCGGGACGGCGAACCTGGGTCGGATCTGGGTAGCCATCTTATTGAAGCTGTAACAGGCGTCCAGATCTCCCTCGTGCATGGCTATTCCGCCGAGCTGGACATATGCCTCGGCCATGTCCGAAGATTTCTGCAAGGCATCCTTAAACGCCTTTTTGGCCTTCTCAAAATCCCGCTTGCCAAGATAGGCCACCCCCAAATTATAGGTGGTAATGGGGCAATCCGGGTTCTTTTCCAAATACTGCTTGTAGTCCGCAATCAATTCATCCGGAGTCTTTCTTTTCTGCTCACTCATAATCTGCTTATCCCGTGTGTTTGCATGCTTCACGCTGGCCTCGGGCCCGAGATTGTCTAAATCTCCCGGCCAAAGGATAACTAAACATGCCTTTTTATTTCCTTGCCTTCCTTCTCCAAGAGATTGGCGTACCAGATGGAGAATTCAAACATCGCCCTATATCTGTCCTCACCGTTGACCACGCCCAAGCAGATATCCAGCACCCCCTGTCCGTAGGCATTGCTATAGTCTTCAGGCTGAGTTTCAGACAAAAATTGATTAACCAGCTGCCTGGTAGTCCGCTGGGTGCTGTCTTTGCGCATCTCAATGGGATTTTTGGGCTCCTGAAAAGGGTCCCATTTATCGTATCCGATACGGTCCACGAATTTACGCCGTCGCGGGGACATCTTCTCGTACATATATCTTTTGTGCTCTTCCTGCTCCGGAGTAAGCTTTTGCATAGCTATTTATCCCCCCCGATGACCCATTCTTTATGTCCGTCCGCCAAATCGCCCTCCTGCGGGGATGGTTCGGAGGGCTTAACCCCCAGGTACTCGGCGTCAAACTCGGTCAAAAGGGCAGCTGAAACCGGCATGAGCAGGGTATGCAAGTCCGTGTACTTGGAATTGATAGCCTTGGCCAATTCCTTGTCCATTATAGCCAGGTTCTCGTGTATCGTGCGCATCTTGACCGTAGGGTACTTTTGCCCGGGTTCAAAACCGGACTTGCCGCAAGTATGGGTCTCACCGTTTATATCCAGGGGCAGGCCGTAGACACGGCAGGTGATGGGCCGGAATTGGTACAGGGCGCATGTGTCGTCTTCGCGCAACAAAGGACAACGGAGCCTCTCCCGGGAAAACCGGCGCAAAAGCTCTTCATCATCCCGGCCATGGGAGGACTCTTTGGCCAGCTTGCGCTTCAGTTTGAACGCCTTACGGTCCGCCTTGTCCGCCTCGACCAGAATGCGGTCCTGCTCGTTTTTATCCAATGTCTTGAATTTGTGGTTCAAATACAAAGCCTCCACCAGATGCAGATCAAACAGGGCATAACAACAGTCCGTGCACCCGAGACCGCAGGTGACCTCCTGTGGATACTCCTTTTGCATGCGCTCAAAGACCGAATTTATCTGTTGCAATAAGTTTTCGTATTTTTCAAAGTGCCTGGAAAAATTAAGAAGATCCATATTCACCTCTTTAAACAGGAAACCGGCATAGCCTGGTTTTCAGCCGACAGGTCGGTGGCACCGGGGTTATAATCTCTTTAAGGGTCTTGGCAAAACCGTACCAATATAACTGATAAATTATAAGTTAATTATCTCTGGTTGGCAATATGAAGGCAAGGGCCTATAAGACAGGAGATTGGATCAGGGGGCAGGCAGACTTCCTGCCCCCCCGGGGGGACTAGATCTCTTCAATGGTGATTGCTTCCTGCTCGCAGACCTCAACGCAGGATTCGCACCCCAGGCACTCCTCCTCGTTTACCGGCACCGCCTTGCCGTCCTGGAGTTCATAGACCTCCACCGGGCATACATCAACACATTCACCGTCCCCGGTACACTTGTCGTTGTCCACTGTGATTCTGTAGGGCATATCCAGCCTCCTTTTACATCTAGTTTCCGGAAATTTCCCCTGTTTCGCATCAATCTCCTGCACGGCCTAAACACTCTGGCCCGGAGACCCAAGAACTTCCTCTAAAACCGTGCTTCTAAACCGGTTATGGAAAAAGTCCGAAGGGATCAACTAGACGCTCAGGCGTGAGCTTGTCAAGCGCTTGAATCAAAAAGCCCCGCTTTGGCGGGGCTTTTTGAGACATATCGCTTTTAACAGTATCAGGCACTGACTTCCTTTTTCACTCCAATTGCTACTTTGTACAGCACAGTCAAAAGGAAAAACCCGGCGGCATAGACACCAAGGGAGATCAAAAGCTCCAGTTTGGTGGGGATATACTCGGTGACCATCTCCATAGGAGAAGGGGTAAAACCGCCAGCGATCATGCCCAGTCCTTTATCGATCCAGGTGCCGATAAAGATAAGCAGGCAGGAAAAGGCCAGGATATTGTCTGAACGGCGGTTACCGGGGAAGAGCAAGACTATTGAGGCCCCGGCCATAAAGAGCATGGAAACCCACATCCAGGCGGTATACACGCCCTTTCCGTGCAGCCCGAAAAACAAATACTTGAGATGGGCCGCATGCGACGGTATCTGACTGTATCCGACGGTAAACACCTCCAGGGAAATGAAGAAAAGCAGAAGTATGGTGCAATAGGTCACTATTTTGGCCAGGCTCTGCACCGCTTCTCCGGTCGGGTCCGGATTCCACCTGGAAACCATCTTGATGACGAATATAAGCAGGATCAGCAAGGCCGGACCGGAGGCAAAAGCCCCGGCCAGAAACTTGGGAGCCATGATCGCGGTCAGCCAGTAGCCCCGGCCAGGCAGGCCGCTGTACAGAAAGGCGGTCACGGTATGGATGCTTATCGCCCAGGGAATGGACAGATAGATAAAGAATTTGATCCAGTTCGGGGGGGGGACATCCTTGCGCTCCGCCTGCAGGGTGACCCAGCCGACCAAAAGATTAAGGAACAAGTAACCGTTTAAGACGACCATGTCCCAGAAGAGTATGGAATTGGGCGTGGGATGCAAAAGCACATTGAACAGCCGCTGCGGCTGCCCAAGGTCGACAACAATGAAAAGCAGGCACATGGCAACCGAGGCAATGGCCAGAAACTCCCCGAGTATAAGCACCCGGGCAAAACCTTTGTAGTTATGCAGATATTTGGGAATGACCATCATCACGGCTGATGCGGCCACTCCGACCAGAAAGGTAAACTGGGCTATATAAAACCCCCAGGAGACATCCCTGCTCATACCGGTAATGGTCAAACCCTGGTTTAGCTGTACCAGATAACATCCGGCACCAACACCCATAATTACCAGCAAAAGACCGAGCCAGCCCCAGTACAATCCGTTTCCTTTTACAGCTTTTTCCAGCATGACACTCCCCTTATATCAGATAGTAGACACAGGGTTCCGTGCCTAGTTCGGGTTTACGTCTTATGGAATACCTATCTTCCAGGGCCTTGGAGACATCGGAATGCGGATCTTCAAGATCACCGAACAGGATGGCCCCCTCCGAGACCTCTACGCAGGCCGGCTCTTTACCCTCGGCCAAACGCTCGGCGCAGAATTCGCATTTCTCGACAACACCCTTGGTCCGGGTGGGGAAGTCCGGAGTCGGATCCTCCAGATGCTTGCGGGGATCGCTGAAATTAAAACTCCTGGACCCGTAGGGACAGGCCGCCATACAGTACCGGCACCCGATACAGCGGTGGAAATCCATCATGACAATCCCGTCCTCGCGCTGATAGGTGGCTTTGGTCGGGCAGACCCGCACGCAGGGGGGATTGTCGCAATGATTGCACAACGACAATGTCTTTTTCTCCGGGATCTCCATCAGCCGGGAGTGCATCTGTTCCGGAAAGAGGTGCTCGAATGACTCCGACCAGATCCATTTTATTTCTTCATCCGACTCGAATTCCGGGACATTATGGATACTGTGACACACTTCAGTGCATTTTTTCATTATTTTCTTGCTCAGGGCCTTGGTATCAATGGCCATGGCCCAGCGCTTGGCATGCAGGGCCTCGCCCGCATCCTCATTACCGAAAGCCGATTCAGTGGCCGCCCTCAGCGCGGAAGGGCAGATGCTCCAGCCCAGGGCGGCAAGGCCGGCCAGTTTGAGGAATTTTCTTCTTGTTGCGCTCATTTATTCACCCCCCTCAGGTATCACGTGACAATCCCAGCAATACGGGGAGACATCCACGGAGTTATGACACTTGTCACAAAACTTTTCCTTGTCGGTGTGGCACTTCATACAGGTCATGGTCAGGCTCTTCCAATACACTTTCCCGTCCGAACTATGGTAGTAGTGATCCTCCTCCCGGACCACATCATCGCGCCAGTCGTCCAGAAGCTGCATATGCTCAGCCCGCATCTCCTGAGTGGGCAGCACGCATTCCTTACCCTCTTTTGCTTCTTGAAGCTCGGGTTCCTCGTAAGCGGCGCTCCCGATATTGAACCAAAAGGGAAAGGTGAACAGCACGACAAACACGGCCAGACCAACGATTATCTTACCGCCATCGTACATTTACTCTTCCTCCTTCCCGGGTAAGGGTTCCATGCGCAGGTCAGTCTCCCGCTCCTGTTCACCCGGCAGAATTAAAGCGTTTCCAACCAGTTCATGAACGCCGGTCACGTCCACATCAGGCACCCAGTATCCCATGAGATCCGGAAAAACAGCCCGGTCAATGGCGCAGATACAACCGAGCATGTTCACCCCGTGTTTTTCATGCACATGTTTTACTGCATTGGCCCGGGGGAAGCCGCCCATCATGCGCAGCTCCTCGTTCTCTCCGGCGTTCAATCCGGCGCCGCCGCCGCAGCAGAAGGTCTGCTCCCGGATGGTGCCTTCGGGCATTTCATAGAAATGATTGGCCGTGTGATTTATCACGTATCTCGGCTCCTCCAGAAGGCCCATTCCCCTTGAGGGATTGCAGGAATCATGAAAGGTTATAATCTTTTTGTCGTTGCGGCTCTTGTCCAGGGGCAGCTTGCCGTGTTTGATCAAATCTGCGGTGAATTCGCACAGGTGGACCATCTTGGTCGACGCGGCGTTTTCGAATTTGGTCCCGGTTATGGGGTTTACCGGTTCCTCCAGAAAGTCCGGCGGTCCGTTCATGGTATCCATGTACTGGTGTATAACCCGCCACATATGGCCGCACTCACCGCCGAGTATCCATTTCACGCCCAGGCGCTTGGCTTCGGCGTACATTTTGGAATTGAGGCGCTTCATCATTTCGTGCGAGGTAAAAAACCCGAAGTTGCCGCCTTCTGAGGCGTATGTACTCCAGGTCACCTCCAGTCCGTATTCCTCCTTGAGGTAATGGAAAAGCATAAGATAACCCATGCAGGTGTAGGTGCCGGGGTCGGCAAATACGTCTCCGGAGGGGGTAATAAACAGAATGTCCGCGCCTTTTTTATTGAAGGACGGCTCCGGGCGGATGCCGGTGATCTCCTCGATGTCCTCGCAGAAGAAATCCAGCATGTCCTTGAAGGCATGGGGCTGAATGCCCAAATGATTCCCGGTACGGTAGCAATTGGCCACCGGAGCCTGGATCCAGTCCACATTCAGGCCGAGAAGATTTATGAGTTCCCGGCCCATGATGGTTATCTCCGCGGTATCAATCCCGTAGGGACAGAACACGGAGCAGCGCCGGCACTCGGAACACTGGAAAAGATAGTACCAGAGCTCCTTTAGATTGGCCAGGGTCAACTTGCGCGCCCCGGCGAATCTGCCCAGGATTTTCCCGGACTTGGTGAACTCGCCCCGGTAAATGGAGCGCAACAGTTCCGCCCTCAGTACCGGCATGTTCTTGGGATCGCCGGAGCCGATGAAGTAATGGCATTTGTCCGCACACGCCCCGCAGCGGACACAGATATCCATAAAAATCTTAAAGGTCCGGAAGCGGTCCAGGCGCTCGCGCATGCCCTGCAAAAAGATCTCCTGCCAGTTTTCCGGCAGCTTCCAATCCTCCTCCGTAGGCTCAAATTTGCGGGCATTGGGGAACCCGACATATTCAAGATTCTCCGGATTGGCCGAATAACAGTACCGCCCCGGCTTTATCTCCAGAGGGACATCCATCCAATCCGTGCGTGGCGGCTTGTGATCGATACTTCTTACCAAGGCTTCTGGTTTTGGTGTCTTGGCCATTATTACTACTCCTTGTTCTCAGCTGGCTGTTCTTCCAGAGGCTTTTCCACCGGCAATCCAGCCTCTACCATCTTTTCCCGGAATTCATCCTCGTAAGCCTCGTAAGTGTGCACCTTTACCGGATAGTCCCACGGGTTTTCATGGTGTACCCGCCTGGTGTTGTTCACCAGATTTCTGGTCGGGCTCATAAACACCCCGCCCATGTGAGTCAGCTTGCTAAACGGGAAATAGGCAAGCAAAACACAGACCAGAAAGAGATGCACGTAGAATATGGTTCCCACTTCCGGGGGCACCTGGGGATTGAACGTAACCAGCCCCATGGTCAGGACCTTTACGTTTATTATGTCCGTTTTAACGAAGTAGCGCATCATGATTCCGGAAATGGCGATTCCCAAAATCAAAAACAGGGGAAAGTAATCCGCCACCTGGGATATATACCTCATCTGGGGGACGACAATGCGGCGCAGGAAGAGATAGGTGGCCGCAGCAACAATAACCACGTCAGTCATAAACAGGGTGGGCACCCCGACCTGCAAAAGGCTGTCCAGGGTGTCCAGCCAGCTGAACACGGCAGGTACCGGCTCGGTAAAAAAGCGCATGTGCCGGACAAATATGACCAGAAAGGAATAGTGGAACAAAAGGGCAAACAGCCACAGCCATTTGCTGGAGGAATAGGCCAGCTTGGGCCCGTCCCTGAGTTCAATCTTGGTATTGCGGAACAGGGATCGAAACAAAACCACTTCCAAAAACATCCGAACCAGCACACCCCATAGGGTTGTCGGATTGTCCACCTTGTTGTCCTTGATCCAGGGTAGGCTGGCCTCCTGACCGCAGGTTGTGGGGATCCGGAAGGGAACCGGAGACCTGCCCCAGTCTATCACCTTGAGCACGAATCCGACAATAAACAGTGCGACTGCTGCATACGGAATAATCACTCCGAACAGATAATGCCAGCCGCAGGCTCCGGCGCCCAGCAAAGCGACCAAAACCAAGGCGAAAACCAGAAAAAGTGAGTAAATCGCTTTCATGAACCGTTACCTCGCTTTAGTTCTTGAACGTTACCCCATACCTCAAAGATTATCCGGCACCTCTTTTATAAGATCTGCCTTTTCCAAGAGCTTGCGGGTATGATCCCGCATGAAGCTCGCCTTTTTGCTCCACAGATATTCCCGGCACTGGACATACAAATCCAGCGACAGGCTGGTCAGATCATTTAGCTTTTCCTGAAAGTTGAACAGTTCCTCCCGGGCCTGCGGTTCCTTGAGCTCCTTTTTGAGCACCTGACGGATGATCGGCATGAGTTCGAGGGGAAAACAGGCGGCCTCTGAAGGGGGAATCCCCTGCACCGCCCGGATACGCACTATATCGTCCACATACTGGGTCAGGGCCTCGGAGGCCTTGTCCTGCATGAGTTCGTCCAGGATATTCTCCAAGCCGACCCGGAAATTGTGCCCCACCGGATTGCTGAATTCGCTCTTTTTCTGACGAAAAAAACGCCCCCCCTCTTCCGGGTAGGCGTCACAAAGCCTCTGCAGCCACAGATTCAGGATCTGCGTCTTTTTGTTCTGGATATGTTCGTTTAAGGGCATGATATCTTTGAAGTTATTGATCAGTTTGCAGGGTTTAGGGCATAGTGAAATCATTCACAGTCCGATTGCGCAGTACTTAAATCAGGCATTTTTTATCGTCAAGGTAATTTACCAAATTAATAACCGTTTTCCGCTTGCAAAATTTTGCAGAATCTCTGCCGGCCGGCCTGAGGGAGGAAAAGCCCGGGGCCGTGCCGACGGGGTCTGCCCAATACCCCGGAAAGACGAAAAACCGCGCCCGGGCTGCCAGACAAAAAAAGGCCCTTTTTGGCGGCAAAAACAGGGGCCGGACAAAAAGGGCCTGGACTTGATACCGGGTAGCAAAGAGACGGGAGAGCAAAAGCGTCTGTCCGCGCAAAGAGCCCGTTCCGGGTAGCCGGGCTCCTTAACCCGCGGCCATCCGGCGCAAGCGTTTTATCCTTTCCTCGGCCGGTGGATGGGTGCTAAAGAGCCGGCCCACGGAAGAAGCGGAAAACGGGTTGACTATAAACATATGCGCCGAGGCCGGGCTGCCCCCGCGCATGGGCATACCCTTGGCGTACTGATTCAACTTTTCCAGGGCCGAGGCCAGAGACAAGGGATTGCCGGACAATTCCGCACCGGCGCGGTCGGCCAGATACTCCCTGGATCGGGATATGCCCATCTGGATGAGCATGGCCGCAATAGGGGCTACTATGGCCAAGACCAGGGCCATAAACGGATTGCCGCCATCCTCGTCATCTCCGCCCATACCGAATATGGCCGCCCACTGGACCATATTGGCCACGAACATTATCGTTCCGGCCAATGTGGCGGCCACTGTCTGGATCAGTATGTCCCGATTGCGGATGTGCCCTATCTCGTGGGCCAGGACCCCTTTGAGCTCCTCTGGAGTGAGCAGACTCATAATCCCCTGGGTCACGGCCACCACCCCGTTTTGGGGATTACGTCCGGTGGCAAAGGCATTGGGAGCCTCCTGTGGAATCATGTACACAGCCGGCTTGGGCATCCCGGCCCTGTGAGCCAATTCCTCCACAATCGCGTGCAGCCGGGGGGCTTCGCCTCGCTCCACCCGGCGTGCCTTGTACATGGCCAAAACCATGCGGTCTGAATACCAATAACTGCCCACATTCATACCCACGGCCAAGACAAAGGCGATAACAAGCCCGGTCTGACCGCCCAAAAGACGGCCAAAGAGAAGAATTATAGCCGTCAGCAGTCCGAGCAGAAGTCCGGTTTTTATCTGATTGCTCATAAGTGGTTACACACTCCATATATTTGAAAATTGTTTTTAAATTAAAACAGCCCCGGGTCCTGAACAGTGCCCAGGCTCAGGGTCCTGACGAGCCTTTGGCTATGCAGAATAGACTTTATCCGCTTATCTCAATCTGTACCCGAGTCGAACGCCGGGCCTTTTTGGGGACAATCACAGTCAAAATCCCGGAGCTGAAGCGGGCGGATATATTCTGCACATCCGAATCCGAAGGTAGCAGGAATCTGCGGGCAAACGGACCATAGGTCCTTTCCATAACCTGATACGCCCCTGCGGTCACATCCCTTTCCCGGCGTCTTTCCCCGTAGATTACCAAGTACCCGTCCCTGGCCTCGACCTGGATCCGGTCCTGGTCCACACCCGGGAGCTCCATTTCCAGAATAAAGTTCGCCTCGGTTTCATAGGCATCAGCCGGAGGCTGCCATACCGGGAATCTTTCCCGTGTCCAGCCTCCGGAAGAGGACAGGGCCTCATCCATCATCTCATTTATCTCCTCTCGCATGTTCCGCAGATCCTGCCAAGGATAAAATGTATACCTGCCCATACCGCTCTCCTAGAAAAACGTCCCAGATGTTCCGCGCTGCTTGTTCCGGTTAAATTTTTGTTTTATCCATCCGTTTGAAAGGCCCCTTAATATCCGGCTGTCATACTGCCTATAAATTAAGCATAAAGGACCGTATGTCAATAACCCCAGGGTCTGTTTTCCGTACTCCGAGCAAAACCCCTCCCGGTTCCGGAAACAGCCTTGCCAAAGAGGTCAAGGAAACCTAGAATAAGGTTTATAAATAAAAGGATTAAAAAGCGCCAAGCGGAGAAAAAGATGCAGAACAACACCTTTGAGACCGAAATCAAGACCCTGGGCAAGCCCAAGATAGACTCCCCGCTCACCCTGTGCCGCTTTGTCCCGGACTCCCGCCGTTTAAAGCTGTATGTCCCCCGGGATATCCTTGCGGAAGGTGATGGGGACAAAGAGCAGTGGCTGGAGTTCGAGGAAGCCGGTCCCCGGGAGAAAATTTATTTTGACCCCACCAAGGCCAAATGCGCCATAGTTACCTGCGGCGGGCTGTGTCCGGGGATCAATGACGTGATCCGGTCCATTGTCATGGAGGCCCACCACCACTACAATGTGGCCTCGATCCTGGGAGTCCGCTACGGACTGCAGGGGTTTATCCCGGAATACGGGTACGAAGTGGTCGAACTGACCCCGCAAAAAGTCAGCGATATCCATGAATTCGGAGGCACCGTGCTCGGCTCCTCGCGCGGGCATCAGCCCCCGGAGCTAATAGTGGACGCCTTGGAAAGGATGAACATAAGCGTTTTGTTTATGATCGGGGGGGACGGGACAATGAAAGCGGCCCAGGCCATAAGCCGGGAAGTCAGAAAAAGGAAACTCAAGATCTCTATAATCGGCATCCCCAAGACCATTGACAACGATATCCACTTCATATCCAAGACGTTCGGATTTGACAGCGCCGTGGCCAAGGCCACGGAATCCATAAGGAGCGCCCACACCGAGTCCCTTGGCGCGCCGAACGGAATCGGGATGGTCAAACTCATGGGCCGGGAATCCGGCTTTATCGCCGCCCAGGCCACATTGGCCTTAAAGGATGTCAACTTTGTCCTGGTCCCGGAAGTCAGATTCGATCTGGAGGGTGAAAACGGGCTTCTGGCCCATCTGGAAAAAAGGCTCAAGGCCAGGGGACACGCGGTGATCGTGGTTGCCGAGGGTGCCGGGCAGGAACATTTTGAAAACACCGGCACTGATGCCTCGGGGAACATAATATTGGGCGATATTTGCGAAATCCTGTGTTCGGGCATAAAGGAGCATTTCCGGAAACTCTCCTGGGACACCACCCTCAAGTTTATTGACCCCAGCTATATAATCCGTTCCGTCCCGGCCAATGCCAACGACCGCGTCTACTGCGGTTTTTTGGGCCAAAACGCAGTGCACGCAGCCATGAGCGGCAAAACCGAACTCGTGGTCAGCATGCTACAGGACTATTATATCTACCTGCCCTTATCCATCGTGACCCAAAAAAGGCGCCGCCTCAATCCGCGGTCCAATTTCTGGAGTGCGGTTCTGGAGTCCACCGGACAGCCGTTTAATATGTGCAATGAATAAAGGAGCCCGTCATGCCGGAAAACGACATCAATTGCGTGACCAACAGCGACCAGCACCTGATGGAGATGTTCCGCCCCTTTGCCCTGAAGATGGAATCCCAGGCCATCCCGCCCATAGCCATAAACCTGTTCAAATGCTACTATGCCCAACTTTTGTACGGGAGCCAGGGCAAGCTCTCGGACAAGGAGATATTGCCGCTCGCGCCCAATGACCTCCCGCGGCTGGAGGAACTGTCCGCATACGAGGAAAAAGGCCGGGAGAATATGTCCAAACTCGCGATTATCAAACTAAATGGCGGATTGGGCACGACCATGGGCCTGGAAAAGGCCAAGTCCCTTATCCCGGTCAAGGAGGGGCGCAATTTTTTGGATCTGATCCTGGAACAGACTAGAATACTGCGCCGGAAACACACAAGTCCCTTGCCCCTGCTGTTTATGAATAGCTTCCGCACCCACCTGGATACCATGCTGGCGGTCAGCGAATTCGAAAACCCGGACGATATCCCCCTGGCCTTTGTCCAGCACAAATACCCCAAGATCAGGAGCGAAGACCTCAAGCCGGCCAGCTGGCCGGACAATCCGGATCTGGAATGGAACCCCCCTGGGCACGGGGATATCTATCTGGCCCTTATCACCAGCGGACTGCTCACCAAACTCTTGAACCGGGGCTATGAGTACGCGTTCATCTCCAACGCAGACAACCTGGGGGCGCTTATGGACCAGCGCATCCTGGGCTATGTGGCGGACAAGGGCCTGACCTTTATGATGGAGGTCACCAAACGCAGCCCCTCCGACAGCAAGGGCGGACACCTCTGCCGGCTCCTTAAAAACAACCGCCTCGCCTTGCGCGAAATCGCCCAGTGTCCGAACAATCAACTGGAAAGCTTCATGGACATTGAAAAATATTCCTACTTCAATACCAATTCGGTCTGGCTGAACCTAAAGGCCCTGGAGCAGGTCTTTCTGGAACACAAAATGATTCCCCTGGATCTCTTGATCAATTCCAAGACCCTGGACCCCAGGAACGAAAACACGCCCAAGGTCTTTCAGCTGGAGACAGCAATGGGCTCGGCCATTTCCTCGTTTAAACATGCGGAAGCCTTGGAGGTGCCTAGGACCAGATTCGCCCCGATCAAAACCACCGCCGACCTCCTGCTGGTAAGATCGGATCACATGCGCCTGACAGAGAAAGGCTCTGTGGAGCCGGCTTCCGGGTGCCGGGAAATCCCGCCGCAGATAACCCTAGACCCGCGCTACTACAAAAAGATAGACGCCTTTGAGCAAAGATTCCCGCACGGGGCACCCTCGCTTTGTCAATGCGGCTCTCTGGAAGTTAAAGGGGATGTATTGTTTGGTAAGGAGGTGAAGATCAAAGACAGGGTCAAAATAATAAACACCGCAGACACGCAGGGGAAAATTAAAGACGGCACCGAGATTGCGTTCGATATGGAAATCTAAGCAAAAGAAACCGCAATTTATAAACGCCTAAAAAAAGGAGAACGATCATGGACAAACAAGACCTTTTGCAAAAACTGAAAAATCTTTTTCCGGAGTTTGACCGCTTCGGCCTTGAGGTGGACGTAAACTTCGACGAGGGGCAAGAAGCCTGGATGGCGAAAATAAAGAAGGGGAGCCACGAGTTGACCACCCATCTCGAGGAGCAGGATGTAGAGGAGTGCCTCCTGGGTGAAAAATGCTACAAATTCGGTATCCAATTGGGGCAGTTCATTCGCAACTATTGCGAAGATGGCGAGGAATGCGACTTGTAAAAGACAAACTTAAACAGGCCATGCAAAGGCAGACAACAACACTCGGGATCGGCAGACTCCCTATTTTGCCGATCCCGAGTATAAAGCAGCAGTTATTCTACTATGCGGAATTCGTCGCGGCGGTTCTTGGCCCAGGCCTCCTCGTTGTGACCCGGATCAACCGGGTATTCCTCGCCGTAACTTACGATCTGTATACGCTCTGAATCCACCCCCAAAAGGACCAGGAACTCATAAGCGGCCCGGGCCCGCTTTTCTCCCAGGGCGAGGTTGTACTCCTCGGTCCCCCGCTCGTCGCAGTATCCTTCGATAACCATTTCCAGCTCGGAGTATTTTTTCAAAAGCTCGGCCTTTTCCTGAAGTATCTCCCGGGCCTCGGAGCTCAATTCATAGGAGTCAAATGCAAAGTGGATCTTTTTGTCCACAATCTCTTCCACCGCTTCTTTCTTGGCCTTTTCTGCATCGGCCTGCAGGCGGGCTTCCTCTTCTTTTTCGGCAGCCAACTCCTTTTCGCTGAGACGCTTTTTCTCGTCTTCAGTCGAGGCCTCGGCCCCCTCCTGCATGGCCTTTTGATTCAGATAATAGCTCTTTTCCTGAGCGCTCTCCTGCGCTTCGGAATCAATCTTTTTCTTGGCGCAGCCCCACATCCCGGTCAGCAGCAGCGCGGCCAGTGCCAGCAGGCATATTTTCTTGGTCATTGCCTCCTCCTTGGGTTTTCCGTTCAATTCATTCCCCGGGATCACTATTGAACCAGCCCCAGTCCGGAGTAGTCGCCCCCCCGGGGCCGGTGGGGATCTGCCTGGGCTCTGCTCCGTTTACTGTAGTCAGATACAGCTTATACTCCCCCTCCCGGTTGGAGGAAAAGACTATAAAATAGCCGTTAGGCCCGAAGCTGGGCTCCTCGTCACTGCCGGGCCCGAAGGTTATCTGCCTCCTCATCCCGTTTTGCACATCCCGGACAAATATGCGGTGGCCGTCTTCAGTGCGGCCGGAATAAGCCACCAGCTTGCCGTCCGGGCTCATACTTGGACTGGTATTGTATTTTCCGGAATATGTCACCCGCTTTATCTCTTCGGCTTCCCTGTCCAAAAGAAAGACATGTGGATTGCCCAGCCGACTGGAGACGAAAGCCATTCTCCGGCCGCTTTTATCGAAACAAGGGGACACGTCAATGGCCCAGTTTTGGATCACAAATCCGGCTAGGTCCATCTCCGGGGTCAAGGCACAGATATCCGGGTTGCCGCGCGGATTCAGACTGGCCACTATCCCCTCTTGGGGGTCAAATGCAGGGGAGATGCATATGGTCCCCGGGACTTCCAAAACATCAACCCGGTCTGCATCCCGTTCCCAGATCCCCAGGCGGTGCCTGTCGCTGCCCAAAAGAGAAAACACCAACCGGGAGCCGTCCGCGGAAAAAGCCGGACTGGTACACACCCCCTGCAGATCAGTCACGGCTCTGACCTCGCCCCCGGGAAGCGAGGTCAGACAGATCTCCTTGGAACCGTCCTCTTTTTTACGGGCAAAAGCGATCTCAGTGGAAAAAATATTCCCGGCCCCGGCCAGTTTTTCCAGAAAATCCGCGCTGAACCTCTTGGCCGCTTGCGCGGCCTGCTCCTCTTCCTGCAGGGTGTACCCCTTGCCCAGGATCATACGGCCGGAAAAGACATCAAAGGCCCGGAAGGCAACTCCGGCCAAAGCATCTTCTTTTTTCTCGGCCACGCAGGTTATGAGCAGATCCACCCGGGACAGACCCAGTCTTTTGAAGTCTATATCCCGGGCCTGAAAGCCGGCTATCTCCCGGCCGCCGACCAGCTCGGTCCCGTTGACCGGACTCAAAAAAGGGACAAAGGAAAGATTCTCCTCCAGGCGGTGCAGGGCCTTCTCCCCCAGCTCCCGGACCTGCTCGTCCTCGGAAAAAAGCGGGGCCAGGTACAGATTTGCACTCTGCTGTCCCGGGCCGTGAATATCTATCTCCAGGGCGTCTTTTGCGGCCGGACATTCCCCCGGCCGGAAAAAAACAAGGACCAAAGCGCCCACAAGGATAAACAAAAGCGGTCTTAAAAAAATGTTGGGCATAAAAAAGCGGTTTTCCATTTTTTTGGCGGCAAGAGACCCTGCTCACTCCAGGTTTTTTAGATTAAAATTAACCACTATGGTTTGCCCTTCCCCGCCCGGGGGGGACGGCAGGCTTTCGGTCTCCTGCACTGCCCGGAGTACCGAGGAGTCAAACCCCTGGTCCCCGGAGGGGTCGACCATGTCCTGTTCCGCAATACGGCCCTTGGAGTCCACCCGGATCCTCACCCGTGCGGCCAGTTCAAGGTTGCGGCCCACCGCAGGGAACCTCCAGTTGTCTTTTATTCTTTCCCCGACCACACTCACATACACGGCCGAAGGGTCCGCACTTCCCCCGCCTTGGGACCGGCCTCCGCCTTCATCGGAACCCAGGCTGGCCTCCACCCCGGCCAGGGCCCGGGATACGGCGTTTTCCCTGTCCCTTTCCTCGGCCTGCTCTCTGGCTGAAGAAAGGGCCTCGTCCAGGATTCTGCCCCGGTCCTCCCGCTCTTGTGACCGGGTTTTTTCTTCAGCAGACGGCTCAGGTTCTTTTTTCTCCGCGGAAGCGGTCTTTCTCTTCCGGGGACTTATTTTCTCAGTCCGCTTTTCTGGTTCGCTCCGGGGAGGCGGGTCAGGGGCCTTGGCTTTGCTCTCCGGGTCCTCTTTCAAAGGCTTGGGATCAGGCACGCTCTCTTCTTTCTGCGGCTCCGGGCCTGTCCCCGGTTTTTCCACCTGCGCTTCCCTGAGGCTCACCAGTTCCACCGCATAAGGAGTCCTGGCCAAATCCATACGCGCCTTGCCCGCCGTCTGCCAGCCCCCGAAAAAGAGAAACGCCAAGGCGAAGGCATGGATCATGACCGACCCCAGCCAAGCAAAACCGCGCATGGATGTTATTCACCTTCCTCTTCCGCAACCACTCCGAGCCGGGTGATTCCGGCCTCTTTCACCCGGGTCATGAGGTCCACCACGCGGCCATACGGTACTTCCGCGTCCGCCCGCAGATACACAAGAGACTCCTTTTCCTCGGCTATCCGCTTAAGATGCTTGGATATTTCCTTCAGTTTGACCTTGTATTCGTCCAGATAGATGCTGCCGTCCTCTCTTACGCTAAGGACCACGTGATCACTGTCCTCGGGCAGGGTCTGGACCGTCTTGGTCCGGGGCAGATCCACCTTCACCCCCTGCTCCAGCATGGGGGCAGTAACCATGAAGATAATCAGCAGAACCAGCATGACATCCACGAACGGGACCACGTTAATCTCGGCCAAAAAACCCTTGCCCTGCGGATTCGGACCCATATCTACCTCTTTTCCTTTCCCATCCAGGGCATCTCCAGCCGGGCACGATTGATAAACACCCCGCTGAAACGGTTCAACTCGGTCCGGATCGCCTCCAGCTGCCCCAGAAACGAATTATAGGCCACCGAAGCCGGGATGGCCACGGCCAGGCCAAAGGCAGTGGCCACAAGGGCCTCGGATATACCCGGGGCCACAGCGGCCAGGGCAGCGGACTGCTCCATGCCTATGGAATGAAACGAGTGCATTATTCCCCACACCGTACCGAAAAGACCGATAAATGGTGCGGCGTTGGCGCAGGTGGCCAGAAAGGGCAAGGCCCTGGAGAGTTCCTTGAGCCTGGAGTCAACCTCCCTGCCCAGCACGCGCTTAAGGTTGTCCTCAGCCACTCTGAACTTGGCATTCGGGCCGATTTCGCTTTTCTCCACGCGCTGCATCTCCGCGATCCCGCTGTAGCCGACAGTGTACAGCGGGGAATTTTCACTTTGCTTCAAGAGCTTCATCCCGTGGACCAGATCCCTGGCGTGTTCGAACATGCCCAGCTGACTGGAGGCCTGGCTCCGATACCGGACGAGGACAATGGTCTTGTATATGATAACGGCCCAGCTGACCACGGACATAGAGAGTAAAATGACCATGACCAGCTTGACCACCAGAGTGGCCTCAGCCACCATGTGTAAAAATCCGCTTCCGGAAAAAAAATCCATATCTTCTCCCTTGAGTTTGCAACCAGAACACTTTTGGTATCTTCCTGCCGCCGCTGACTTTCCCCTCTCTGAGAATAGCCCGGCCCGGGGACCAAAGACAAAAAGCCGGGCGGGAAAACCTTTACTGCGCGGCCGGGACCATTTTTTCTATCTCCGGGAGGACCTCTTCAGCCGGGGCGTGTATCTGCACGTCGGCTATGCTCGCATACTGGGTCCTCCCCAGGTTGACCTCGATCATCCTCCCCCCGCCGGAGACAATCATATGCGGGACCGTGTTGGCCGGAGCGACTTCCCCGGAAGTCCCGATCACAACCGCCAGATCAGCTTTTGCAGCCAGCTCCTGGGTCCGGGTCAGGGCCCGAGGCGGAATCTGCTCCCCGAAAAACACTACGTCCGGCCGGACTATGCCCCCACATCGCGGACACATCCAGGGTATCTCCCCGGCACTGATCTCATCCGTTCCGGGACAGCCGAACTCCCGCTTGCATTGGTGACAAAAATAGCGGTTACACCCACCGTGAAACTCCACCACTTCGCGGTTACCCGCAGCCTGGTGCAATCCGTCTATATTTTGGGTTATGACCGCTTCCAGCCTGCCCTTACGGTCCAGATCGGCCAGGGCGATATGGGCCGGATTGGGCGTGGCCTTGGAGAACATGCCCACCGCTTCAAACATGAACTCCCAGACCCCTTCAGGGTTATTCTCCAGGGCCCATTGGGAACAGACCTCGTAAGGATCGAATTTGGACCACAGTCCACCCGGGCTCCTGAAATCCGGAATGCCGCTGGGCACGGATATTCCAGCCCCGGTCAGGGCCACAGCAAAACTGCTCTTTTCCCATAAACCGGCCGCTTCCTCGCATTTCTTCCGGACTTCGGCATCCATCAAAAGCTACCTCCTGAGCATCTTGTCCCGGAAAAGCCCCCTGGAGTTCTCAAAACACCGGGCCAACTCCTCCTCGGTCATCCCGGCCCCCAGGCCCACCCTGCGCCGCATTTCCCCGGACAGCAGATCCCCCGGGCCGTGCGTGTCATTGTTCATGACCAGGCCAGCCCCGGTCCTGCGGGCCAGATTCAGGACATGGCCGTTGGTCAGACTATGCCCTTTGCGGGTGGTTATTTCCAGAAAAACCCCTTTGTCCGCGGCAAGCCTGGCCTCCTGTTCAGTGATGAGCCCCGGATGGGCCAGGATATCCACTCCGGCCTCTATCGCCGCCAGATTCGTCCCAGCCTCAACCGGCTCGACCACGGTTTCCCCGTGGACAATAACCAACTGCGCGCCGTATTCTGCGGCTTTGGCCGCGCAATCCGCTATCAGGGGTGGCGGGACATGGGTCAGCTCAACCCCGGCCAAAAGCTCGATGCCGCCGTGGATGGAATATTCGTGTACCAGCCTAAGTTGGGAGGAAAGAATGAACCCCACATTGGAATGATCCACGTGATCCGTAAAAGCCAGACCCCGGTAGCCGGCATGCCCGGCCCGCCGGGCCAGCTCGGACGGGATGAGCTCCCCATCGCTGTAAACGGTATGCGTGTGCAGATCTATCATGTTCACATTTTGTATTTAGTGTGCTCGGGGTCGAAATCCTCCAGGATTTCGCTCCATTTATCCCGATCCCGATCCTTGTCCTCCAGAACCACCTGATAGCTGGTCCCGTTTTTGCTTTTCACGGACACAAGCATCTCCTCGTTAGCCAGGATGGGCACTTCCGCGCGCAAAGCCAGGGCCACTGCGTCTGAAGGCCGGCTGTCAACGCTTATTTCCCCATCTTTACCGGCAAGTACAAGCCGGGCGTAATAGGTGGACTCCTTGAGTTCAGTGATCTCCACCCTTATCAAAACCGCCCCCAGTTCAGCCAAAAGATTCAAAAAAAGGTCATGGGTCATGGGCCTGGGCATGACCACCTTATTCAGGGGCATGGAGATGGATACCGCCTCCAGTCCCCCTACCCAGATAGGGAGGACGAAATTTTCCTCTTTATCCTTAAGGATAAGCAGGGGGGCTTGATTCTCTTCATCCAAGGCCAGCCCGGCAACAGTCATGGGCAGCAGGTTCACGGCAGCATCTCTCCTATAAGGGAATGTTTCTTGGCTTGGGTTATCTTTACCTCAACTTCTTTTCCGGTCAAGTCCTGCGCGTCGCCAACCGGGATATTAACTACCCGGTTGCCGCGGTCCCGGCCGCGCCACTGCTTTTCCCTGAAACCGGTCTTGTCCGCACGCGTCTCGATCAGCACCATCTCCCGGTAACCCACTCGGGCCTCCAAGGCCCGGCGGGACATCTCTTCCTGCATCTCTTGCAAACGCATGAGGCGCTCCGCCTTGATGGGTTCCTCCACCTTGGGCTCCATGCGGCAGGCCCGAACACCGGGGCGGTCACAGTACTTAAAGGAAAAACTACTCTCAAAGTCAGCACAGCGGACCAGATCCAGGGTTTGGGCAAAGTCTTCTTCCCTCTCCCCGGGAAAGCCGACTATTATGTCCGTGGTCAGGGCGATTTCCGGGCAGGCCCGGCGCAATGCGTCCACTGTTTCCAGATAGCGCCTGCGGTCGTATTTTCTGCCCATGGCCCGCAGAATACGGTCGGAACCGGACTGCACCGGCAGGTGCAGATGGGGGCACAAGGCATTAAGCTCGCCAAAGGCCCGGATCACCTCCGGGGCGATATCCTTGGGATGGGAGGTGGTGAAGCGCAGCCGCCTCAATCCGGGGATCTCCGCGATTTTATACAAAAGATCGGCAAACTCTGTCCCCTCCCCGCTTTTGTCCCGACCGTAGCTGTTCACGTTCTGCCCCAGAAGAGTGATCTCCTTTACCCCCCTTTGGGCCAGCTCCCGGCATTCCCGGAGTATCTCCCCGCTTTTCCTGGACTTCTGACGCCCCCGGGTATAGGGGACAATGCAGTAGGCACAGAAATTGTCGCAGCCCTGCATTATATTCACAAAGGCCCGGGCCGGCATGGTCTCCGGAAAAAACTCCCCGCGCTCCGGATATTCTTCGCTAAACTCCAAAAGGCTCATCCTAAGCCCCGGCTCCCGGGACAGCCTGTGCAGGGCCTCCGGGGCCATAACCAGCCCGTCCGTGCCGAAGACAAGGCGCACGACTGAAAAACGGTCCAAAAACTTCCGGCCCACCTGCTGGGCCACGCATCCCCCGACCGCGGCAAAAACGTGCGGGCGTTCGCGGGTGTATTCTTGGAGCCGACCCAAAAGGCTGTACACCTTTTGTTCCGGTTTTTCCCGCACGCTACAGGTATTGAGGATAAAGAAATCCGCCTCCTCTTCCGGTGCGGGCTCAAAGCCCCTGGCCTGCAACGAGCGGTCCAGCCAGCCGGAATCACAGACATTCATCTGACATCCAAAAGTAAATATATGGTAACGCATAATTGATTTTCCGCTACAGCTGCTTCCTGAGAGACTTAAATCCCCGCCGGTCACAAGCGGCAGATAGCAGCAAGTATGCCCTTTTTGGATCCCGATTTTCTTCCCGGATTCATGCGGAACACCGCGGTCTCCCCGCCTATTTGTCTTTAACAGTCTGCTAAGTCCTAATCCATCGAAGCAAAAAATCCATGACCTCGGAGACCGCCTGCTCCAGACTCTTGGGCGCATCATTGTCCACGCGCAGTTCAGCCATTGGGTCTTCCTCAAAGGGCACATCCACCCCCACAACCTCGCCCAGACCCGGAAATTCGCGGCCGGTTTCCCTGCGCTCCAGGGCCTTGGCATACAGGTCAGCCATCACCTTTCCTTGCGGGCGATCTGCCTCGCGCTGCATGGCTGTGGGAAGCGAGCAGCGGATATGGATCTCGGCGAACCGCGCAATGAGTTCCCTGGCCTTGCGCCGCATATGTACCCGGGGAGCGGTCCCGTCCATAACCACGTTTCTGCCGCCTTGGACCATATCCGCCGCCTCCCGGGCGAACAGCTCATAGGCCTTGTTTCTTTCCCCGGTGGTATACTCGGGTCGGGGAAAATAAACGCGGCGACGCTCATCCATCTGCAGGTAAGCCACCTCCAGGCCGTTTTCCCGAAGCCTGTGCGCCACCCGGCCGGCCACGCTGCTCTTGCCCGACCCGGGCAGGCCGACAAACCACACCGCCCATGCGGATCCGTTCATGGCCTACTCCATGTACCGGTTTATGCGGGAGTAATCAAAGACATCCTCCTGCAGGACGTTTTCGGCAAACCGGAAAAGGCCTTCCCGGACCGCATCGGAATGCCTCGGATACCACACCGGCGAGGCTATGACCAAGGCGCGAAATACATAAAAAGGGGCAATCACTTCAAGGATTTCCCTATCTGCCGTGAGCTTCAGATATTCCTCCCACATAACCCGGTACAGCCGCTCGAAGTCTCCGGTCAGGCGGGGGGAGTCATACAAACTGTACAACAGATAGTTGCAGGTCATGGTGCTCAGGTCATCGCCGGGCTCGCCCCACTCCCCGCGGCTGCAGTCCAAAACCGAGAAATCATCCGCAGAGCGCACGAGCACGTTCCAGGGGTGGAAATCCCCGTGCACTGCGCTCAGGCGGTGGACATACCCCCGCAGTCTCCACCTCCAGTCAATAAGTAATTTTTCCAGCCTGATACAACGCTCCGGGGGGAAAAGAGAATACGGATGAGGGTAGTTGTCAATGATCCCCCAGATACATTCGGAATCGCCTATAAGCTGGCGGATCCTTCGCCGGTACAGGTCAGGGGCCTCTTTTTTCCTGCTGTGCATACCGGCCAGCCAGCGGGAGAAATTTTTGGTCAGCTCCTCATCTCCGGGCTGCAGCCCGGAGCTTTTTATCCGCTCCAGATCCTGGAAATAGTCATATCCCTCCACCTTCTCGTGGACTATGAAGAACTCCCGCGGCTCCCGAACCGGGATGAGCCGCCCCTTTTGATCCATATAGCCCAGGGCAAGGGGCCGGACATGCCTGTCTATCCGGCTCCCGGTCTCGTACTGGAACATAAGTACGGCCGCCCGGTCCCAGTAGAACTGATGCCCGAAGGAGTCCCCGCGCATCATGGACAAAACCGCGTGTTTCTCCTTCCCCTCCTCCCTGTACGTGACCTGGAGTGGCTTGCCGTAGCCGAAATCCTTCATTCCCTGTTCGTCCAGGGAGCCGATTTTGCCGGCCGCGACAACCTCAGTACCGGGATGAAAGGCCCTTTGCAAAAACTCTTGTATGCTGTCCAGGCTGAGTTCATTCATTGCCCTGACCTCCCTGCTTAATTCCCCTCCCGCTGCTCCTGGCCTAAAGGTGCCACGTCCGGGTATGAGCGTCAATGCACACCCCACCAAGGCAAACCCCTCGGGGAAAACGGTTTACAACCGCGGGGCTTCCGGCTATGCACAGCCCCGGAGGCGGTAGACCGGGGCATTCAGGACCCTGTTAACCCCCTTTCCTTGTTTTCGGGCTCGGTCCGGTTGAGCCCGGATACGGGAGAATGTCCAATTAGAGACCTAAGACAGCAGAAAAAACCTGGATATCCCTATGACCAAAATATCCAAGAGACTTTTTTCCGGTTTGTTTATAGCCTTTCTTATGCTTCTTTTTTCCGGAAACGCCCCGGCCGGGGCCAAGTCCCGGGTATTTATCCTGCACAGCTATGAAAAAGGCCATGTCTGCGGCCAGCCGCAGCACGACGGAGTTATGGCCGTACTGCGCGAAAACGGACTGCGCCCCGGGGAGGACATGGTCCTTGAGACCTTTTATATGGACACGAAACGCAAGAACAACACCCCGCAGCTCATCCGGGAACAGGCCGCAATCGCTCTGGACAAGGTGCAAGACTTTGCCCCGGATGTATTGATCACCTTGGATGACAACGCCTTCAAACATGTGGGGCTGGAACTTGCGGGCACAGATACACCGGTTATCTTTTCCGGTTTGAACGGTCAGCCGGATAAATACAACCAGACCCGGAAGTTCATGGATTCCTGGGAACATCCGGGAGGCAACATATCCGGGGTGTATGAGAAGCTGCATATCTCGGATGCGGCCCGGGTGCACTCCAGGCTTTTTTCCGGGCTAGACAAGCTGCTCATCATTGTGGACCAGTCCCCGACCGGCCGGGCCCTGACCCGGCAGATCGAACTGGAGATAGAAAACCAGGGTCTGGTCTGCGCCTGGGAGATAAAGAAAGTTGCCTCCTGGGGGGAATACAAACAAACAATACGGGCCGCCGGGTCCTCTTCGCAGGTGGACGCCATCTACCCGGCCGCCCTCCTGCTAAAAGACGACAACGACCGGACCTACACCGCCCCGGAAATATTCGCCTGGACCCGGGAGCACTCCAAAAAACCGGAGATAGCGCTCAATTACGAATTCACCCGCATGGGGCTCTTCGGCGGTGCTGCGGTGGATTTCTTTGCCATGGGCAGGCAGGCCGGCGAGATGGCCCTCAAGGTCCTGGAAGGGGAGAAGGCCGGCAGTCTGCCCCTGGAAAAGGCCCGCAAATATGCCTTGGCCTTTAACCTGGACCGGGCCGAGGAGCTGGGCATCCATATCCCGGAAGAGGTTATCCTGGCAGCAGACGAGGTGGTGCGGGACAATGATTAGCCGTCCGGCCGGGCCCGATCCCGGGAAAAAGTTCTCCACTTTCCTTTCCTGGGCCTTGATCATCCTATCCGCTGTCTCCCTGACCGTGGTCATGGGTATTTTGTATATCATCCTTGGCCGGACCATGACCCGGGAATTCTACAATCAACTGGAGGCGGAGCAGACCAAGGTGAGCATGGCCCTGCAGGATCGGTTCAACGAGGTGGAGACTACCCTGCGGGAGATAGCCTCGGACAATGTCCTGCGGGTGGGCCTTATGCTGGGCATGAACAGCCAGATAAGCGAAACCCTGCAGGCCAAGTACTCCACGGCCAAAGGGGTCTTGTATTTTGTAAGCCCGGCCTCGGACCCGGATAAATTCGCTCCAGACCCGCCGCAGGAGATGGGATTCCCGAAAGCCCACCTCAGATCCCTGCCCCGCCTGGACCGGATGCATGCCCGGAGATTCAAGCCCACCGGGGGCAACAATTTCTTTACCTTTTATTCCGCCCCGATCATGCGCAGGGATAAGCGTCTGGGTACCGCATTCGCGGTCTACGACCACTCCAGGGACACCCGTTTCTGGGAACATTTAAGCATCGAAAAAAAGACTTTGCTGTGCATACGCCACCGCGGCGGCGCGGTAGACCTACGGACCGGAGAGCGCCTGGCTCTCCCTAAATCCACTCTGAACACCGCCGGGGCGGAGCCTGTTTTCCCCGGCCGGTTTATGCCCGGGGACAAGAGCGTGGTCCCTTTGAAAAGCTTTCCGGACCTTATGTATGTCGCCTCATCTGAACCGCTCAAAAAACGGCATACCTCCCTTTTGATGCTTCTGGCCGGTCTGTTCGGGGCCATGCTGTGCCTGGCCTTCGGGGCGTCTGTCCTCATCGCCAGGAAAGTGAGCCGGCCGCTGGCGGACATGGCTGAGCAGGCCCAGGCCATTGCCAGGGAACCCAGTCACAATTTCCTGCAGGAAAAAAATATCCGCTACCGGGAATTCCGCAAGCTGGCCCGGGCCTTCAACCATGTCCTGGCCGGTCTGCTCCAGGCCCAGGAGGAACTTCAAACCCAAGCCCAGAAAAGAATTGAGGCCTCGGAGAGCCGCTACCAGAGGGTGGTGGAGACCAGTCCGGCCGGGATATTCTCTGTGGACGGGCAGGGAAGAATCCTCTTCGCCAACCCCACTCTGGAAGAGATGACCGGCTACAGCGCCGCCGAGCTGACCTCCATGCACTACCACCGCCTCCTGCTCCCGGAAGACCAAAAGGCCGGCCAAGGTATCCTCCCAGAGCTGGCCGGGCGGGACAGGGGGGAAGAAAGCGATGCCCGGCAGGACGCGGCCCTGGAGACACGGTGGGTTCGCAGAGACGGACGGATCATCTGGGTGGAGGCCCGTATGGCCCGGGTAGTGGAAGAACATTTGGAGACGGTCCTGATCAACGCCATGGACGTGACCGAACGCAAGACCGCGGAGCAGGCCCTGAGGCAGAGCGAACAGAAATACCGTTCGGTCATCAACCAGAGCCATGACTGCATCTATCTTTTGGAGCCGGAGAGCAAGCAAATAGTCGAGGCCAACCCGGCAATGCTCAATCTCTTGGGCTACACCCGAGACGAACTCCTGCGGCTCCGGGCCTATGACTTCGTGATCCAGGACTCGGAAAGCGATATCGACACGAATATACACCAGGTCCTGGAAAACGGGGAACTCTTTCTGGAGGAACGCAGCTTTCGGAAAAAAGACGGGGACAAGGTCAAGGTCGAGCTCAGCTGCAACCTGATCACCTACAACGGCAAACAGCTCATAAACATCGTCAGTCGGGATCTCTCCGAGCGCAAAAAGATCGAGGAAGAACGCCTGAAAAGGCAGAAATTAGAGTCCATAGGGGTTTTGGCCGGAGGGCTGGCTCATGATTTCAACAATCTTTTGACCGGTATAGTGGGCAACATCTCCCTGGCCCGCAAGTACGCCGGGTCAGACGAAAAACTGACCGCCCCCTTAAAAAAGGCCAAGAACGCCTGCTACAGCGCCCAGGGAATAGCCCAGCAGCTTTTGACCTTTTCCAAGGGCGGGGTGCCGGTAAAGAGTACGGTCTCCATTTCCAGACTCCTGCAGGAAGCGGTCTCCTTTTCCCTGCACGGATCCAATATAGACTGCGAATTCCACCTCCCAGAGGACCTGTGGGACGTGGAGGCGGACCGTACCCAGCTCAGCCAAGTGACAAGCAACCTGGTTATAAACGCCCAGGAAGCCATGCCCGAAGGCGGACAAATCCGGATCGAGGCGGAAAACACCGTCCTGGACCCTTCCTCCGGACCGCTTCTGCCGCCGGGCAGATATGTGCATGTCAAAATCACGGATCAGGGCAGCGGGATCCAGGAAGAGGTCTTATCCAGAATATTCGACCCCTATTTCACCACCAAAGAGGCCGGCAACGGTCTGGGCTTGGCTATGGTCTATTCCATAGTGGAAAAACACGGCGGAAATATTAGCGTGGACTCCATACCCGGAGCAGGAAGCACTTTCAGCATCTACCTGCCGGCCGCAAAACCGTCCCCGCCCGAGCAGCAGACCGGGGAGAATGAACGCCTGCTAACCGGGAAGGGACAAAAGATTCTGGTCATGGATGACGAGGAGATCGTTTTGGACGTGGCCAGAGAGGCCCTGCAGCAGCTGGGGTATACAGTCTCCCTGGCCAGAAACGGCGAGGAGGCAGTGCAGGCCTACGCCCGGGCCGCGGAATCCGGTGAACCGTTTGACGCAACAATCCTGGATCTGACCGTGCGCGGCGGGATGGGTGGAGAAAAAGCCGTGCAGAAGCTCCTGGATATCGACCCCGGAGTCCGGGCGGTGGTCTCCAGCGGATATTCACACGACCCGATAATGGCTTATTATCAAGAATACGGCTTTTGCGGGGTCCTGTCCAAGCCGTACAGGATAGACAATCTGGCCCGGGTGCTGCAGGATGTCTTGAGCGCCCGGCCAAAACCGGAGGGACCCGGGCATGCCCAATAACAAACAAGACAGCGGGGTAGAGAAATGTATATAGTCACCGGAGGAGCCGGGTTCATCGGGAGCGCCTTTGTCTGGGAGCTAAACCAAAGGGGCATCGAGGATATTCTGATCGTGGACAATCTCGGGCTGGAGGAGAAATGGAAGAACCTGACCGGGCTAAAATTCCTGGATTACGAACATCGGGACCAGCTGCCCGGGCTCTTGGAAAGAGACTGCCTCCCAGACCTCAAGGGGATCATCCACATGGGGGCCTGCTCCAGGACCACGGAAAAGGACGCCGAGTTCCTCATGGCCAATAATTTCCACTACTCCAGGGTACTGGCCCGGCACTGCGTCCAAAAAGGCCTCCGCTTCATTTATGCCAGCAGCGCGGCCACCTATGGAGACGGAAGCAAAGGGTTCAATGACCGCCACTCCGGGCTGGCGAACCTTCGGCCCCTGAACATGTACGGTTATTCCAAGCACCTGTTTGACCTCTGGGCGGCAAGACACGATCTTTTGTCCCGGGTAACCGGGCTCAAATTCTTCAATGTCTACGGACCCAACGAATATCATAAAAGAGACATGAAAAGCGTGGTTTGTAAGGCATATCAGCAGATCAAAGAGAGCGGAAAACTCGGGCTGTTTTGCTCTTATCGCCGGGAATACCCCCACGGCGGACAGATGCGGGACTTCGTCTATATAAAAGACTGCACCCGGGTCATGGCCTGGCTCCTGGAACACCACGAGGTGTGCGGGATATACAATCTGGGGACAGGTAGGCCGCGGACATGGAACGATCTGGCCCGGGCCGTGTTTTTGGCCATGGGCAGGGAGCCGGAGATCGAGTATATAGACATGCCTGAGACTCTGCGGCCCAAATACCAGTACTATACCCGGGCGGAGATGAATAAGCTGGAGGATACCGGCTGCCCGCTTAAGTTCACTACCCTTGAAGATGGGGTGCGGGATTATGTCTGCAATTACCTGCAAACGGAAAATCCTTATCTGGACAGCGAAAACCAGGAAGACATTGGGGATAATGGCGGTATGGCCGCCTCCCGGAGTTTGGCAGGAGATCCATAGGGCAGCGGATGAAATCCGCTTTTGTGGTCTCACTCCCCAGTCATTTTAGTCCCGGCCGGGAATTATAACCCGCCCCTTAGGCACTCAGAGCTTCTGAGTACCGGACTCATGACGCAATAACCACCAAAAAAGAACTTCACGCCTTAAAATTGGTCTGCTTTGTGACTTGGCGGTTCAATTCTAGGTCTTTTTACACAAAATCCGGGTCCACGGCCGCCCGACCGTTGTCCAGAATAAGCCGCATATAGTCTATGGTGGCCTTGTCCACCGGGGTGATGGCGAACTGTTTGCGGCAGGAGTCGCACCTGGCCATCCCCGGCTCGCTGCTGGCCAGTAACGGCACCTCCCTACCGCAGTTAGGGCAGGGGTACATAAAGACCAGCTCCATATTTACCGGCTTAACCGGGGCAAAAAACTGCTTTTCAGACATATCTTTTTCCAAGGTCTTGCGAGTCTTTGGGTCCGGAGACAAAAAAAGGACCGAGAGACTCAATTGAACACGACACCGGGCTGACTGTTGAAAAGTTACTTGTCACCCCGGCGGTTTGAAAACATCCAAGGGACAACCCCAAAAAAAACCAGGCCTAAGCGCACTGTTCGGGCTTTAGATCATTCCCGACTTATCGCCACCGGAAGGTCCAAGGTACCCAGTAAAAACTTCCCACCTGCCTGGATGGCGCCCGGCAGGAAATGCTGCAGCCGGCCTTCCCGGCTATTTGATAAGGACCTTTCCGGTCATTTCCCGGGGGCTGTTTAAGCCGGCCAGATAGAGAAGGGTCGGGGCCACATCCCCGAGAACTCCGCCGGCGGCCAGGGAGGCTTCGCTCCGCCGCGGATAAAGGACCATCGGCACCGGATTCAGGCTGTGCGAGGTCTTGGGATTGCCTTCCTCGTCCAGCATATCGTCGGCATTGCCGTGATCCGCCGTGATTATCGCCCTCGCCCCGCAGCTGTCCAGGGTCTCCAAGACCCGGCCCAGGCACTCGTCCACCGCCTCGCAGGCCCGGATCACAGCCCCCATATTCCCGGTGTGGCCCACCATATCCAGATTGGCGAGATTGCAGATATAAAAATCATGTGTTTTGGCCCGCAACCGGGAGCAGAGGGTGTCCGCGACCTCGCCTGCACTCATCTCCGGCTTTAAATCATAGGTGGACACCTCCCGCGGGGAGGGGATCATTATCCTGTCCTCGCCCGGAAATGGCTCTTCCTCCCCGCCGTTGAAAAAATACGTGACATGGGCGTATTTCTCGGTCTCGGCCAAACGCAGCTGCGAGTACCCGGAGCCGGAGAGAAAACCGCCCAGGATATTCTCCAAATGCTGCTGGGGAAAAAGCACGGGCAGGGGAAAACGCTCATCATACCCGGTCATGGTCACCACATCCACATCCGGGGGATTCTCTCTCTCGAACTGGGAAAAACCGGGGTCATACAGGGCCCGGGTGAGCTGTCTGGCCCGGTCCGCCCGGAAATTAAAGAACATAACCGTATCCCCGGACTCTATGTGGACGGGTTCTTCGCCTTCACCGCAGACCACGGTGGGCGGAATAAATTCATCGGTTATCCCCTGGCGGTAGCAGTCCTCTATGTACTGCACCGCGTCCCGGGCCTCTTCCCCTCTGCCGTGGACCAAGGCATCATAGGCCGCTTTTGTCCTCTCCCAGCGCCTGTCCCGATCCATGGCGTAGAACCGTCCGCTTAGACTGGCTATCCGGCCGTAACCGCGCTCGGCTGTAAAGTCCTTCAGCCTGCGGATAAACTCCTTTCCGCTGTGCGGGGAGGTATCCCGGCCGTCCAGGAAGCAATGGACAAAGGCGGAAGGCACTCCTTTTTTGCCGGCGATATCCAAAAGCGCCTCCAGGTGGCGCTGGTGGCTGTGCACCCCGCCGTCCGAGACTAGACCCAGAAAGTGCAGCCGACCGGTGCATCTTTCCAGACTCGCGTTCAAAACGCGGTTTTTCTCCAGACTGCCTTTTTCAATGGCCATGTCTATACGCATTATATCCTGATACACCACCCGGCCCGCACCCAGATTGAGGTGCCCGACCTCGGAATTGCCCATCTGTCCCGGGGGGAGTCCCACCGCCTCACCGCAGGCGGACAAAAGGCTGAAATCCTCGGCCAGCAGGCGGTCCATATTCGGGGTCCTGGCCCGGGAAACCGCATTACCCGGCCCGGAGGGGGCATACCCCCAGCCGTCCAAGATCAGGAGCAAAAGAGGCGGCTTTCTATTCCCCATGTCCGCCTCCGGGGCCAAACTCGACCACTCTGGCCCGGGACCAGAAGCCCTCCAGATTATAAAAGGATCGGGTATCCTCCAGGAATATATGGACAATCACATCGTTTAGATCTATGAGCACCCAGTCACCGGGACGGTACCCCTCCATCCCCAGGTACTCCAGATTGTTGTCTTTGAGCATCTGCAAGAGATTGTCCGCCATGGTCCGGGCCTGGCGGACGTTTCTGGCGGTGACCAGGACCACGCCCTCAAAGAAACTGGACATCCTGCTCACATCCAAAAGCCGGATATCCAGTCCCTTTTTGTCCTCCATCCATCGGCCCAAAAGCCGCAGCTTGTCATCAATCGCTTTTGGCGCTATGGAAACATTTTCGTCCATTATATCCTTCTCCTTTCGGATTCTGTTTTGCTGGGCAATATGTATAAACCTAATAGATTATCCCCGGTAGCGCAAATGAACCGATTCTATCCCGCCATCCATCGCAGACGGCTCTATATCCTGGCCGCCCTGCTCTGGACCGCGGCCGGGGTCCTTTTGGTGGCCAGAGCCCTTAGTTCTCTCGCTCCGCTTTCAGCCAAGGCTGCCGGACCATTGATCGGGGCCGGAATCGTCCTGGGCGCAGTCGGGTATCTGGGACCTTTTTCCTCTCTGGCCAGAAAAAATATGCGCCGGATCCGGGAAAAGCCGGACCGATCCTGTGCTTTCGGATTCCAGGCCGGGAAAAGCTATTTCCTGATAGGAGGCATGATCATTTTGGGACTGGCTTTAAAGAACTCATTTCTGCCTGTAAAATACCTGGCGGTTTTGTACCTGGCCGTGGGCACCGCTCTTTTGCTCTCCACCCTGCTCTATTATCCGCGCATCTTTGGAGCCGAACATGACGAAAATTAACAGCCGCAGCCAGGAAATATCCCGATTTTCCCCGGCCCGGATGCTGCCCTCGGTGTATTTTTACCTGAAAACAACCACGATCGTGTTCCGGGCGGCGGCTCAGGCAAAAAAGGGAGTCTATGCCGACAAGACCTGGATTCAGGACAGCTGCCGGATAATCTCTCTCCTACAGGACACCGGCTGCCGCTTCGAGGTCACCGGCCAGGAAAACCTCGAGGACATTCCCCAGCCCCGGGTGTATGTGGCCAATCATATGAGCACCCTGGAGACATTTGTTTTCCCCTGCCTGCTGAAGATGGACAAAAAGCTCACCTATGTGGTCAAAAAGGGACTTGTCCAGTACCCGGTTTTCAAACATATCATGTTCAGCCGCGATCCGGTGGTGGTAGGCCGCAAAAACCCCCGGGAGGACTTCAAGACGGTCATATCCGAGGGGGTCAAAAGACTGAACGCCGGGATTTCGATAATCATCTTCCCCCAGACCACGCGCTCCAGCGATTTCCATCCCGCTCAGTTCAACTCCATGGGCATCAAGCTGGCCAAGCGGGCCGGAGTCCCGGCGGTGCCGGTGGCTTTGAAGACTGATGCCTGGAGCACCGGCCGGATCCTCAAAGACTATGGACGGATAATCCCTTCCAGGGTGGTCAGGTTTGCCTTTGCCCCGGCCATGACCGTAGCCGGGAGCGGGAAAGAAGAACATGAAAAATGCGTGGAGTTTATTTCCGAACGGATCAAGACCTGGAAGGAGGCGACCGGATGAAACCTTGCCGTGCCGTTTGCATTGTTTTGGTCTCCGCCTGCCTTGCCTTTGCCTCCTGCCCGGCTGCATTTTGCGGGGAAGAGGCATCAGTGGACTGCCGCGACGATCTGGACTGTCCACCGGGGTATGTCTGCGAAAAGGGCGGGTGCATAGAGGAACAAGGGCAGTGCGATCCTTTTGCCAAGGAACAGGAAATTTGCCCCAAAACAGACTTAAAGGATCTGGAAGCACAAATAGAGTCCGAGTCCAAAAATTCAAGCTCGGATACAGAATGGGATTTCTAAACCCAAACTCTTCAGCCCAAATGGACAAACAAGGGAGCCGCCATGCAAGTTGATCGTTTGAAAATCCTGGCCGCTGTCGCGATCTGCTTCGTTCTGACCGCCTGTGCCGGCAAGCCCCGGAGCACGGCCTATCTAAACGTGGCCGACCTCAAGACCAACCTGGACAAACGGCTAACCCGCGCCCTTGCCGACTCGGACCGGGAAAAGCCGCAAATCAGGATCAACCGGACCGTGCCTGTGGAAATACCTGTGGGCGGGAAAGATATGCATCTGTTCGCAGTGAATATCTCCTTTATTGATAATGATGAAGACCAGGCGATGCGGGAAAAGACCCTTTTGGTCGACCCGGCCGGCAAGCTGGAGATCTCCGAGATGAGCATTATCGCCAGCGGGGAGAATCCGGCCCGGACGGCTCTGAATCTGGCCGCCAAAAAAGACATCCCCCCGGAGACCGGGGACCTTTATTTCCAGGGCAACGGTACCGCCGAAGTCCTTGTGGTTTCCGACCCCTTCTGCCCCTATTGCCGCTTGAGCCTGGACTATCTCCAGGACAAAAAGGAAAATATCGACAGCCTGCGCATACTCCAATTCCCGTTCGACTCCCATCCCGGGGCTCGCGCTTCGGTCCTCGGCCTCTTTGCCTCGGCCGCGGATCCGGAGGTTACCTTTTCCCAGGCCTTGAGATTCGCCTACGGCCCTCTTAAGGCGCCAGAAACAAAAGACGAATCCGAGGCAAACCGCTTTGTCTTGAGGCAGTTCAAAGAAAAATTTTCTGAGGCCCTGCCCGAACCGGGAAAACGGCAAAAACTGGAGGACATGTACGGAGAAAAGGTTGACTCCCAGATCCGGGAGGCGGAAAACCTGGGAGTCTCGGCCACGCCCACGATATTTATCAACGGAATCCCGGTTCGCGGATTTGATCGCCAAGAAATAGACAGGCTGTTCCGGGAATAATCAGTCGATCAGCCCGGAAAAAACCAGGAGTCAGAGATCAGCAGACCAAACTTTCCCCCGATAATAACCAACGACGGCCGGCTGGTCGAGGTCGGTGAGGTCCATTACAACCAGGACCTGGGCGCGCCGCAGATACCCGGAACCCTGGAATTCAATAACGCCAGCGATTCTTTGCGCGGTCTCATGCGCGACCTTCAGGATCGGGCGGCCAAAAGCAGGACCCGCCTGGAGGACTACTGCCAGATAAGCGGGCGTAGCGGGCATTCCAGAATCGGGATCGACATCCGCATCCCGGACCGGGAGGTGGAGATATCCGACCCCGCAAAGACCCTGACCCTGCCGGTGAGCATCTCCGCTTTGAACAGTGACCTGGCCGGCTCCCTTTCCGAGCTGCAGGCCATCGTCCGGGAGAGCCCGATAGATTTTGGCCGCCTTTTTATCCCTTTGTCCGCGCCCCTGTCTAAAAAAGAGATAGACCAAGCGCTCAAGGATGGTCGGCTTTTGCTCCCCTCCGCCCATGAAATAAAGCCGGACGGGACCATTGAACTCCCTTTGGATGATATCCGCTACGTGCTCTCCGGTCGTTTGATCCAGATAGGCCGTAATTTCTCGGAGATGATAGTCCGGGGCAAGCACGGCCTGAACCTGTTCCAGAACGTCTCCCCGCACGGACTCCCGGCGGTGCTGGACAGTCGGGAATTTCTGGTCAGCGCCATTCGGATCTCTCTGGGCCCGTTCACCGCGTTCATCCAAAGGGAGCTGAGTCAGCCCGGAACATTCCATCTGGCCTCACGGCTCCTGGACGGGATCAAGACCTCTGGTTTGTCTGTGCCCAGACACGTGGAGTTGTACAACAACTCCGGCGAACCGGTTGATTTAAGCCGCCTGCGGGTACGTATCCGCCTGTATCCGGCCGAAAAAAGCGTGGCCGACATCGCCGACCGCATCCTGGTCCCGGGGAGATCCGCGGAGATCCTGGGCCGAGGCGTAGACTTTGCCGAATTAGCGGACATCTTCGAACCGATGACCGTGGAGACCTTGGGGGACGAGATCACTCCCTGCCCCAGGCTTGGAGGCTCTTACGCCCGGATATTCATGTCAGACAAAATATTGAACATCCCCTGGGAGGAGGTATCCGGCAAATGGATCCCGGAATTCCAGTGGAGACTGGTGTACGAGGCCGCCCGGGGCAACCTGGTTGAGGGGGTCCTGGCCGGGGAGGAGATCCCCCGCCGCTTCAACATGTTCATGAAGGACCTGGCCTATGTGGGTGGAGAACAAAATCTGTCCAAGATATTTGTCTGCGACTCCCTGCCCCCGGTAGACACTTTGCGCGTGCTCAAGCGAAACGGGATTGGCGTGGTCCTGATCCGCAGCCTGTCCGGCCGGGTAAACGGCGGGGAAAGCCTACCCGGATATTATCTGGACCAGAGCATCTATGAGGAGCTATGCACCCTGGAAAGGGAGGGGATGCGCTTCTACCTGCAGGTAAAAGAAAACGGTCGCAGCCACGTCCGTGAATTCTACAAAGGCTTTTGGGTTACCGCTCAGGGCAAAAGGGGTCTGGACCGGTGTCATACCACCATCTCGGTGTTCGGATCGGTCACCGAGGAACTCCAGGAAATACTCTTGGGCCAATTCAAAGACTTCCTGGCCGATCTGCAAAATGACTCCCGGCTCAAAAACCGTTTTGCAGTCGCCCACGGCAGCGGCCCCGGGGTGATGAAAGCCATTGACGACGCGGCCCGTTCTTTGGACATAATGCGCCTCGGGGTGGGGATAGACGGGGAAAAGATCGGACAGACCTCCAATCTGGATCCCGATGCCCTGGCCATGTTCGTGAGCATGGCCCTGAACACCCGCCAGGACATCCTGGACAGGCGCTCCCTGTTCAAAATATTTAACATCGGCGGATTCGGAACCAGCTATGAGATAAACATGGCCCTGACCTTCATGAAGATCGGACACTGCCTGCCTGCCCCGTATATATTCGTCGACCCCTTTGGCCTGGGACCGGGCGGCAAACACCTCTGGCGGCAGAGCATAGAACAGTTCCGGACCCTTACCTCTCCAATGTCCAACGGGGAGATAAAAATGCCTCCTCTGGGTCCGGCCTGGGTGCACCGCTGCTGCCACCTGGTAAGTTCCTACACCGAAGGGCTGGAAATCATCAGCCGGTTCATAGACTCGCCCATGGATTACTGGCAAAAGGCGGACATCCATCCGGAGCAGGTAAAGCGGGCCAGAGAGAGCCTGCGGAGTGCCGGGGTGCCCATCCCGCCGTACATAGACAAGGCCCTGGAATAGTCACTTCGCACCGGCTCCGGGATCGGAAGAGTCAGGAGCTATCCCTAAAAGTTGCACCATGTGTGCATTCCTCCGGCCACCCCGTGGGTATTTAAGCAAATCTTTTCTTGCAACCCCTTGATTTGTGTCTGTTTAACGGAAGCGATCTGTCCGCTTACCCCTCTTCCCCTACCGTCGGTCAAAATTCGGTTGCCTTTCTAAAAGCCCGGGCTAGCTTTTAAGTGCGTAAAAATCAAAAACCCTGCCTGCGGGGCTACTCTGAGAGGATCCAAGGGCAGGTGTCGCATTCCGGCAAAAGGAGGCGCAGATGACAGACAAAAAAGACACCGGGAAAAATCAGACCTCTGGGGGTGGCGGGAATGCCCGCTCGGTAATCTTAAGGCTTATAGTCTTGATAGTGATCGGACTGGTCCTGGAGGGGGTTTTGCTCCTGGGATACACCAATTTCGACCTGCAAAGCTTCTCCGATGACCAGGCCCGGAAAGACAAAGAACTAATTTACGAGCAGGAAAGAGAGAGCCTGCAGGACAAGGTCCAGCTGGCCTACAGTGTCCTGGAGCGCTACTACCGGGAATCAAAAGACGAACAGGCCCTTAAGGAAGCCAAGGCCGAACACTTAAAAGAGATCGTTGACACTGTGTCCAGCCAGCTGACCGGGACCTACGAGGAGCTGCAGGAGGAAGGTCTCCCGGAAGAGGAGATCAGGGCCAGGCTCAAAGAATATGTGCAAAAGGCCCGCTATGACAATGATAACTACCTCTGGATCCAGGACACGGACGGCTACATGGTTACACACCCCATAAAGTCGGAACTGGACGGGGAGTTCCTTATGGATTTCGAGGACCCGGAAGGCACCAGGTTGTTCAAGGAGATGGACGAGATCGCCAAGGCTGAGGGCGGGGGCATGGTTTCCTATATGTGGGAAAAACCTGGAGAGGATGAGCCTACTCCCAAGGTCTCCTATGTCAAACTAGTTCCGGAACTGGACTGGATCATCGGGACAGGGGCCTGGATTGAAGATATTACTGCTGAACTCAAAGAAGAGGCCCTGCGGGAAGTGGGGCAGATGCGCCTTTCCAACGGCAATTATTTCTGGATTAACGACACCGGACCGAAAATGGTCATGCACCCCATAAAGCCGGAACTGAACGGAGAAGATCTAAGCGACTATGAGGATACCAGGGGCAAAAAACTGTTTGTGCAAATGGTCCGCACTACCGAGGAAGACGGCCAGGGTTTTGTCGATTACTACTGGCCCAAACCGGATGAAGACGGCGACTTCCCCAAACTCTCCTATGTCAAGCTCTTTGAGCCCTGGGACTGGATCATCGGCATGGGCGTATACATGGATGAGGTCAATGCGCATATCCAGAACAACCACAAACAATTCAGGGACTCTTTGAATGCAGTCGCCAAGCGCGGAGCCCTGTTCGGCGGGGCCATGGTCCTGGCGGTTTTGGGCCTTCTCTTGTGGATGATACGCCGCGATCTAAACCGCCCCTTGAGCGCCCTGGTCGCTTATACGGACCGGGTCAGCAAGGGTGAGTTGGAAACGGAAATAAGCGGGGGCTTCAAGGGTGAGCTGTACCGGCTCAAGGAATCCATCCAGACCATGGTCGCCAGTTTGAAGGACAAGATGACCGAAGCCGAGGAGAAAACCCGGGAAGCCCTGGAAAAATCACAAGACGCGGAAAAGGCCCGGGCCGAAGCGGAAAAGGCCCGTAAACAGGCGATAGAGGCCAGAAGGGAAGGCATGCTCAAGGCGGCCGGGGAACTGGAGGAAATAGTAGACAGACTGTCCACCTCCTCAGAGGAGCTGTCCGCCCAGGCCGAGGAGATAAACAACGGGACCTCCAAGCAGCAACAGCGGGTAAACGAAACCGCCACGGCCATGGAGCAGATGAACAACACCGTCTTGGAGGTGGCCAAAAATGCTTCCGCGTCTTCGGACAACGCCCAGGAGACCAAGCAAAAGGCAGAACAGGGTGCGGAGATAGTCAATCAATCCATCCAGAGTATCAATCAGGTAAGCCGCCTGGCCGAGGAACTCACCGCAAACATGAACGACCTGGACAAGCAGGCGGATTCCATCGGGAATATAATGAACACCATCAACGACATTGCCGATCAGACCAACCTTTTGGCCCTGAACGCGGCCATAGAGGCGGCCCGGGCCGGAGAGGCCGGCCGGGGCTTTGCCGTTGTCGCCGACGAGGTCCGCAAGCTGGCGGAAAAGACCATGTCCGCAACCAAGGAAGTGGAGGAGTCCATCCAGAGTATCCAGTCCTCCACCCACATGAACACCCAGAGCGTGTCCAAAGCGGCCCAGGCCGTGGAGGAGGCCTCGGAACAGGCCCAAAAATCCGGGGAAGCCCTGAATTCTATAGTGGAACTGGCCAAGAACACCGCAGACCAGGTCAGTTCCATCGCCACTGCCTCCGAGGAGCAGTCCTCGGCCAGCGAGGAAATAAACCGGGCCCTGGAGGAAGTGAACAATATCGCTTCCAGCACCGCAGAAAGCATGGCCGAATCAGTCAAGGCCATTCAGGACTTGAGCCAGCAGGCGGCCAATCTGCAGAAACTGATCGCCGAGATGAAGGAGGAAAACAAATAGGGTTCATGTCCAGGATCTAGGCAAGACACCCTGGATTCCTGATCCGTTATCCCTGTCCCGGATCGCGATCCGGGACAGGAATGACGGAAGTGGAAAAGACGTATAAGTCGGCCAATTCCTCTTGGAGAGGGCTAACCCACCCCGTCATTATCCGCTTTTTAATTGCATCAAATCCTGCTCTGCCCGGCGCGCCTCTCGCACGAACCTGCGTACCATTTGCGGATCCTTTCGTCCCCGGGAATCCTCCAGGCCGGTATGGGCGTCCACCCCGGCCGGCCTTACATGCATAACCGCTTGATAGACATTGTCCGGCCCCAGCCCCCCGGCCAGGATAACCGGCCGGGGAGAATCCCGGACCACCGCCCGACTTATTTCCCAGTCGTGTATCCTGCCGGTTGCCCCGCAGGCCCCGGTCTGCGGATCAAACGTATCGGTTATGAACATATCGCAGTAGGGGGCAAAGGCGGTGCACTCCTCAAGCAGCTCTCTTTCCCCTTTCTTCCCCACCACCAGACTCTTTATAATCCCCAGATCGGACCGGATAAGCCGCAGACGCTTCACCTCGCTGCCAAGGATATCCCCGTGCAGCTGCACCCACTTGCAGCCGACCCGGGAGCACAGCCCGGAAATTTCCTCCGCCTCGGACAGGTAAGTGATCACCACCCCGGAAACAAACGCAGGCAGAAAGCGAAACATCCTCCCGGCCTTTTCCAGACTTACATCCTGCTCCCTGACCCCCGGTCCCAGGGGCAGGGCCAGATGAGTAATGCCGATGGATACAACCGACTTCACTTCCTGAAGATCATGTGCTCCGGCCACCTGGACAAACATATTCCCTCTTAAGTTTTCCCACAGCAGATCCTACAATAACACTACACAAATCCTGTGATTGCCTATTATTTTGACCTACTATTCACAATAAAGCACGCTGCCGAATTCGAATCGGCCGCAGTCCTTTGAAAATTCTGGCAAATTTATTGACACTCTTGTTAGTTTGTCAGCTGTTGTCTCCCAAACCCTAATTATTGGCCAGCCAAGGATAACCGCTATGCACTCCGAAGACTTCCAGCCGCTAAAAAACCGGGCACTCCCTTTCATGCCTGTCTTTTGTTCGACAACCTGGAAGACTATAAAAAGCAAGCCGATAAATATATCCTCGAAGGGATAAGAGAAAACGAAAAATGCATCTGCGCCCTGGAGCCCTGGAACTGATAAAGGAGATGATAAGGCTTCATCCTGGCGTTATAAACAACACAAGTGTTTATACTGTATGTCCCGGTGCCCCAAAAAACGCCGAACCCGGAATCATGGCCTTGGGCGGCCGGGAAACGGGTTTCGGCCGACCCGAGTCCATGCTGGCCAAGACTTTTGCCGAGCTTGCCGGCGCTTGTTTTGCCTCTGGCAGCTGATAGGCTTTACTCTTACGGGCTTTACAAGGACTATAAAATCGTTTCGCCTCCAAAGGTTGCTATTTTTGCGGTTTATATTCCTGGACCCCTGAATCTTTGTCCGGCCGTACGAGTTGAATCCAAGCTTTACAAAAAAGAATGGCCGGTGCATAAAAACAAAAAAAGCAGCGCGGGGTTTAATATGCAGCAATGGGATGAGGTTATACGGGACCTGCAAAGCGGCCTGGGCCGCGGCTATCTGCAGGACAACGCAATACTGAATACTCCGGGTAGATCCATTGCCTGTAAACTGGATCCCCACTATTACCTGGCCCCCATACCCCTTTTTCTTCGCCGCCTGGCCTACCTGAGCGCCAAGCCCCCGGACAAAGTCAGGGCTGGGCTCATAAACACCGGCAATCTGGTTACCCGCTCCCGCAGCCAGGAACACTCCCTGACCCTGGCTGTCACTTGGCCGGGGCTGACTAATCCCATGCCCATTCAGGCCTGCTTCATTTTGGCCGAATTCATCGACCGCGCCCTGCGCATCTATGCCCGAATATACGAACCCCTTCCAGTGGCCGAGCTGCAGATAGTCTCCGGGGACAAGGCAAAAGTGGAGAAATTTTTTGCCGACAAGACCGCTCCGCACGACCTGGCCTTTGCCTGACCAAAAGCAGGCAAAGAAGCCAACAGCAAACACCCGGGGCTGGGGGCAGGAGATAACTGTAGCAAGTCTTGGCCGTGGTCCGCTCCCATTTCCCTCATCCACACACCCCATTCACTCAGCCCTGATTGGGAAAAAATACTTAAAATCCACTTCTTCCCTCGAAGGAAGACACTTTTTTTTGTATGCCTTTTTTAATCCAAGGTGTTACCAATATGACCTCCCGGACCCGGTTGCTTAAATCGCCCGGGACCAGGATAAAAAAATCCGGCCAACGGTTTAAAGCTCGCAAACCTTGCCCTTGGCTTTGTTCTCGGCTATTTTCGCTTTAAAGGACAAACCAAAACCCACGGGGATCTACCATGCACAGAAGGACCCTGCTCAAGGGAGCAGTGGCCGGGGCCCTGCTCCCCCTTTTCGCCGCCTCCGGCCGCACCTCACCGCCCAAGTTCAGCTCTGATGCGGACGTGCGGATAATGATCGCCCCGGACTCCACTCCCCCGGTGTATGGGGACAAGGGAAAAGAATATATATACCGATTGGGCCTGGCTGCCCTGGAATACACGGACAAATGCTATTCCGGGAGCCAAATGCCCATCTGGGGCAAGCGCCCGGATGAAGTGGACCTGGAAAAAAGGACCATCAATATCGCCTACTGGGTGGGCCGGGGGGTGGCTGAAAACCACTCCATCTACCCCCTGGATCCGGCCTGGATAATGGCCCAGATAATGGCTGAATCCCTTTTCTACGAATTCGCGGTCTCCTGGGCGTTTGCCGTGGGCGTGTGCCAGTTCATCCCACCCACTGCCGCGGAATACGGCCTGAGCTGCGCGGACAAGACCGAACTGCCGAAAAGTGCGCTCCGGCTCCCGCATCTGGCCGGGGAGCTGGACCGCTACTATGCCCTGCAAAAAAGGCTAAGCCGCCTCAAACTGGACAACCCGCTTTTGTACAAGGACAAAGACAGGATCCTGAAAAGAGCTCTCGAGGCCTTGCACAGCAACGAGGAAGTGGATTGGGCCGGGAAAAATTTGCACATCCTGGGCGAGGAGGAGAAACTGGACGAAAACCTGGACAGCGCGCGGAAAAACTACACACGATTTTTGCAGGCCAACTTTCAGGACCGGGACATCTTCAGCCGGGGAGATCTGGATTTTTTGCTGCGCTTTGATCAGCGGGTCACTTATAAGGCCCCGATTCAGGCCATGACCAAAATGATGGCCCAGCATTTGAAAAAGAGACAGGGCAATGTACTCACCGCCACCGCAGGATACAACGCCGGACTGGGACATACCCGAGTGGATTCGCGCATCTACGGTCCCTATGGATTGATCCCCTCATTCGAGCAGACCGTGACTTATGTAAGCCGGATCGCGGTCAACCACCACGAGATAGTCTCCAGATTATGATCAAAAAATCTTTCTTTGGTCCCAGCCCTGCACGCAAGACATCCGTTTACCACCAATCCTTCAGGCCCCGGAGTAAAAACCCGGAGTAAACCAAGGCTGGCCGGTTTCAGAAAGAAACCAGCCTCAGGCATACACCTTGTTCATCACCCAGGCCATGTTCCGGCCCAAGACACGCATGGTGTTGACCCCTTCATCGTCCTTGACCACATCCCCCTTGTCCCTGCCCAGGCCCATGTTCCAGTACGAGGCCCCGGGAATGATCATCTCGGAAATGGTGAAAAAGGCGTTTAGGGCATTAAACACCTGCTGCGAACCGGCCCTGCGCACTGCAACCACCCCCGCACCCACCTTGCGCCTGTACATGCCGTCGTTGGCCTTGCCCACCAGCCCGGCCCGGTCAATGAGCGCCTTCATCTCCGCGGACACATTGGCGAAATAAGTGGGCGAACCCAGGATTATTCCCTGGGCCTCGTCCATTTTGGCAATGCATTCATTGCCGAAATCGTCATCCTGCGAACAGCGCCTGTCCTTGTTTTTAAAGCAATTGCGGCAGGCCCGGCAGCCGTGCATATCCTTTCCAGCCAGCTGGATCAGCTCGGTGTTTATCCCGGCCGCATCCAATTCCTCCAGGACATAGCCCATAAGGGTGGCGGTGTTCCCGTTCTTGCGCGCGCTGCCATTTATGGCCACTACTTTCATCTCTTACTCCTTTAAATTTTTTGCACTTATTTTACCCAAAAAATCCCCTCGGCACCCTTCGGCCCTGCAGTCAATCCAGTCTCCTCTTCCGGCATCAAGCGCCGGCAGAAAGGATCTATTGGCCATACTCCCTGCAATACACGAAAAAGCCGGTAAAACGTGCTCTACGGCTCCCGCCGTCTGAAGCCGCACACGGGACAAACGATAATCATCTGGTCAGCCGTCTCCGTGCTTGGCATGCCTTTTTCTTCGGCTACTGGACAAGAATAAGGCCTGCGCCCCGGTAGATCAACCCCGAAAATCCGGGGATCATTTCAAAAAGCGGCCCCAATGGGCAACTTCTTGCTTTTTTAAAAATCTGTTCACCAATTTCACCCCTGTGAGACTCTCCCGGAAAAAATGCTTGCTTCGAGCTATAAAAATATTCACATAAATTGATAGACTGATTCTCAGTCAAGAATAAATGTTTAAAAACTGAATCCCGGGCCGTAGAGAAAAATAAACACTCACGACATAAGTAGGATACATGACCGAGAGAAAAAAGGCGCGCCTGCGCAGGCTGTACAATCTGGCCCAGATGATCGAAGAGGGCGAAAAGGCCACCCTTTCAGATTTGACCCGGCTTCTGGATATCAGCAAGAGCCAGCTGCACCGGGATTTAAGCGAACTCAAGCACCTCGGGTTCGACACCTGCTTTGACAGAAGGCGCAACAAATACGTGCTGAACGGCCATCCCCGGGAGATCGGCCGCACTCTGACCGTAAGCGAACAGCTGGCCCTGGTCCTTTGTCTGGTCCAGCTGGGGGAGATAAAAGACTCCTACCTCCTGCGCCAGTCGCGCAAGGCCGCGCTCAAAATACTCAACCACTCCGGACGGGTCCGGCCGTACTTTCTGGGAAACGCCTTGCGGCTGCCCAAAGTCATAGACGGCTACGGGTGCAATCCCGGTATTTTGAAAAAGGTCTATTCCGCCCTGCAGAACAGGCAGCGTATTTTAATTGTCTATACCAAACCCGGGCACTCTTCCGGAGAATATGAAATAAATCCATACCAAATATTTATGTACCAAGGTAACCCCTATTTGGACGCCTTTGCCTGGGACCGCCAGGAGATTCGTTGCTTCAAGATCTGCCGCATAAACGAGGTCAAGTTCACCGGTCTGACGTTCACCGGGTACCGGGACTATGACTTCAGCGTCCAGCATCAAAACAGCTTCGGAATTTATAGCGGACAAAAGCCCCAACAGGTGCAAGTGTGGTTTTCCCCCCGGGCCGCCCCGTATATCCGCGAGGAACTGTGGCACCACTCCCAGGTTATTGTCCAAAACCCGGATGGATCGATCTATTATACAGTCCGAGTCTCCGAGCCCAGAGAAGTCCTCTGGTGGACGCTTTCCTGGGGCGAGGACAGCGAAGTGATCGAGCCGCTGTGGCTCCGAAAACTGGCCCGGGAAAAACTGGAAAAAATGCTCGAGAGATATGAAAACAGGCAAAAATAAGGCATGATATACTTAAACAGTCCGTGTGATTGCCTCCGTATGGGATCCATACGCGAGCTACGGGCCGGGGCGGTCCGGATATCCGGCCCGAATTTTTGGTTTTTGATCCGGGCCACAGACAAAGGACCTAAGCTGGTCCGGGAGATACAGCAAAACACGGAGCCGGAACTGGTCAAGAGGATAAAACTCACCGAGCTGGATACTATCCTGGATATTGAGGTCAGCCCGCTCAAAGATGACTGTGCCTTCCAGCTCAATGCCGAGGCTTTGGCCCGGCTGGGCACTCTGTCCGTGTATGTCCGGGAGGGGGCTTGGCACTTGGCCGCTTTGCACATGATCGAGTGCGGATGTACCCGCTGCCCCCGGCTACAAAGGATATTTCAAGAGATTTTCCCCCTGGAGACCAGGGAGGTCTTCTGGGCCAGTTCTCTGCTCAATTCCCGGGACATCCGGGAAAACGGGGACGTTCTGGACTGCCTGTGCTTCGGCGCCCCACAGAAAGAAAAGCGCCTGAAGACCGCAGGCAAGATCATACGCGGGGCAAAGAGATTTTATACCTCCATATATAAGAGCTCCCTGCTCTGGCGGCAGGCAGCTGGCAGTTCTCAATCCTGCAGGCAAGACACCCTGCAGCCGGGACAGGAAATCTTTCTGGCCCCGGATATGTATAAAAACCCCGGCAAAGTGGTCGCGTTCACCAGCCAGGGGAAACTGGGGGAACTACCGGGCGCGCTTACCCGGGAGCTGGCGCCCATGCTTGAAAGAGGGATTCGCTACACCGGCAGGATAGCCCGGATTATGGGCTCCTGGAGAAACGAGGAAGACCGCCTCACCCTAGAGATAAGCAAGACAGCATAGAAAACAGCCCCTGCGCAAACATATCCAGAAAATAATTTCCCGCAGCCGAGAACACACCCCTTTGGCAACCCCTGCCCAAATCATCCCGCACCCAGGCTTCAAATTGGAGTGCTGGGTCCAGAATAGACAAAAAGGGTCAAACCATAGAGGCATGACACATCCTCGCTTCCCGGATGCGCCCTTCTTCATCTGCGACAATCAGCTAAATCTGCGGATAACTCTTCTTTTCCGTGCCTTTCCATGTGTTCCGGGGGCAATATCTAATCCTCGCTTATGGATCCAACCGGACAAAAATTGTTATCAAACTTCAGACACTTCTTTATCAGACGCAACTGCAAAAAGTCGAAAAATAAAGTGCAACACAAAAATCAGACTTTGTAACTATTTGATTTTACTTAAGACTTAACGCTGCTTGAAAAAATATATTTTTGCAGGCGCAACCTCACACTTTACATTCCTCTCATCTAAGAATTAAATCACGTATACTATCCGGATCCATGCGCAGGTCAGCAACTGCTGTTATAATAATTTCTTTTTCAACGACCGTTTAATATACGGCAAAAGGAAAACGGCGCATGAGACACCTTCGCAAATGCGAAGTTACACACGTCCAAGCCTCTGGGAACCTACATACCCTTGAGATGGTCTTGTCATACTCATCCAGGAAATCATACCCAAGTCCCTCACTTTGCGACTCATAATAGTCCATTGCCTTGGTCAGGTCTCTGGCAGCCGCTGCAAGGATACGTACTTTCATTATCCGTCTCTTGTCCTCAACGAATCTATAAAATCCATGCAGTCAATGGCCTCCATTTTTCCAGATCGAAATTTATCCAATCTGTTTTCCGCCACCTCTGTCCAAGCCTTTATGGATGGAGCATGATCATATTCTAAAGTCTGCAACAAGCGGTCGGCCAGTAAAGCCCTTTCAAACTCAGACAATTTCATGGCTTCTTTTTCCAGAACAACAGATTCCATTGTGTTTTCCTCCCAGTAGATCTTAGGTGCCTTGATATTGACTTATGCAAGCCGGGGGCAGGCATAGATCTTGACCTAAACTAATAGGTAAAAGTCTATGGCTGTAGCAGGTTGAAGTCAAGGAAGAGGTCTTTTTCAGCCTAAGGCTGGAAGAATTTTGAGCCGGAGTCTTTCAATCAAGAACCTTCACCCTGGCTCTTTCCTTCAGCACCCAGCCTTTTCATTGGATAAAACCGGTCAACGCCCATGAAGGTTTGTAAATTGCCGTTCATCCCGGATGTAAACAGATGCTTGAAGCGGCAGAATGCATCCTGGACAAAACTCATGCTCCCGATCACTCCGACGGCCCAAAAATACTGACCACGATATAAGAAACCATCCGGCCAGGAAATTTTACACCCTTTCTGTGTCTGGCCTTCTCTACAACCCATTACCGAGCAGCCCCTGGCACGCCTTATCGCGACAATCAGCTAAATCTGCGGATAACTCTTCTTTTCCGTGCCTTTCCATGTGTTCCGGGGGCAATACTCTCCCGGAAA
>JBKHGE010000004.1:0-100505 GCA_046539845.1 Desulfonatronovibrionaceae bacterium
TCCATGATGCTCACGTCTATATCCAGGCGGACCATCTTTTGCTCTCCGACCTGAACAGTCTCCGGCTGCATGCCGGATTTATGGAACAATTCTACGGAACATTCGGGCAAATAATCGGCCAATCCGCCCTCCAGGGCCAGGGACTTAAATCTCTGGCGCATGATTTCCGCCGAGGGAACTTTGGAAAGATCAAGGGCATATTGGAAAAAATCATCATCCATTACCTGGCGGACATTGTCGAAATCAGACTTTCCCTGGCAAATAAGACCGCACAGGGTTCTTATTATATCCTGTTCCGGGATATGCGGGTTCTTTTTGGGGGAGATCCTTTGGCAGAGGTCATCAAGCCCGGAGATTCTGGCCATCTCCCCGATAAGGGCCAAACCGGAGTGTCCCATTCTGGAGGAAGATCGTTCTATTTTGTTTATGGTCATGCTTGCTAACCCTCATCACTTTTTAGGTGAACCGAGATAAACAGTTGCATTAGCATGACAAACTACTGAAATGTTTATGTTTAGTCAATATTTAAAATGCAGTATGACTGCAAAGTTGATGTAACAATTTCACGGCTCTAGGACCTGGGTTGACTGGTTAGCCTTAATGTGTCCGGAATGTATTAAGCTCTCCACTTCCAAGCTCCATGGATGCATAAACTTCAAACAAATAGAGTTCTACTGAACTTTCAATTTCAACAACGGCAATAAAGCATTGTTCCAATCGCCTTTGCGAATCCTCGAACAAGGAACGAAGCTTAAGGTCGGCCATATTCTGTTCCCTTGCCCCCCACCAGGGTCTTGCTGACATTTGGCAATATAATAAGCCAATCTGCCACTAAAATGGCTATTGGAAGTAAGGTGCTGAAACAAACGATTTATGACGTTCCTCGAAATGCCATCATACAAAGGAGCTCCATGCTCAATGAACAGGTAGGTACCAAAAAAATCATTTTTTCTACCTATGCGCTCCAAAAGCTTAGCCTTCCTACACCCGTTTCCCGGATCCAGGAAGCTAGAAATGGCGACTTCACATCTTCTTCAAGACGAGAAAAATGGGCTGGCAATATATTGGCTACCAATTCATGAAAACTTGTTTCGCAATTGTCGATCGGTTTTGGCATTTTCGTTCTTTAGCCTTACAGTATTATTGTCCGGAATTCAAATAAACCAAATTTCTTTCTAACCTTATCAAAGTTTATTTTGCAAGTAATTTTTCAACTAACGCTCACCTCGATTTTATATTAAATAATAATCATATTAATGTGTTATAGTATAAAACCAAACATTTATTGACAGCAAGCCCTGTTTTACGCTTTTGTTTGAGATCATGTTTATATACTAGTTACCCATTTTGCGCCGGTCCTGTTTTGGGTAGGAAGGTGGTATATCGGACTCCGGGCGTTCCCCCGGACTATTTACGCGACATACCCGACTTGCAAAGGTCGGGCATGGATTGGCTATATACCCTAGTGGACTGGGGAAAAATAAAACATATTTATTCTTAATTTTATCCAAGCTTGCTCGATAAGTTTTTTTCAACTCGATCCGATCTTGGTTCATCTTTTTGATATTATTTCTCAACAGGTTACAATATCAAGTCCCATTATCCCTTAATGCGGGTTGAAACCTGTATGCGTTACGGTTAATTCTTTAAACCGAGATGAGTACTGATTCAACCAAGCCGCAGCTTCTAAACGACCTGGCCTCCCTGTCCGGCCTGCTTCCTCCAGTGTATGAGGTCGGCGGCGCGGTGCGGGACCGTCTGCTGGGACGGGGAAACTGCGACATAGACGTAGCCACGCAGGACCCCCAAAAAGCGGCCATGCTCATGGAACGCACATTCGGGACGAAAACGGTCGTCTTTAACCGCGAAAACCGGGCCACGGTCTGCTACCGGATAATTGGTCCGGATGATCCGAGAAGCCATCTGGACATTGTTCCTATTCAGGGGGAAAGCATTGAAAACGACCTGGCCCGGCGCGACTTTTCCATTAACGCCATGGCCAGGCCCATTGGGGCGGAAAAAGACTCCGGAATCATCGATCCATACGGCGGGAAAGAGGACTTGAGACAGGGAATAATCCGGGAGACCAGACCGGGAAACATCCGGAGTGATCCCCTGCGCATCCTGCGCGCTTTCCGTCTCCAGGCCCAGTTGGGTTTTGAACTGCATCAAAACACCCGGAGGATGCTCAGTGAAAATGCCGCTTTAGTCAGCGAAAGCGCCCCGGAAAGGATCAGGGAGGAACTCATCTTACTCCTGGGTTTGTCCGGGGCATGTTCCCGGCTCCGGGACATGGACGATCTGGGAGTGCTTGCGGCGCTGTTCCCGGAGATAGAGGACATGCGCGGCTGTGAGCAAAACTCCTTTCACCACCTGGACGTTTTGGAGCACAGCCTTAAAGCTTGCGTAAACTGCGAGGAAATCACCACAGATCCGGAACGGTCTTTCCCCGGACACGGAGAAAAGATAAACTCAATCCTTTCTTCCGATTTCCGCCTGCCCTGGCTGAAGCTGGCCGCACTGCTGCACGACATGGGCAAACCTCCCTGCCGGAAAAAGCACGGCCGCTCCGGGAGAACAATATTTTACGGGCACGAGGAAAAAGGGGCGGAAATGGCCGCGGATACGGCCCAAAGATTCAGGCTTTCCGTCCGGGAGAAAGGATATCTCCAGCTTTTGATCTCTAAGCACATGCATATATTCGCCCTGTCCGGGGCGGAAGTAAAAAAAAGCACATTAATGCGCTTTTTGCGCCGGGTCGGGGATGATCTGATTCCCATAGTTATCCTCGGGTTGGCCGACAGTCGGGCCACGCAGGGAGAAAAACGCCCCCCGGAGGAAGCGAAAAGATTTGAAGTCTGGGCCAGAGAGGTGATCCGGGATTATTTCCGGGACCTTAAGACCGAGATGGAACAAAACCCCCTTCTTACCGGGCAGGACCTTCTGCGCATGGGCCTTTCCTCGGGACCGCGAATAGGGAAGATACTCCGGGAGGCCCGCCTCGCTCAGGACGACGGAATTATAACCGACAGAAACGAGGCCCTGGCCTGGGCCAGAAAAAGACTGGCACCCCACCCCTAAAATCCTGGCCTGCTTTTCCCCGCCCCTTCCCCCTTGACAGATGCGGCTTAAGACCTATTTTTATAGGTTGTCATGCAGCCCATTAATATCAAACACCTAAATTTTGCTTGCGAGCAAAAACGGCGATAAGCAAAACCCTAAAAGGAGAATTCGCCCATGAGCGCCAAAAATGCAGAACAGCACGAATTCCAGGCGGAAATAAAAAAGCTTCTGGATATCATCATTCACTCCTTGTACACGAACAAGGAGATTTTCCTGCGCGAACTGATCTCCAACTCCTCGGACGCTCTGGACAAGGTCCGCTTTGAGCAGAGCCGGTCCACGGAGCTAAACGACCCGGATGCCCAGCTGGATATCCGCATCGAAACGGACAAGGACAATTCCAAAATAACGATCAGGGACACCGGAGTGGGCATGACCAAGCAGGAGGTCCTGGACAATATCGGGACCATCGCCCATTCCGGTTCCGAGGAATTTCTGCGCCAGGTTTCCGAATCCAAGGAAAAGCCGGAGAATATAATCGGGCAATTCGGAGTGGGATTTTATTCCGTATTCATGGTCGCCTCGGAAGTGACCCTGCACACCCAGTCCGCCACTCCGGGAAGCAAGCCGGTCCGCTGGCATTCGGACGGCCTGGGCAGCTACACCGTGGAGGAAGTGGACCAGGATATGAACCGGGGAACCACAATAGAGGTGTCCCTGCGCGAGGACGACTCCGAGTTCGCCGATCCAGAGCGGCTGAAGGATATCATCAAGAAACACTCCAATTTCATCTCCTTTCCCATATACGTGGATGAGGAAAAGGTGAACACCATCCCCGCCCTGTGGAAGGAGCCCAAGTTCCAGATAAAAAAGGAGCAGTACAAGGAATTCTACCAGTTTTTGACCTATGACACGGAAGAGCCGTTCGAGACTTTGCACGTGTCCGTGGACGCCCCGGTGCAGTTCAACGCCCTTATCTTCATACCCAAAAAGGCCCCGCTTTTCTTTGACTACCAGAACATGGAATATGGCCTGGATCTATATGTGAACCGGGTACTTATCCAGCGGGAGAACAAGGATCTCATCCCGCAGTACCTAGGCTTTTGCAAGGGAGTAGTGGACAGCGAGGACCTGCCCCTGAACATCGCCAGGGAGGGCATCCAGCAGAGCGCGCTCATTCGCAAGATATCCAACAACCTGACCAACCAAATCCTGTCCCGGCTTAATAAAATCGCGGAAAAGGAACCGGAGCGCTACGCCGAGTTCTGGAAAGAGCACGGCAAGCTGTTTAAGCTGGCCTATACCGATTTCCAGAGACAGGACAAGATAAAACCTCTGGTCCGTTTCAATTCCTCGCATTTAAGCGACCCCTTTGCGCTCACCTCGCTTGAGGAATACAAGGGCCGCATGCAAGAGGGACAGGACAAGATATACTACATCTCCGGGACCACCCGCGAGGCCATCGAGTCCAGTCCGCACATGGAACTCTTGCGCAAAAAGGGTGTGGAGGTCTTGTATCTATACGAGGCGATCGACGAATTCTTGCTGGAGAGCCTGGGCGACTACGAGGGCCTCCAGTTTACTGCTGCCGAGCATATCGACCCGGCCGAACTGGACCAAAAAGACGGAGACAAGGAAGAGGCAGACAAAAAGGAGGAAAAGGATCCGGAAATAGGAGATCTCTTGAAAAAGATGCAGGATATCCTGGGCGACCGGGTAACCGAGGTCCGTGCCTCAAAACGGCTGCAAACCAGCCCGGCCTGCCTGGTCAATCCGGACGGAAGCATGAGTTCACAGATGCAAAAAATCATGCAGCAGATAAACCAGGACAATTCCATACCCAAAAAGGTCCTGGAAATAAATCCGGAGCACGAGCTGACCCGCAACTTGAGCAAGGTATATGAGAACGATCCGGATTCCGAATTCGTAACCAAGGCCACGGAGCAGATATTCGAGTCCGCCCTTCTTCTGGAGGGATACCTAAAGGATCCGCATGCCCTGGTGAACAGGACCTTTGATCTCTTGACCCAGTCCAGCGCCCAGTTCGCGCCGGACAAAGAATCCGCCTAAAACACCTTTCCCCGGCACTCAGGATTCAAATCTTGAGTGCCGGGGAAAACCATCAAACCCAGCCCGGGAGATAGGAAAAAGCCCTGCCCAGCTCCCTCTCCGCTTCCCTGTACCTGGGACGGAAAGAGGCGACCATGTCCCAGAACCGGGTGGAATGATCCGGCCGAGCCAGGTGACATAGTTCATGGACAAAAAGCTGATCCACTAGCCTGTACGGAAGGAACATGAGCTTGGCGTTCAGGCTGATGTTCTTTTTTTCGGAACAGCTCCCCCAGCGGGTTTTTTGCATGCCCACCCGGATACCATGTGGATAAAAACCGACCTCCTGGGCAGCCTCTAAAAGTCGGGGAACAAGCTTTTGCTTGGCCTGGACGCGGACAAATCCGCAAAGCAAATCCAGAATAACCGCTCGATCGGCGTTGTCCGTGCCCCCAAGTAAAATCCGGTTTTCCTCCGGCAGAAGACGGGGCTCGCCTCCGGGACAAATATCCACCCGGATACGGCGCTGCGTGGCCCGGAAAAAAATCTCCTGCGGCAACTCAGGCGCCCCGGAAAACTCAATACCCTGCTTTTCCATTTTTTGCCGGGTTTTTTCAATCCACTGCCGCTTTTCGTTAACCACTTCCGACAGATACTGCGGATTGAACCCCATGGGTATGGTAACCCGAATGCCTCGGCCGGGCACAAGACGAATAAGAACGCGCCTGGCCCGGTGGTGTTCCCGAACCTCCACCGGCAAGCCAGATATCTCATCCTCAAAGGTATATATCTTTAATCCAGGCATAATCAGAGCCTTTTTTAAAAATCCGCTTTTGGCCTCTTTGACCGAGAAGCATTTGCAGACTAATCTTTTTCCATCGCGCCAAGCGAATCCGGAAATAGGGGACCGCCATAATTCGCATACGCAGCCGGGATGTTATTCCCTAAAAGATCTCAACAAGGAGACTAAAATGGCAAATCTGCATGAATACGAAGAAGAATTCTGGGAACTAACCGAGGAATCCAGAGCGCTCATGCCCGATTTAAACGCCGCCTACTACGGCGGGATCAAAGACGCGGTCTTTAACGACAGCGAACCCGGACTCAAGACCAAGCGGCTCGTGGCTTTGGGAATCGCGGTGCAAAACGGCTGCGAACCGTGCATCATCTCCCAGGTTAATCACGCCCTGAACCAGGGGGCGACAGTAAAGGAAATAATCGGGGCCTGTTCCGTAGCCATAAGTATGGGCGGAACGCTCGCCTGGAGCAATTTGCTTACGGCAATCAAATATCTGCGGGAAAAAGGGCTTATCCCTAAAGAGACATAACGGCCTGATATCTCGAATTTTGGTTGGTTAAGAAGATTATTCACCCTCTTGGCCGTCTTTTCCCTCCCCGGTCAAACCGGAAAGATCCACGGTGCGCACAACCAACTTTTTTTGCTTCAGATAGCGCATAATGGAGTTCTTGCCCTCCAGGACCACTTTCTTGCCCGGGTTTTCGCGGACTATAAGCACCGGCACCCCACGGAATCCGCGGCCGGAAAAATATTGTTTCGCCTTTTCGATTTGCTCTATTGTTCTTTCAGGCGGAAGCCGCGGCTCAATATCCGCGTCTTTAGTGCTCTCCACCCGCAAGACAGCCATAAAAACGTTTTCTTCCCGCTCATCAGAACCGAGTATGGCCCGAACCCGGTAGAGATCTTCTTTCTTGTCGTTCAAAGGGATGAGGTGCCAGAAGAACGGGTCGCGGTTGTTCACCGCCAGGTTGGCCAGGACCTCGCTGCAATGGCCGCAGTGCAGGCCGAAGAAAAAGTAGAACCGGGGCCATTTGTGCTCCGGATCAGCCTTTTTGGAAATGACCTCGATCCGGTCCAGTTCAATTGCTGAATGTCTGTAATCCAAAGCCGAGGTAGAGGCAAAGCCCCCCGCCCATACGGCGCAGGCCAGAGCAAATATTAAAAGGCTCTTTCTGCACCAAGCCAAAAGCCCGGACGCGAGAAACAAAAAAGCGGCCACGACCATGCACAGCAGGCATTTCTCCTGCACAGCGGTGAGCTGAAAGCCCAAAAGGCCGCCGTCAAAGGCCATGGCCCCGAGCACTAGAAGGAGAATCAAGTTCCACAGCCAGATGCGGTCATAGCGCCCGGCAAAAAAGGACAGCAACCAAACAAACCAGTAGAATGCCGCCCCGGCGATTATAAGCGAGAGCTCACCGAAACGCACATATTCACCGGCCACCTTGCAGCCCTCGGTGGCGCACAACCCCTCGGCATGCTTGGTCTGCATCCAGACATCGATACTCAAGACAAGGGCGGCCGCTACCAGAAGAAGCTGCAAAGAATAGAGTTTGAATCTGCTCATGGATAAGGCTTTCATTGCGTTTACTTTTTTTGGACCCGGGCTGGCTTTTTCCTGCCGCCATCTGCCAGCCGGGAAAAGAGGTTTGTTAACCGTTCGTGCCAGTCGGCTGTTGACATTCAACTGGCAAAATCAGATACTAAAAAAGGAACCACCGGACAACCTGTTTTTAAGGAGGACAAAAACAATGACCGAGTACAACACCACGCCGTCCAGCGTCGCCAAAGCAGAGGCTTTAAATGCCTTTATGCGCGGTGTCTATTCCTGGATGGGCCTAGGGCTGGCCCTGACCGCCCTGGCTGCCTACGGCATGGTTTCCAGCCCGGCCCTGATAGAGACCCTGAAAGCGAACCAGCTCCTTTTTTGGGGGCTTATAATCGGAGAACTGCTCTTGGTGGTGGCCATAAGCGGAGGCATCTCCAAGATGTCCGCGGGTACAGCCACTGGATTATTCCTTTTATACAGCGGTCTGAACGGGGTAACCATATCCGTGATCCTGCTGGTTTTCACCGCCACGTCCATATTCTCCACCTTTTTGGTCTGTGCCGGGATGTTCGCGGCAATGAGCGTCTACGGTCTGACCACCAAAAAGGATCTGACATCGTGGGGCAGCTTTTTGTTCATGGGCCTTGTGGGCATAATTTTGGCCTTTGTGGTCAATATCTTCCTGCAGAGCTCGGCTATGCATTTCGTGATAAGCGGTATCGGGATAATCGTGTTCGTGGGTTTGACCGCTTATGACACACAAAAGCTGAAGCGCATGGGAGAATCCGCGCCCATGGACGACGGGACCGCGATCAGACGGGGAACCATCCTCGGAGCACTCACCCTGTATCTGGACTTCATCAACCTGTTTCTCATGCTTCTGCAATTCTTTGGTCAGATGCGCGAGTAAAAGTCCCGCCCGGCCAGAGCTATCCGGCCGGGCTTCGGCCATGCCTTTGATACGATTACTACAGAATGCCCTGTTTCCCATCCTCTGGCTTCCCGCTCAGTTCTATTCCCGCTTTATGCGCCTGCGCGCCCACTGGTACCAGCAAAAAGAGAAAGTCCCGGCGCCCGAATTCTGCGTATCAGTGGGCAATATTGCCTGGGGCGGCAGGGGCAAGTCTCCTTTTTGCAGATTCCTGGCAGAGATGCTCATAGCCCGAAAACGGAAACCCCTGCTTTTGACCCGCGGATACAAGGCCCGTCCGCCGCTCTACCCGCATCGCGTCCGGCAGACAGATAATCCCGTAATCTGCGGAGATGAGCCTTTGGAATTTCTGTCCTCCTTTCCCGAACTCGAGGTTGTGGTCGATCCGGATCGAGTACGGGCCATGAATTGGGTAAGGGCCAATCTGGAATTCGACTCCGTTATCCTGGACGACGGTTTCCAGCATCTTCGGATGCCCCGCGATCTGGACATTGTCCTTTTGTCCGGGTTCGATCTGGGACCAGGCTGGAACCGGGTCATCCCCTCCGGGGAATGGCGGGAGGACAAAAACGCGCTCAAGAGAGCGGATGCAATGGCCATAAACGCGGACGGAAAAGACCTGAAAAGGTTGCGTGGACTGGCCCAAGAACGCCTGGGGGAATTTTACGGAGAGGTCATATTTTTCTGGACCGAACCCGCGGGACTTCGCCGGGTAAAAGACGGTGAACAGACAACCGATGGGGGCGGAGAATATCTGCTTGCGGCCGGAATCGGGGATCCGCAGAGATTTGTTTCCACTGCAGCCGCCTTTTTAGACGCTCCCCCCCGAAAGTCAATTCTCTTTCCGGATCATCATTGCTACACTGCAAAAGATTGGCAAAAAATCAAGAAAGCGGCCGCAGAGAATCAATGTCCGCGCATCCTGTGCACAAACAAGGACGCGGTCAAACTCTCGTCTCTGGCCGATGAAACCCTTTACGCCCTGGATATCCGCATCCGGATGGAAGATGAGGATCTAGCCGCAATTGACCGGATGCTGGGGCATGGTCTGCAAGACAAGTGACCGAGAAGACAGGAATGCTGGACAAGTCTGCACTCATACCCGCTGTCAGCAAAAAACTGGAAAAACTCCCGGTCGGTCACTGCCTGGACTTAAGGACATACAAGCGCAATCGCTCCGTTTTAATCATTAAGACCGGACCGGACGAGTTCGAATTCCGGGAAGACGGATTTGAGAAGAAAAATTTTACGATCCGGGACCAGAAGATAAAGAGTACGCTCAAAAAGATGCTCAAACGCGAATTTCCGCGCAGCAACAAGATCCGGGTCTATGACCTGGGCGAATTTCATCCGGAGAAAGCCGACCGGGATCTAAAAACATTGTGAGAAAAGACATGCAATCAAAAAAGGTAAACAAAAACGATATCCTGAAACTGTTCAAGCAGAGCGGGAAACCACTTGACCCCAAGGATATATACTCCCAGCTGGCCACAGGCAAAAAATCCAGAAACAGGATCAAGAACCTCCTGGACCAGATGGTGCACGAGGGGCGGCTGATCCGCTCCGGCAAGGCCCTGTGCCTGGTGGACATGCTGCCCATGCTCAAGGGTACCCTGGAAATCCAGAGGGCGGGAATGGGCTTTGTCATCCCTGAGGACAAACGCAGGCGGGATGTATTCATCCATCCCAGCAAGCTGGAGGACGCCAGACACGGAGACACTGTATTGACCGCGATCATTCCCGGAAAAAGGGGAAAGAACCACGAAGGCCGTATAGTCCGCGTCTTGAAGCGGGCGGTGGACACGGTTACCGCCAAGACGGTCAAGCCTATCGGCAAAGAGGGTGTCCTGGTCCGGCCCACCGACCCCAGGCACCAGTTCTCGATGATAATTGAAAACGTCAACCGAAAACAAACCGAACCGGGGCTGGTAGTGGTGGCTAGACCGATGGAGCTGATCCAACCCGGGCTGTGGTCGGCCGAGATGGTCCGGGAAATCGGGGACGAAGAGAGCTTCGAGGTCCAGGAGAAATTGGTCAAATACAACCACGGGATACCGACCGACTTTCCCTCGGAAGTCATGGAAGAAGCGGTTCGTCTGCCCTCTGTCCCCAATGATGCAGACATGGAGAAAAGACGGGACCTGACCACAGTAGGATTCGTGACCATTGACGGGGCCAAGGCCAGGGATTTTGACGACGCCATACATGTAAAAAAAACCAAAAATGGCTACAAGCTGATGGTGGCCATTGCTGACGTGGCCCACTATGTGCGGCCCGGATCCAATCTGGACTGCGAGGCCAGGGCCAGGGGCAACTCCTATTATTTCCCCATGTCCGTGGAGCCCATGTTTCCGGAGGAACTATCCAACGGCCTATGCAGCCTCAATCCGGACGAGCCCAGGCTGGCCATGGTCGCGGAGATGGACTTCGACCGCCGGGGCGAGGCCGGGGATTCCGCGTTCTATCCGGCGACAATCAAAAGCCACAAGCGGCTCACCTATTCCCAGGTCCATTCCGCGGTGGAGAAACAGGAAAAAAAGACCCGGAAGGAACTGGCCCCGGTCATGGACATGCTGGACAAGGCCGCGGATCTGGCCCGGATCCTGGTGGAGAAAAGACGCCTAAGGGGCGGACTGGATTTTGACCTCCCGGAACCAGAAGTGGTTATAAGCCAGTATGCCGAGGACCTGGAGGTCCGGGAGAAAAAAAGATTCTTTGCCCACCAGCTGATTGAAGAATTTATGATCGCAGCCAACGAGGCAGTGGCCTCTTTTCTGGAGAGAAACGAGGGCCTCTTTTTATACCGGGTCCACCCGGAGCCGGACGAGGACAAGCTAGAGTCCCTGTTCACCCTACTCGGGAACACTTCGCTGGCAGACAAGCTGCCCGAAAAAGCGGATGTAAAAGGCCTACAGAGCCTTTTGCAGGCCGCCGAGGACACCAATCTGGAATTTCTGGTAAACCGGCTGATGCTCAGATGCATGATGCAGGCCTTCTACTCCCCGGTTAACCAGGGACATTTCGGACTGGCTTCGGAATCCTACTGTCATTTCACCTCTCCAATTCGCAGATACGCGGATCTAGTTGTCCATCGGGCGCTAAAGGCATTTTTGTCCGCCAAAGAACCGGAGTACCACAAACTCCAAAAGTTAAAAGAAGTGGGTGAGGACCTGAGCAGTCTGGAACGCAAGGGAATGGAAGCGGAAAGGGAGATCCTTAAGCGGGCCTCGATCATCGCCTTAAAGGACAGAGTGGGCGAGAGCTTTACCGGGGTCATCTGCTCCCTGGCCGACCATGGCTTTTGGGTGGAGCTGCAGGAGGTCATGGCCGAAGGCATGGTCCGTCTATCCAGTCTGAGTGATGACTATTACACCTTTTGGCCGGAAAAGCAGGAAATCCTGGGTCAGAGGACCGGTCGGACCTTTTGTTTGGGCCAGGAAATCCGGGTCCAGCTGACCAGGACAGATCTGGACCGGCTACAGGTGGATCTGGAGGTAAAATAGCCCGTTTTGAGCATACGGGGCTCGCAGCCCGCTTATAATCCCCGGGGGCAGCAACGCAGCAAAAGTTCACACCCTTGACCACGGATAACTGCTCTTTGACCTTAGACTTTTTTGCACCACCCTTGAAGACTTTCTCAGCAGGCTGGGGGGCAAAAAATCTTTCAACAGTCGGCTAGAGCATCTTCTTCAATAGGGCGGCGTACTCTTCGGGTATCTCGAACCTGCGGCCGGCAAAGAACTTTTCAGCCAGGGCGTTCACCCATTCTTTGGAGGCGGTCACTTCCCGAAAGGAGATAAAGCTCTTATCCCCTTCGTGCTCGACAGCGTATTGGCGTAGCTCGGCCCGGAGCGGCTCGCTCTCTCCGTTCAAAAGCACCTCGCACTCTACGCTTCTGTTCCGGGTATCGACCTGCAGGGAATTGACCTGCCCAAAATCACGCAGATAGCGGCGCAAAAGATACTCTCCGCCTTTGGATATCCCGTAGTCCTTGAAGCGGGCAGCCTTTTCTGCAAAGTTATTCAACTGGGAAACAGGGGGTTTAAAGGCCATTCAATCTTCCCGGTGGTGGAGTTAAGCGGCAGTTGCGGTCAAAATACGCATTAATAAAAGGTTTTTAGATACTGCCTGGGATATTTACCCGCCCCTTTGGGTCAGATTATATTAGGCTTGCTTGCTTTCCCAGTCAATCAGTGCATATGGCTTAGGGTTTGTCCAAGAGCTGCAATTCAGCTTAATTTTGCCTTGACCCTAAATCTTTTCCTTGTTCTGCCGATTAATTGATTAGGAGCGGATTATTTTCTACTCTTGGACCAAGTTCGCATAAGCATCCTGAAAAAGAGGGTGGGGTAACCCCATGAGCATTTCGCCTTATTATTCAACGTTTTTAAACAACTACTCCTCACAGCTCTTACAGAACGATCTGCTGACCAATTCGGTCTTTTTCGGATCCGGAGTGGGGATGAGCCTCCGGGACATGGTCCTGGCCCAAAGCCCGATAAAGCCTCTGACCAATCCCTTTGAGCAGGCCATAACCGGCCGGTTGCGCTCGGATGCGGCCTCCACCCGGCAGTACGCAAACAATGTCGGGGAGGCGGCCAGTATGGTCGGTATGGGCCGGGAGGCTGTCGGACAGATCCAAAGCGCCCTGAATGAGATGGAGGAGGTCATCGAGAAGATAAACGCCGGGGAGTTGGACGCCTCCAGCTCCACTGTCCAGGAAAACTACAACGACCTGCGGAATAAAATACAGGGCCTGGTGGAGGACACCGACTACAATGGCATCTATATGCTGGACAAAAACAAATGGGGGACAGAGCAAATAAGCGCAGAGGGCAAGGTTTACATCCATGCCGACGACGACGGCGGTTTCAATGTGAATTTTTATCCCATGAACGAAGAAGACAGCGACCTGAACTGGTCAGATCTGCAGGGCTCGGAACTGGAAACCGACCTCTCCGGGCAACAGGCTCTGGTAGACGAATTCCAGGGGCAGGTAAACACCATCTACGATATGTATGAAAACAAGGAGGGTACGCTCAAATCCCAGGAGGCCAGCCTGAACAATCAGGCGGACATCCTGGACCAGGCAGTACGCTCCCGGATGACTACTTCTTTGTCCGTGGAACAGATCCTTCTGGATCTCATCCTCGGAGACAGCGGAAGCATCATCAACGAAAGCACCTGATCCGTCTCAAGCCGCACTCGGGGCGTGCCGTCCTATCTGCCCCATCTCCTCCTTCAAAAACCCAGATAAGCGCCGCACCTGCTCCGGGCAGGAATCGTCTCCGGCGTGCAGGGCAATGCCCACGTTCGGCAGCTTGGGGAATCCTTCCTCCTCCCCGAGCATGCACATATCCGCGGACATGGTGTGCCGGCCGACCACGGTGACCGCAAGGCCGGCGGAAACAGCCGCCCGGATTCCGGACATGCTGCGGCTAGTGCAGACAATCCGCCAGGACTTTCCGGTTGCGGACAAGGCCTTTAAGGCCTGTTCCCGGAAAAAGCAGAACCCGGGCGGGAACAGGGCCAGGGGAAGGGGCCTTTGCTCGTGCACGTGCCCGCCCCTGGCTGTGGCCCAGACCAGGGGCTCGGAGCAGACCACTTCTCCTCCCAGGCTGTTTTTCTGCTGGGTCAGAAGAGCCACGTCCAACTGGCCCTTTTCCAGCTTCACGTGCAGATCCACGCTCAGCTCGCAGCAAATCTCCAGCTGAACCCCGGGATACATCCGGCCGAACCTGCTCAAGACCCGGGGTAAAAAATATGAGGCATAGTCATCCGGCATGCCCAGACGGATCCTGCCCTCAACCCGCGGACGGCCCATTTTCTCCAGGGCGCTGTCGTGCAGCTCCAGGATGCGGCTGGCATAGTCCATCAAGGTCGCACCTGATTCGGTCAAAATCACTCTCTTGCTGTTGCGCTCAAAAAGCCTTTGGCCCAAAAGCTCTTCCAGGCGTCTCACCTGAGCGCTTACAGCGGACTGAGTCAAGCTCATCCGCAGGGCAGCACCTGTAAAATTGCGGCACTCGGCAACCGCCTTGAACGTACGCAACAGATCTATGTCCAAATCACGCATCTTCATGACTGCATATCATCCTTAGCATGAAAAAAAATCATTGGTTTTTAACCGCGAGCTTCAGTTATATAATCCTTTGCACGGCTCTGGTGAACCGGGAAAAAATATATCCGGTCCTGGCTCCTGTCCAGAGGGAAAAAACGGTTTAAACCCAAAAGATTCTCGAACTCGGACAGATGGACAACCAAAAAGCAAAAAGGAGTTAGTATGCGCAAAATTTTGAGTATCATGGCAATCATGACCCTGTTTACCGCCCTGAGCCTGCCGGCCAGCGCGGCCAAGGGCGAGGTTGAACTGGCCTATGTGGAATGGGCGGAGACCGTAGCCAGCACCAACGTGGTCAAAACCGTGTTGGAGGACATGGGCTATGATGTGGATATCATGTCGGTCAGCGCTGCGGCTATGTGGAAGGGAACAGCCGCGGGCGACGTGGACGGTTTCACCGGTGCCTGGCTTCCAGTAACCCACAGCGACTACAAAAAGCAGCTCGAGGGTCAACTGGACCTGCTGGGCAAGAACCTGACCGGCGCCCGCATCGGCCTGGCCGTGCCTGAATACGTGGACGTGGATTCCATAGAGGACCTGCAGGAAAACGCGGACAAGTTCAACAATGAAATCGTGGGCATCGATCCGGGGGCCGGAATCATGCAGAAGACGGACAAGGCCATTGATGCCTATAACCTGGACGACTTTGAAATCATCGGCAGTAGCGGGGCCATGATGACCGCTACCTTAAAGACCCGGATCGAAAACAATGAGCCAGTGGTGGTCACCGCCTGGACCCCGCATTGGATGTTCAGCCGCTGGGACCTCAAGTACTTAAAGGATCCGAAAAAGGTTTACGGCGAGGCCGAATACATTGGGACCGTAGCCCGCAAAGGCCTTAAACAGGACAAGCCGGAGGTATACAACCTGCTTAAAAACTTCAATTGGAGCCTTGACGACTGCCAGCAGGTGATGCTGTGGGCCGAGGACTCTTCTCCCGAGGAGGCGGCCGCGCGCTGGGTGGAGGAAAACCAGGACAAGGTCGCCGCCTGGAAGGAATAGATTTGTTTCCCAGGGGAAACGATTAGACCCGACCCTTGCGGAAACATTGAACCCCTTGGCCCGCCCGGGAGCGCACCACTCCCGGGCGGGCCTTTTTATTGCCAATAAATTTACGGGAATATGCAAAAGCATCTGGAACTTTTATACCCTAGGGGATTTAAAAACCCACTGACTTTCAGCTATTAAATTCACGAATGGCTGCTTTTTAAAAATCCAGATTGAGAGCCCCCTATATTTCCCTGGCTTACGATTTTAAACTCAAAATATGAGTGAACCAGGTCTGGCCCCGGGTACAATTAGATTAGACACCAATCTAGGAGTATGGCATACTGCCACAAATGTTTTCCATTTAGTAGACATTGGTGTCCAAATATCTATTGGCTGGCACATCGGCGTGGGGGGCAATACAAGGCCAATCAGTGGCGGGTAAAAAAATGCCTCCGGTTAGTACTGCACCGAAGGCTATATAAAAAGGCTTTTTGCGTGTGCAAAAGGCCGCCTTTGTATCCTTTTGGCGTCCCCAGGGGGATTTGAACCCCCGTTACCGGCGTGAGAGGCCGGCGTCCTGGGCCACTAGACGATGGGGACGCATATGGTGGGCCGTGCAGGGGTCGAACCTGCGACTCTCTGCTTAAAAGGCAGATACTCTACCAGCTGAGTTAACGGCCCGTGGCGAAGTGAATTTTTCTATTTGCTGACCTGGGCCTTGTCAAGGATTTTCTCCGGCCAAAGTTTAGGAGACCCTGGACCCGGGCGGGACCTCCCCGGACGGGGTCAAAAGTTCCATTCCGCCAGCGGTCTTGACCGCCAAAATCATCCCCCTGGACTCTACCCCGCGCAATTTTTTGGGCTTGAGATTGCTCACAACCACCACTTGGCGGCCGGTCAGCTCCGCAGCGGAAAAATGCTCGGCCATGCCGGCCACCATCTGCCTGGGTTCGTCCTCTCCGATGTCCACCAGGACCCGAAAAAGCTTGTCCGCGCCCTCCACGGCATGGACCTCGACAATCTTTCCGCTGCGCATGTCCAGCCTCTGAAAATCCTGAAAATCCACCAACTCTTTCAGGGCCGGCTTCTTCCCGGACTTCTTCTTCTTTTCCCCGGAGCTGGATTCGGCCTCTTGCAGGACCAGCTCTTGGCGGGGAAACAAATTTGATTTCCCGGCTACCTCGACTCCCGGTTTTAGCCCGCCCCATTCCCGGGTCTCTCGCCCCAAATCCGCACCTCGGTCCGGGCGGTCTCCGGATCCCACCTGGCGCAGCATCTCTTCTGCTGCCGAGGGCATAACCGGCCACAGATGCAAAGCAATCTTGCGCATCCCTTCCAGAAGGACGTACATAACAGTTTCCAGGCGATCGGTTTGGCCGTTTTTATTCAGGACCCAGGGGGCGCAATGATCCACGTATTTGTTCAGATAGCGGACAAACTCCCACAGACTCTCCAGAGCCCGGGAAAAACGAAAATCAGCAAACAAAGACTGATAGTTCTTCAAAGCCTCAAACCCGGTCCGGATGCACTCCTTGTCGTCCGGAGCGAGTTCGCCCAAAGGAGGTACAAAACCGCTGAAATATTTGCCGGTCATGGCCAAAACCCGGTTGAACAAATTGCCCAGGTCGTTGGCCAGATCCGAATTAAGGCGCCCCACCAGGGCTTCCTCGGAAAAGGACGCGTCCAGACCGAAATTCATCTCCCGCAAGAGGAAATATCGGAATGCAGCCAATCCGTATTTGTCCTTCATGGACAGCGGGGAGACCACGTTGCCCAAGCTCTTGGACATCTTGGTCTCGTTAACATTCCAGTACCCGTGCACCCGAAGGCCCTTGAACAAGGGTATCCCGGCGGACATAAGCATGGTCGGCCAAAAAACCGCGTGCGGCTTTAGGATATCCTTGGCCACGACATGGTGCGCATTGGGCCAGAAACGCCCGAACTCTTTTCCTCCTGGACCGCCCAGGGCGGTGATGTAATTGATCAGCGCATCAAACCATACATAGGTCACATACCCGGAGTCGAACGGCAGCTCTATTCCCCAGGTAAGTCGACTCTTGGGCCTGGATATGCACAGATCGTCCAAGCCCTCGCGCAAAAGGCCCAGGACCTCGTTCGCGTATCTCTCCGGGCGGATAAAGTCTGATTTTTTTTCTATGTGCCGGCGGAGCGGATCCAGGTACTTGCGCATGCGGAAAAAATAATTGGCTTCCTTGATGTATTCCGGCTCCACTCTGTGGTCCGGACACAGTCCTTTCTCCAATTCCTTTTCCGTATAGAAGCGCTCGCATCCGTAACAATAATACCCACCATACTCTCCAAAATAGATATCCCCTTTGTCATACACTTTCTGCAGGATATCCTGAACCACCCGGACGTGGTCCGGGTCGGTGGTTCGAATAAAGCGGTCATTCTCCACTTCCAGCCCGGGCCAGGTACTGCGGAAAAGCTCGCTTATCCGGTCCACGTATTCCCGGGGGTTTTCACTATTTTCTTCCGCTGCCCGGACTATCTTGTCCCCGTGCTCGTCTGTCCCGGTCAAAAAAAAGGTTTCCTCTCCGGACAATCTATGGAAACGGTTCACCGCGTCAGCAACAATCGTAGTATAGGCGTGCCCCAAATGGGGGTTGGCGTTTACATAATATATGGGAGTGGTAATATAAAAGCTGCTCAAATCTTCCTCCTGTTCGGCTCTACCTCTGACCACCGGATCCCTTGCGTTTCGGTTTGCCTTTTCTGACTCCCGAACCATTCTTTCTATCCTTTTCGTTCCCGTTCCCGGCGCTATCCGTCTGTTTTCCCTCCGCACCGCGACCCTTGCGACTTGGTTTCTCCGACCCGGAAGAGGCCTGCTGTTCCTCGTTCCCGGTACATTGGGAGCGGACTATCATCCGCCATTCATCCAGGGGCATCTCCCGTTCCTGCCCCTCCTCGTCCAAAACGGTCAAGGAATCCCGAAACAGATTGGAGCGCTGCACACGCAAAATGCCCTGCTCTGTGTGATAACGCTTGCCGATTTTGGGTAACTTTTTTTTGAATTGGGAATAGTTTTCCTGCTCATAGGCCAGGCAACACAAGAGCCGGCCACATACCCCGGAGATCTTGGCCGGGTTCAGAAACAAATTCTGGTCCTTGGCCATTTTGATGGTCACTGGATCAAAATTGCGCAGGAACCTGCGGCAGCAGCATACTTGGCCGCAATTGCCCACTGCCCCCACCATCTGGGTCTCGTGCCTTACCCCGATCTGCCGGAGTTCGATACGCGTCTTGTACGCCTTGACCAGATCTTTAACCAATTCCCGAAAATCCACCCGGCCCGGAGCGGCAAAAAAAAAGATTATCTTGCTGCGGTCAAAAAAGACCTCCACATCCACCAATTTCATCTCCAAACCGCGATCCGCGATCCGTTCCCGGCAGTATCTGAAGGCCTCGTAGCCCAGCCGGCTATTGTCCTTGGCGATCTCCATGTCTTCTTCTGTGGCCTTGCGCTGGACTTCCTTGAGTGACTCCTCTTTCAGATAGTCCGGGACCTCGTCTGTCAAGCGGGCCACATAACCCATTCCCAACCCCTCTTCGGTCCGGACCACAACCCAATCGCTTTCGCGCAGCTCGAGCGATGAGGCGTCAAAATAATATACAGGGCTGCACTCCCTGAATTTGATACCGGCTATATGGGACATCAATCAGTTTTCCTTTTTCAGTCTGCGGGCTATTTCTCTGGCCGAACGCCTGCCTGCGCCCATGGCCAAAACCACTGTGGCCGCACCGGTGACTATGTCCCCTCCGGCAAAGACCATGGGCATGCTGGTCTCCCCGGTCTCGGGATCCACCCGGATATAGCCGCGCTCGTTTAAATCCAGCTCGGGCGATGAATTAATCAAAACCGGGTTCGGTCCACTACCCACGGCGATTATTGCCAAATCCGCCTCTATCTCGAATTCTTCTCCGCTGATGGGGACCGGCCGACGCCGGCCGCTTTCATCCTCTGGTCCCAGTTCCATACGCTGCAGGCGCAAAGAACATAGATTGCCTTGTTCATCCCCTCTAAACTCCAGCGGTGATGAGAGGATCTCCAGTCTGACTCCCTCTTCCAAGGCATGTTCCAGTTCCTCGTGTCTGGCTGGCATCTCCCCCTGGGTTCGCCTGTAAACTATTTTTACTTCCTCGGCGCCCAGACGCAGGGCTGTCCTGGCCGCATCCATGGCCACATTGCCCCCGCCGAGCACGACCGCCTTTTCCCCCTCCGGGACCGGGGTATCGTATTCCGGAAAGAGATAGCCGCGCATCAGATTGACCCGGGTCAGGTATTCGTTGGCCGAGTACACACCGGTCAAATTTTCCCCGGGAAGACCCAAAAATTTAGGCAGCCCAGCACCAACTCCGATGAATACAGCCTTGTATCCCTGCTCCAAAAGTTCCTGGATACCGCTAGTGGGCCCGCCTACATGGTTGCATACGAACTCCACCCCCTGGGCCCGCAGGGTCTCGATCTCGGTGCGGACCACAGACTTGGGCAGTCGAAACTCGGGAATCCCGTAGACCAGTACTCCCCCGGGCTCGTGCAGGGCCTCAAACACCGTGACCTTTATTCCTCTGGCCGCCAAGTATCCGGCCGCAGTCAAGCTGCTCGGGCCTGAGCCGATCACCGCCACCCGCAGATCTTCGTCCACCACGCGGCAGGCCTCGTCCCCGGCAATGGCCTCACAAGAGTTCTTGGAATAATAATTGTCGGCAACAAATCGCTCCAGGCGACCGATAGCCACCGGCTTGCCTGTCTTTCTCAGCTTGCAGCTGCCCTCGCACTGATTCTCCTGCGGACAGACCCGGCCGCATATAGCGGGCAGACTGTTGGTTTCCTTTATCTTTTTGAACGCGGCCTCAAGATCGTCTTCCGCGAGCATCCGAATAAAGGACTTGCAGTCCACTTCCACCGGGCAACCCTGCTGACAGGTGGGAGTCTTGCACTGCAAACATCTTCCGGCCTCCTCACGGGCCAACTCCAGGGTGTAGCCCAGGGCCACTTCACTGAAATTACCCGCCCTTTCCTCCGCATCCTGCATGGGCATGGCCACGCGGTCTTTAATTCTCTGTTTCTTGCTCATGGCACTTGCAGAATAATTTATAGGATTTTTGTTCCTGAGGCACGAATGCCTTCAAACGCCGGGAGAGCTCATCAAAATCCACCTGGTGGGCATCAAATTCCGGACCGTCCACGCAGGCAAAGCGAATATTGTTATCCACGCTCACTCGACAGGCCCCGCACATACCAATACCGTCGACCATGATCGAATTCAGACTGACAACGGTCTTTACGCCCAGCGGCCGGGTAACCTCGGCCACCGCCCGCATCATGGGCACTGGTCCCACTCCGACCACTTCGCTCACGTCCGAGTGCTCATCCAGATACTGCTGCAGGACCTCGGTAACTAGGCCCTTGTGCCCGAAACTACCGTCATCAGTGGCCACCAGGACCTGGGGACAAAACGCGGCCAATTCGGCGTGAAAAAGCAAGAGGTCTTTGCTTCTGGCCCCGATAATTGCGGCCACATGGTTGCCGGCCTCAAAATGGCCCTTGGCTATGTGATGCATAGCCGCGATTCCGGTTCCACCTCCGACGCACACCACCCGGCCCTGTTTCTCGATCCTGGTGGGCTTGCCCAGCGGTCCGCAAAGATCAAGTATCTCATCCCCCTCGTCCAGGGTCTCCAAAAGGGCGGTGGTCTTGCCCAAGACAAGATAGACAATGGTTATGGTCCCGGCTCCGGGGTCCTTGTCCGCAATGGTCAAGGGTACGCGCTCCCCGGTTTGGCTCAGGCGAATGACCACAAAGTTCCCGGGCTTGGCCCGGGCCGCTATTTGCGGGGCTCGGATGACCATTTCACTCACCCGGCCCGGTATAAGCCCCCGTTTTTTGACTATTGGACTGGACATAAAAAACTCCGTTTATATCCCTGCACATCTTTAGGTTGAAGCAAACGCCTTGCAGTATCAGATTTGACCCGATCAGCCCCGGATCAAAGACTCCAGGCGCTCAAAGGCCCCGGGTAAACCATCCGGGCGCGGACCACCGGCTTGGGCCATGTCCGGCCGCCCGCCCCCTCCGCCGCCTATCTCCGCGGCCACCTCTTTGATCAGCTCGGGGGCGGTGAAGCGGTCGTGCAGGTCACGGCTCACGTATAAAATAAGCATGGCCTTTCCCTCCTGGCTGGCACCCAAAAGGATGACTCCGCTTTTAAGCCTGGAACGCAGATTATCCACTGCCTTTCTGAGCCCGCCGGCATCCGGGACGTCCACCTCCCGAGCCAGGACATTGATTCCACCCACCTCCCGGACTTCTGCCAAAAGATCCTCGCCCTTAAAAGAGGATAGCTTGTCCATAAGCTCCTGCTTCTCTCGGGTCAGAATCTTAACCTGTTCCTGAAGCGCCCGGGCCCGATCCGGGAGCTGGTCAGGGGACACGCGCAGGACCTCCCGCAAATCCCTCACGCAGGAACGCATCTCCCACCAATGGGAAAGGGCCCCCCAGCCGGTCCAGGCCTCAATCCTGCGCACACCGGCTGCCACTGCTTCCTCGGACACGATACACATACTCCCGGCCTGGCCGGTAGTCTCCAAATGGGTCCCGCCGCACAATTCCATGGATACTCCGGGCACGCTAATGACCCGGACATCGGTGTTGTATTTCTCTCCGAAAAGAGCCAGGGCCCCTTTTTCCACCGCTCGGGGATAGGGCATGACCTCTTCCTTCACCCGGTGGTTGGCCAGGATATGGGCGTTCACTTCTTCCTCGATCCGGTCCAGCTCCTCCCGGGTCACAGCCTGGATATGGGTGAAATCAAAGCGTAGCCGCTTCTCGTCCACCAGGGAACCGGCCTGGCGGACATGGTCGCCCAGGACATTGCCCAATACAGCGTGCAAAAGATGGGTGACCGTGTGATTGCGGGCCGTGGCCACTCTCTTGCCCTCTTCCACTTCCAGGTTTGCCTCCTGATCCAGGCCTATCTCCCCCCGGGTGACCTTTACCAGATGCACGGTCAACTCCGGGGCCGGTTTCTGGCAGTCCCGGACCTCGGCGCCTCCGGACGGGGTGCTTATCCTCCCCCGATCTCCGACCTGGCCACCGGATTCAGCGTAAAAAGGAGTACGCGAACATACCACATATCCCTGCTCACCTTTCTTCAAAACCGTTTTTGTCTCCCCTTTTTCAGAGGTCAGAAACACGACTCTGCCCTCGGCCTGGAGCCCGGAATAACCCACGAATTCACTGCTAAGCCCTTGTTCCAGGAGGGCGGCAAACCGGGAGGACCAGTCTTTTTCCCCGCTGCCCTTCCAGGCCGCCTTGGCCCTTTCCTTCTGCTCGTACATACAGCGGTTGAAACCCTTTTCGTCCACGGCGAACCCCTGCTTTTCAGCCACGTCATTGACTATGTCCAAGGGAAAACCGAAGGTGTCGTACAGCTTGAACGCGGTCTCTCCGGAAACCGTGTCTCCGCCGCTTGTACGCAGATCATCCAGGGTCTGCTCCAGAAGGACCAGGCCCTTGTCCAGAGTGCGGCCGAACCTTTCCTCCTCCTGAAAGACCACCTTGCCCATAAAGCTACGGCTGGCCTCCAGCTCGGGGTAGGCCGCCTTCATCCCGTCAATGACCAGAGCGCAGGTATTGTGCAAGAAAGGATCTTTTAGCCCCAAGAGGCGGCCGAAGCGGAAGGCACGGCGGATAAGACGGCGCAGCACGTATCCTCGGCCCTCGTTGGAAGGCAATATCCCGTCGCTGATCATAAACGCTACCGCTCGGCTGTGGTCGGCTATGACCCTTAGCGCGGTGTCTGTTTCTTCGTCCCGGCGGTATTCAACCCCGGCCATGTTCGCTGCAGCTAAGATGAGCCCGGAAAAGAGATCGGAATCAAAATTGGAGTATACGCCCTGGCAGACCGCGGCTATGCGCTCCAACCCCATGCCGGTGTCGATGCTCGGTCGAGGCAGGGGATGCATTTTTCCCTGTTCGTCCCGGTCGTATTGCATAAAGACCAGGTTCCAGACTTCCAGGTAACGGTCGCATTCGCAGCTGCCGATAGCGCAGTCTGGACCGCAGGCCATGTCTTCGCCCTGGTCAAAATGTACTTCGGAACACGGCCCGCAAGGTCCAGTATCCCCCATGGACCAGAAATTGTCCTTCTCTCCGAGGCGGAATATGCGCTCCGCCGGGACCCCGGCCACCTCCTGCCACAGGGACTCAGCTTCGTCGTCGTCTTTGTACACGGTGATGTACAATTTGTCCCCGGGCAGACCCATCTCCCGGGTCAAAAATTCCCAAGCATAGCCTATGGCCTCCCGTTTAAAGTAGTCACCAAAGGAAAAATTGCCCAGCATCTCGAAAAAGGTATGGTGTCGGGCGGTGCGACCCACGTTTTCCAAATCGTTGTGCTTCCCGCCCACGCGCAGGCACTTCTGGGAAGTGACCGCCCGCAAGTACTCCCGCTTGTCTTGGCCCAGAAAGACCTTTTTGAACTGGACCATGCCCGCATTGGTAAACAGCAGGGAGGGGTCCTCTCTGGGAACCAGCGGAGAGCTGGGGACAATTGCGTGTCCGTGCCTCTGGAAATAGTTGAGGAATTTGTCTCGGATTTGGTTTGCGCTAAGCCGATTCACTTTGCTCTTCCTTTTCCCTGACCCCGTCTTTGTTTTGCTCATCCTTTACTCCCAGCTTGACCAGGAGTTCATCCTCTATCTTCTGTTTGAGCTCCGGATTCTCCTTGAGCATGGCCCGGACGTTGTCCCGTCCCTGACCCAGCCTTTCGGAGCCATAAGCGAACCAGGCCCCGCTCTTGTCCACGATCCCTTGGTCCACCGCCATATCCAAAATCTCTCCCTCCCGGGAGATACCCTCCCCGTAAAGGATATCAAAAACCGCCTCCCGGAACGGAGGGGCGACTTTGTTCTTGACTATCTTCACCCGGACCCGGTTCCCGTAGACCTGCTCCTTGTCCTTGAGGGTCTGAATCTTGCGGATGTCTATGCGCACCGAGGCGTAAAACTTGAGTGCATTGCCCCCGGTGGTGGTCTCCGGGCTGCCGTAGCCCATCATGCCGATCTTCATTCGAATCTGATTGATAAACACCAGCCCGGTGCGGGACTTGTGGATGGTACCGGTCAGCTTGCGCATGGCGTGGGACATAAGCCTGGCTTGACCGCCCACCTGGGTCTCACCCATATTCCCTTCCAACTCGGCCTGGGGGATAAGCGCGGCCACCGAGTCCACCACCACAATATCCACTCCTCCGGAGCGGACCAGGAGATCAGCTATCTCCAGGGCCTGCTCCCCATAGTCCGGCTGGGATATAAGCAGCTCCTCGGTATTCACTCCCAGCTTACGGGCATAGGTCACGTCCAGGGCGTGCTCGGCATCGATAAACGCGGCCACACCTCCCTGCTTCTGGGCCTCGGCAATCACCTGTAAGGCCAAAGTGGTTTTGCCCGAGGACTCCGGGCCATAGATCTCCGAGACCCGGCCCCGGGGGATGCCATCTATGCCCAGGGCAATATCCAGGCCGATGGATCCGGTGGGGATGGAAGGGATGGACTGATGCGCCCCGTCCGAAAGGCGCATCACCGACCCCTGGCCGTACTTACGTTCGATGGTGCCGATGGCGGTCTCCAGGGCCTCTTTTTTCATATCTTCCGGGGACATGCTTGATTTTTTGGCCATAATACTCTCTCCCAGCTCTTGATGGCTGTTTTAAAAATGACTCCATCCCTCCCTGAGAGGAGGGGTGGACCTGTAAAAAACACAAAAAAGACTTGCAATGGTCTGTTTACCTTGGCAACAACTTTTTGCGGCTCTTGGACCAACCTTATAAATCCTTAATATCCCGCCCGCCTGATCCATTTTGGGTTTTTCAAGCATCAGTTTTCTATCCCCTTTGCGCCTGCAAAAAAATTGTTTCCGCCGCATCCGCGTGGGACAAAAGACAAAAAACGGCGAACAGTACTTGGTCTGTTGCCATCAAATAAGTAGATTAGCTTTTTTGCCCGCATCTGACAAGCGAAGCAGGCCGGACAGACGCTCCCGCCCGCAGGGGAGACGGAAACACCGGATACTCCCACCCTAACCGGGGGTCTTCTCAATACTGGCGTAGGCGCTGTGGTTGTGTATAGACTCAAAGCTCTCCACTTCCAGAGAGAACCAGGTCACCAGCGGGTGCTCCTCCAGACTGGCGGCCATGTTCCGGACCACATCCTCGACAAAGGCAGGGCGGGCAAAGGCCTGCTCGGTTACGTATTTCTCGTCCTCCCTCTTGAGCAGGGGATATACCGGGGAGGATCCGGAATCCTGAGCCATTTCAATCAGCTCTTCCAGCCACAGAAGGCCGGTAAACCCGGCCCGTACCCGGACAAGCGCCCTCTGGCTGTGCGCCCCTTCCTCGCTTATGGCCAAAGAACAGGGACAGACTGTCATTACCGGTACTTCGGCCCCAATGCTCAAGCCCATGCTGCGGTTTTCCAGGCATCCGGAGACAAAACAGTCGTAGTCCATCACAAATTCATTGCCGCTAATCGGCGCCCGGCGGAGAAGGAAATAGGGGAATGCGAATCTGACGTGTGCCCTGCGGGCGTTCAGGCGGGCGCAAATATTATCCAAAAGGGTGTACAGACTCTTGTAGGTCAAAAAGCCTTCCCAGGAACTCAAGACCTGCATGAACCGGCTCATATGTGTCCCCTTCATGCTCCCGGGCAGATCCACACTGGCGTTCACGCTGGCTATGGTATCTTGCCTGCCTCTGGTCCTATCCTGGACCACGAGGGGAACGCTGAGGTTTTTGATTCCCACCCGGTCTATGGACAACGGCACCTCGGAAGGACCGTTCTGAACGTCAAGCATCAGACGAGGTCCCTGCCCGTGGTGGTGAGACTTAACTGGCCATGCTTTACACCGCGGGTGGCAGTAAGCTTATCCGCGGTCTCCTTGATCCGGGTCCCCCGGCCTTTTAAGACCAGGACTTCCAGACAGTTGTCGTGATCGAGGTGGATATGCATCGAGGTGATAATCACATCCAGGTAGTCGTGCTGGATCTCGGTCAGTCTCTGGGATAGATCGCTTTTGTGGTGGTCATAGACCAGAGTCAGGGTGCCCACGGCTTCTTTGTCCGGATCCTCCCACTCCTTCTGGACCAGGGTGTTGCGGATGAGGTCGCGTATGGCCTCGGAGCGGGTCTGATAGCTGCGTTCATTGCACAGGTCATCGAACTTGTTCAAAAGATCCAGATCCAGTGACACACCAAAACGTATTGTCTTGCCCATATCTCCTCCATTTCAGAACGATTAGCGCTCATTGCGGCGCCCAAGCATGCGCAGGGTCACCGTCCCTTTCTGCCCGCTGTTTTGCACTGTCTTTTTCCCCACAGAACACACTTCCCAGCCCGCCTCGCGTAGCCAGGGCCAGGCCCGCCTGGAGACCTCACGGTCCGGATCCGCGAAAACCGCCCTTCCCCCAGGCTTGAGAACCCTTTCCAACAGCTCGGATACAGGTTCAAGGAAACGTGACTCGTAAAATACATCCGCGGCCCAGACAAAGTCAAAACAAGACGGACAAAATCCGGGATATCTCCAGTCAGTGCACACCCAAAAGGGCTCCCGGACCCGGTTCCTGCGTGCATTTACCCGGCCGTAGGCCAAAGCAGAAAATTTGTTGTCCGTCGCAGTGACCCGGGCTCCGCACTCCGCTCCGGCCAGGGCGGTAAGTCCCAGTCCGCAGCCGAGATCCAGGCAATGGCGCTCCCGGAGCAAGGAACTGTTCCCCTGGATCCACTCGGTCAAAAAAATCGCGGCTGGCCATACCTCCACCCAATAGGGGATAAAATCCTCGTCCGCCTCACTTGAACCGTCCATATCCGACCACAAAGACTCCAGATCATCCGGCCTGGAAATCTCCCAGGTCCTGTCCCCGGCCTCGACCAGCAGATTTTCAATTTTCATCTTCAATACCGGCCATAAGCGGTCCCAGCCTGGAAAACAGATCCCGATCCTCTGAGGAAAACACATCCGCCATTACCCTCCCCCCGTAAAGCACTGCGATGCGGTCGGACAGGGCCATGGCCTCACGTATATCCCCGGTGACCAGAATAATGCCTGCGTTTTTCCTGGCCTGCAACAGGTAATCCCAAACATCCTCGGTGGCTGCCACATCCAGACCCTGGGTGGGCTGTTCAGCCACTATCAACCGAGGGGAGCGGTAAAACTCTCGACCCAAAATAAATTTCTGCAGATTCCCGCCGGAAAGGCTGGCCGCCTTTTTCTGCGGACCGGCGGAGCGCACATCAAAACGGGTTAACACCGAGCGAGTGGCTTCGACGGCCTCTTTGCGGCGCAGAAATGGGCCGGATTTGAAGCCGAATCTGGTGGTGAGCAGAAAGTTGTCCCCCAGGTCCAAACCCGGGCAGACGCCTGTTCCCAAGCGGTCCTTCGGGATATGGACAAGACCGTCCCTCCAGACGCGGGGACGGTGGTAATAAGCTGCGTTTCGCCCCAGAAGGCGTATTTCTCCGGCCCTTCTCTTTTTCAGCCCGCATATCTGCTCCACCAATGATTTTTGCCCATTTCCGGCCACTCCGACCACAGCCAAGATCTCTCCGCGCCTGACCTCCAGATGTATATCTTTAAGCATTTCATCGCTTAGGCCATTTATCTCCAGGACCTTGTCCCCCAGGGGCACCTCCTCGCGCTCCACCTGGAACAGGACATCACGTCCGACCATCTTGCGGGCCAACTCCGCCCTGGAGGATATCTCCGCAACCGGCTTACTCTCCATCACCCGGCCCCGCCTCAAAATGGCCACGTCGTCTGCAATGCGCAAAACCTCCTCCAGCTTGTGGCTGATAAACACCACTGCCTTCCCCTGGCTACGCATTTTTTTAACCGCGGAGAAGAGTTGGGTGATTTCTTCAGAGGTGAGTACACTGGTGGGTTCATCCAGGATCAACACCGTGTTCTGACGCAACAGGAGTTTTAATATCTCCACCCGCTGCTTTTCGCCCATGGACAGTTCGGATACCCGTCTGACCGGGTCGATATCGAGCCCGAACTCAGAGCTGAGCCTGCTCACTCGATCCTCCATAGCCTCCGGATGCAACCACGCGGACTGGACTTGGCCCAGAAAGATGTTCTCGGCCACGCTCATATTCCCCACCAGCATAAAGTGCTGGTAAACCATGCCGATACCCGCCCGGATCGCATCCCCCGGACCGTGAAATTCGGTCTTCTCCCCCCGGATGCGGATCTCCCCGCTGTCCGGCCTGAGCATCCCGGCCAGAATGCTCATAAGCGTACTCTTACCCGCCCCATTTTCCCCGAGCAAAGCCAGGATACGGCCGGGCCGAATATCCAGACTTATATCCTTGTTTGCCTGCACACTGCCAAAGGATCTGGAAATGTTCTCCAAGGATACCAGGGGTATATCTGATGGGCCGCCGATCATAACTCCCCCCTGGCCATCCCGGCCAGAGGCCGGACAAAACAGGATTCCGAGTCCCAGGGAAAAAGTATCCAGGTATCTTGGCTGACCTCGGTTATAAAGGTGTCCACCAAAGGCTTTCCGGCCGGTTTGGCATATACCGTGGCAAAATGGGCCCGGGGCAACATATCCCGGACCATTCGGGCAGTGGAGCCGGTGTCCACCAGATCGTCCACAACCAGAAGGCGGCGATCCGGATTCTGGACCTCTTTCAGCACCCGGAGCCGGCCCTGGTTCTGCCAATCGTAACTGGACACGCATATCGTATCCACAAATCTTATTTCCAGTTCGCGGGCGACCACTGCCGCCGGGACCAAGCCTCCGCGAGTCACGGCCACTATGCCCTCAAAGGGTTCCATACTGACCAGCCGCCAAGCTAGGGCCTTGGCGTCCCTGTGCAGCTGTTCCCAGGAGACCGGATATGTCTTTTGGTACCTGTTATCCTGCATCCTGATTCCTTTGGGCTCACTCTCCGGGCTCCGGATTGACCCCGAGCCCGACTGGGGCCCCGTAATGACGGCCCTTTTTGTAGGAAAAAGTCAAGACCACAACAGTCAAGACATACGGGAGCATCAAAAGAAAAGAGGAGGGCACGTCAACGCCTATGGTCTGCAGGCGAAGCTGAAAGGCCATTATCCCTCCAAAGAGATAGGCACCGATTATCGCCCTGAACGGACGCCAGAAGGCGAAAATAATTAGGGCCACCGCGATCCAGCCCCGACCACCGCTTAGATCCGAGGTCCACAGGTGGGTATAGGCCAAAGAGAGACACGCCCCGCCCAGGCCGACCAAAAATCCGCCAAGCATTGTCCCCAGCCACCTGTAGCCGGAGACGCTGATCCCGGCCGATCTTGCGGCCTCCGGATTCTCCCCTACCGCCCGTAGGCGTAGACCCCACTTGCTGCGGTTCAGAAAAACGAACACCGCCGCCGGGAGGAAATAGAAAAGATAGACCAAGGCGTCCTGGTTAAAAAGGACCCGGCCCAAAAACGGGACCTCGGACAGAAAAGGGACTGCCAGCCCGGAAACCACCTGATTCCCGAGGAAAAATACGCATATCAAGGCGTGCAGTCCGGAAAATACCGCGGTTACAATTCCGGCTGCAGCCAGACCCAGCCAAGGGGAACCGGACTGCTGACTGACCAAAAAGCCGGCCAAAGCCCCGACCAGCAGCATGCCCTCCACTCCCAGGTTCAGCACCCCACTCTTTTCCGTGACTATCTCTTCGAGAGTGGCCAGCAGAATCGGAGTCCCGGACTGGACCGTGGCCGCAAGCAAAGGAACAATCATTCCCGAGATCATCCCTTGCCCCTTTTGAACCTATAATTGATGAAAAAAGCACCTTAAGCCCCTGCAGCGGACTCATGCCCTGCAGAGCGAGCAAGAGTCCGCTGACCACCAGGGCCAGGGCCACAGCCGCACTCAAAACCAGGGGGCCGCGCAAGAGCCCCCTGTCCTCCATGTGAACCACCCGCCAGCTAATCATAATTCCGAACCACAGCCCCCGAATCACTCGGTGGTGCCCACGTTTTCCGCACGCTTGTATCCGGAGCAGTGCATAAAAACCGTATCCGGAAAATCCCGGGCCACCCTCTGCACCGGGTCCATATACCCGAAACTGGTGGCAAAGATTATATCATAGCCTTTGCGGGCCATGTTGCGGATCACCCGTTCCGAGTCGCCGCCCTCGGGCACACATCCTCGACATAGGAAGTGCTCACCCCTTCCATCTTTTCCACTTCCTTCCTGCCCATATTTTGGGCGTAGGAATAACCTTCGTCCCCCACCGGGGAGACGTAAACGAAGCCCACCTTGAGATCATCTGCCCCAGCCCCGGCCGGTACGAGCAGGACCGCAAGCAGGATAAAAAACAACAATCTGTGCATAGTCTCCCTCCATTGCTTTTAGAAGCTGATAACATTAAAACTTTATGCCAGACTAGGCAAGAGCGCTCTTACCCCGGCCACGCGTGGCTTTAGAAGTATTTGCAAATAATCCGGAACCTTATTTGGCATTGGGAACTGACTGTCAGCCGTTTTTTATCGGTTCAAACCAGAATCAGCCGCCTGCGGTGCCGGTTAAACCGTTTACCTCGGCCCGGGATTCAAGTAAAAATCACATCCAGTATTTCCAGGAGATAGTTCCAAATCAGGATCTTGGACACAGTGTATGGATGTTTTGATTTTCCTCGACCTGATATTTTTGGCTGCTTTTAACGTGAGGTTCGCGCGTATTCTTGGTCCGGCGGAGGAAATCCACAGCAAACTATTAACGAACCTTCTAACCAAATGGCCTCTGCAGGGAGAAACATATGGATACAGGTGTGGTATTGATCCACGGCTTCGGCGGGACTCCAAAGGACCTGGAGGGTATCAAGCAGGAACTGGAAAAACGCGGAGCAGAAGTGCGGGCCCCCCTTTTACCTGGACACGGGACCAACGTGTTTGATCTGCAAAGAACCAGGTTTTGGGATTGGTACGCGGCGGTGGAAAAGGAATACCAGCGGCTAAGCAAAGAGTTTAAGCAAGTATATGCGGTGGGGTTCTCCATGGGCGGGACTTTGGCCCTTAGGCTGGCAGAGCTTCATTCCCCGGCCGGGATCACGTGCATCGCCTCCCCGGTGTATCTGTACTCCTTTTTCCCTCCCCAGGCCACGGACTGGGGGGCGGTCACCATTCCACTATTGCGTTTTATGCATCCCTATCATCGCATGGATGATCCGGACCCGGTATCCCAAAAAACCGCTCCGAGCAGCGGATACACAGACTATCAGCCCCTGCATGCCATACACAGCTTTATCAAGGGGATGCGCTTGGTCCGGCGCAATCTCGAACGGGTAAATTGCCCTCTTTTTCTCCTGCACTGCCCTCAGGACAAAACAGTACTTTTCCGCAACGCCTGGGAAATACTCTCCAGGGTGTCCTCGAATACAAGGCGGCTGGAAGTCATTAATATCAATAATTTAAGCGGCAGTGCACACATGCTGCCCACGCACGAAGAGACCCGGGACAGGGTGCGGCGGATGGTGGCCGGGTTTGTCTTCCCCCCCCCGGAGGGGGATTGATACGGTGGGCAAAGACGGATCACACCGATTCGAAACGCATGTGCCGGGCAAATTCCTTTCCGGTATAAAACCGGGTTTGGGTGAGATCCACGGTCTGTACCCGACCACGGATCTTGTGGGCCTCAAGGCGGCCTCGGTCCAGGTCTGCTGCCAGTTTGAGTCCGCCGGAAAGCGAGGTGTTACCGCAGAAATTAATCTTTTCCTCGCTGGCAGGCGGCAAAAAGCCTAGCCCAGTGAGCACTGCCGGGGAGAGCCTTTCTCCGAGCGCACCGGCGATGCAGACCTTTTCCAGCCCGGCGGCAGGGATACCTGCGGTTTTGAGCAGGCTGTCCAGGCCCAGGGAGAATGCGGCCTTGACCTTGAGCAGCTCCTCTATATCCGCCGGGTCCAGGTAGATGGCCTCGTTCAGGTACAGACGCCGCTTTCTTATCTGACTTCGTACCCGGTTTGCCAGCGGAGAGCCCAGTCCTTCAGAGAATCTGCCATCGGATCTTATTACCCCCAGTCCTTTCAGCCTGCGGACTAGGTCTAGATACGCGGTTGCACTCAGATGTGTACACTTCCCGGTTCCCTGGGGGTAAATCCCTCTGCTGCTTAAAGCGATCTTTGTGCACACTCCCTTTTGCCCCGCTGGGGCGCCGAAGCGCAGTCCGCATCCCTCCAGGGCCGGCCCCATGGCCACACTGGTCCCGAAACACCCCTTTTCAGTACCCAGGACCATCTCCGCATTGGTCCCGAAGTCTGCAAACAGCCAGGGCCCCTTTTGATCGCAGAGTCCGGTCTCCAGGAGGCCACAAACAATATCCGCGCCTATGAATGGGGAAACTAAAGGGGGGATATATACCTCCGGTAGCCCCGGCTTTGGTGAGAACCAAAAATCACCGCTGAACGGCAGGCTGTACGGGGATCTGGCTAATGGGCTGCAGTCGTATCCCAGGGCCAGGCAGAGCATGGCCGGATTTCCGGTAAATACTGTCACCCGGGGCAAACAGGTAGCCAGATCCAAGATTTCCTGCACCAGACAAAGCAAGGCCTCTTGCTGCGCTTCAGCCCTTTCCGGGCCCTGTAGGGCGAACTGCATCCTGGACATGACCTCCCCCCCGGTCCCGGACTGGGGATTGGGGGCGGAACCCAAGTCGACTTCCCCAGCTCCAAAGTCATATGCCCATTTTACAGTTGTCGTGCCGATATCCACTACCAGGGACTCCGGCCGCCCGCTAGTCACCGGAGAAAAGACTCGCACCGGGGGCCTAGACGGTATCTCTATCTCCTGCCCGGTCCGGGGACGGTGCTCGCAAGCGAGGCGAAAACCACGGTCAATATCCGCGGGTTCAAGGCTTTCCCGGTCCCTGGATGTGGCCGCAGGGGTATTGGAGATGAATCTCAGGCGGCAGTTCCCGCACCTGCCTATCCCTGCGCACAGGGGAAGGTTGCGGAAAAATCCGTGCAGGCTGAGACCGGTTAGGAGGGTGTCCCTGCCATCCACACGGAGGGTTCTCGCGCCGGGATTGACTCTTATCTCTTTTTTGTCCATGCCCTGTTTATCTTTACACGGTCAGTGTTCCCGGCCCCGGATCCGAACCACTCTTTCCCCTGCACGCTCTTGAACTCGGCCGATTGTCTCCGCCATATCACCGTAAGCGAGCAGAAACTCCCGGACCCGATCCTCCAGGTCGGGCGGAACGCCCAGAACCAGACCTCCCGAGGTCTGGGCATCAAAAATGAGATCGATCGTGATCCGATCCACACCAGAGTCGATCCGGACCATAGAATAACAAAAATGCTTATTCGCAAAGCTCCCCGCCGGTATCATGCCCAATGAAGCCAGCTCCCTGGCACTGTCCAAAATGGGGACCCGCTCCGCATCGAGTTCCACCAGGACTCCCGAGGCCCGGGCCATCTCCAGGAGGTGGCCGCCCAGACCGAATCCGGTTATATCCGTGGCCGCTTGGAGTCCGAATCTTTGAATGGCCCGGCCGCCGGCCGTGTTCAGCCTGCCCGCCCAATGGAGCAGATCCGCCTCCATGCCTCGTACATCCCCGAACTCCGCCTTGAGAGCCGTGGCCAGGACCCCGGTGCCCAAAGGCTTGGTCAAAACAAGGACATCCCCGGGGACCAGCCCGGAATTGGTGGCGTATTTGTCCGGGTCCACGACCCCGGAAACAGACAAGCCGTATTTTATCTCCTCGTCCTCCACACTATGACCCCCGGCCATAACCGCACCCGCTTCCTCGATCTTGTCCAGCCCGCCCTGTAAAATATCCCGCAGGATCGACTTGTCCATTTTTTTGGCTGGAAAGGCCACGATATTCATGGCTGCATACGGCTCTCCGCCCATGGCATAGACATCGGACATAGCGTTGGCCGCTGCGATCTGACCGAAGCTGTATGGATCATTCACAATGGGAGTAAAAAAGTCCACAGTCTGAATGAGGCCCTTTCCGCCCGGAAAACGCAGAATGGAGGCATCCTCGCAGCCGCCCGGTCCAAGGATGAAAGCCTCATTGTCGGCCTTGAACTTGAGTTCTGTCAAAACCTCCTCCAGGTCCCCCGGAGAGATTTTGGACGCTCAACCGGCAGCTTTGACGATTTGCATCAGCTTTAGTTTCTCACTCATCTTTCTCTCCTGCCGTAAATATAGCAGCGGCACGTTTGCGTACATAATCCATAAACACCCGTGCAGCCGGAAAAATTGTCCGCCTCTTGTGCCGGATCAAATAAAAATTCCGCGTAAGGACAATATCTCTGACCAAAAGAGTCTGCAAATCACCGGTTTGCAGATGTTCCTCAACCGCCAGTCTGGAAGTGACACCCACACCCATTTGAGCCAAAAGACAGCGGACCATAGCCTCGGTGTTCTGGACCCGGATCAGGGTATAAAAATCCTTGAGCCTGACTGTGGTTTCAGCCAAGGCCTTTTCCAAAGCCAATCTGGTCCCTGACCCCTGCTCGCGCATGACCCAGGGCAGCTCGGCCAAGCCTGCGGCGTCAAACTCTCTTTGCCCTCCCAAGTCCAGTTGCGGTGAACTCAGAAAAACAAGTTCGTCCTGCATTACACAGGCCAGCTCCAAATCCGGATTCTCGGCAAATCCCCCGATCAGTCCCAGGTCAAGCTCTCCGGAAAGCAGGTCCGCACTGACCGTACTCGAATCCCCGAGTCGGAGATCTATCAGTACCCCCGGATACCTGGAAACAAATCCGGCCAAAACCTGGGGCAGAAAATAATTCCCCGGGATGGTACTCGCCCCTATGGTCAGCTCTCCGGTCACCTTGTCTTTTAGTTCGTCCATCTCGGCCCGGGTCTCATCCAGGGAGCTAAAAATGGTTTTTGCCCGACGGTACAAAAGTTTCCCGGCCCGTGTGGGCATGGCGGTCCGGGATATGCGGTCAAACAGGGAAACATCCAGCTCTCGTTCGAGATGGGATATATGCGAACTCACGGTCGGCTGGGAAAGAAACATCTCCTGCCCGGCCCGGGAGAAACTTCCAGTTTCGTAGACACGACAAAACACCTCCAGCCTGCGGATATCCATCTAGGTCGCCTTATCTCTGGAAATATTAATAATTAGTATTAAAAAAAGTAATAAAAAAGCACAAAATAAAGAGGAGGCCGCAGCCCCCTCAGTAGTACGTATTACTCGTTTACCGCTGTATCCGAGTCAGTTTCTTTTACTCCTGATCCTCCGCTGCTACGGGTGAATTCCACCAGAGCCATGGGCGCAGCATCGCCCACCCGAGGTTTAGCAAATTTGACCACGCGAGTGTAGCCGCCTTCAACTCCGGTGAACCTGGGTCCGACTTCATCAAAAAGCTTTTTTACCAGTTGATGGTTGGACAAGGTTTTGTAGGCCAGACGGCGGGAATGTAGATCATCCGCCTTGGCCAGGGTAACCAGCCTGTCCATCTGTCGGCTGATTTCTTTGGCTTTGCTAGCCGTGGTCTTTATCTTCTCATGGGTCAGCAGGGAGCGGAGCATATTCCGATACAAAGCCTTCCGGTGCGCTGTAGAGCGATTTAATTTCTTACCCGCTTTTCTATGTCTCATCTTGCTCTTTCCTCTTCATCCATTCTTTGTACATTTCATTGAAATTGCCCAGATCCGTACCAAATTCCAGGCCCATGCTGTCCAGAACCCGACGGATGTCCTCCAATGACTTGCGGCCAAAATTCTTGGTCTTGAGCATCTCATTTTCCGTCTTCTGGACCAGTTCGCCGACCAGATTGATGCCGGCGCTTTTCAGGCAATTGCTGGCCCGGACCGGAAGTTCCAACTCGTCAATGCTTTTAAAAAGATTCGGATTTATCTCCTCCTCCTTCTGCGAGGAGGACCTGCGGACGTCAGTGAGGCTCTCGTCAAAATTGATAAAAACACTCAGCTGTTCTTTGAGGATTTTGGCGCTACTGGCAAGGGCATCGTCCGGGTTTATTGATCCGTCGGTCCAAATCTCCATTATCAACTTGTCATAATTGGTCATCTGCCCCACGCGGGCCTGCTCGACTGTGTAGGCGACCTTTTTGATCGGAGAAAAAGATGCGTCCATGGGGATAATCCCGATCTCATCGGTCAGCCCCTCGTACATTTCCGAGGGGACATATCCCTTGCCCATACGCACATCCAGATCGATTTTCAGATCTACGTCCTCGGTCAGGGTGGCAATATGCAGATCAGGATTGAGGATCTTGACCCGGTTGTTCTCTGATATATTCGAAGCCCGGACCTCGCCCTTTTCATTGGCGATAAGCTGCAGTTTCTGGGGCTCGTCAGTATCCATGTAGAATTTGACCTGCTTCAGATTCAAAACAATATCTGTAATGTCTTCCTTTACGCCGGGGATGGTAGTGAACTCATGCTGCACGCCTTGGATCTTCATGGACACAATGGCCACCCCCTGCAAGGAGGACAGGAGTATCCGACGCAAAGAATTGCCGATAGTGGTCCCGAATCCTCTTTCCAGCGGTTCACAAACGAACTTACCGTAAGTATCAGTGGACTTGGGATCCCGGTGCAGCTGTTCCGGGCTTACCAATTCAGTCCAGTTGCGGATGTTGACGAGCTTGTCGCCTGTCTCGATTATCATAGTCTATTCACCTGCTCGCTATTTTAGCCAAACCTGTCCGTTTACCCGGGAATACGGTTTACTTGGAGTAAAGCTCGACTATAAGCTGCTCGTTTATGGGGAAGGTAATATCTTCCCGTGTAGGCATGGTCTTCACCGTGGCCTTGAGCGCCTTACCATCCAGCTCCAGCCACTCGATGCTGCCGCGCCTAGCCATGACCTCTTGAGCCTCCTGGATCACCGGATTTTTTTTGCTCTTTTCTTTGACCTCCACGGTATCCCCCTCCCTTACCTGACAGGACGGGACATCCACCTTGCGGCCGTTAAGCAAAAAATGACCGTGATTGACAAGTTGACGAGCCTGACAACGGGAATTGGCAAACCCGGCCCTGTAAACCACGTTATCCAGGCGGCTCTCCAGCATCACCAAAAGGTTCTTACCGGTCACGCCTTTTGTCTTGTCCGCGATATTGAAATATCTCTTGAACTGGCCCTCAAGCAGACCATACATGCGGCGGACTTTCTGCTTTTCCCGCAATTGCATGGCGTAATCTGTAGGCTTTTTACGCATCCGGCCCTGTTCCCCAGGAGGATAAGAGCGACGGTCATAGGAGCATTTGTCCGTAAAGCAGCGATCACCTTTCAAAAAGAGCTTGGTGCCCTCCCGGCGGCATATCCTGCATTTGGATTCTGTATATTTAGCCAATTTCTGTCCTCCTTACACTCTGCGGCGCTTGGGCGGCCGGCACCCGTTGTGCGGAATAGGGGTTATATCACGAATAAAGGTTACGTTAAACCCCACGTTGTGAATGGCCCGCATGGCAGATTCCCGACCGGAGCCAGGACCCTTGACCAAAATGCCTACAGTGTTCATTCCGTGCTCCTGGGCTTTTTTGGCTGCGGTCTCTGCCGCCTTCTGGGCCGCAAACGGGGTGCTCTTCCGCGAGCCTTTGAATCCGGACTGTCCGGATGTACCCCAGCTAACCACGTTACCATTGGAATCGGTAAACGTAATCATGGTATTGTTAAAACTCGCATTCACATAAGCGAGCCCGGTAGGAATGTTCTTGCGGACTCTCTTCTTGGTGCTCTTCTTCTTGGGCTTGGCCATATCCTCTCCGAATTACTTCTTTTTCTTGATAGCTGTTCTGCGCGGACCCTTGCGTGTCCTGGAATTGGTATGCGTCCTCTGACCTCTGACCGGCAGGGACCTCCTGTGTCTGAGCCCCCTGTAACAGCCGATATCCATCAACCGCTTTATGTTCGCGGTTACTTCCCGACGCAGATCGCCTTCAACTTTGTAGTTGTGCTCGATCTCGTTTCTTATCTGGTTTATCTCTTCGGAATTCAAATCATCCGAGTTCCGCTCCCAGTCCACACCAACCGTATCCAGGATCTTCAGCGCACTGGTCGAGCCGATGCCGTAAATATAAGTCAGTGCGACATCTATCCTTTTGTTCCTGGGTAGTTCAACACCTGCTATTCTGGCCACTTTTGTCCCCCTAAAGTCTATCCTTGTCTCTGTTTGTGCCGCGGATTGCTACAGATAACCCGCAAGATGCCATGCCTGCGAATTACCTTACATCTCGGGCACATCTTTTTAACGGATGGTCTAACTTTCATATTCTCCCCCAAAAGCTACAGCTTACTCAGGATCCGGGGACCCTGATTGGTAATGGCTATGGTATGTTCAAAATGGGCGGACAGGCTGCCGTCTTTGGTCACTGCAGTCCAACCGTCGTCCAAAATCTTTACCTCATCTGTGCCCTCAGCCAACATGGGCTCGATTGCCAGAGCCATGCCGGGCTTAAGCGGGGTCCTGTTCGCCCGCCTGGGGACAAAATTGGGAATTTCCGGACGTTCATGGAGTTTTGCCCCGATCCCGTGTCCGACAAAACGCTTTATAATCTGATAACCGTACTTTTTGGCCTCTGTTTCCACCGCCCGGGATATATCGTAGAGATCGTTTCCCGGGATGGCCTGTTCAATTCCCTTTTCAAGCGCATTTTGTGTCGCCTCCATCAGCCGGCTGGCGTTCTCCGTGACCTTGCCCACGGCAAACGTCCGGGCGGCATCCCCGTGAAAGCCCTTATAAACAGTGCCCATATCAAAACTGACGATATCCCCGTCTTTGAGCTCTCGGTCCGTGGGAAAGCCGTGGACAATCTCCTCGTTCACTGAACAACATATGGAATACGGAAACCCGCAATATCCACGAAAAGCCGGCTTCACCTTGTACTTGTCGCAGACTTCATTGGCAAGTCTTTCTATCTCACTGGCCAAAATTCCAGGCGTCAACTTCACCTCTATGGCTTCCAATATCTCGGCTACAATGCGATTGGCCTCCCTCAGGAGGCCAATTTCGTGTTCGTTCTTGATAAAAATTCCGCGGAACTTCTTCAATTGCTCAGCGCCTTCCCTTGAGCCGATTCTTGGTCATAAGTCCCTCATACTGCCTGGAAATGAGATGGGACTGGATCTGATTCATGGTGTCCATAGCCACGCCGACAACAATCAAAAGTGCGGTCCCGCCGTAGTAAAACGGCACATTGAACTGTTGAATCAGAAACATAGGGAGAACACAAACAATAGAAACATATATGGCGCCCCAGAAGGTAAGCCTGGACAATACTTTGTCAATATATTCTTTGGTCTTGGCACCCGGGCGAATGCCGGGAATAAATCCGCCCTGCTTCTTGAGGTTGTCCGCTATGTCTTTGGGGTCAAATATGATCGCAGTGTAAAAATAGCAGAAAAAGACGATCAAACCCACAAAAATGACATTGTACAGCAGAGAGCCGGGTTCAATGTACGTAGAGAGATTATTCAGCCAATCCACATTGGAAAAATTGGCTATAGTCGCCGGGAACATGAGTATCGAGGAAGCAAAAATCGGCGGTATGACCCCGGCGGTGTTCAGCCTAAGAGGGAGATGGCTGGACTGCCCGCCGTACATTTTGCGCCCCACCATACGTTTGGCGTGGTGGATGGGGATCCTGCGCTGCGCACGCTCGACAAAGACTATTCCCAAAAGCACTGCCAACAAAATTATAAGAATGAACAAGGACAAAAAGAGGGTTATCTCGCCCGCGGAAAGCAGCCGAAAACTTTTGCCTATGGCCGAGGGAAGTCCGGCCACTATCCCGGCAAAGATTATAAGCGAAATCCCGTTGGAGATGCCGAATTCAGTAATCTGTTCCCCCAGCCACATGAGAAAAATAGTTCCGGCGGTCAGGGTGAAAACCGTGATGATCCGGAAAGCCCACCCCGGATCCATGACCACAGGAGCGCCCGTGGGGCTGGTCATGCTCTCCAGACCGATGGAGATGCCTATGCCCTGAACCAAGGTGATCAAAACAGTACCATACCTAGTATACTGGGTGATCTTTTGTTTGCCGGCCTGCCCCTCTTCCTTTTTCAGTCTGGCCAGCTCCGGGCTGACCACTGTCAAAAGCTGGATAATAATGGAGGCGGAGATGTACGGCATGATCCCCAAAGCGAAAATGGACAGCTTGGTCAGCCCACCGCCGGAAAACATGTCAAAGAGTCCGAACAGGGTGTTCTGGGCATTGCTGAAAAAATCAGCCATAGCCTGACCGTCTATCCCGGGAATGGGAATATGTATGCCGACCCGGTATATTGCCAGGAACAAAAGGGTGAAAAGAATCCGCCTTTTAAGTTCCGACAGACCGGTATTCGCTCCTGCTGCCAAGATTAACCTTCCACTTGTTTCGGAGTTCCGCCGGCGTCAGAGATCTTTTGCGCCGCTGTCTTGCTGAACCTGTGGGCAGTGATTTCAATCCCCTTATCCAACTCGCCCTGACCGAGTATCTTTACTGACTCGCTGGGCTTAGCCAGTTTGCGGGTATAAAAATCCTCAAGCCCAATCCGGGTCTTGTTCGGGAAAAGGTTGCTAATCTGTTCCAAATTGAAAATCTTATATTGGACCCGAAACCTGTTCTTGAAACCCCGCTTAGGAATCCGGCGCTGCAGAGGCATTTGTCCACCCTCAAACCACGGCTGGACTCCGCCGCCTGCACGCGCGTTTTGGCCCTTGTTCCCCTTCCCGGCAGTGCAGCCCCGGCCGGTTGCCGAGCCGCGCCCCAGGCGCTTCTTGTCTTTTCTTTCCACCTCAAACGGGTATAGCTCGTGTAACTGCATTAGCTGCTCACCTCTACAAAATGCTTTACCTTGTTCACCATTCCCTGAACACAGGGATTGTCTGGGAGCTCCCGGACTTGGTTTATCTTTTTCACTCCCAGCGCGCGAAGGGTCTTTTTCTGGGCCGGATTCAGCCCGATGAAACTGCGCACAAGCCTGATCTTCATGCCTTTATACCTCGCTAGTTATACCCGTGGGCGTATGCGATTTCCTTTCCCCGGAGGCGGGAGGCCTCATCAGAACTAATTATGCTCTGCAGCCCCTGCATGGTGGCCTTAAGTACGTTATGCGGTGTATTGGTCCGGATTGTCTTGGTCAAAATGTCATTGACTCCAGCCGCTTCCATGACCGCACGCACAGGACCACCGGCGATTATCCCGGTGCCTGGAGCGGCCGGTTTGAGCAGGACGGTACCGGCCCCAAATCTTCCGGTCACCTGGTAAGGTATAGTCGATCCTTGCAAAGTGATGCTGACCATATCCTTCTTTGCCCTTTCCGTGGCCTTGCGTATGGCTTCCGGAACCTGATTGGCCTTGCCCATGCCGTAACCCACAGTTCCCTTTCCGTCTCCTACCACCACCAGGGCACTGAAGCCGAATCTGCGCCCGCCTTTGACAACTTTGGCCACCCGGTTCAAATGCACTATCTTTTCAGTCAGCTCAAGCGGATTGTGTTCCATGTCTACCTCTTAAAATTTTAGACCGGCTTCCCTGGCTCCGTCAGCAAGCGCCTTAACCCGGCCGTGGTAATAATACCCATTGCGATCGAATACCACGGAAGAAACCTCCTTTTCCTGCACGAGCCTAGCCACTTCCATACCCACCTTTTTGGCGTTCTCACAGGTGAGCTTGACCTCACCATCCAAACTGGCGCTGGAAAATGAAGTCAGAGTATGCCCGGTGGTGTCATCCACCACCTGAGCGGATATATACCTGTTTGACCTGAAAACGACCAGTCTGGGGCAGTCCGGGGTGCCGGAGATCTTTTTCCTGATCCGAACCTTTCTCTTCAAGCGTTGATCTTTCTTATTCATATCTGTTCACCACACCAGCCTATTTTGAACCGGACTTGCCGGCCTTGCGCTTGACTTCCTCGTCTAGGTACTTAATTCCCTTGCCCTTGTACGGTTCAGGGGCGCGGACACGGCGTATCTTGGCCGCTGTCTCACCCACCACCTGTTTGTCGACCCCGGACAGAGTGAGCTTATTGCCTTCGGCAGAAGCCTCCACTCCCTGGGGAAGTTTGAAGTTCACCGGATGAGAATAACCCACGTTCAACTCGACGGTATCCCCTTTGACCGCAACCTTGTAACCAACTCCAACCACCTCCAGTGTCCTGGAAAATCCGGTATTCACTCCCTGGACCGCATTATTCAAAAGGGTGCGGCGCAGGCCGTACTGCTCGCGTGCGGTTATACTGTTGTCCACCGGGACCACTTTAACTGTGTTCTCCTCACGGACAAAATTAATGCTCGGATGACCGGGGACAGTAAGGCTCCCCTTGGGGCCGTTGACGTCCACGCTGGACTCCGAGATATTCACCTCGACTTTGTCCGGAATCTGAACAGGAAGCTTACCTATCCTCGACATGTTATACCTCTACCATATTTCACAGATTAGCTCGCCGCCGACTGATTCGCTCTTAGCCTGTTTGCCTTCAAGTATCCCGTGCGATGTGGAAAGAATGCAGACTCCCAGGCCGTTATTCACGTCCGGAATTTCCCCGAGCTTGACGTATTTGCGCCTGGAACCCTTGCTGACCTTGGTCAGTCCGTTAATAGCCGGTTGGCCTTTCAGGTATTTGAGCCTGACTTGTAAACTCTTTCCATCTGTCTGATAATCTTCTATGAAGCCTTCCTGCTTCAAAATTTCGGCTACAGCTGCCTTTATCTTGCTATGCGGTATACTGACCCTGGAATGCAGTGCCTGTTGGCCGTTGCGAATTCTGGTCAGCATATCAGCGATTGGATCTAAAACCGGCATTTCATTCTCCTGAATATTACCAACTTGATTTACGTACGCCAGGTAGTTCTCCACGAAGCGCTTTGTTACGGAAGCACACTCGACAGACGCCGAATCTGCGGATAAAAGCGCGGGGCCGGCCACATATGGGACAACGATTATAGCCTCGTGCCGAAAACTTCGGTTTTCTCTTGGACTTGGCCATCAACGACTTTCTAGTCAAAACTCTTCCTCCTTACTTCTTAAAAGGCATGCCCAAGAGCTCAAGCAGGGTCTTGCCTTCCTTGTCCGTGGCTGCAGAGGTCACAATTGTCACGTTCATGCCTTTTGCCTGATCAACCTTATCCAGATTGATCTCCGGAAATATGGTGTGATCCTTTATGCCCATGGTAAAATTACCCCGTCCGTCAAAGCCCCGGTCCGGAAGGCCGCGAAAGTCGCGTACCCGGGGGAGGGCGATGTTGATCAGCTTATCCAAGAAGGCCCATTTGCGGGTACGACGGAGAGTAACCCGGCACCCGACAGGCATGCCCTCTCTGAGTTTGAACGCAGAAATAGATTTTTTGGCTCGAGTGATTACCGGTTTCTGGCCGGCGATCAAAGATAACTCCTCAACCGCATCCTGAATGAGCTTATTGTTCTGGCTGCCCTCACCCAGGCCCATATTCAAAACCACCTTTTCCAGGCGCGGAATCTGCATGGGCGAAGAATAGCTGAATTCCTCGCGCAATTTGGGAGCGATATTTTCCGTGTATGCCTTTTGAAGTCGAATCATGGCCCCGTCCTATTTTATGGTCTCATTGCATTTTTTGCAGTATCTTACTTTGTCCCCGTCACTGGTAGACCTGAATCCCACTTTCGTCCTCTCCGAACAGGAATCACAGACCAGGGCGACATTGGAAATATTCACCGGAGCTTCCTTTTCCACTATCCCGCCCTGTTCGTTTTTGTACGGGTTGGGCTTGACGTGCCTCTTTACCATGTTCACGCCTTCAATCAGGACTTGGCCTTCGCTCTTGTAGACCTTCTTGACCTTGCCCACCTTGTCTTTGTCCTTGCCCTGCAGGACGTGCACACTGTCGTTTTGTTTGATTTTCAGACCCATTTTAAAGCACCTCTGGAGCAAGAGAGACGATTTTCATATAGTTTTTACCCCGCAGCTCCCTGGCCACCGGTCCGAATATACGTGTACCTATGGGCTCATTGCTCTTATTCAAAAGCACGGCCGAGTTGTTATCGAACCGGATCAAAGTCCCGTCTGGCCGGTTGATTTCCTTTTTGGTCCGCACGATAACCGCACGGTAAACGTCGCCTTTTTTGACCTTGGCGTTGGGCATGGCATCCTTTACTGTAACCACGACCAGATCTCCGATGGAGGCATATCTTCTTTTGCTCCCGCCAAGGACCTTGACGCAGGCGACCTTCTTGGCCCCGGAGTTGTCCGCGACACTAAGCCTGGATTCTACCTGTATCATTGTAAGCCACCTATACAGCCTTTTCTATGATTTTGGTCAAATGCCATCTCTTTCTGGAACTCAATGGCCGATGTTCAGTGATCCGAACCTTGTCGCCGATTTTGCATTCGTTCTCCGGGTCATGGGCCATAAATTTCTTACGCCGGCGGATATATTTCTTCAGTAAGGGATGCTTAACCAAAGTTTCCACCCGAACAACAATGGTCTTGTCGTTCTTGTCACTGACCACAAAGCCGACCAGGTTCCGTTTTCTCTTTATAAATTCCGGTGTGGTGCTCATCTTATGACTCCATTTCCTTTTCCCTGAGAACCGTCAGTATCCTGGCAACGTTCTTCTTCACTGCTGAAATCCGCTGCGTGTTTTCCAACTGCGCGGTGGCATGCTGAAAACGGAGATTAAAAAGTTCCTGTCTGTAGTCAGCCAGTTTGTCCTGCAGTTTTTCCATACTCTCTTTTCTCAATTCCCCGGCCTTCATTTTAGGCCTCCCTTTCCACTATGACTGTTTTCACTGGCAGCTTGTACGAAGCACGCTTGAGGGCCTCGCGGGCCAATTCAAGATTTACCCCACGAATCTCATACAAAATCCGACCCGGCTTTACCGGGGCGCACCAGCCCTCCGGAGCCCCTTTACCCTTGCCCTGACGGGTCTCGGCGGGCTTGGCGGTAATCGGTTTGTCCGGAAAAATGCGGATGAACACCTTTCCGCCACGCTTAATATGGCGCATCATGGCCACACGGCCGGACTCGATCTGTTTATTGGAGATCTTGCCGTGTTCCAAGGTCTTCAGTCCAATATCACCGAAGCTGACATGATTGCCGCGGTTGGCCTTGCCCTTGAGCTTTCCCTTCTGATGCTTGCGATGCTTGATTCTTTTCGGACTCAACATATCTAGCTAACCTCATCGAGTATGTCGCCTTTATATACCCAGACCTTGACCCCGATAATTCCATAGGTGGTCCTGGCTTCGGCAAAACCGTACTGAATGTCTGCGCGCAAAGTATGCAGGGGGACCCGTCCCTCTCTCTGCCATTCGGTGCGGGCAATTTCTGCTCCCCCCAAACGGCCGGCGCAGGACACCTTTATGCCCTCGGCCCCGAACTTGCGGGCCAGTCCAATGCTTCTCTTGATTGCCCGCCGGAAGGCTACCCTTCTCTCCAGCTGCATGGCGATGTTCTCGGCTATGAGCTGGGCATCGATCTCCGGCCTGCGGATCTCGTTCACTTCTATAGCAAATTCGTGGCCGAATTTCTTTTTCAAATCCTGGCGCAGTTTTTCAATCTCTGCACCCTTCCTGCCGATAACAATGCCCGGTCTGGCAGTATAGACGATCAGCCTGATCTTGTCCGCCGCCCGCTCGATCTCAATCCTGGATATTCCGGCGTGATATATCTTGGCCTTGACGTACTTGCGTATACTGTCGTCCTCAAAGACATTTGCCGCATAATTCTCCTGACTAAACCAGCGGGAATTCCAGTCCTTATTGTAGCCCAATCTGAATCCAAGGGGGTTTACTTTCTGACCCAAAACGCAAGTCCTCCTATAGCTCGTCCACTATAACTGTTATGTGACTGGTTCTTTTCAGAATCCTGGTCGCCCTGCCCATGGCCCGCGGCCTGATCCTCTTCCAGCTCGGGCCACCGTCTACCAGGACCTGCTTTACGTACAAGTCGTCCAGATCCAGGCTGTAGTTCTGTTCCGCATTGGCCATCGCAGAATTAAGGACTTTGGCGATCATGGAAGCCGCTTTTTTCGGAGTAAAATTCAATGTATTCAAGGCATCTTCCACAGATTTGCCCCTTATATTCCGGGCAACAAGCCTGGCCTTCTGCGGGGAAATTCTTTGATAATTGGCCTTGGCCTTAATTTCCATCTCTTACCTACCTCCTGCCTTTGCCCTGGGCTTTCTTATCGGCTGCATGGCCGTAATAGGTCCGGGTAGGGGCGAACTCTCCAAGCTTGTGCCCGACCATGTTCTCGGAAACAAACACAGGGATAAATTTTTTCCCATTATGCACGGCAAAGGTCATCCCCACCATTTCCGGGACAATGGTCGAACGCCTGGACCATGTCTTTATTACCTTGCTGCTGTTGGCCTGGACCGCCCTGTCCACCTTGGCAAGGAGATGGTCGTCAACAAAAGGGCCCTTTTTAATGGATCTAGGCATACTTATCTCCCACTCTACTTGTTGCGCCGCTTGACTATCAGTCTGTTGGTCTCTTTCTTTCTGTCCCTGGTCTTGTATCCATTGGTGGGCACACCCCAGGGGGTGACAGGATGCCTTCCGCCGGAGCTACGGCCCTCGCCACCGCCAAGCGGATGATCAATCGGATTCATGGCCACACCGCGAACCTTTGGGCGGCGGTTGAGCCAACGGTTACGGCCGGCCTTACCAATGCGGACATTCTCATGCTCCACATTGCCCACTTGTCCGATCGTGGCCCTGGCGGTCTTGAGTACCTTACGGGTCTCACCCGAGGGAAGACGCAAAAGGGCGTATTTACCTTCTTTAGCGGTCAGCTGGGCATAAGTCCCTGCAGATCTGGCCATCTTGGCCCCGCCTCCGGGGGCTAATTCGATATTATGGATTATGGTCCCCACCGGGATGCTGGACATGGGCAAAGAGTTGCCCGGCTTTATATCCACCTTTTCCCCGGACAGCACCTGATCGCCAACGGACAGGCCGATCGGGGCCAGTATGTATCTCCTTTCTCCGTCTGCATAGGCCAAAAGAGCAATTCTGGCGCTTCGGTTCGGATCATACTCAATGGTCTTCACCCGAGCCGGGACATCGAATTTGTTGCGCCGAAAATCAATAATCCGGTACTTCTGTTTTACTCCGCCCCCCCGTCTGCGGGAAGTTATCCGCCCGTATGAATTTCGGCCGGACTTTCTGGACATCCCGACAGTCAGAGACTTTTCCGGGCTCTCGGAAGTGATCTCATTAAAATCAGATACCGTCTGAAATCTCCGGCCCGGGGAAGTGGGCTTCAATTTTTTCACCGCCATAGCTTAAACCCCTTCAAAGAATTCTATCTTGTCGCCCGGCGACAGAGTTACGTATGCCTTTTTATACCCGGGCTGCTTGCCCACGGAACGCCCGAACTTTCTGCGTACACGGGGGCGGGAGCGGACCATATTCACGTTTTCCACGTCCACGTTGAACAGGTGTTCCACCGCCTGCTTGACCAGGTACTTGTTCGCGTCCGGATGGACCCGGAAGGCGACCTTGCCGGAAGTTTCCTTCAGTTCAGTGGCCTTTTCCGTGATTATGGGCTTTATCAAAACCTGTGTTAATTCCATGGCTAGCTCAACCTGTCCTGGAGGCTGTTTACGGCCTCTTGTTCCATTATCAGTTCGCCGTGCTTCATTATCAGATACGGATTGACCCGGTCAGAGGTGACCACCTCAACCCCGGGTACATTCCTTGCCGAAAGCTCAAGGTTGTTATATTCTTTACTGATAACAATCAAGGGTTTTTTTGCTTCCAGGTTGTCCTTGATCTGCACGAACTTTTTGGTCTTGACCTCGTCAAGCTTGAACCCGTCCACCACTTTAAGGCTTCCGTCCGCAGCACGTGCGGAAAGGGCCATCTTAAGGGCCAACCTGCGGACCTTTTTGTTCAGCTTAAACCCATGGTCTCTCTGCTTAGGGCCATGGGTAACCGCGCCTCCGGTCCATAAAGGTGAGCGGCTGGAGCCGACCCGAGCGCGTCCGGTGCCTTTCTGACGCCAGGGCTTACTGCCCCCGCCGCGGATCAGGCCCCGGGTCTTTACTCCGACAGTTCCCTGCCGCGAAGCGGCCAAATGAGAACGTACGGCTTGGTGGAGGATCTCCGGTTTGACCCGGACGCTGAAGACCCGGTCCTCCAGGTCCATCTCACCGACCTCGACATTATCTTGAGAATATACTTTGGTCTTCATTTCCGCCTCGTTAGGATTGCTTGCGCAAATAGACTATGCCGTTCTTCGGTCCGGGGACCTGGCCCTTGACCAGGACCAGATTGTCTTCGGGGACAACATCCACTATTTCCGCTTTACTGTAGGTTACTTTGGCATTGCCCATACGGCCGGGCATCTTTTTCCCTTTGAACACACGGGCCGGATCTGCGCATTGACCAATGGCCCCGGTGCTCCTGTGCACCTTCTCGTGGCCGTGGGTAGACGGTGAACCGCCAAAGCCCCATCTCTTCATGACTCCAGCAAAACCCTTGCCCTTGGAGTGGCCGGTGACCTTGATCTGATCCCCGGCTTTGAAAAGCTCCACTGTCAGGGTCTGTCCGGATTCGTATTCAGCCGGATCAGTCACGCGGAATTCGCGCAGGTGACGGAAATATCCGACTCCCTTGGACTTTAAATGACCCTGCTCCGGTTTGTTCAGCCGGTGCGGTTCAACCTCGTCATACCCGAGCTGCACGCTGCTGTAGCCGTGCTTGTCCTCGGTTGCCCGGGCAACAACCGGACACGGGCCGGCCTGAACCACTGTCACCGGAACAAATGTCCCGTCCTGGGCGAAGACGTTGGTCATCCCCAATTTTTTTCCAATCAAACCAATTCCGTTGGACATGATATCCTCACCTATAGCTTTATTTCCACATCGACTCCGGCGGGCAAATTCAGCTTGCCCAGGGCGTCCACGGTCTGCTGGGTGGGTTCGAGCAAATCGAGCATGCGCTTGTGCACCCTAAGTTCAAACTGCTCCCTGGACTTCTTGTTCACGTGTACTGACTTGTTAACCGTGTACTTGCGAATACGCGTGGGCAGCGGTATGGGGCCGGCTATGCTGGCCCCGGTATTCTTGGCTGAATCCACTATCTCCGCCACGGCCTTGTCCAGCATGCGGTAGTCGTATGCCTTTAACTTTATCCTTATCCGATCACTATTCATTGCAACCATAATCTGTATTCCTACTCCACTATTTCGGAAACGACTCCCGCACCAACGGTACGGCCGCCCTCCCGGATGGCGAAACGAAGACCCGGCTCCATGGCCACCGGGACTATCAACTCAACCAAAAACGTGGTGTTGTCACCGGGCATGATCATCTCCACCCCGTCCGGCAGCGTCACTACACCAGTCACATCTGTGGTCCGAAAATAAAACTGAGGACGATAACCTGAGAAAAACGGAGTGTGACGACCGCCTTCCTCCTTGTTCAAAACATATACCTCGGCCTTGAAATTGCGATGCGGGGTTATCGAACCCGGTGCAGCCAATACCTGACCGCGCTCTACATCGTCGCGCTTCACGCCGCGCAAAAGAGCTCCAATATTGTCACCGGCCTCACCCTGGTCCAATATCTTGCGGAACATCTCCACACCGGTGCAAACCGTCTTGGTCGTGTCCTTCATACCTACTATCTCGACCTCGTTGCCCACCTTGATCACGCCGCGTTCCACTCGACCGGTCACAACCGTCCCCCGACCGGATATGGAAAACACATCCTCGATGGGCATCAAAAACGGCTTGTCTATATCACGCTCCGGCTCGGGTATAAAATCATCACACGCCTGCAAAAGCTCCCATACGCACTTGGCTTCTTCGCTCTTCGCATCCTCGGTCTCCAAAGCCTTCAAAGCGCTGCCGGATATCACCGGGGTATCGTCTCCGGGAAAATCATACTTGCTCAAAAGCTCCCGAACCTCCAGCTCTACAAGCTCCAAAAGCTCAGGGTCGTCTACAAGATCAACCTTGTTCAAAAAAACCACTATGCTCGGAACTCCAACCTGACGGGCAAGAAGAATGTGCTCCCGGGTCTGCGGCATCGGACCGTCCGTGGCAGCAACAACCAATATCGCGCCGTCCATCTGGGCCGCACCTGTAATCATATTCTTGATGTAGTCAGCGTGACCCGGGCAGTCCACATGCGCATAATGCCGCTTGTCAGACTCGTACTCCACATGAGCAGTGGCTATCGTGATACCACGCTCCTTCTCCTCAGGCGCCTTGTCTATCTCATCAAAAGCCACATGCTTGCCGGTGCCGCTGCGGCTCAAAACATTCGTGATCGCTGCCGTCAATGTCGTCTTGCCGTGGTCTATATGACCCACGGTGCCAATATTCACATGCGGCTTCGTGCGTTCGTACTTGGACTTGCTCATAACCTACCCCCTAGTTGTTGAGAATTTCTTCGGCAATGCTGGCCGGAACCTGTTCATAATGACTGAACTGCATGGAATACGTGGCCCTTCCTTGGGTCTTGGACCTGAGCTGGGTGGCATACCCGAACATGGAACTCAAAGGTACATGGCAGCGTATAATCTGGGTCCCGCCACGGGGTTCCAGGCCCTGGACCTTACCCCGCCTGCCGTTCATATCGCCCATGACATCGCCCAGATACTCCTCTGGGGTGAGAACCTCCACGAACATGATGGGCTCCAAAAGGACAAGGCCAGCCTTGTGACAGGCCTCCTTGATGGCCATGGAGGCGGATATGTAAAAAGCCTGCTCCGAAGAGTCAACCTCGTGATACGAACCATAGACCAGGTTGACCTTGACATCCACAACCGGATAACCGGCGAGAACTCCGTTCTGCAGGGCATCCTTTATGCCTTTATCCACCGCCGGTATATATTCCTTGGGGATCACCCCGCCCACGATGGAATTGACAAATTCGTATCCGGCCCCGGTCTGGTTGGGCTCGACCTCTATAACCACATGGCCATACTGGCCCCGGCCCCCAGTCTGTTTAACATATCTGTTCTCGTGTTTCACGGACTTGGTAATGGTCTCTCGATAGGCAACCCTGGGCTGGCCAACATTGGCATCCACCTTGAATTCCCGGGTCAGCCGATCCACGATGATGTCCAGATGCAACTCACCCATCCCGGAAATGAGAGTCTGATTGGTGTCCTCGTCCGTTTTGACCCTGAAGGACGGGTCCTCTTTGGCCAGCTTCTGCAAAGCGGAGCTCAAAGCATCGCGGTCAGTCTTGGTCTTGGGCTCAATAGCTACTTCAATAACCGGCTCCGGGAAGTCCATGGACTCCAGCAGAACCGGCCGGTTTTCCGCACACAGGGTCTCCCCGGTGGCCGTGTTCTTCAAACCTACGGCGGCCACGATGTCCCCGGCATAGGCCTCTTTGATCTCTTCGCGCTTGTTGGAGTGCATCTTTAAAAGCCGGCCGATGCGCTCCTTCCTGCCGGTGGACGCGTTCACCACGGTCATACCGGATTCAATGTGCCCGGAATAGATACGCAGGAACGTAAGATGCCCGACATAGGGATCGGAAGCCAGCTTGAACGCCAGAGCGCTCAGAGGCTTATCGTCTTCCGGTGGGCATTCAACGGCTTCCCCGCTGGCCGGATCAGTTCCCTGGATAGGGGGTACGTCCAGAGGAGAAGGCATGTAATCAACAACTGCATCCAGAAGCGGCTGCACGCCCTTGTTTTTAAAGGCTGATCCGCACAAAACCGGACAGATGGACAAATTGATCGTGGCCGCACGCACCCCGCGGGCAACCTCTTCCGGGGTCAGCTCCTCGCCGGCGATGTATTTATCCAGAAGCCCCTCGTCTTCCTCGGCTATGGCCTCAATCAGATGACTGCGCCAATTCTCGACCTCCTCGGTAAGCTCTGCTGGCACATCAGCATACTCGTATTTCTTACCCAGAGACTGTTCGTCAAAGATTATAGCCTTGGCATTGATCAGATCTACAACTCCCCGAAAACCTTCTTCACTGCCTATTGGGAGCTGCAGAGGAACCGGCTTGGCCTTGAGCCTGTCCCGGATCATATCCACTACATGAAAAAAGTCCGCTCCCACCCGATCCATCTTGTTCACAAAAGCAATCCGCGGAACGCGGTACCGGTCCGCCTGCCTCCATACGGTCTCAGACTGCGGCTCAACTCCGCCCACCGCGCAGAATACAGCGATTGCTCCGTCCAAAACTCGTAAGGCGCGCTCCACTTCAACGGTAAAATCAACGTGACCGGGGGTATCAATGATATTGACCCGGGAATCACGCCAGAAACAGGTAGTCGCGGCCGAGGTAATGGTAATACCCCTTTCCTGCTCCTGTTCCATCCAGTCCATCACCGCTTCGCCGTCATGCACTTCGCCTATTTTGTGGGAGACACCGGTATAGTACAGGATACGCTCGGTAGTGGTGGTCTTGCCCGCATCAATATGGGCCATGATCCCGATATTTCTTTGTTTTTCAATGGCAATCTTTCGTGGCACAATAGTCTCCGAATCTACCAGCGGTAATGGGCAAAGGCCTTATTTGCCTCCGCCATCCTGTGGGTATCTTCCTTTTTCTTAACCGCACCTCCGCGGTTGTTGTACGCATCCAAAAACTCTGCGGCCAGCTTGGCACGCACGCCTTTCTCCCCCCTGCCCCGGGCATTGGACACCAGCCAGCGTATGGCCAGAGTCTCCTGGCGGACCGGACGGACCTCCATGGGCACCTGATAAGTCGCTCCGCCGACACGACGGGACTTGACTTCCATCTGGGGTTTTACATTATCGAGTACTTGCTGAAAGGACCGGATGGGTTCCTCGCCGGTCTTGCTGGCTAGCTCCTCCAAAGCAGCATAAACCGCTCGCTCGGCAATACTCTTCTTTCCGTCCCGCATCAGCCTGTTTACAAACTTGGTAACCTGCTTGCTTCCATAAACAGGATCCGGAAGCACTTCTCTCTTGGGAACTGGACCCTTGCGTGGCATCTTCTACTCCTTCAACACACTATTTGGGACGCTTGGTGCCGTATTTGGAACGACTCTTGCGCCTGTCCTGGACCCCTGAGGTGTCCAGTGTTCCGCGAATCACGGTATAACGAACACCCGGCAGATCCTTGACCCGGCCGCCGCGAACCATAACCACCGAATGCTCCTGCAGATTATGACCCTCGCCCGGGATATAGGCAGTGACCTCAATGGTATTGGTCAGCCTGACCCTGGCCACCTTGCGCAGAGCGGAGTTGGGTTTCTTGGGCGTGGTCGTGTACACCCGGACACATACGCCGCGTCTCTGCGGGCACTTCTGCAGGGCCGCAGTCTTCTTGCTGGTTGTAATCTTCTTTCTGGACTTTCGCACCAGTTGATTTATGGTCGGCATCTTTCCTCCATACTAGACGTCTTGCTGAAACCGCCGTCGTTTAGTTGATGGCCATGAGAATGTCAAGTCCCAAAACTGCCCGCCGGGTCGCCCCAAAGGCTGAATGGCCTTGTCCTGCGGGGCCAAAAAGGCTATCCCGCAGGATAGTGTTCCCCTTCCAGGTCCTCCAGGAATTTGTCCTCACGCTCCGGTTGGTCCGGGACCAAAATATCATTTTCAATATACGGCCTGTAGCCGGTGCCGGCCGGTATCAGCCGGCCGACGATCACATTTTCCTTGAGCCCGCTCAATTCGTCCTTCTTGCAGCGCATGGCCGCCTCGGTGAGCACCTTGGTGGTCTCCTGAAAAGACGCCGCGGAAATAAAGGACTCGGTACTCAATGAGGCCTGGGTTATCCCCAGTACGAGCGGCTCGGCCACCGCCGGGGTCTTCCCCTCGCGGATGCAGGCCTCATTGGCGCTCATGAACCTGCCCTTGTCCACATGTTCTCCCACCAGAAATCCGGTGTCGCCGGGGCTGATCACGTTCACCTTCTTCAGCATCTGGCGGACAATTATCTCGATATGCTTGTCGTTAATATGCACACCCTGAAAGCGGTATACTTCCTGGATCTCCTCCACCAGGTACTTAGCCAGGGGCTTTTCACCCTTGATCTTCAGGATATCGTGCAACTCGGGATTGCCCTCGGTCAGTGCCTCGCCAGCCTCGACAAAATCCCCTTCCTGCACAGTTATATGCTTACCCTTAGGGATTAGGTATTCCTTTGGCTCCCCGGTCTCTGGGGTAACCAGTATCTTGCGCTTGCCCTTAGATTCCTGGCCGAAGGAAATAATCCCGTCTATTTCCGTGACTACGGCCTGATCCTTGGGCTTGCGAACCTCGAACAGTTCGGCCACCCGGGGAAGACCTCCGACAATATCCTTGGTCTTGGAAGTCTCCCGTGGCTTCCTGGCGATTATGTCCCCGGCGTTCAAAAGATCGCCCTCGCGGGCCATTAATATGGCCCCCACCGGCAGATGGAATACCGCCTCGGAGTTGGTCCCGGGGCGGGTCTTTACGTTCCCGTTTTCGTCGCATACTGAGATGCTCGGACGATAATTGGTGGACCGGTACTCGATAATGGTCTGCGTGGCCTGGTTGGTGGTCTCGTCTACCTTCTCCTGTACAGTCCTGCCTTCGATTATATCCGAGAAATGGATATACCCCTCCACGTCGGTCACAAACGGCTCGTTGAATGGATCCCACTCTGCTAGCGGCGCCCCCTTGTCCACGCTCTGCTCGTGACCCACGAATATCTTGGCCCCGGAGGGCAGGGAATATTTCTCCCGCTCCCGACCCTGACTGTCCACGATGCGGATCTGTCCGCTCTTGCCCAGGACCATGGTCTCATCGCTTTTATTGGTCACGGTCCGCACCCTGGAGAGGACCACCTGCCCCTTGTTCTGGGCGGTAATGCTGGACTGTTCAATCTCCTTGGACGCGGTCCCGCCGATATGAAAGGTGCGCATGGTCAGCTGGGTACCAGGTTCTCCGATGGACTGGGCGGCGATAATGCCCACGGTTTCGCCCACGTTGACCAGATGGCCGCGGGCCAGATCCCGGCCGTAGCAAAGAGAGCAAACACCCTTTTTGCTCTTACAGGTAAGTGCGGAGCGGATGGTCACACTGGAAATCCCGACTTCTTCTATCTGCTCTGCCTTTTCCTCATCGATCAAGGTATTGCCGGAGACGATAAGCTCATTGGTCTCCGGGTCATAGACGTCAAACATGCTGATCCGGCCCAGGATCCGGTCTTTAAGGCGCTCTTTTATCTCTCCGGCCTTGACCATATGGGCAATCTCGATCCCGTCAACAGTCCCGCAATCATACTCGGAGACAACTACATCTTGGACCACATCCACCAGCCTACGGGTCAGATACCCGGAATTGGCCGTCTTAAGGGCAGTGTCGGCCAGTCCCTTCCGCGCCCCGTGTGTGGAAGTGAAGTACTGCAGGACCGTCAGGCCTTCCCGGAAGCTGGAGGTGATCGGCGTCTCGATGATTTCCCCGGACGGCTTGGCCATAAGACCGCGTATCCCGGCCAGCTGACGCATCTGATCCTTGTTGCCCCGGGCCCCGGAATTGGCCATCATAAACACCGGGTTCAGACTGACATCTGTTTTTTTCTCCCCGGTCTGTTCGTTGCGAACCGTATCCGTGGACAGCTCCTTCATCATCTCCGAAGAGATATCGTTGGTGGCCTTGGTCCATACGTCCACCACCTTGTTGTACTTCTCAGTCCGGGTAATTATCCCTTCCCGATACTGCTTCTCAATCTGACTGACCTCGCTTTGGGCCGAATCCAGGTAACCCGCCTTCTTGTCCGGGATTTTCAGGTCCTTGAGCCCGATGGTTACACCCGCCCGGGTGGAGTATTCATACCCCAGGTCTTTTATCCGATCGCAGAGGATGACCGTGGCCTTGGTCCCGGCGTTGCGGTAGGTCTCGCCCACCAAACGGCCGATGGCCTTTTTGTTCAAGAGGCAGTTCACAAGACCGAACGGGACCCCTTCGGGCAAAAGTTCGCCCACAATTATCCGGCCCGGAGTGGTCTCCACGAGTTCCCCGTCTATGCGGACCTTAACCCGGGCATGCAGACTGACGTAGCCGCTGTCGTAGGCTACGACCACCTCTTCCGGGCCGTAGAACACCTTGCCCTCTCCCTTCTCAAAGGAACGATCCACGGTCAGGTAATAAAGCCCGAGGACTATATCCTGGGTGGGCACGATGATCGGCTCACCGTTGGCCGGGGAGAGGATATTGTTCGTGGACATGACCAAAACCCGGCACTCGATCTGGGCCTCAATGGACAGGGGCACGTGTACCGCCATCTGGTCCCCGTCAAAATCAGCGTTGAACGCGGTGCACACCAGGGGATGCAGACGGATGGCCTTGCCTTCGACCAGTATCGGCTCAAAGGCCTGGATACCCAGCCTGTGCAGGGTGGGGGCGCGGTTAAGGAGTATGGGGTACTCCCGGACCACGTCCTCCAGGACGTCCCAGACCACCATATCCCGGCGCTCGACCATCTTTTTGGCGCTTTTGATAGTGCTGGCGTCTCCGCGCGCCTCCAGCTTGGAATAAATAAACGGCTTAAACAGCTCCAGGGCCATCTGCTTGGGCAGTCCACACTGATGCAGTTTCAAATTCGGGCCGACCACGATCACCGAGCGCCCGGAATAATCCACACGCTTGCCCAAAAGGTTCTGCCTGAACCGGCCCTGTTTACCTTTGATCATATCCGAAAGCGACTTCAAAGGCCGGCCGTTGGTCCCGGTTATAGCCTTGCCCCTTCTGCCGTTGTCAAGCAGGGCGTCCACCGCCTCCTGGAGCATCCGTTTCTCATTGCGGATAATTATGTCCGGAGCACCGAGCTCCAAAAGCCTTTTCAGGCGATTGTTCCGGTTGATCACCCGCCTATACAGATCGTTGAGATCAGAGGTGGCAAAACGGCCGCCGTCCAATGGGACCAGAGGCCGCAATTCCGGGGGGATCACCGGAATCACGTTTAAGATCATCCATTCCGGCCGGTTGGTGGAATCGAGGAAGGATTCCACCACGCGCAGGCGTTTGGCCAGCTTCTTCTTTTTGGTCTGCGACCTGGTCTTCAGGGAGTCCTCCCGGAGCTCGTCCCGCAGTTTTATCAGATCAATATCTGCAAAAAGTTCCAAAACTGCCTCTGCGCCCATGCCCACACGAAAAGAGTCTTCCCCGTAGTGGTCCAGATACTGCAGAAACTGGTCCTCGGTAATTATCTGCTTTTTCTCCAGGGAGGTCTGTCCGGGATCCAGGACTATATAGGCATCAAAATAGAGCACCTTCTCCAGATCGGCCATAGTCAGGTCCAAAAGGGTGGCGATCTTCGAGGGCTGGCTCTTTACAAACCAGATATGGGCCACCGGAGCGGCCAGCTCGATATGGCCCATGCGTTCCCGCCGCACCTTGGAGGCGATCACTTCCACGCCGCATTTTTCGCAGACAATCCCCCTGTGCTTCATGCGCTTGTATTTGCCGCAATTGCATTCGTAATCTTTGACCGGTCCAAAGATCTTGGCACAGAAAAGGCCGTCCCTTTCCGGCTTGAAGGTCCTGTAGTTTATGGTCTCCGGCTTCTTTACCTCTCCGAACGACCATTCCCTGATCTTTTCCGGCGAAGCGATACGGATCTGCAGTCCTTCCAGTTCCTGACTGCTGACGTTTGAAGCGTTGCTCCTCTGGCTGAACAGATCGTCGAGCGTCATATGTATATCCCTCTTTATGGGCTGAGATTAGTTCTTGTGGCCCTTTTTCTTCTCGTCCAGATGCAGCTCCACATCCAGACCGAGGGCCATGAGTTCCTTGATAAGCACGTTGAAAGACTCCGGGAGTCCGGACTCCAGGAAGTTGTCTCCCTTGACTATCTTCTCATACATGTGCACCCGTCCGCCGACATCGTCGGACTTGACAGTAAGGAACTCCTGCAAAAGATAACTGGCCCCGTAAGCCTCGATGGCCCAGACCTCCATTTCGCCCAGGCGCTGACCACCGAACTGGGCCTTGCCCCCCAACGGCTGTTGGGTGACAAGTGAATAGGGGCCTGTGGACCGGGCATGGATCTTCTCGTCCACGAGGTGGTGCAGCTTGAGCATGTACATATTGCCCACGGTGACCCGTTCGTGAAAGGGGTCTCCAGTACGCCCGTCAAAGAGCTTGGACTTCCCGTCGTCACCCAGGCCAGCTTTTTTCAGCCAGCCCCAAATCTCCTCTTCCCGCGCACCGTCAAATACCGGGGTCTTGGTGATAATGCCCTTTTTCATCTCCTTTACAGCAGAGACAAACTCCTCGTCGTCTAGGCTGTCCACCAGCTCCGAGGTCTCCCGGGAATCAAAAGTCGCTTTGACTTCATCGCGTACCCGGGCCAGATCCGCCCCTTGTTCCAGCATCTCTCCCAGTTGCTTGCCGAGCTCTCTGGCTGCCCAGCCCAGATGGGTCTCCATAATCTGCCCGATATTCATCCGGGAGGGAACACCCAGGGGATTGAGGACTATATCCATCGGCACCCCGTCAGAGAAAAACGGCATGTCCTCTTCCGGGAGGATATTGGAAACAACACCCTTGTTCCCGTGCCGACCGGCCATCTTGTCCCCGACGCTCAATTTGCGTTTGACCGCTATATACACCTTGACCATCTTGATCACGCCCGGAGGCATGTCGTCGCCTTCGCTGGCCTTCTCCCGCTTCAGATCGTAGGAACGGCGGATGAACTCCAGCTGGGCGTTATAGGCGGAAATTATATCCTCCACCTCGGAGTTGACCTCCTTGGAGGAAAACGCCCCGGACAGCTTTTTCACCGGTAAAGAGTCCAAAAGGTCCCTGGTCAATGTGGAGTTGGCCTCGGCCAGGACCTGGTTCTTCTTGCTGCCCATGATGGTCGAGCCCAGACGCTTCCCGGAAACGGCCTTCCACAGCCTTTCTCTGACGTTGGCGGTCAGACCGGAAATATGTTGGGACTCCTTGCGCGAAATCCGGGCCAGCTCAGCGTCCTCTATCTCCTTGGTCCGCTCGTTCTTTTCCCCGGATCTGCGGTTAAAGACCTTGACATTGATCACCGTACCCTCGATCCCCGGGGGAACCTTGAGCGACGTGTTCTTCACGTCCCGGGCCTTATCCCCGAATATAGCCCGCAAAAGCCTCTCTTCCGGGGTCAGCTGGGTTTCGCCCTTGGGTGTGATCTTGCCCACCAGGATATCGTCCGGCTCCACTTTGGCCCCGAGGCGGATGATGCCGCTGTCATCCAGGTCCCGGAGCATCTCTTCACTCACATTGGGGATATCTCTGGTTATCTCTTCCGGTCCGAGCTTGGTGTCCCGGGCGACCACCTCGAATTCCTCAATGTGTACCGAGGTGAACACGTCCTCCTTGACCACCCGCTCGGAGATCAGAATGGAGTCCTCATAATTGTATCCACACCAGGGCATGAACGCGACCAGGAGGTTTTTGCCCAAAGCCACTTCCCCGTCGAGGATGCCTGCTCCGTCGGCCAGGACATCGCCCTTGGCCACTTTTTGGTTCATAGACACGCGGGGCTTTTGCCCGAAGCAACTGTTCTGGTTGGACTTGTGGAATTTCTGCAGTTCGTAGGAGGCGGCTCCACCTGTCTTGGAGTGCACTTCCGGATCATCGTAGGAAACCACCACCCTTTCCGCATCCACATATCGGACCACCCCGTCGGCCTCGGCCAGTACGCAGCTCCCGGAATCCCGGGCGATGGTCCCTTCCATGCCAGTACCCACCAGGGGCAACTCGGCCCGCAAAAGGGGCACTGCCTGACGCTGCATATTCGAGCCCATAAGGGCCCGGTTGGCATCGTCGTGCTCCAGAAAGGGAATGACCGCCGCGGAAATGGATACGATCTGGCTGGGGGAGATGTCCATCAGGGTCACCTCGTCATGCTGCACGAGAGCGAACTCCCCCTTGACCCGCGCGGCCACAAGCTCGTTAACGAATTTCCCGTCTTCCTCAACCGGGGCGTTGGCCTGGGCGATGATCTCCCCACTCTCCTTGTTGGCGTCCATGTACTTGATCTCGTCGGTCACCCGGGAATCACGGACTACCCTGTACGGGGTCTCGATAAAACCAAACTCATTAACCTGGGCATAGGTGGTAAGGGAGACGATCAGTCCAATATTCGGCCCCTCCGGGGTCTCAATGGGACAAATCCGGCCGTAATGACTGGGATGTACGTCCCGGACCTCAAAACCGGCCCTCTCCCGAGTCAAACCGCCCGGGCCCAGGGCGGACAATCTCCTCTTGTGCGTCACCTCGGACAGGGCATTGGTCTGGTCCATGAACTGGGAAAGCTGGGAGGTGCCGAAGAACTCACGCAAAACCGCGGTAACCGGCTTGGGGTTGATCAGATCGTGAGGCATGAGCGTGGCCACTTCCTGCAGGCTCATGCGTTCCTTTATGGCCCGCTCCATACGGACCAGACCGATGCGGTACTGATTCTCCACCAACTCCCCGACGGAGCGTACCCGACGGTTCCCCAGGTGATCTATATCATCAGCCGGTCCAAGGGTATCCTTGAGTCGGATAAGATGCTTCAGGGTCAAGAGGATGTCCTCGTTGGTCAGGGTCTGCTTGTCCATGGGCGCGTTCGAGCCCAGTCTGGAATTGAGCTTGTACCTACCTACCGGGGACAGATCATAGTAATCCGGATTGCGGAAAAGATTGTCAAAAAAACTGGCCGCGATCTCCGGTGTGGGGGGTGAGCTTGGCCGCAAGCGTTTGTAGATCTCCACCTGTGCGGATTCCATGTCCGGGACCTTGTCCAGCTGCAGGGTATCCCGGATAGAAGAGGAAACCTCCTGTCCGGAGGTGTAAAGGATCTGAATGTCCTTTACCCCGGCTTCCTCTATCGCGCTCAGGACCTCGCCGTCCAGAGCGGCTCCGGCCTCGGCAATCACCTCGCCGGTTTGATTGTCCACTATCTCCTCACCCACGTAGCTGGACTTGAGTTCAGAGGGATTTATCTCCATAAACTCCAACCCGGAGGAAACGATTTTCTTCCATAATCTCTTGGTGATGGGTCGCCCTGCCTTGACCAGTACCTCGCCGTTGCCGTCGATAATATCGGAAAACGCGACTTCCTTTCTGTACTGATCCGGATTGACCTTGCGGAACACCCGTTCGCCTTCGATACGCAGGGTTTCCCGCTCATAAAAATAGTTGAGGATCTCCTCGGCGGTAAGCCCCATGGCCTTAAGCAGGATGGTCACCGGCATCTTTCTGCGTCTGTCGATCCGAACGTGGAGGATATCCTTGTGGTCAAAGTCGAAATCCAGCCAGGATCCGCGCATGGGTATAATCCGGGAACTGTACAGCACCTTGCGGCTGCTGTGGGTCTTCCCGGAATCGTGCTCGAAAATAATGCCCGGAGAGCGTTGCAGCTGGTTGACTATGACCCGCTCAGTCCCGTTGATTATAAAGGTCCCCTTATCCGTCATCAGCGGAATGGTCCCGAAATAGATATCCTGTTCCTTAATATCCCGGATGGTCCTGTTCTCGGTCTCCTCGTCCACGTCAAAGACCACCAGACGGACCTTGATGCGGATGGGGGCCTCGTAGGTCAGGCCCTTGGTGATGCACTCCTCCTCGTCATATTTGGGATCTCCCATCTCGTAACTAACGAATTCCAATGTGGCGGACTTGTTGAAATCCTCGATGGGGAACACGGACCTAAAGACCGCCTCCAGCCCTTTGTCCATACGGTTCTCGGGCGGGGCATCAAACTGCAAAAGCTCTTTGTATGAGTTCACCTGCAGAGTCAGCAGGTTCGGAATTTCCAAAGGCCTTCTGATTTTCCCGAAATTTTTTACGAATCGCGCCATTTCAATCCTCTTGCATGCAGGGATGTTCTTTTTAAGGTAGGGATGCGCATCTTCAAATTAGGATGCAAAAACCAGTATCAAAATAAGTTAGACAACAATAACAAATGTTTTAAGAGCGCAATACCCCCTGGGAAGTTGCGCTCTTAAAACAGAGTACTGGAAATTAAGAAACAGTTTGTTATTTGAGCTCGACAGTTGCGCCGGCCTCTTCAAGCTGGGATTTAGCGTCTTCGGCCTGCTCCTTGGTTACGGCTTCCTTGATGGGGGAAGGCAGTTCATCCACCTTGGCCTTGGCCTCTTTAAGACCCAGGCCGGTCAAAGCCCGTACGGCCTTGATCACGGCGATCTTGTTTCCGCCCACTTCCTTGAGTACGACATCAAATTCAGTCTGCTCTTCTTCCGGCTCGCCGCCTCCGGCATCACCGGCTGCAGGAGCAGCTGCTGCCGCGGCCACAGGAGCAGCTGCGGAAACACCGAACTTGTCCTCGAGCTCCTTGATAAATTCGGAGAGCTCCAAAACTGTCATATTTGAAATAAAATCAATTACCTGCTCTTTTGTTACCTCTGCCATTTGTTCCTCCTTAAAACTTTAAACTTTGACTCATCCCTGTTCTTTCTGCTCTTTAATGGCGTTCATTGCATAAAGCATGTTACGGAGCAGATTGGCGAACACGCAGACAAAATTGGTGGGAACAGCATTCATCGTGGCCAGTGTCTTGGCCAGCAGCTCTTCCCTGCCCGGCAGTTTGGCCAACTGATCTATCTGCTCGTCCGTCAGATAGCTGCCGTCCAGACTGGCAAACTTGGTCTTCATCTTTTTGTTCTTCTTGATGAATTCCACCAGAAGCTTGGCAGTCTGAACCGGATCGTCATAGCCAAAGGCTATTCCGCAGTTCTCAACCAGTTTGCCGCTCAGGCAGTCGTGGGGTCCGTCCTTCAAGGCAATTCCGGCCAAGGTGTTTTTTACCACCTTGTACTCCACACCCTGCTCGCGCAGCTTGCTGCGCAAACCGGACATCTCCTCCACGGAGAGCCCTTTGAAGTCAGTCACCACGGCAATTTTGGACTTGTCCGCCTTGCTCTTCAGGCTTTCAATCACTTCTGCCTTTTCTGCCCTTTTCACCTCAACACCTCTCTTTATATATAGGGCACAGAGTCAAAGCGGTCTCGGCAGGAGATTAAGGCCCGCAGGCCGCCTGCTGTCTCTGACTCTTTTCCCCGATTGGCTACTTTTCCACCAAGGACCGGATGTTGCTGGAGTCTATCTTAACCCCGGGACCCATGGTCGTGGACACGGATATCCCCCGCAAATAAGTCCCTTTGGCAGAGGCTGGCTTCAGCTTCTGTAGGGAATCGATAAACAGGGCCAGATTCTCCTTAATCTTATCCGGGCCGAAAGAAACCTTTCCCATGGGGGCGTGCACCACTCCGGCCTTGTCCACCCGGAATTCTACCTTGCCCGCCTTGAGTTCCTTGATTGCCGGCCCCAGATCAAAGGTAACCGTTCCCGCCTTGGGATTGGGCATAAGACCCCTGGGTCCGAGGATTTTGCCGATCTTGCCTACGTGGGCCATCATGTCCGGCGTGGCTACCGCCTTGTCAAACTCCAGCCATCCGTTTTTGATCTGATCGACTATTTCCTCGTCGCCAACATAGTCCGCTCCAGCCTCACGAGCCTCTTCCTGCTTCTCTCCCTTGCAAAAGGCCAGGACCCGGACTTCTTTGCCCAGGCCATGTGGCAGGGAGCAGGCCCCCCGGACCATCTGGTCCGAGTATTTCGGATTCACCCCGAGCACCACGGCGACATCGACTGTTTCGTCGAAATTGGCAAACGAGGAGTCCAGGGCCAGATTGATCCCCTCCTGCAAAGGGTACCTTTTAGAGGTATCAATATTTTCCGCCTTTTGTATATATCTCTTTCCGCGCTTAGGCATAGCCTGACTCACCCCTCAGCTAATTTTCTATTTCAAGTCCCATGCTTTTCGCTGTCCCCGCAATGGAATTCACTGCGGCATCCAAATCCACCGCCGTCAGGTCCGGCATCTTTATATTGGCTATCTCTTCCAGCTGTTTACGGGTTACACTGCCCACTTTATTCCTGTTCGGCTCTCCGGAACCCTTGTCTATATTGGCGGCTTTGCGCAGCAGAACCGATGCAGGGGGGGTCTTAGTAATAAAACTGAACGAGCGGTCCTGATAAACAGTAATAATGACCGGGGTTATCATGCCCTTATCGTCTTGAGTCTTGGCATTAAACGCCTTGCAGAACTCCATGATATTCACACCGTGCTGCCCCAGGGCCGGTCCTACCGGAGGGGAGGGGTTGGCTGAACCTGCGGGGATCTGCAATTTTATTTTGGCAATGACCTTTTTCGCCATATATAAACACCACCTTCTCTTGATATTATCAAAAAGCTAAATCAGCTTTTGGTTACCTGGACAAAGTCGAGTTCAACCGGGGTCTGACGGCCGAATATAGACACTGTCACCTTGAGCTTACCCTTGTCGTAGTTGACTTCCTCCACTACCGCATTAAAGCCGCCAAAGGGACCATCGATAACCCGGACATCGTCACCGTGCTCGAAATGAAATTTCGGGCGTGGCTGTTCATTCCTGGATTCAACAGCGGTCAAGATCCTTTCCGCCTCTTTGTCGGTCAAAGGGGTAGGTCGCGTCCTTCCGCCGATAAAGCCGGTGACCTTGGGAATGGACTGCACTGCATGCCAGGTTTCGTCATCCAGGACCATCTTGACCAGTACATAGCCGGGATAAAACTTGCGGGTAGAGGTCTTTTTTTGACCCTTGACCAGCTCCACGACCTTTTCCGTGGGCACGATCACATCCTCAATACGCCCGCTCTCCTGGTCCTTTCGGATCATCTCCCGAATGGTCTTTTCCACCCGCTGCTCATACCCGGAGTAGGTATGGACAATGTACCACCTGGCTTTGGATTCCTGCATGCATTCACCGTTGATTTAGGACAATACCAGCTCGACAATCTTGGCCAGGGTAAAATCGGCCAGACCGAGAAAAACAGAAACAATGGCCACCAGGACTGCCACAGCAGCACCAGTGGTGAGAGTCTCCTTACGCGAGGGCCAAGTCACCTTTTTCAACTCGACCTTGGCCTGCTCCAGAAATTCCTTGAATTGCTGCACTCTGCCCTTCATCCCTGCCGGGGCCTCCGGCTGGACTGTGGCCGACTTTTTTTTCTTGCCCATAAACTACCGTTTCCGGAATTATTTGTTTTTAATGGCAGGCCAGGAGGGACTCGAACCCCCAGCCTTCGGATTTGGAGTCCGGCGCTCTACCAATTGGAGCTACTGGCCTGCAAATATCAGCACTACGCTACTTGCGTTCCCTATGTTTGGTATGCCGCCCGCAAAAAGGGCAGAACTTGCTAAGCTCCAGTTTTGCGGGTGTATTCTTTTTATTCTTGCTGGTAGCGTAGTTCCTTCTCTTGCACTCGGAACAGGAAAGCAATGTGTTAATGCGCATCTACCTACTCCACTATTTCGGAAACGACTCCCGCACCAACGGTACGGCCGCCCTCCCGGATGGCGAAACGAAGACCCGGCTCCATGGCCACCGGGACTATCAACTCAACCAAAAACGTGGTGTTGTCACCGGGCATGATCATCTCCACCCCGTCCGGCAGCGTCACTACACCAGTCACATCTGTGGTCCGAAAATAAAACTGAGGACGATAACCTGAGAAAAACGGAGTGTGACGACCGCCTTCCTCCTTGTTCAAAACATATACCTCGGCCTTGAAATTGCGATGCGGGGTTATCGAACCCGGTGCAGCCAATACCTGACCGCGCTCTACATCGTCGCGCTTCACGCCGCGCAAAAGAGCTCCAATATTGTCACCGGCCTCACCCTGGTCCAATATCTTGCGGAACATCTCCACACCGGTGCAAACCGTCTTGGTCGTGTCCTTCATACCTACTATCTCGACCTCGTTGCCCACCTTGATCACGCCGCGTTCCACTCGACCGGTCACAACCGTCCCCCGACCGGATATGGAAAACACATCCTCGATGGGCATCAAAAACGGCTTGTCTATATCACGCTCCGGCTCGGGTATAAAATCATCACACGCCTGCAAAAGCTCCCATACGCACTTGGCTTCTTCGCTCTTCGCATCCTCGGTCTCCAAAGCCTTCAAAGCGCTGCCGGATATCACCGGGGTATCGTCTCCGGGAAAATCATACTTGCTCAAAAGCTCCCGAACCTCCAGCTCTACAAGCTCCAAAAGCTCAGGGTCGTCTACAAGATCAACCTTGTTCAAAAAAACCACTATGCTCGGAACTCCAACCTGACGGGCAAGAAGAATGTGCTCCCGGGTCTGCGGCATCGGACCGTCCGTGGCAGCAACAACCAATATCGCGCCGTCCATCTGGGCCGCACCTGTAATCATATTCTTGATGTAGTCAGCGTGACCCGGGCAGTCCACATGCGCATAATGCCGCTTGTCAGACTCGTACTCCACATGAGCAGTGGCTATCGTGATACCACGCTCCTTCTCCTCAGGCGCCTTGTCTATCTCATCAAAAGCCACATGCTTGCCGGTGCCGCTGCGGCTCAAAACATTCGTGATCGCTGCCGTCAATGTCGTCTTGCCGTGGTCTATATGACCCACGGTGCCAATATTCACATGCGGCTTCGTGCGTTCGTACTTGGACTTGCTCATAACCTACCCCCTAAAAAAAATTTAAGTTTGTCCTGTTATCGGCCTTTTTCCGGAATATATATACTTACAGAGGAAGGATATCGACTGGACAAAATGGAGCCCACGACCGGACTTGAACCGGTGACCTCTTCCTTACCAAGGAAGTGCTCCACCGACTGAGCTACGTGGGCCTGCCTGAGACCGGTCACAATAATGGAGCGGGAAACGGGACTCGAACCCGCAACCCTCAGCTTGGAAGGCTGATGCTCTAGCCAGATTGAGCTATTCCCGCCATTGTAACCGAGTAGTCCAGCAACAGGATAACCTGCCTCCTACTCAAAAAATACAAATGGTGGAGGGGGGAGGATTCGAACCTCCGAAGGCGAATGCCGACAGATTTACAGTCTGTTCCCTTTGGCCACTCGGGAACCCCTCCACTTCAGCCTGGAGCTGGCGATGGGACTCGAACCCGCAACCTGCTGATTACAAATCAGCTGCTCTGCCAATTGAGCTACGCCAGCAAGGAAGAGGGTCTTATAGACGTTTATCTTTTAAAACGCAACCCCTTTTCCCTGGGGTGAAAAAAATTTTCTTTTCCCAGGCCCGAGGCGGCTTATATAACCTTGTCAGCCATTTCCCGGCCGGGGGTGGCCGGGAAATGTACGCGAACTACCCGGGACTATTCCGGGGCCACAGCGATCTCCAGACTGGTCTCAGCGGCCCGGGACACGTTATCTGCGAGCCGAAAAAGTTCGTTTCTTGCCGGGGACTCGATGTCCTGCATTACCAAAGGCGTTCCGGTATCTCCAGCAATAACTGCCAAAGGATCCAGAGGCACCGCCCCCAAGAAATCAAGCCCGTATTTTTCGGCCAAGGCCTTGCCCCCGCCTTTTTTGAACAGCTCAATCTCTTTACGGCAGTGCGGGCAATAAAGCCCGCTCATATTCTCTACTATACCCAGGACGTTGGCCCTGGCGTACTGCAGAAAATTTACCGCCTTGCGTACGTCGGCCAGGGAGACCTCCTGGGGAGTGGTGACCACCACGCAGAGTGCGTCCGGAATGGTCTGAAGTACGGTCATGGGTTCATCCCCGGTGCCGGGAGGAGAGTCAACGACCAGAAAATCCAGTCCGCCCCACTGCACATCCGCAATAAACTGCCGGATTACTGTGGTCTTCATGGGCCCCTTCCACAGAACCGCCTGATCCGGGTTGCGCAGAAGGGACTGCATGGAAACCACAGACAGGTTTTTACTGTATCTTTTGGGCTCGATCATGTTTTTCTCGTTCATGTCCAAAAGCCCTTCTATCCCCAACAGGCGGGGTACGCTGGGACCGTGGATATCCACGTCCAAAAGCCCCACTTTATTCCCCTGCTGGGCCAGTGCCGCAGCCAAATTCGCGGCGATGGAACTCTTGCCCACACCACCCTTGCCGCTCATGACAAAGATCTTATACCTTATATGGGAAAGGGTGGAGGAGATGATCTCGTCCTGCAGTGCCCTGGAAGCACCGCCCTTATTTTTTTCATTTGTCGCGTTGTGGGCCTGTTTATCCATTTGACCTCCTTATATATACGGCGTTTTGCGTGTGTTCAGCGCTAAAGATCCGCCTCGTAAAAATGACTCTTGGGCGAGCCTTTTGGTTTTTATATTGCTTCCGTCTGATCCTTTTGGATGCCAAATTTCTGACTGGGGTCATTTAAAGAAACTTCAGGACCACGAACCCCAGTACTCCGACGACTAGGGCCAGAATCAAAAGGAGATCAAACCTCTTTTCCACGAACTCCCTGGCCTGTTCTCCCTTCCATTTGATCAGTCCGGCCAAAATAAAAAATCGCCCTCCCCTGGATAGGGCAGAGGCCACAACAAAGACCGGCCAGTTAATCTGAAAGGCCCCGGCGGTCAAGGTACACACCTTATACGGCAGGGGAGTGAACCCGGCCAGGGCCACTGCCCAAGCATCGTACCGATCATACCACTTATGGGCGATTTGATATTTGTCCATAAGCCCATAGAACTCAAGTATGGGAAATCCTATGGACTGCATAAAGAAATAGCCCAGAAAATAGCCGAGCACCCCGCCCAAAAGCGACGTCCACAGGCAGAGCCAAGCCAGAGAAAAGCTCTTGTCCCGATTGGACATGGCCATGGGAATCAAAAAGAGATCCGGAGGGATGGGGAAAAAAACCGCCTCGGTAAAAGAGACCACGCCCAGGACCTTTCTTGCCCCACGGCGGGCGGCAAGATCCCAGAGTTTGTCCATCCATGCGCGCACAAACCGCATGCAACAGCCTACCAACCGAACTTCCCGACCAAGTCGACAAAAGCCACCCGGCCCAATTTTTCCTCCTCATATCCGCCATTGGTCCTTTGTACCCGGACCAAAGTCTGGGAACGCTTACTGATCCCGACCGGAATAAGCAAAACCCCTTCCGGGGCCAGCTGGTCCAGCAGGGACTGTGGCACCCGGGGGCCGCCTGCTGTGACCAGGATGCGATCAAAAGGGCCTTCCTCGGGCCAACCCATTGTCCCGTCATCCAGCTTGGTCCGGACCCGCGTATATCCGAGTTCCTCCAGCCTCCGGCTGGCAGCCAGATACAGAGAGTCGATACGCTCCACAGTATACACCTCCGCACCCATCTCCGCCAGGACCGCGGCCTGATATCCGGATCCGGTCCCTATCTCCAAAACGGCCATGTCCGGCTCGACCTGCAAAAGTTCGCTCATAAGGGCCACGATATACGGCTGGGAAATGGTCTGTCCATGACCGATGGGCAGAGGATAGTCTTCATAGGCCTGCCCGTGCAGGGCCTGGTCCACGAAAAGATGCCTGGGGACGGTCTGCATGGCGGCCAGCACTCCGGGATCATTAATCCCGCGGGCCTGAATCTGCTCCCGAACCATCCGTTCCCGACTGCGACGAGGGTCAATAGTCAATTTTCGCTCCCGATTCTTTCCCCGCGAGCCGCTCCACCGGGGTAATATTTTGCCTTGGCCTAGGATTTTCCTGTCTGTTTTTTGCAACCTAAAATCAATGCGCTTCGGACCGGATTAAACCTTTCCCTCTGGCATTTTTGACCACTGCCTGGGCCGCAGCCATCTAAAGGAGCGCATCCCGTGCACGGTCTGGGCCAGCTCCGGATGGTATCTGCTCACCAGCATCCTGAACAGGGCATAGTCGAAAGGACTCAAAAGGTGCAGGGTTAACTTACGCCACAACCGGGCGCAGCGCAATTCCCGGACTATCTCCTGCATTTCCCCGGAGTATTGCTTCGTAGCTGCACGCGGCTTTTTGCCGGATTCGAGTATGGCCCGGGCCGCTAGCAGTCCGGAATAATGGGCGTAAAAGATACCCTCGCCCAAAAGGGGATCGGCCAATCCGGCCGCATCCCCGCATAAGAGCACGCGCCCGCAGCCCGGGCGAACCTCGAAATCCCCGTATGGCAGCGGATGTCCACGGATGCGGCAGGAGGAGACATCCACGCCGAACGAGCGACAATACTGCAAAAATATCCCTTTCAGCTCTTGGGCGCTGCGTACATCACTGGAACCAATCCCCAGACACTGCCGTTTTTGACCGGGGAAGGCCCACAGATAACCGCTGGGAACGCGGCCGATATGGATACAGGGGAAATCCGGGAAATCGCCGGCATCGCACGGGACATGGGTTTCCAGGGCCAGGGCCGCCTGCCTGGAAAATGGCGGACGGGTCACTCCCCGGCTGGCCAGCTTCCTGCGGGCTACACTCATGGCCCCGTCCGCCCCGATAATAAAATCGCCCTGAAGCCGTTCCCCGGATAAGAGTTTTACCATGCCGGTCTCGGGCTCTATGTCCGTCACTGTTTCCGGGCAGCGCAAAACCGCACCGCTTCTTTGCAGCATCCTCACCAGCAGGGAGTCATAAGCCTTGCGATCCACTAGCAAAAAGGGGTGTTCCATCTCTCCGGTTAACAGGGGCCGTTCATCTACCCCCAGTCCCCATTTGAAAAACGATCCCTCCAGTATGCCGGAGGTCTTAGCCCCTTTCAGGTCCACCCCCAGAATCCGGTCCAGAAACTGCTGTGTCTTCCAGGTAAGCAGTCCGCCGCACAGTTTGAAGCGCGGGAAACACTTCCTGTCCAGAACTAGCACCCCTAGTCCGTGCCGGGAAAGGAGAATCCCGGCGGTGGTGCCGGCCGGGCCGGACCCGCAGATGATCACGTTATAATTAGACATTCAGCCCACCTGGGAATCACTTGCTTGCATATCATGGGAATATAAGCCAGTATAAGCCATAAGCACACAACAAGGAGACGGCCATGCTGCAGGTTAAAGATCTCATGACCACAGACCTTTTCACCCTCGAGCGCACCGACACCCTGGCCAGTGCCAGGTCTATAATGAAGCTCGGCCGGATCAGGCACATACCGATAGTGGACGATCAGAACCGCTTTATCGGCATTGTTACCCACCGGGACATCCTTTCCGCAACAGTATCCAAACTGGCCGGGATCGATTCCGGTACCCAGAAGGAAATCGATTCCGGCATCCCGGTTATGAGCATAATGCGCCCCGATGTTAAGTATGTAACCCCGGAGACCGAGCTCAAGGAAGCGGCCAAACTCCTTTTGGAGCATAAATACGGCTGCCTCCCGGTGCTTGAGGGAGATAAACTCGTGGGCATCCTAACCGAGGCAGACTTCCTCAGCCTGACCATCTCGCTTATGGAAGCCCTGGAGTCCGAATCGTGAACCTCCCGGTGGGCACTCTGATCAACGCCCTGGCCGTGATCGCCGGAAGCGGTGTGGGCCTCTGCTTGGGGGCGCGCATCCCGGACCGGGTGCACAAAACCGTTATCCACGGCATCGGCCTGGCCACCCTGCTCATCGGGATGCAGATGGCCCTCGAGGTCCGGGACATACTGCTTTTGGTATTTTCCGTTTTGGTCGGGGCCCTGGCCGGCGAGGCCCTGGATCTAGAAAAACACCTGAACCGGCTTGTAAATATACTCAAAAAGAGGATCGGGTCTAAAAACAAAAACTTCTCTCAGGGGCTTATAACCGCCTTCCTCATATACTGCATAGGCTCTTTGACCATCCTCGGTGCCCTGGACGAAGGACTGCGCAACGATCCCACCCTGCTTTTGACCAAATCGGTGTTGGACGGATTCACCTCCATCGCCCTGGCCGCCACTTACGGCCTGGGGGTCATGTTCTCCGCTGTCCCCCTCTTGATCTACCAGGGGACGATTACGATCCTGGCCGGATATTTTCAAGCCGTTTTCACCCCGGTCCTCATCGCCCAGCTGACCGGAGTGGGAGGGATCCTGGTTCTCGGGCTGGGGCTGACCCTTTTGGAGATAAGAGAGATAAAGATCACCAATCTGCTCCCGGCTTTGGTCATGGTCTTTATCCTGCAGGGTTTTTTATAGACCAAACCGGGATGAAAACGGACTTTTACTCCTATTTCCGACAACAATCAACACGGCGTGCGGACAAAAAACCGGGGAGGGGCAGCCCCCTCCCCGGTCAGCAAACCCGGCTGAAAATGTCTCTTAGATAAGCCCGTTCTTTTTGAGCCACTCCTCAGCCACTTTGCCCTCGTCTTTGTGTTTTACATCCACTTCCGCGTTCATTTGCTGCATCTCTTTCGTGTTCAGCTTATCAGACAAAGGCTTCAATATGTCCCGTATCTCCGGATAGTCATCCAAAGCCTCTTCCCGGATCACCGGAACGGGATTGTAGACCGGAAAGAATTTCTTGTCGTCCACGAGGTTGACGAATCCAAAGGCGGCTATACGACCGTCCGTGGAAAAGCCCATAGCCACATCCAGCTGTCCCTCCTTGAGCGCCTTGTACGTCAGCCCGATGGACATCTTTTTCACATCTTCAGAAGAGACCTCGAACCCGTAGGTCTGCATCACCTTCTGAAACCCGTCCGGGCGCTCCCAGAATTCCGAATCCACCCCGTAGGTCAGTTTCCCGGAGTTTTCATTCTGGTATTCGGCCAGATCAGAGATGGTCTTGATCCCCAGGTCCTCAGCCTCGTCGCCGCGCATCATAAGCGTATAGGTATTATTGAACTTTACCGGGGCCAGCCAAATCAAACCTTTTTCCGCGTCCTTTTCCTTAACCCAGTTGTAGACCTCCTCCGAGTCGGTCATTACCTCTTGATCCGATTGCTCGTAGTATACAGTATACCCGGTCCCGGTATATTCGTAATACAGATCGAACTGCCCGTTTTCCAGGGACTGCCGGGCTATATTCGAACCCACCCCGGTCTTAACGGTAACATCAAATCCGGCCTCCTCCAAAAGATCTGCCGCCAGATTGGCCAACAAAAACTGCTCGGTAAAATTCTTCCCGCCCACGGTAATTTCCTTCTTATCACCGCCGCAGCCGACAAATGCTAGGCAGACCCCCAGCGCCAGTATTACTACAAAAAGCTTCCTAGAACCACTCATTTAGATATCCCCCTTACATGGTTATTGATTATCTCAAACGTCCAACTGCGCGCAAACAATTACCCCGGTTACTGCTCCAGGCGCAGGCCCTTGGAGACAAGCAGGAGACCAAGTACCTCGCATAGGTAGTCGGCAAAAAGGGCCAAGAGGGTCGTGGGAATAGCCCCGGCCAGAAGTACCCGGGTCTTCATCAGGCTTATTCCGGTAAATATCAAATCACCCAATCCGCCAGCCCCGACCAGATAGCTCAATGCCGCCGTACCTATGTTTATGACCAGGGCCACCCGGAAACCGGTGAGTATGATCTGCATGGAATTGGGGATCTCCACTTCCCAAAGGATTCGCCATCCGGGCATGCCCATGCCCTTGGCCGCATCGATCATGGCCGGGGGTACGGCAGTAATCCCGGCCAGGGTATTCCGGGCTATGGGCAGAATGGAATAAACGAACAGGGCGAATATTGCTGTTTTCACTCCTATACCCAAAATACTCATCATAAGGGCGAGCACGGCCAGAGAGGGAATGGTCTGGCCCAGACCGACTATGTACATGACCACCCCGGCAAACTTGCGAAAGCGTTTTCTGGTCAAAACGATTCCTATACTCACCCCCAGCAGGGTGGCAAAGAACATGCTGATCGCCACCAGCCGGATATGTTCCCATAAGAGTTTGTTTATATACATATAGTTCGAGGGGACTGAAAGGTAGTCAACCAGTCCCACCTGCTGGGCCAGGATGCCCGTATAGATCAGAAGCATAACCAGAATAAACCGGTAGGCCTTTGCAAATACCGCAATCATTTTCCCAGTTTCCTTTGGATTTTCACTCCCTTGGGAGTTGCCGCACTTTCCAGAAGGGCCATAAGAGCGTCCACCACAATCGCGAACAATGAGACCAAAATGGCCCCGCTTAAGATCATGGCTTCATACACCCGGTCGATCCCCTGCTGGATATACACACCAAGCCCGCCGGCGCCTATATAGGCGGCAATCGCCGCTATACCGATATTCATAACCGCAGCGGTCCGCAGCCCGGCCAGAATGACCGGGACCGCTATGGGGATCTCCACCTCTTTAAGCCTTTGCCACTTAGTCATGCCCATTCCCCGGGCCGCATTGACCACTGCGGCGGGGACGTTGTTAATGGCCACATAGGTATTGCGGATTATGGGCAGCTGACTGTACAAAACCAAGGCGATCACAGCCGGGACCTTGCCCAAGCCGTGTCCGAACACGGATAGAACCGGGAGCATAAGCCCGAAAAGGGCGATAGAGGGTATAGTCATGAATATATTGGCTGTATTTATAACCCGGCTGGCCAGGTTGACGTGTTTGGTTATAAGGATGCCCAAAGGGACACCTATACAGGTGGCAATAAGAACGGAAAGGCCCACCACCCAGATGTGCTCCCAGGTCAAAAAAAGCGATCGCTCCCAGTTGTCGATCAGAAAATTCAGCACTTCCATAGCTGTTCTGCCTTATTCCTCGGTTTCATCGCTGTAGATGTCCAAAATAGACCGCTGGATATTCTGATAGCTTATGGTGCCCTCCAGATCCCCGCTTTCATTGACCACGCACAAAAGGATCAAATCATGCATGAGCATAAGAGACAAGGCCACCCGCAAATGGGTCTTGTCTTCGACCACCGCTGGAAAGTCCTCCACCAGCTCGCGGACCGGTCCTTCCTCGTATTTTAGGTCCTTGCGGGAGACGTATCCGAGCGGCTTGCCTTTGTGGACCACCACCGCATAGCGGAGGCTCTTGTCCTCCATAAAATTCAAAACCTCCGGCGCAAGAGCGGAGCCCTGGACTATATTTTTGGGGCTTTTGTTCATTGCCTCGCGTACCCGCATTATTCCCAGGACCTTAAGGGCCCGGTCCGCACCGACAAAATCGGCCACGAATTTATTTTTGGGCTGAGTCAAGATGACTTCCGGACTGTCGTATTGAACGAGGCGGCCTTCATTGAAAAGTGCGATCTTGTCCCCCATTTTTATGGCCTCGTGGATATCATGAGAGACAAAGGCAATGGTCTTTTTCAGCTTGGCTTGGACCCGCAAAAACTCATCTTGGATCTGGTCTCTGTTTATGGGGTCAATGGCCCCGAACGGCTCGTCCATCAAAAGGATATCTGGATCAGCGGCCAGACCCCTGGCCACCCCGACCCGTTGCTGCTGTCCGCCGGAAAGCTCGGCCGGATAGCGATCCTTGTAGACATCCACTGGCAAGAGCTGGACCATGTTCAATAAATCGTCCACACGCTTTTCAATATCTGCTTTGGACCAGCCCAAAAGCTTGGGGACCACGGCGATATTCTCGGCTATAGTTTTGTTCGGGAACAGTCCGATTTCCTGAATCACATAGCCCATGGACTGCCGGAGCTTAACCGCATCCATACTTTCAATATCGTTTCCATCCACTGTGATCGATCCGCTGCTCAGTGCCTCCAGGCGATTGGTCAACCGCAGAGTGGTGGTCTTCCCGCAGCCGGAAGGGCCCAAAAAGACAACCACCTCGCCTTTGTCAATGCTAAAAGAGACGTTATCCAAAGCGGTTATCGCCCCGGCTCCCGCCCCGAAAATCTTTGTCACCTTGTCATAGGTAATCATCATCCCTCTCCGAAGTTTTGGGCACTTTCGAATTCAGACCAAGTCAATCTTAACCGCAGGTCATCCGTACCAGATGTTTGGTGCATACCGCACATAAGCTTTAAAAAGAACACACTGTTATAACTAAGATGACCCTTGGATCACTAAAAACTGACCAAACAGCAATTTGGCCCTACACTGCTGACGCACACATAAACATTTTTTTACTGCTGGATTTTATGTGCTTTTTGTGCGTAAAGGCATAGCAAACAGTATTTACATTTATTTTTTAAGCATAAATCTGTGGTCTAGTCAAACGGGACAGTTATTGCCAGCAGGCCAGTTTTTGCAATCACCGGATAACTATAACCAACTAGATCCGCCCAGAAAGGGTAATCAGGCAAAGGTTTGGCCGCACAAAAAAGGCCCCGGCTGCTTACTTGTAGCCGGGGCCTTTTTTGTGCTTTTTGCGTTTGAGCTTAGGTATTCAGTTTTCTCTCCTGGGGAAACACCGGGAGATAACGGTAGGTCAGAGACAGAACCAGCGCTCCGTAGGCGAGAATCTCCAGTGTAGTCGCCCACTCCGCCCAGTTCGGGATGTATGTATACCACTGATCAAAAGGCAACACCGGATGGGCCAGAGTCTGCACGGTGAAGACAAAACGGTTGATGACAATACCCACGCAGTTCAAAATGGCCGCGATATACAGGATGGCCGGGATATTTCTGAACGTGGGCACAATGAGCAAAACAGCCGGGATCACTCCGCATAGTCCTATTTCCGCCCACAAGAGCCACTGACCGTAGACACTGTTGAACATCTCGTCAAAGGTCAGCCCCATCTTGGGCAGGAGGCCCACAGCCCAGAACCATGTATCCAGGATCTTCAAAAAGACATAAAAGGCCAGCAGGGTGCCGGCGATCTTGCCCATAAGCGCCTTGGTCTTGAAGCTCACCAGCCTGCGGCCGGTCACCAGCTCCATGAGCTTGGCTATAAGCATGGTAAAGGCCGGCCCGGAGGCAATGGCCGAGAGGATAAATAGAAAGAATGTCCACGGCCAGATAAAAAATCCTTCACGGAAAGCGAAAGGACGACCGAACAATACTCCGTACATGCCACCCAGTGAACCCTGATGGAAAAAGGAGAGAAAGGTCCCCACGCCGGCGAACAAGGGCATATAAACATGGAAATTGTGGGCCAGATGATGGATAAAGGGAACTTTATTCAGCTTGCGGTTTTCCAGGATGATGGGCACGAACTCTATGATCAGCACGGTCAGATAACAGGTTATGCAGAAGATCACTTCCGTGAGCATGGAATGGACATTGGGATGCCAGTATCCGAACCAGGCCCGTAGTGGCTGACCGATGTCCAAGGTCAGGATGACCATCGCCCCAGAGTAGCAGATAAACCCGACTATGACCGCTAGGTTTATAATGTTTTTCAACTGATCCACGCGGATGATATACACCAAAAACCCGGTGAAAAAGGCCCCGGCTCCCAGGGCGATCACAGCCAGGTCAAAGGTGATCCACAGCCCGAACCCAAAATAGTTGTCCAGACCGGTCTCCCCAAGGCCATACCCGAAAATACGGAAAGTGGCGTACAGCCCCCAGGCCAGGACCAGGCAGAGCAGGCCCAGCCAGACCACGAATCTTCCGAAGGAGCAGCGTTCCACGCCTTCAGGAATCCATTCCTTATCAATCATGGTCTATTCTCCTTTGGTCTTTTCATTTTCCAGGTAGTTATCACCTTCACGCCGGACCCATTCCCGCTCGCTCAGATAATAGACCTGGGGATCAGTTCCCAGCTTTTCCAACAGTCTGAAGGCGTTCGGGCTCTTGGCCAATTTGGTCACTTTGTGCTCCGGGTTATTCAGATCGCCAAAGACCATGGCCCCGGTGGGACAAACCTCAACACAGGCCGGGATATAGGCATCTTCAGGCAGTTTGTACGGATCGTCCCCGTTGTATCTGGCCTGTTCCTTGGCGTCCTGCCATCTATGATGGCAAAATGTACATTTCTCAACTACTCCCCTGGGCCGGACCGAAACATTGTCGGTCAATACCTTGTCCAGGCCTTCCGGCCAGACCGGGTCGTACCAGTTAAAATACCGGGAGTGATACGGGCAGGCCGCCATGCAGTACCGGCAACCGATGCACCGCGGGTATATCTGACTGACTATTCCTCCTTCCTCATCCTTGGTGGTAGCTATAACCGGGCACACCGTGGAACAGGAAGGATTGCCGCACTGCATGCACGGCCGGGGCAGATAGGCTATATCGTGATTCGGAAACTGTTTGTTGTTTGACAGCTCATACACCAGAAGCCAGGACAGACTCCTCAACTTGTCTGATGCGTCCTTAACCGGGGCGATATTGTTCTCGGCCTGGCAAGCAACCATGCAGGCACCGCAGCCGGTGCACTTGTCCAGGTCGATGACCATCCCCCATTTTATATCGAACTCTTTTCCATGCATGGCAACCTCGTACTCCTTAAAAGAATATTCCGTTAGGCTCTAACCAACTTGACCTGGTTGTTGTTCCAGACCGGCAGCCCGGACCCCTTTTCCTTGTCCACGGTCATAACCTTGAACAGGTTGGAGCCCTTGTCTTTGCTGAATTCATCCCAAGCCGTGTGACCAAAGCCCAGGGCCCCAGCCACTACATCGTCGGGCACGGTTTCGGTCACATTCAGCAAAGCCCTGATCTCGCTTCGTCCGGACTGGATCTTGACCTCGCTGTCTTGAGTCAGACCGAGCTTTTTGGCTGTGGCCCGATTCACATGGACATAGGATTTTTTGCCCTTAAGAGTTGTCTCACGAATGGTCAGGACTTCGAACGGGGCGGTAGCCATCCTGGCCGTGCCGATATTCATCCGGACCATCGGGGCCAGAGCCAGCGGATAGTCAGCGCTCTGTTTCCGGAGGCCTTCGTCCAGCACTTCAGCAGGGAGCTTAAGGTCGTCCTGAAAAACCCACTTTTTGTTCGTTAACACCTCGCCGCCCTCTAGTTTGCGCAGGCTGGAGCCCAGCTCCTTGGCCTTGGCCTTTAGGACATCCTTGAAGGAGCCAAAACCCAGATCCTTATCCAGGTCCTTGGCCAGCCCGAGGACAAAATCGGGCATGGATTTGGTGTCGTATACCGGATCGATCACGGGCGAGCACACACTGTAGGAGGTCTGCCCAGAACCGTACGGAGTATAGACGTCGTCGTATCTCTCAAGGAAGGTGGGAGAGGGAAGGACCAGATCGCATTTGGCCGCGGTCTCGTCCAGAAAGGGACTGAAGGAGACCTTAAACGGTATCTTGTCCAAAATGGAGGCGGTTTCAGCGGTCTGGGGCAGGGCATATGCCGGGTTGGCCTCGTTGACCAAAAGGACATCTGCCCGGCTGTCCCCTCTTTTCACCCGGCTCAAAAACTGAACAAAGGATTCCCCTGTCAGTTCGGCCTCAGCCGGCGCCTCTTTTACTACCCGGGGGGAATCGGGCAGACAGACCATGCCCCCGGACTTGTTCAGCCGGCCCAGAATCAGATTCAAAAAGACTCCGGCCACTACCTCGAACTCCCCGGCACCCTGAGCGAAACAGGAACCGAAGACCACAACCGGAGATGACGCCGACTTAAGAGACCGGGCCGCTTCTTTGAGTGATCCGGTGCTCACCCCGCACAGGTCGGCCACGCGGGCCGGGGTGTAATTGGCCAGCACGTAGTCTCGGAAATCTTTGCTCCCTTCTGCGTCCAGACTGAAGCTACCGGTCTGCAGGAGATAGTAAGCGACACCCAAGAGAAAGGTTCCTTCCCGGCCGGGGCGGATCGGATACCATTTGTCCGCCACTGCGCCTGAGCCGGTTTGTATTGGACCGGCATAGGCCCACTTGCCTCTGCGGGAGGCAAAGGCGCGTTGATTGCGGACGAGCGGCCCCCAGCTGCAGAGAGCGTCCGCACCGGCCAAAAGGACAAAATCGGAATTTTCCACATCAAATCCGGGCTGGCCGCTGCCGTTCATGTTCCGCCAGGCCCTGCTAGTCACGCTGGCGTCACTGGGCATGGGGTAAAAATCCCGGCTGCCCAGAGCGGACAAGAAAGCGGACAACACTTCCCGGCCTGAACCGTTTTCGTCTCCGTCTACCGCAGCCACCCGAGTCCCGGCCGAAGATATCTTGTCCTGCAAGATTTTTTTGGCCTCGTCCCAGCCCAGGGACTTGAAGCTGCCGTTCTCCTTTTTCAGCGGCCCCCTCACCCGGGCCGGGCTGTATATAAGCTGTGCGGCAGAGGCTCCCAGAGGGCATATCCCGCCCCCAGTCAACCCTTTGTCTGTGTTGCCCTGGGCAACCACCGGCCTGTCTTTGATCAGCTCAATGCTCAGCTGACATCCGGCCGGGCAGAGCTTGCAGGTCGTGTCCGCCTTATAATGCGCCCCCTTGGGAACTCTGGGGATCCACGGCCAATTCTGGGTCCAAATGGAAACGTCGTCCAAAAGCTTCCAGGGCACGGGAGTGAAAAGGGTGCCTGCCGCGCCCCCTACCAAAAACGAGATGAATCCTCTGCGATCAAGTCCCATATCCAATCACCCCTTTTTATTTATGACAAATATAGCAGGCGTTGCTGACACCATTCTGCGCATGGCACCGTTCACACTTCCACATCTTCATCGTGTCTTCACTATAGCCTGTAAGCCTGTTCTCACGATATTTCGGAGGGGAATCCGACTGCCCCACATCCGGATGGCATTCGGTGCAGTCAAAATCCTCGTGGGCAATATGCGAAAAATACACATTGTCCGGCTGCTTTTGATAGACCTTCCAGGGCACTTCCTTGTCCGGGTACACGTACTCCTCAACAAACTTTTCCTCGGCGGGGTCGTCGCCCAGGACATCCATGTGGCATCCCGCACAGTCATATGTGGTCGGGAAGCCGGCATAGGAACCGTCCTCGCGGTAGTCATGACACTCGAAGCAGTCCATCATCTCGTCTTCGACATGTACCTTGTGACTGAAACTGATGGGTTGCGACTTCTCACTGTAGAGCACCTTGGGAAAGACCCACCAACCTAGGATCAGCACCCCCACAAAACCCACCAGGAACGGGAGCACGATCCAGCTCTTCTGTTTTGCCACTTTCCTTCCCTCCATACCTCTTTCCTGATTAAAATTAGCGAGTTGCCCACCTATACAACTGGATAAATCGTGGTTACACTATGCAAGACCGTAAATGGGTGTCAAGAAAAAAGGAAAAAATTCACGAATTAAATCCCTGTGTCCATCTCAGCTCTGTCCGTCGGCTATGGTGAACACAGGCCGGTTTTGCCCGGGCATCAGGACCTATCCTTCCTTTTCCAGCTTGCAGGAACCAAATTTTTCGCTCTGCCAGGGGAACCTATCCCGGGCCCTTTGATAAGCGTAGTCCTCGATCTCATCGAACCACTTTTCAAAGGCGTGCATTATCTCCTCAGCATCCGGGGTCAAAGAAAACCCCCTTCTGCCGCGGCTGCGGTGCAAAAGTTTTCTGCCCAGGGCCTCTTCCGTGGCCTTCACCTTGCCCCAAGCCGCCCGATAGGACATACCCAGTCTCTCCGCCGCCTTGTTCAACGACCCAAGCTCCTTGACATACTTAAAAAGCATGAGCCGCCCGGGCCCGAACACCACTCCTTTATCCACCTCAAACCAGGGATGTATCCGCAGTACCGCCTTTATTTCCTGCATTTTGCCTCCGTATAACCTATCCTACCCACACACATCCTGGTCTTACCCCTCAAAAGAGGCCCAGTGTTGGACTGCGGCCGCCTCCGCGGGCCAGCTTTGATCCAGGCGAAGTCCCAAAAACTGGCGGAAAAGCTCGTCTACAAAGCCCTGGGCCTTGTGCACCAGATACATCTTCTCTAGAAACAAGGCATCCGGATCGTCCCCTTCCTTCATTCTGGTATCCACCTTCGGGGTCTTCAGCCCGCTTACAGAGAAGTCGTCCGCACTGAGCTGCACCTGCCATTCATCGCTGTTTTGTTCCAGTTTAAACGTGGCCTGGACCACCTTCTTGCCCGAGGCTACTCCCAGCCGGGCCTCTCTGAGTTCGGACATAACCCCGGAACTGACTGTCTTGTCCCGACTGTCGTCCTCGCCGCTCTCCACGGTCACCTTCTGGGAGATATAGACCATAAAATCCTCACCGCCCGCGGTTCGAAAAAAACCATTACCTGTCTCACTCTTATACCACAGCCAGGTGAGGAACTCCCGGCCGAGCATGGAACCCGAGGTCGCGGCTTTCTGCAGATCCATCTCTTTATCTTCCCTGTTCAGCCGTGCAGGCGCCTTTGCCCCAGCTGCTGGGGATACGCACCGGTTTGCCGGCCTTGTTTTTGTATATCAGATACCCATTACGCAGTCCGAAAAGATAAAGATCCCGGGTTACGGCCACATCCTGGCGGCAATAATCCACAATCCTGTCCACCAGGCCCTCTTTCCACCACTTCAAAGCCGCCAGCCCGTCCGCGCTCTTAGCCGCGCCCAGGGTCTGGCTGGCCAGATGATCCAGGGAAAGCCTGAACCCCAGAAAACCGTGCACTTCAGCAAGGATATCCAGGGTGGGCAGATCCTCCCAGGGAAAATCGTACACCCCGGCCAGGACCCGGTAATCAAACCTGAGGAGATTAAAACCCACCACCAGATCGGCATCCTGCAGCAGCGCAGACATAGCGGGCATCTCATCCTGGAAAAAAGTGAAGAAATCGTCGTGCTGGGAGTCGTAGACCACTGCGCAACTGACCCCCATTTTCCCGGCCCGATGCCAGCCGCCCACCTCGGCAGCCGAGCGCCTGGTTTCCAGATCCAGGACTGCAAAGCGTTCTGGTCCCCGCTTTTGCTGCGGATCCGGTGTCTCTTCCTCCGGGCTGGGAACTACAGTCACGACCGACTTAGAATCCGGCCGGTTCGTTCCGGAGACAAGGCCCTGAAGGACAAGACCTGCAGCCCGCTTGTCCAAAGGCCGGTTCCCGGACCCGCATTTCGGGGAATAGACACAGGCCGGGCAGCCGTTTTCGCATTCACAGTCCCGGACGATATCCAGCCCCCTTGCGGCCATTTCCTCCAGCCGGGCATAGGCCTGCCGGGTCAGGCCCACTCCCCCGGCAAACCCGTCATAAACGAACACCCCGGCCGCCTCAAGCTGGTCGTGACAGGGAATGGAAATCCCTCCCAGGTCGTTGCGGTCGGTAAGGACAAAAAACGGGGCCACGCCAATCAAAAGGTGCTCCAGGGCGTGAATTCCGCCCATGAAATGCATCTGCCGGCCCTCGGTCTTAGTTCGGATCTCCTCCGGGATAGCGATCCACAGCCCTTGGGTGACGAAGACCTGTTCCGGGAGATCCAGGTCCACCCGACCGATAAGGGTCTGTCCTCGGACCAGGCGTTTTTCGTAGCCGACCACCTTTTCGGTCACCCGAAGCCGCCCCCAACCAGCCAAGGTACTGCCCAGTCTCCGGGTTTCCTGGACCTCTATTATCCGGGTGGACTTCTCTGTACGCACCCGGGTAAAATAGTTGGCCTTAAACGGCCGTAGACTGACCATCCTTTTTTCCGTGTCCAGGTCGTCCACCAGATAAGTCCGGCCCATGTGCAGGTATACTGCCCCGGGATGGGTTTCGTAAAAGGCCCGGATCCCGTCCACCGTGCCGATCACCTCACCAGCTACACGGTCATAGAGTGTATATACCTTGCCGCTTCCGCGCAAATCCACGTCCCGGTGCGGATACTTACCAGGGGAATAAAAAATCTCCTCCAGCACACCTTCCACCAGGGACCCGTTGTTTACAAGGGCGGTCAAGAGCTCGGTGCTGCCGGGGAAATCCAAAATAGCCTCGTTCCTTTGCACCGGCAGTTCGGCAGCGGCGCATACCAGATGCCTGCCGGATATCTCTGGGTTGTCCGGGTTGATTACCGCCGCCTCCGGAGAACTGGAGAAAAGAGCCTGGGGATGACGCATGAGATACTGATCCAAAGCGTCCTCATGGGCAACCAGGAAAACCGCGGATTCCCTGCCCTGTCTGCCCACTCTCCCGGCACGCTGCACCGTGGCCATGATCGATCCCGGATAGCCGACCAGAATACACACATCCAGATCCCCGATATCTAATCCCAGTTCCAGGGCACTGGTGGAGACCACGGCCAGGAGTTCCCCTTCGGCCAGTTGCCTCTCTATCTCCCTGCGGTCCCCGGGCAAAAATCCGGCCCGATAGGCCCGGATTTGACGTTTAAACTCTTTATCCCGCTCTCCGGCCCAAACGGCTATGAGTTCGGTCATACGGCGGGACTGAGTATAGACTATGGTCCGCAGCCCCCTGCTCACTGCCTCCTCCAAAAGGGACAAGACAACCGGGGTCGGGCCCTTAAGGGGATTTAAAAGGACATAATGCCTCTTGCCCCGGTCGGCCCCGCTCTCGGTCACACCGGCCGGCTCCCGGCCAGTCAGCCCGGTGCTCAAGTCCACCGGATTGGAGATGGTGGCTGAACAAAACACGTGCTGCGGGTCTGAGCCGTAATCTGCGCACACCCGGTGCAGACGCCTAAACACCCAGGCCATATTCGACCCCATGACCCCGCGGTAGGTGTGCACCTCGTCCACGACCACAAGACTTAACTCGCGGAAGAAATCCGCCCACAAATGGTGATAGGGCAAAAGGCCGAAGTGCAGCATGTCCGGATTGGTGATCAAAACCCGGGGAGGTTCAGTTCGGATGCGGCTACGCTCCCCCTGGGAGGTGTCCCCGTCGTAGACTGCGAGCATACCCGGCCTCTCCAGGACAGTACCCCGCACCGCCTTGAGCAGTCCTTGGTACTGGTCTCGGGCCAGGGCCTTGAGCGGAAAAAGCAAAAGCCCCCGCTCCCCTTTCTCCGCGGCCCGGTGCAGAAGGGGCAGGGTGTAGACCAAGGACTTGCCGCTGGAAGTAGGAGTGGCCAGGACCACATCCCTTCCCTTATGGATAAGATCCAGAGCCCGGGCCTGGTGCGAGTATAGCCGGTTTGCGCCCAAACGCTCCAGCCAGGCAGTCTCCACTTCGTTCAGCACCTCCTTTCCGGAGACAAACCGGGCAGAGGACCGGGGAAAAGTCCTCCAGGCTGTTATATCCGAAGAAAATTCAGACTCCTGGCGGATTTTATGGAGAAAGGAGTGCAGCATGCCGGCCCTTGGATGAAAGACTCAGCGGGATATATTGTATTTTTTGAGCTTGTACTGCAAAAGGCTTTTGGACAGTCCCAAATCCTCCGCAGCCTTGACCTGAACGAAATCGTTCCTGACCAGGGCCCGGCGGACCAGGGCGGCCTCTATCTTCTGCAGGGTATCTCCCAGATCCAGCCTTTTCGGGAGCAGGTCCACCGCACTCTTGAACTGGGACTCCTCGTCCCGGATCTCCGGGGGTAGGTCTTCGACCTGTATCTCCTCGCCGGGGGCCAAAACCAGGCAGCGCTCGACCACGTTTTCCAGCTGGCGGACATTTCCGGGCCACTCGTAGGCGCAGAGATAATTCATGGCCTCCGGGGAAAAACGCCGTTCCTCCTGCCCCTCATCGCTTAGCAGTTTGTGCAGGAAATGGTTGACCAGAATAGGGACGTCCTCGCGCCTCTCCCGCAGGGGCGGCAATTCCAGCTGTACCACGTTCAGGCGATAAAACAGGTCCTCGCGGAAACGTCCGGCCTGAACTTCTTCTTTCAAATCCTTGTTCGTGGCCGCCACCACCCGGATATCCACCTCAATGGTCTTACTCCCGCCCACCCGTTCAAAAGATTTCTCCTGCAGGACCCGCAGGAGCTTGACTTGGAGCTCCGGGCTCAGTTCGCCGACTTCGTCCAAAAACAGGGTACCTCCGTCCGCCAGTTCGAAGCGCCCCTTGGAACGGGCCACCGCGCCAGTGAACGAGCCCTTCTCGTGCCCAAACAGCTCGCTCTCCAAAACTCCCGGGTTGAAGGACATGCAATTGACCGAAACAAACGGACCCTCTCTGCGTGGGGAGGCGTAGTGGATGGCCTGGGCTACCAGCTCCTTTCCGGTCCCAGATTCCCCGGAGACCAGGACTGTGGATTTCCTGGCGGCCACCTTGTCGATGGTCTGCAAGACCTCGTGCATGGCCTTGCTCCGGCCGACAATATTGTGCCGGCCGAACCTGCTGGCCAAACTCTGGCGAAGCATGCGGTTTTCCTGTTCGCTCCGGGAGAGCTGGACCGCCTTTTGCAACGAAAGGATCAGCTCCTCGTTGGAAAACGGTTTGGTGATGTAGTCAAATGCCCCGCACTTCATGGTCTCAACAGCCGAGTCAATACTCCCGTAGGCGGTCATTATCAAAACCGGCACATAGGGTTTGTTGCGCCGGACGTATTCCAAGATGTCCTGACCGCTTTTGCCGGGCATCTTCATGTCGGTTATGACCACGTCCACCTCGGATTCATCCAGAAAGGCCAGGGCGGTCTCCGGGTCCTCGAGAGCGGTCAGGGTATAGCCTTGGTCCTGGAGCATGGTTTCCAGGACCAAAAGATAGTTTTTCTCATCGTCGATTATCAGAATATGTTCATCCATAATCTCTGCCCCACCGGTCAGCGGTTCCGAATTCGACCCGGACCTTTGCCCCGCCCTCGTCAGAGCTGTCCAGGCCTATCCGAGCTCCGTGACCCTCGAATATATTCCTGGCTATGGCCAGGCCCAGGCCGGTTCCGGAATCTTTGGTCGTATAAAACGGTTCCATGTATCTTTCAAGCAGTTCGACCTCAAATCCCGGTCCGTTATCACAGACCTCCACCACCGGCCCCTGCCCTCCTACAAACATAACCAGAGAGACCTGGCCGGCCTGCTCGGGAGCAGCCTGGATCGCATTGCCCACTAGGTTGTAAAAGGCCCGGTACAAAAGGTCCTTGTCCCCGCGGACATTGACTCCATCCGGGATATGTTCCTGGATATCAACGGATTTGTTTTCTGCGTCCACGTGTATGAAAGCCACCACCTCGCGCAAAACCCGGCCCAAATCCACGTCAGCCATGCGCGGCTGCTGTGGCCGGGCGTAGTCCAAAAAGTCGTTCACAGTCCGGTTCAGGCGCCTGGACTCGTCATAAACCGCCTTGAGCAGTCTTTTGTCCGAGCTGTTTTCCTGCTTGGCCCGAGAATACAAAAACTCGCTGCTACTGCGGATAATTCCCAGGGGGTTGCGGATCTCATGGGCGATGCCGGCCACCATCCGCCCCATGCTGGCCAGCTTTTCGTTCTGGTGCAGTTCCTTTTCCAAGCGCTCTTTCTCCTGGGAGCGCTCGACCAGAATCCGGTCCGCACGACGGATGATCTGAAAAAGGATCAGAAACAGGATAAGCGAGGAGATAAAAGTGGCCAGGATTATGGCCCATTGGAAGTGGACCACTGTCTCATAATCTGCGGTAATGTCCTGGGTAAAAGTCAAAACCCCCATTATCGGCTGGCTCTTCAGACCGAGCCTCCTTTCGGCCCGCAACGGATAGATAGTCCGCAGAAGAACTGAATTCGGCTCCAGGTCCAGGTCGAACATGGCTTTCCAGGCAGATATTTTTTTTTCCAAAACAAAAAACTTCTCCCCGGCTTCCCCGGCTTGGAGCACCTTTTCCCCGGCCAGGTCCTCGCGACCCAGGAGCTCTTTGTCCATGGCATAGGAAATGCGGCCGCTGTTGTCGTAGATGCGCACATCCAGGACATGGAAGCTGTGGATGGTGGATTCAATGACCCGCTGCAGACGGTCGTACTGGGCCTTTTCCCTGAGCCGAATCTGACCGAACCCGAGGACGGTGGGCAAAGTAAAACGTTGATATACCTGGTGATTTAGATTCTCAGCCAAGAGCAGGGCAAAGCTGTGATTTTTGGCCAGCACCGTGTCCCGGGCATAATTGGCCACAAAAACGGAAACCAGGAGATTGGAGGCCAGGATCAAGATAAGTGAACTCCAGGACAAAAACTTGACCAGCTGAAAGGGGTGGGCCGGATCGCTCCGGAACATATTCAACAAAATTTTAAACCACCTCTTTTACCTTTTTGGCCGCCTTGCTCTCCTGGAGCCGTTCTTTTTCCGCCTCAAACCCTTCCGCTCCAAGTTCGGCATTGGCCAGCCTCTTGCCCAACTCCACCGCGGGCTGGTCCAGGGGGTTTATACCCAGAAGCAGCCCGGTCAGATAGGTCATGCCCTCCAGCCCGACCAAAAGTCTGCCCGCAACCCGGAGGTCAGGCGATTCGGCCCGGAGGTGGATCAGAGGGACCTGTCTTTCCGTAAGGGCCATCTGGGTCCCCAAGGCTTCGGCCTGTAAAAGATCTCCGAAGCGCCTCCCGTGCAGATGCCCCCATTTCCGGGGCAGACCGCTAGAGAAAGCAGGCCCGGGATTCATATTCCCGGCGCTAATAAACATACAGCCCTTGTCCGCCGGCCCGTCCAAAAAGAGCTGCTGCAGGGAATGCTGATCGGTCACGCCCACAGCCGGTAGCGGTGTGCTACCCAGACCGTTTTTGCCCAGGCTCTCCGCCCAGAGCTGGGCGAACCAGTCCCCGAGAGCAGCCCACTCCGGGATATAATTGAAAAAGATCAATTGGGAATACCCGGCCCGAATCAGGTCCACGGCCCAAAGGGCCAGCCCGGCAAACCCGGAGGCTGACCCGTTGTCCAGCTCCGGGCCCTGGCTCAAAATCCCTTCGGCTGCCTCCCGGGCCCCGGCCACTATCTCCTTCCAATCCAGACCCAAAAACTGGGCCGGGAGCAGGCCGACCGCAGACAGGACCGAATACCGGCCGCCCATTTCCTGGGGCACCGGAAGGGAGCGGATGCCGTATGTACGGCACTCCTGGCGCAAAAAACCCTTGTCCGGATCAGTGACCAAGATGAAGTGCTTTGGCCATTTTTCCCCTAGCTCCCGCTCCATCCAGTCCCGGATCAAAAAGTACTGGCTTATGGTCTCTATGGTCCCCCCGGATTTGCTGACCACAACCACTACAGTCTTCGCAGGATCCAGTCCGTGCATGTATCCTTCCAAAGTGTCGGCACAGACATTGTCCGCTATCCACAGCCAAGGACCGGTATGTCCGGGTCTGTCCTGGCCCGGGGCGAACGCCTTCTGCAAAACCCGGGCCCCGAGCGCGGACCCTCCGATCCCCAAAAGGAGCATATGCTTGAACCCGGCGAGAAAATCAGAGCTAAAGGCAAGGTCTTTTTCCAGCTCCGGGATGTGCTCCAGGGTCAAAAAGGGCAGCTTTCCCTCTTTTGCCTGACTAAGGAACTTTTCTTTTTCCTCCCGGCCAAAGGCTGCTTCGGATCGGACCCGACCGAGGTAGGCGTGATTCCAGGTCAAATGCAGATTCATAATCCCTCCGGATTGCGGGGTTTATGGTTTGCCCTAAAGCCCTCCTGCCTCCCTCTTCGCTCAAAGAACAGTCTTTTCGAGGCAAAATGGATGAAAGTCCTCCCCGGCACCCCTTATCCTTAGTATTCATTTGCAAACAATGCTTCCCACCGCGTCCAGGGCCCTGTCCAGGGTACTTTCCTGTACTGCATAGGAGATGCGTACGCAGGAGTCGTCCCCAAAGGCCTCGCCTGGGACCAGGGCCACACCGGTCTCCTCCAGGACGCGCTCACAGATGTGTACTGATCCGGGCCAATCAGGCAGGCAGCGGTCCAGGCGGGGAAAGAGGTAAAAGGCCCCTTCCGGTTTGTGGCATACCGCTTCTGGCCAGCTGGCGATCTTTTCCAGGGCCTTATCCCGACGTCTGCCCAGACTGACCCGCATGCGGTCCACAAATTCCTCCCCGCCTTCCAATGCGGCCTGAATCCCTTTCTGGACCGGAGCGCACACATTGGAAGTACTCTGCCCCTGCAATTTGGCCATCGCCTGGATCACCTCCTGGGGGGCCAACACAAATCCGGCTCTGAGCCCGGTGGTGGAAAAACTCTTGGACAGGCCGTTGACCACGGCCAGCCCGCATTCGGCTTTAGGCCATACCCGGCTTAGGGAGACCGGCTCAGCCGGTGGATAGACCAAGCGGTCGTATATCTCGTCGCTTATCACAAATATTTCTCTGGACGCCGCCCAGGCAAAGATCTCCTCCAGTTTTTCCTGGGAGTGAACCCGGCCTGTGGGATTGGACGGGCTGTTTAGAATAAGGACTTTTGTCCTGGCCGTGAGCTTGTCTTTAAGCCCGGATACTGTGAGTTCAAATCCCCGATCCGGGCTGCACGGGACTACAACCGGTTTTCCCCCGGCCAAAACAGTCATGTCCGGGTAGCTGACCCAATACGGGGCCGGGATAAGGACCTCGTCTCCGGGGTCGATCAGGGTCTGCAGAAGATTGTACAGGCACTGCTTGCCTCCGTTGGAGACCATGACCTGTTCCGGTACCGCCTGGGCCCCGTAGTGGCGGTTGAAATAACCGGCTACAGCAGCGCGGACTTCCGGCAGCCCCTGAACCGCAGTATACCGCGTATAGCCGGAGTCCAAAGCCTCTTTAATAGCCCTTTTCACGTATTCCGGGGTATCAAAATCCGGCTCGCCCACGGCCAGGCTGATCACCTCCCTGCCTTTGGCGCGCATATCCTGGGCCTTGGCATTCACCGCGAGCGTTGCCGAGGGCTTAACCGCGGTTATCCTCTCTGCCAGCTTCATTGCCTTCCCTCCTGTATATGGCCCGTAGGCCCGGTTCGCATTCCGACCTTGTCGTTGCGGGTATTTTCTTCCGGGTTCTAGCGGGTGAAATCCGCTTTAAACGTGGTGGAACCCTAAAACTTTGATCTTCAATGCCGGGACGGGTCTGGCGTTGTCTAAAAGGCATCAAAAGAAAAAGCACATCAAATTTCACTAAATCCAAAATTTACGTCTGGACCAAACCCAGGGCAGATATTAAACAAAGTTTCTCAAGAGGTAAAACACTTAATTTGGCCGAGAATTTCAGTCAAAAACCGGAGGAAACCTTGAAAATACTCAGAGCAACCGGAATGGAGCGCTGCATAGGCTGCTATTCCTGCTCTCTGGCCTGTGCGCGGCTGGTGCACCACACCGTTTCCTGGAAAAGGGCGGGTATACATATCCGCTCTTCCGGGGGGCTGAGCACCGGGTTTGAGGCCCGGGTATGCCTGGCCTGCAATCCGGCTCCGTGCGCCCGGGCCTGTCCGGAGGAAGCCTTAAAACAGAAAAAAGGCGGCGGGGTGATGCTGCTTCCCAAAAAGTGCACCGGATGCGGGGATTGCGCTGCAGCTTGTCCGGTGGAGGCCATATACATGGACCCTGAGCTTTCTCAACCCGTATTTTGCATCCATTGCGGCCGCTGCGTTGAGTTCTGCCCCCACAACTGTCTGGAAATGCTGGATACTGCGGACTTGGAGGAAGATGATGACAAATAACGGCTTTAATGTCCTGAAGGTGGACCTTGATAGCGGGGCCTCGGAGAGGATGGAGTTTCCCGGCCGGGAGAAATGGTTGGGCGGGTCCGGTTTGGCCGCCGTGCTTTTCGAGGATTTGGCCAATTTTACAAAGGACCCCCTGGATCCGGTCCAGCCGCTTATATTTACAGTAGGACCGCTCACCGGCTGCTACCCCATGATGAGCAAAACAGTCTGCGGCTTTTTCTCTCCATATCACGGCCAGTACGCGGAATCACACGCAGGCGGCCGCTCCGCTCTGGGTCTGCGTTTCGCAGGCATGGACGCCCTGGTCATCACCGGCCGGGCCGCCCGGCTCTCCACCCTGGCTGTGTCCTCTAGTACTGCCGAGGTAGTGGATACCCATTACCTGGCCGGGATGGACATCTTTTCCGCGGGCAAGCACCTGCGCAAGATAAAGCCGATCGCGCCCGGGCACCGCAGCATTTTGCGCATAGGACCGGCCGGAGAGAATCTGTGCTCCTTTGCCTGCATAAATGTGGACACCTATCGGCATTTCGGTCGCCTGGGCGCAGGTGCGGTCATGGGCGCCAAGGGGCTGAAGGCAATCGTGATCGCCGGGGACGGCCATCTGAACCTACCCGGGGAAAAGGAAGCCCGCAAGCAGTACAACCGGACCTACAACGAGATATACTCCGTTGTGTCCGGTACAGACGCGGTTACCAAGTACCACGACTTGGGCACGGCCCAGAACCTGGTCCCCCTCAACGAACTGAGATCTTTGCCGTGGCGCAATATGCAGACCACCCGGGATCCGGCCGTTAAGCACATCTCCGGGGAGAAGATGGGAGATGACCTCTTGCTCCGGCAAACGGCGTGCGCCGGATGCCCGGTGGGCTGCATTCATATCGGGCTTTTACGTCAGAGATTCGGTCCGGAACACGAATTCTTGTACCGCCAGGTGGCTTACGACTATGAGCCCATATTCGCGGTCGGTTCCATGCTGGGCATGGTCGATGCCGGGGATGTCTTGACGCTTATCGAGGACGTGGAGCGTATGGGCCTGGACGTGATCAGCACCGGAGTGGCCCTGGCCTGGGCCACCGAAGCCCTGGAAAAAGGTGTGTTGTCCCTGTCCGAGACCCTGGCCGACCTATGCTTCGGTCGGCTGGCCCCATATCGGGAGGCCATAGAGAACCTAGCCCGGCAGACCAACCGTTTCTATTCACTATTGAGTCAGGGGACTCTAGTTGCGGCCCGGGAGTACGGAGGAAGCGAGTTTGCCTGCGTTTTGGGCCAGGAAATGGCCGGGTATGCCACCGGCGAGGCCTATTATGTAAGCCAGGCCCTGGGTTTCAGGCACTCGCACCTGGACAGCGGGGCATACGGGTTTGATCAGAAGGAAAAGGACAAGGATGTGGACAAAGCGGTGCAATACATGTCCGAACAGGAGAACTACCGCAATGTCTTGTGTTCCATGGCCGGCTGCCTTTTCGCCAGAAAGGCCTATCCCCTGTCCGCTGTCTCTGAGGCCTGCCGCAGTCTGGGGCTAGAAATAGGAGAAGAGGATCTAAACCGGTCCGGTGACCGAATCCGGGCCAAGCGCTGGCAGCTCAGATTTAAATCCGGATTCTCTCCACAGGACATAGAGATACCGCGACGGTACCTGGAAGTGGAAAATTTCCGGGGCAAGACCGACCCGAAATACTTAGAGAGACTGAAGCAGGCCTGGGCCCGGGAAATTCACAGGCTTGCACACGACAACCTGGACTGAAGCGGCTCCAGCCGAACCAGGCTCCGCTGGAAAGGAGAAAACTACTATCTCTCCAGTATGTCCCGCATCGCCTGCAGCTTGTGCTTTACCTCTCGAAAGAGCCCGGCCCATTTGTTCTCCTCACTCAATCGGATGCGGGCCCCCTCAATGGTCACCCGTTCCTCGTGCAAAAGCCTTTTTATTCTCTTTAAGAGCTCCAGGTGCCATTCCGCATACAAACGCTGCCCCTTGGCGGTACGCTCCGGCACAAGCTCCGGGAACTCGGTCTCCCAAAAACGCAGGACATACGGCTCCACACCCACTATCCGGGCCGCATCGCCGATTCTGTAGCGCTTTTCCTCCCGGGCCTTTTCCATCGCAGGACCTCGCCTCTGGAATTAGGAAAATTATGGACAAAAGATCCCTGTCCGCCGGTCCAAAGGACGGCTTCAGGGGAAACGGACATCCAGAGTCTGCAGGAGGTGCTCCCCGATACTGCTGTGCACCCGATCCACTTCTTTATCCTTCAAAGTCTTTTCCGGATCACGGTAAGTAAAGCGCAGAGTGAGATTCTTCCCCCCCGCGCCCTCGGGCTGATATACATCAATCAGATGCACACTCTCCAGCACCCTCAAGTCCATGTCCAGCACCGTCTCGCGGATCCGGCCGTAGGGCATGTCCACAGGCGCAACCACTGTCATGTCCCTTTTTGCGAACGGGTACCTGGGCAGCTCGGTGAACTTGATGCGGTGATTTAAATAATGCCCTTGCAACCGGTCCAGATCCACCCCGGCATACCAGACCGGTCCTCTGGCCTTATATTCCCGGGCTTGCTCCGGCCTCACCTGGCCCATCACCCCCAGGTTCTCGCCCTGGATCCGTATCGAAACGCATGGACTCAGGCAGGGATGACCACCTTCGGACCGAAACCTGGGCCCGGGGAGGTGGAAACTGTGCACCAGGTGTTCGACCAGTCCCTTGATATCGGAATAGTCCGTCGTTTCCTGGGCATAGGGCCACTGCCGGGGATGACGCTCTCCATAAAGCATAAGGGCCAGACGGTTGTGTTCCCTGGTGTTCGTGTCCGACTCCGGATCCTGAAAAAAGGTGTGCGCTACCTCGAACATACGCAGGCGGCCGGCCCCCTGACCCACATTCACTCGCAGGGTGCGCAGCATCCCGGGCAGGAGATTGGTCCGCAAAACATCCTGTTCCTCGCTCAGGGGATTGAAGATACACACCCGCCCTTGCTGCGGATAACACAGACAATCCAGATCATTTTTGCCCACAAAGCTGTAGTTCACCGCCTCGCTCAGACCGACGCCGCGGGCCCAATCCCGGACCAGCTGCTCCAGTTCATAGGTACGATCGTTTAATTGGGAATCCAGCCTCTGACTGACCCGGGGCAGGTGTACCGGAACCCTATCCAGGCCGTATACCCGACCCACTTCTTCTGTGAGATCCACTTCCCGCTCCAGATCCAACCGGAAGCTGGGCGGAGTGACTTCCCATTGGCCACCTTCAGCCTCGTTTATGCCGCAGCCCAGGGCACCCAGAGTTTCGCGGCAGAAATCTGCATCCACGTCCAGGGCCAGAAGCTCCTTGGCCCGCTCCGGCCGGAAAGCGATTCTGCGGTAAGAAAAAGGACGGGGTTCGGACTTGATTATATTTGCGGCCACCTTTCCCCCGGACAGCTCCGCAGTCATTGCCGCGGCCCGGTTCACGGCCAGGTCGGAACCGGCCTGATCCACGCCGCGTTCAAAGCGGAACGAGGCCTCGCTGGAAATGCCCAGTCTGCGGGCGGTCTTGCGCACAGTGGGCGGATTGAAGACCGCGCATTCCAAAAGTACATTCCTGCTCTTCTCGCTTATCTCTGAATTCGCACCGCCCATTATTCCGGCCAGGGCCACCGGGCCGGAACCGTCGCAGACCAAAAGATCCGAATCCTCAAGAGTGCGCTCCATCCCGTCCAGGGTGGTGAATTTCTGCCCCTCGGCAGCGGTTTTAATCCGGATGGCGTCTTTGCGCAGGAGATCACGGTCAAAGGCGTGTAAGGGATGGCCGAGCTCCATGAGCACATAATTGGTTACATCCACCAGATTGTTCACCGGCCGAATACCCACGGCCATGAGCCTATACCTTAGCCAGGCCGGGCTTTTGCCCACCCGGCATCCGGTTATGAGCCTGGCCTGATACAAGGGGCACAATTCCGGATTGTCTATTGATATGTCTATATCCTCCCGGGCGTCCAGCTCTGGATCCTCGTGCACGTCAGCGGCCGGGATATTTAGGGGCAGTTTGTATGCAGCGGCCACTTCCCGGGCCAGGCCGAGCATGCTCAGACAGTCAGCCCGGTTGGGGGTAATACTGACGTCAAAAACGGTCCGCTCCAGTCCCAGACAGTCCGGGAGCGGCTTTCCCGGGAGCGCATCGTCCGCAAGGACCATGATTCCGGAAGAATCCTGGCCCAGCTCCATCTCGGTCTCGGAGCAGATCATACCCACCGACCTCTGGCCGCGCAGCTTGGCCTTCTTGATCTTCATCCCGCCGGGCAGGACCGTGCCCACCGGAGCCACAGCCACTTTCTGCCCGCTTTGTACATTGGGGGCGCCGCAGACAATGGGCAAAAGATCGCCCTGGCCGATATCCACCCGACATACGGAGAGGTTATCCGCATTCGGGTGTTTTTCGCATTCCGCCACATATCCGGCCACTAAATTGCGGACATGGGCAAAAGGGTCTATGATCTCCTCGACTTCCAGGCCGAGCATGGTGAGCCTTTCGGCCAGGGCCTCCGCCTCACCCTCGTAGGGGGTAAGCTCCCGTAGCCAGTCTAAGCTGAGCAGCATGGACCTTATACCTCGCGGTTATTGGACATTAAACATTTCTCTGGCGGAAACAGGCGACCAGGCTTTTAACTGCCGCTTCAGGCGCTGTCCCGGACATTCCGGGGCGGCTCTCGGGCTGATGGTCCGGGTCGGCTTGTCCGTGCTAAACAACACCCCGGATTATAATAAAACGAGCTGAGGAATTATCCGAACTGACTCAAAAAGCGGATATCGTTTTCAAAAAACATGCGCAAATCTCCGATGCCGTACTTGAGCATGGCCACTCTCTCCACACCCAAACCGAAAGCGAAGCCGCTGTATCTCTCCGCGTCATAGCCCACCTTGGCAAAGACCTCCGGGTCGATCATCCCGCAGCCCAGGATCTCCACCCAGCCGGTTTCCTTGCACACTCGGCAGGGGTCGCCTTGCGCATCCCGGCCGGTCCCCCCGCACATAACACAGCTCATATCCACTTCCGCGCTGGGCTCGGTGAACGGAAAAAAACTGGGCCGGAAACGGACCTTGGTCTCTGGGCCGAAGACGCGATGCAGAAAGGCGGTCAAGGTACCGCGTAAATCAGCCATGGTCACGTGCTCGTCGACCAAAAACCCCTCTATTTGATTGAACATCGGGGTGTGGGTCAAATCCGAGTCCCTGCGGTATACCTTGCCCGGGGCCACCGCTGCCACCGGGGGGTCGGCCCGGAGCATCGTCCGGACCTGTAAAGGGGAAGTATGAGTGCGCAACAGGACGTTCTCGTCAATATACAGGGTGTCCTGCATGTCCCGGGCCGGATGCTCCGGCGGGAGGTTCAAAGCCTCGAAGTTGTAGAAATCATTTTCCACCTCCGGACCGGCCACCACTTCATAACCCATCCCGACAAAAACCGCGCATATCTCGCGGATGACGTGGGTTATGGGGTGCAGACCGCCCACATCAGGCTTCCTTCCGGGCAGGGTGGCGTCAAATGCCCGGCTGGCCTGCATGTTCTCCGCCTCCTTGAGCTCCGCCTTCCTCTTTTCCCAGATGGAGTTCAAGACGTTTTTGACTTCATTGGCCTTTTTACCGGCCTGGGGGCGGTCCTCTTGGGAAAGTGCGGTCAGTTCGGACATGATCGCGGCCAACCGGCCCTTGCGACCCAGAAACTTGATGCGCAGGTCTTCCAGCTCCTGGAAAGAAGAAGCCTGATCCAGTAGATCTTGCATCTCCTGGACCAGGCCTTCTAGCTTGTGCACAAGCTCTGATACTGGGCTCATTAATTCATCCCGGATTTGGCCACTTCAGCCAGCTTCGCGAACGCCGGCTTTTCGTTGACTGCCAGGTCCGCGAGGGCTTTACGGTTGATTTCCACGCCCGCCCTGGACAGACCGTTCATCATCCGGCTGTAGGACAGACCATTCTCCTTGGCCGCGGCATTGATACGCACTATCCAGAGTTTCCTGAACTCGCGTTTCTTACGCCGCCGGTCGTGATACGCGTATTTGAGGCCGCGCTCAGCGGCCTCGCGGGCGGAACGATACAGTTTGCTCCTGCCCCCGCGGTATCCCTTGGCCATCTTCAAATATTTCTTGTGTCTCTTATGGGCTGTTTTCCCACGCTTGACGCGCATTTTCCGTCCTCCTTAAAACTATCCTAGAATGAGTTGGGCATGAGCTTTTTGACCGACTTCATGTTCGCGGAATCCACTAGTGTCGGCTGGCCCAGCCTTCTTTTGCGCTTGGCATTCTTTTTGGTCAGAATATGGCGCAGGTTCTGTCTCCGTCTTTTCACCTTGCCCGACCCGGTCAAAGAGAAACGCTTGGCCGCGCTACGGTTGGTCTTGATCTTGGGCATTTAAACCTCCTGAATATAATTATCCGGCGCTTTTTATGCGGATATTTTTAGAGCAGCAATACTTATCCGGCTATAGAGAAACACCTAAAGGCACAGCCCGCTGAAACACACCCGGGCAGGGAATAAGAAAAACTCCCGGCCAACATACAACCATCCGCGTGAACAGTTCGGACATTTTACCCCTTGGCCGGCATTTAGAGATCTGCAACTGGCTGCTGAGACCCGGCCTGAGAAACCAGCCTGCTGAAACAGATCCCGGCGTCCGGAATTGCTTATCAGCCTTTTTTGGCTGTAAGCGGGGCCAGGACTAAATTCATGGTCCGGCCCTCGAATCGAGGCTCCTGCTCCACGCGGGCCTCGTCGGACATGATCTCCACAATGCGCTGCAAAAGCTCAGCGCCGCGGTCCTTGTGGGCCATCTCCCGGCCGCGGAAAAAGACAGTCACCTTGCAACGATCTCCGTTGGCGATAAAGCGGCGAATATGCCTGACCTTGGTCTGCAGGTCGTTGTCGTCGGTCTTGGGCCGGACCTTGATTTCCTTGACCTGAACCTTGGTCTGCTTTTTCTTGGCTTCCTGCTTCTTTTTCTGTTCCTGGTAGAGGTATTTGCCGTAATCCATCACCTTGCAAACAGGGGGATTAGCGTTTGGTGCGACCTCTACCAGATCCATCCCCTGGTTTTGGGCATTTTCCAAGGCTTCGCTAAGTCCCATAACGCCCACCTGTTCACCCTCAGGGCCGATAACTCGCACTTCCCTGGCCCTTATCTCTTTATTCTTGCGGGTCTTAGTAGACGTACCTATAGCTCATTCCTCCATTTTTGAACGGCTCCTGGCCATCCTGTACTATCATTTCGGCAACCTCCTGCGGTGTCTTCATGCCCAAATTTTTCCCATTTCGCAAGCGTACATTCAGAGCGGACTCTTCAACCTCTTTGCCTCCGACCACCAGGATATAGGGGACCTTTTCCAGCTGGGCCTCGCGGACCTTGTATCCCAGCTTTTCGTTGCGCAGATCGAGCTCACAGCGAATGCCTTCCGCCCGGAGTTTCTCATGGCATTTGGCGGCGAATTCAGCCTGACTGTCCGTGATGTTCAGTATCCTGGCCTGGACCGGGGCCAGCCAAGTGGGCAAAGCGCCGGCGAAATGCTCGATAACCACGCCCAGGAAACGCTCAATCGCCCCGAGCATGGCCCGGTGGAGCATGACCGGTCGGTGCTTTTCCCCATCTTCGCCAATATAGCTCAAATCGAAGCGCTCCGGCAGGGTAAAATCGCATTGAATAGTGGTGCACTGCCAGCTGCGACCCAGAGCGTCTTTCAGCTTTATATCAATCTTCGGGCCATAAAACGCTCCATCCCCGGAATTGACCACAAAATCCAGCTCCTGGCTCTCCAAGGCCGCGGTCAAAGCAGCGGTAGCCCGGTCCCAAGCCTCGTCCGAGCCTATGGATTTCTCCGGCCGGGTAGAGATCTCTATCTCGTAGTCAAACCCGAAAACACCCAGGATGTCCTGGACAAAACGGATTATATCCACGATCTCGGCCTGAAGCTGGTCCGGGCGGCACAAGATATGGGCATCATCCTGGGTGAACTGGCGTACGCGCAAAAGTCCGTGCAGGACCCCGGATTTCTCGTGCCTGTGCACCGTGCCCAGCTCAAAGTACCGAACTGGCAGGTCACGATAGCTGTGCATCCGGGACTTGTAAATGAGCATATGGGCCAGGCAATTCATGGGTTTTATCCCATAGGACTGCCCGTCTATCTCGGAAAAATACATATTTTCCCGGTAGTTGTCATAATGCCCGGATTTTTGCCACAATTCGCTGCGCAACAGAGTCGGTCCCTGGACCAGATCATACCCGCGCCTCAAGTGTTCCTTGCGGGCGAGATCCTCCAGGATGGTTCGGACCAGCGCCCCCTTGGGATGCCATAAAGGCATGCCCGGGCCAGCCTCGTCAGAGAAGCTGAATAGATCCAACTGTACCCCGAGCTTGCGGTGGTCCCGTTTTTTGGCCTCCTCCAGGAAATTTAAGTATTTCTTGAGTTCCTTGTCCGAGGAGAAGGCGGTCCCGTAAATGCGCTGCAGCATGGGCCGGTTCTCGTCTCCGCGCCAGTAGGCCCCGGCCACTGAGGTCAACTTAAAGGCCTTGATCATCCCGGTACGGGGCAGATGCGGCCCGCGACACAGATCCACGAAATCCCCGTGCCGATACAGAGAAACCGTGTCCCCGTCCATCTCATCCAAGAGCTCGAGCTTGTAGTTCTCGTTTTTCTCCAGAAAGAGCCTTTTGGCCTCCTCCAGAGGGACCTCCTCGCGAGCAAAGGGAAGATCCGCCCCGATACTTCGGGCCATGCGGGCTTCTATCTCTTCCAGATCCTCCGGGGTGAATGAGCGCTCAAAATCGAAGTCGTAGTAGAATCCATTCTCCACGGCCGGGCCGATGGCCACCTTTGCGGAGGGGAAGAGGGACTTCACCGCCTCGGCCATGACATGGGCGGCGGAATGGCGCAAAACCTCCAGCCCCTCAGGCGAGGACAGAAAGACCGGCTCTATGGTTGAACATTCGGCCGGGAACGGAACAAACAGATCATAAAGGCTGCCGCTGCAATAGGCTGCGGCCAGCTCCTTCATCTTTTTATTGGACAGGACCCGGCCCAGAGTGGACCCCAGGTCTGCACCCGCTTCCACCTCATGTTCGCCCTGCTGATCCAATACCTTGACCCGCACGTAGTATAATCCCCTTAAAACAGATAAGGGAGGCAAAGCCTCCCTGGTTTGCTTGCCGTGGTAGGCGCGAGGAGATTTGAACTCCTGACCCCTTGCGCGTCAAGCAAGTGCTC